>JASBRX010000003.1 GCA_030149245.1 Sphingomonas bacterium
ATCGCGGAGGAGAGGATCGGGATGTTGAGCGCGAGCGACTTGGTCACCCGGGTGCGCGTGTCGGCCATGCTCGGCAGCACCTCGCTCTCGCCCGGATAGAGCAGGACGTCGTCGAAGGTGAGGCCGAGGGGGATATCCATGGGGTGCGCCAATGTCCTGAGTCGAAGATTGGCGGCCCATGTAACCGCGCTATGTGACGCGCGCTAGGGGGTGCGGCGTTGCAGCATCAGCCGCTCAGCTTTTGCAGCCATTGCAGCGCCTGTTTGGGCTCGCCAACCGCATGCGCACCGACCTTGCCGCGCGACGCGAGAAACTCGGCGTGCAGGTCGAACGGCGGCATGGACAGGCGCTCGCGCATCGCATTGATGTCGTTGCCCAATTCGGTCAGTTCGGCGACCATCGGCGCGGCGGCAGCGCGGCTGACGCGGTCATCATTGTGGCCGAACAGGCCCCAGCGGCCGGCCGCAGTCACCTCAAGCGCCTTGATCAGCGCGGCGCGATACTCGGCCTCCAGCTCGATCCGGTGTTCGTCGAGCTTCGCCAGGCGATCCGCCTTTGCCATCAGTTGTTTCCGCCCGCCCGCGCCAGCAGCGCCTTGGCGCGGTCGACATGCATCTCCTCGATCATCGCGTCCTTGTAGCGTTCCGCGCCGCCGGTGAACGCCGCGACCAGCGCGCGCGCTTCGTCCAGTTCGGCTTCGGTCGGGTCGAACGCGGCGCGGGCGATGTCGATCTGGTTGGGGTGGATCAGACTCTTACCGTCGAAGCCCAACAGCCGGCCCTCGGCGCATTCGGCCGCCAGCCCCTCGGGATCGTCGAGGCGGTTGAACACGCCGTCGAGCACCCACAATTCCCGCGCCCGCGCCGCCAGCACCACCAGTTGCAGCGACAGCGCCATCTGCGCGCGGCCCGCCGCCGGAGGCAGCTTCAGCGACGCGGCAAGGTCGTTGGTGCCGACGATCAGACCCGCCAGCTCGACACCCCAGCCGGTAGTGCTGGCGATCGGCCCGACATTCATCACCCCCGCCGCGGTCTCGATCATCGCCAGCACGGGCCGGTCGGCGTAGAGCGCGGCATAGGTGATCGCCTCCGCCGTCTCGACCTTAGGCACGATGACATGGGTCGCGGCGGATTTCTTGACGGCCTTCAGGTCGGCCTTCCAGTGATCGCTGTCCTTGGCGTTGACGCGGACGCCGAACGGGCGGTCGCCAAAACCTTCGACCGCGCGCACCGCCTCCCGCGCCGATTCCTTGTCCTCCGCTTTCACGGCATCCTCAAGGTCGAGGATCACCATGTCAGCACTCAACGCTTTCGCCTTTTCGATCGCGCGGGCATTCGACGCAGGCAGGAACAGCGCGGTGCGCGGCGGGGCGTAAATCGCTTTGCTCATGGCCCCTCTATGCTAGGATCGGATGGACTAGGAAACCCAGGGGACGCGTGATGGAACTGACGGTCGGCGCATTTTTCATCCTGATGGTGCTGGTGCTGATGTACCTGTTCGCCAGCATCAAGATCGTCCGCCAGGGCTATCATTACACGATCGAGCATTTCGGCCGCTTCACCACCGTCGCGCAGCCGGGGTTCAACCTCTATCCGGCGTTCTTCTATCGCGTGGGTCGCCGCGTTAACATGATGGAGCAGGTGATCGATATTCCGGGTCAGGAGATCATCACCAAGGACAACGCGATGATCTCCACCGATGGCGTGGTGTTCTTCCAGGTGCTCGACGCGGCAAAGGCGGCCTATGAGGTGTCGGACCTGTATGTCGCGCTGCTCCAGCTGACGACGACCAATTTGCGCACGGTGATGGGGTCGATGGACCTCGACGAGACGCTGTCCAAGCGCGACGAGATCAATGCGCGGCTGTTGTCGGTGGTCGATCATGCGACGACGCCATGGGGGGTCAAGATCACCCGCGTCGAGATCAAGGACATCCGCCCGCCCGCCGACATCGTCAACGCGATGGGCCGCCAGATGAAGGCCGAGCGCGAGAAGCGCGCCAACATCCTGGAGGCCGAGGGCTCGCGCGCGTCGGAGATCCTGCGCGCCGAGGGGCAGAAGCAGGCCCGCATTCTGGAGGCCGAGGGTCGCAAGGAATCCGCCTTCCGCGACGCCGAGGCGCGCGAGCGTGCGGCGGAGGCCGAGGCGAAGGCGACCGAGCTGGTATCGCAAGCCGTAGAAAGCGGGTCGGCCCAGTCGCTCAACTACTTCATCGCGCAGAAATATGTCGAAGCGGTCGGCAAGTTCGCGACCAGCCCGAACGCCAAGACGATCCTGTTCCCGGTCGAGGCGACGCAGTTGATCGGCACGCTGGGTGGCATCGGCGAACTGGCCAAGGAAGCGCTGAGCGGCAAGGACACGCCGCCCGCGCCCCCCGCCCCGCCCGCGCGGGTGCGTCAGTCGCCATTCGGCGGCACGCAGGAATGAGCGACTGGCTGTCCGATCAGGCGGGGTTCGTCTGGCTGATCATCGCGGCATTGCTCGCAATCTGCGAGCTGATGATCCCCGGCGTGTACCTGACCTTCCTCGCACTCGGCGCGGCGGCGACGGGCGTGCTGGCGCTGCTCTTTCCCGAGCTGGGCGCGATCGGGCAGTTCATCAGCTTTGCGGCTTGGTCGACGGTTGCGGTGCTGGTCGGCAAACGCTGGTACGGCGCAAACCCGGTGCCGAGCGCCGACCCCGACCTCAACAACCGCGCCGCGCGGATGATCGGACAGAGCGTGACCGTGGTCGAGCCGATCAGCGGCGGCACCGGGCGGGTGCGCGTCGGCGATGGCGAATGGCCGGCGGAGGGCCCGGACCTTGCCGTCGGGGACAAGGCGCGGATCGCGGATGTGCGCGGCGGAGTGGTGGTGGTCGAGGCGGTGAAGGCAATCGCTGCGCCCGAGGAACCAGCACCGTCGTCCCGGCCTTGAGCCGGGGTACCGCCGCCTTGGCCGCAGGGTAGAGGCTGAGCCCCGGGTCAAGCCCGGGGTGACGATAGCGGGTCAGGCGCCCCGTTTCGCACGCGGCGTATCGTCGCGATATTGCGTCCGCAGCCGCTGCAACTCGACCTTCATCTTCGCGATCTGCGCGGCGTAGCGCGGGTCGGCGATGGCGTTACGCATCTCCTGCGGGTCGGTCTTGAGGTCGTAGAACTCCCACGTGTCGATATCGCCGTAGAAGCGCATCAGCTTGTAGCGGTCGCTACGGACGCCATAATGCGGGCGGACCGAGTGGAAGGCCGGGAATTCGTAATAATGGTAATAAAGGCTGGTGCGCCAGTCGCGGACCTTCTTCCCCTCCGCCACCGCGCGCAGCGATCGGCCCTGGATCGCATCCGGAACCGCGACCCCGGCATAATCGAGGAAGGTCGGCGCATAGTCGATATTCTGCACCATCTGCGACACCACCGTCCCCGCCGGGATGTGGCCGGGATATTGAATCAGCAGCGGGGTGCGGAAGGATTCCTCATACATCCAGCGCTTGTCGAACCAGCCATGTTCGCCGAGGAAAAAGCCCTGATCTGAAGTATATACGACGATGGTGTTCTTCGACAGGCCGCTGCTTTCGAGATAGTCGAGCAGCCGCCCGACACTGTCGTCCACCGCCGCGACCGTGCCCATATAATCGCGCATGTACCGCTGGAACTTCCACAGCGCGAGGTCGCGGGGGCCAAGGTCGGCGCGGTTCATCGCGTCATTGTCGGCCTGATACAGCCGGTTCCATTGCGCGCGCTGTGCCGGGGTCATCCGATCGAACGCACCGGGCCAGCGATTGTAGCGCAGCCGGGTCGATCCCGCCGCGACGGTCATCTTGAGGTCGTGGCCCTCATACATGTCGCGATAGATGTTCATCTCCTGCTTTCCGGCAGGGATGCGGCCCGCATAATCGTCGAAATAGGTCGACGGGACCGGGAAGTTCACATGGTTGTACTTCTGCACATAGCGCAGCCGTGGCATCCAGTTGCGGTGCGGCGCCTTGTGATGGACCATCAGCGCGAAGGGCTTGCCCTTGGTCCGCTTGGACTTCAGCCATTCGAGGCCGAGATCGGTGACCAGATCGGTGGCATAGCCCTCGGGCCGGGTGCGCCCTTCGGCGGTGATGAAATCGGGGTTATAATATTCGCCCTGATCGTCGAGCACCTTCCAGTAATCGAAATTGATCGCGCCGGGGGTCGGGCCGATATGCCATTTGCCGACCACTGCGGTCTGATAGCCATGTTCCTTGAGCGCGCGCGGCCAGGTCCATTGGCGCGTGTCGAACGTCTCGCCATTCTTGTTGAAGCCGTTGATATGGCCGAACTTGCCGGTCAGCATCGCGGCGCGGCTGGGGCCGCAGAGCGAGTTGGTGACGAAGCTGTTGGCGAAGCGCGCGCCGTTCTTGGCGATCCGGTCGATATTCGGCGTGGGGGCGAGCCGCGACACCGGATGGCCATAGGCGGACAGCGCCTGAACCGCGTGATCGTCGGTCATGATGTAGACGATATTGGGCCGCTGCGGCGCCTTGCGCTGCTGCGCGACGACCGGAGTTGCCACCATCGACATCAGCGCGACCCACAGCGCCTTGTTCCGCATCCCACTCTCCCGATTCAGTCGTTCGGGCGAGTGTAAATGAAACCGGTTACACAATCCAGAGCGGCGCCTGGGACGAGGGCTGGCGCCGCGCGCGCGGGGCGCTAAGGTAACCCCCGTAACCACCCCTCCCGCGTATCCGGAGCCCGCATGACCGCCACCCGCCGCCAGTTTCTTGCCTCGACCGCCACCTTCGCGGCGCTTCCCGCCCTGCCCGCCTGTGCCCGCAGCGGCGCGCCGTCGGCGGATGGTGCCGCCGACGCGTTGCTGAGCGCGACCGCCGAGCAATTGCTGACCAATTCACCCGAAAGCGCGACCTCGCTCGGCATCGACAAGGGCGAGCGGACGCATCTGCGGTCGATGGTCGAGGATCGCAGCGTCGCGGGCCGCGCCAAGGTGGCCGAGGGGCTGCGCGCGCGGATCGCGCAGCTCGACGCGCTCGACCGTAGCGCGCTGTCGCCGGTGATGCAGACCAATGTCGATGTGGTGCGCACCGCGTTTCAGGTCGGGCTGGATGGGATGGCGTTCGGCTATGGCGATGTCGCGGTCGGCGGCTGGCGCAACGCCCCCTATGTCGCGGTCCAGAATGTCGGGGCGTATCTCGACATGCCGCGCTTCCTCGACAGCGAGCACAAGGTGGAGAGCGCGGCGGATGCGGCATCGTGGCTCGCGCGGTTCGAGGGCTGGGCCGGGCAGATCGATGGCGAGACCGAGCGGCTGAAGATCGCATACGACAAGGGCGTGGTTGCGCCCGACTTCCTGCTCGACAAATGCCTGAAGCAGATCGCGCTGACCCGCGGCACCGATGCCGGCAAATGGGAGCTGGTCGAGAATTTCACCGGCAAGAAGGTCGTGACCGGCGATCAGGCGGCGTCGGCGGCGAAGCTGGCGGCGGGCAAGATCGCCCCGGCGCTCGACCGCCAGATCGCCGAACTGAAGCGCCACCGCGCCAAGGCCACCAGCGACGCGGGCGTGTGGAAGTTCCCCGATGGCGAGGCTTACTACGCCTGGGCGCTGCGGGCGGCGACCACCACCACGATGACCCCGGACGAGGTCCACAAGGCGGGGCGCGAGGAGCTGAAGGCGCTCCAGTCGGAGATGAACGGGATCCTCAAGAAGCTCGGCTACAGCAAGGGCAGCGTCGGTGCGCGCATGACCGCGCTCGGCAAGGATCCCAAGTTCCTCTACCCCGACAATGACACCTGGCGGCAGGAAATCCTCGCCTATATGACCAAGACGATTGCGGACATGAAGGCAAAGATGCCGCAGGCGTTCCACACGCTGGTGCGCGGCAATGTCGAGGTGAAGCGGCTGCCGCTGGCCGAGGAGCCGGGCGCGCCGGGTGCCTATGGCGGCGCGGGTTCGATCGACGGGACGGTGCCGGGCCGCGTGTGGCTCAACCTGCGCACGACGCATCTGCACACCCGCTACAGCCTCGCCACCCTCGCCTATCACGAAGGCATTCCCGGCCATGCGTGGCAGGGTGAATATACGTTCAAGCTGCCGCTGGTCCGCTCGCTGCTGGCGTTCAATGCCTATAGCGAGGGCTGGGCGCTGTACGCCGAGCAATTGGGTGCGGAGCTTGGCGCATATGACAGCGATCCGGTCGGGCGGCTGGGCTATCTCCAGAGCCTCGCCTTCCGCGCGTGCCGTCTGGTGGTGGACACCGGGCTGCATGCGAAGCGCTGGACGCGGCAACAGGCGATCGAATGGTTCGCGACAGCCAATGGCTCGTCGGTCGAGGAAGTGAGCGGCGAGGTCGATCGTTACTGCAGCTGGCCGGGTCAGGCGTGCGGCTACAAGCTCGGCCACACCGCGATCAATCGGCTGCGCACCAGGGCGCAGCGCGAACTTGGGCCGCGCTACGATTTCCGGGCGTTCAACGACGCACTGGTGCTGGGCGGCGGGGTGCCGATGAGCGTGCTGGAGCATGTAATCGACCGGCATATTGCCGGGCGCAAGGCTTGAGCCTTCCCCTCCCTGAAAGGGGGGGGCGGGAGTGGGTGCGCGCGTCTGCGCGCTCGAAAGACTCGTCGCCCGAGACGGAAGCGATGGACGAGGCATCGAGCCTCGCCCACCGCTAACCCACCCCTAACCCCTCCCTTTCAGGGAGGGGAATTTCTACTAAACCAACCCCGCCAGCCGCAGCGCCACGCCAGCTCCGGCGCACAGCCCAAGCACGGTGAACAGCCCGAGCTTGAGACGGAACACCGCGACCAGCGCAAACAGCGTCAGCGCCGCCGCCCACGGATCGATGCTCGTCAGCACAGGGGCGTCGAATGACACCGGGCCCGCCTCGACCGCCAACGTCTCCCGAAACACCGCATGGATCGCGAACCACAAAGCCAGGTTTAGGATCACCCCGACCACCGCCGCCGTGATCGCGCTGAGCGCCCCGGTCAGCGCGGCATTCCCCCGCAACCGCTCGATGAACGGCGCGCCGAGGAAGATCCACAGGAAGCACGGCGCGAAAGTCACCCAGGTGGCGAGCAATCCGCCCAGCGTCCCCGCCAGCATCGGCGACAGCAGGCCGGGGTCGCGATAGGCTCCCAAGAACCCGACGAACTGGAGCACCATGATCAGCGGCCCCGGCGTCGTTTCCGCCATGCCGAGCCCGTCGATCATCTCGCCGGGGGAGAGCCAGCCATGATGCTCCACCGCCTGCTGCGCGACATAAGCGAGCACGGCATAGGCCCCGCCGAACGTGACCATCGCCATCTTGGCGAAGAAGGTCGCGATCTGGCTGAACACATGGTCCGGGCCGAGCCACAGCAACAGCGCCGCGATCGGCACCAGCCATAGCGCCAGCCACAGCAGGGTATCGAACAGCACCGCGCGCCAACGCGGCCGGGCATGGGCGGGCAAGTCCTCGCCCAGCACCGTGTCCCGGTCGGCGACGCCGCCCCCGGACCCGCCATGCCCGCCGCCCGCGAACGCCGTGCTCCCCGACAGCCCGGCGAGCCAGCCGATCAGCCCTGCGCCCAGCACGATCAGCGGGAACGGCGCGCCGAGGAAGAAGATCGCGACGAACGCCACCGCCGCGAGCAGCCGCGCGGCGTTGGAGCGCAGCGCGCGTCCGCCGATCCGCACCACCGCCTGCGCCACGATCGCCAGCACCGCGGCCTTGAGACCGAAGAACAGCCCGCCGATCAGCCCGCTGGTCCCCCACAGGACATAGATCCAGCTCAGCGCCATGATCGCCAGCGCGCCGGGCAGGATGAACAGCCCGCCCGCGATCAGCCCGCCGACCCGCTTGTGCAGCAGCCAGCCGATATAGGTTGCCAGCTGCTGCGCCTCCGGCCCGGGGAGCAGCATGCAGAAATTGAGCGCGTGGAGGAAGCGCTGCTCGCCGATCCAGCGTTTCTCGTCGACCAGCACGCGGTGCATCACCGCGATCTGGCCCGCGGGCCCGCCGAAGGACAGTGCGGCGATGCGCAGCCATACGCGCACCGCTTCACCCAGCGGGATCGGGTTCGCCGCGCTCATGCCCGACCTCCGCGCGGCTGGTGCGAGGTCCAGTCGTGGCGCTCGTCCTGTGCATCGCGCGCCCAGCGATAGAACGCGTCGTAGAGCGTCATGCCCGCCTCCAGCTGGCGATGGTCGTCGCTGAACAGCCGCGACAGACCGAGCGAGAGCGCGACCAGCCCCGCCGCTTCAGGCGCAAGATCGGGGCGCGCGGTGTCCGCACCTCGCACGATCGGGGCAAGTCGGGCGAGCGCCGGGATCGCGCCCAGGCCGAGATCTTCAAGCAGCGCGTCGAAGGTGCAATTCTCACCCCGGTGGCTCCAGCGAACGCCGTCCGCCGCGATGTCGAACGGGACCGCGCCGGTCGCGGCGGCGACGCCCGGGACCTCGCCCGGCGCGACGAACAGGATCACCGCATGCGGATCGACGAAACGGCGGATCAGCCAGGGACAGGCGATGCGATCGACCTTGGGCCGGCTGCGCGTCACCCAATGGGTGCGGTCATCCGCGTCGCGTTGCAGCGCCGCTTCTAGCAACATTGGCAGTCCGGCGGCGGCCCAGCCGTCATGGCCGCCCTCCAGCACTTCGGCAGCCACGCCGTCATGGCGCAACCGCGCGGCGGCAGCATGGGCTTCGGCCCCACCGGTTACATCGATTACGACGACCGCTCGCGCATCAAGCGATGGCGCGCGCCGACTGGCACCGGGGATGCGGGTGGGCGCGCCGGGCGGGCGCAGGTCGAGCAAGGCGGGCGCGCCCGGCGTGCCGATCAGGCGCGCGAGCGTCGCGGGGGCGATGGAATCGGGTGCAGGCATGATGCGTCCTTACGAACTTGGCTGGACGCGACACTTCGGCTGACGCCTCTTGGGGCGATCGCCGTCCCCATAGCCTGAAGAAACCGCGCCGCCCGCCGCCTGTCAAGCGCGCGGCGCGAAAGGATTATCTCTTGCCGAACAAGCCGGAGGCGATGCCACTCAGATCGTTGAGCGGATTGCCGTCGCCGTCGCGGTCAAGCGCGCCGAGGATGCCGCCTGCGCCATCGGCTTGCAGCATCGTCGCGAACTTGCCGAGCGCGCCTTCGCCGCCGATCTGGGTGATCAGCTCCTGCATCTTGTCGAGCGGCAGGCCGGTGGCCGCCGCCGCGCCCTCGGCGGTGTCGCCCTGCATCTGGTGGTGCTTCGCCAGCGCCTGAACCGCAGATTCGACATGTTCGGGCGACAGCCCGACCTTGGCCGCGAGATTGGTGAGACCGTCAGTGCCGCCGACCTGGCCGAGGATCGAATCGAGGATGCTCATCTGCGTCGCTCCTTCACATGGGAAATCCCGGCGCGATCCTACCCCAGCGGGTGGAGTGCGTCGAGGCGGGCGATCACCGCGCGCGCGCCTTCGTCGCTGGCGACTGCGAGATCGATTGGACGCCCGCCCAGCCCCTCATCATGCGTGTTCAGAAAACTGCGCGCAGGGTCGCTCTCGCGCAAGCGCTCGAACACCAAAGTGGCGACGCGGCCCTGCCGTGCCGAGGCTTCGGGCGACAAACGCGGCTTGGCATTGTAGCGACGGAACTGCCGCGTGCGCGGCTTGCCGGTTTCGGCGACGGGCGGGGTTTCAGCGAGCGGCGGGGTCAACAGGCGGCGCGCGTCAGCGAACCCTCTTCACCTAGCGCGCTGCGGAGCGGGCTGATCTGCGCGGCGTAACCGCGTGCGAGGTCGCGGTGCGCGCTGCGGGCGCTTTGGCACTCGGTTGCCTGAACGCGCATCAGCGACACCTGATGCCGGTAGAGAAGGTAGTTGAGGTCCATATCGCGGCTCCTGACCAGTAAGCGGGAGCACGAAGAATCTCTCAGCCGTCGGCGCCTACGGAGCGATCTGCCGACGATATCCTCTATGTAGGAACGCCGACCCGCGATTGCCAGCGTGATGCCCCGCCGACGCGTCTGCCGGCGGGGCTGTGCACTGGGTCAGGCGGGTTCGGTCGCCTTGCTGCGGCTCTTCGGTGCAGCCTGACGGACGCCTTCATCGACATGCTCGGCAAACTGCGCGAAATTGGCGACGAACTCGTCGACCAGCTTGGCGGCCGTCGCATCATACTCGGCCTTGTCCGCCCAGGCGGCGCGCGGGTCGAGCATGTTGGGGTCGATGTCGCCGACCGCGACCGGGACCATGAAGCCGAAATTGGGATCCTGACGGAACTCCGCATCATTCAGGCTGCCGTCGAGCGCGGCGTTGAGCAGCGCGCGGGTGACGCGGATCGGCATGCGCTTGATCCCCGGCATCGTCGCCTTGCCGCCGCTCCAGCCGGTGTTGACCAGCCAGCAATCGACCCCGCCCTTGGCGATCCGCTCCTTGAGCAGATTGCCATAGACCGACGGGTGGCGCGGCATGAACGGCGCACCGAAACAGGTCGAGAAGGTCGCGCTCGGCTCGGTCACGCCGATCTCGGTCCCCGCGACGCGCGCGGTATAGCCCGAGAGGAAGTGGTACATCGCCTGTTCGGGCGTCAGCTTGGCGATCGGGGGCAGCACGCCATAGGCGTCGGCGGTGAGGAAGATGATGTTCTTCGGCACCGGGCCCAGATTCTGCTCGCTGGTGTTCGGGATGAATTCGAGCGGGTAGGAACCCCGGCTATTCTCCGCGAGGCTGTTGTCGTTGAAGTCGAGCTCGCGCGTCTCCGGGTCCATCACGACATTTTCGAGCACCGTGCCAAAGCGCTTGGTGGTCGCGAAAATCTCCGGCTCGGCCTCGGGCGACAGGTTGATCATCTTGGCATAGCAGCCGCCCTCGAAATTGAAGACCGCGGTGTCGGACCAGCCATGCTCGTCATCGCCAATCAGCGTGCGGCTGGCCTCGGCGCTGAGCGTCGTCTTGCCGGTGCCCGACAGGCCAAAGAACACCGCCGTGTCACCGTTCGGGCCGATATTGGCCGAACAATGCATCGGCATGATCCCCTGCGGCGGGAGGAGATAGTTGAGCAGGCCGAACACGCTCTTCTTCATCTCGCCGGCGTAAGCCGTGCCGCCGATCAGGATCAGCTTTTCGGTCAGGTTCACCGCGATCACCGTCTCGCTGCGGCAGCCATGTTTCGCGGGGTCGGCGCGGAAGCTCGGCAGGTCGATGATCGTGTATTCGGCGGCGAAATCCTTCAGCTCATGCGCTTCCGGGCGGACCAGCAGGGTGCGGATGAACTGGCTGTGCCAGGCGAGCTCATTGACCACGCGCACGGTGACGCGATGCTCGGGCTGCGACCCGCCATTGAGGTCCTGGACGAACAACGTGTCCTTGGTGGCGAGGTGCGTCAGGAAGTCCGCCTTGAGCGCTGCAAAATGCTCGGGCGTCATGCCGACATTGGTGCTGCCCCACCAAACAGTATCCTCGGTCTCGGCATCGCGGACAATGAACTTGTCCTTGGCACTGCGCCCGGTGTGCTTACCGGTTTCGACCACCAGCGGCCCGTCCTTCGCCAGCCGGCCCTCACCGCGGCGCACGGCATGCTCTATCAATTGGGCGGGCAGCAGGTTCCAATGGATGGCGGTGTCCGCCCCGACGCCCAGCGCGTCGAGGCCGATCTTCGGGGTACGATCGGTCACGTCTCTCTCCTCAGGCCGCGCCTCTCCGCACGGCATTGCATTCGTATGCGTGGAGTCGCGCATAGGCAGCGGCGGAAACGGGGGTCAACGCCAGTAACCGGTGTCAAAAGCGCGCTAACCCTCTATTTTTGGGTGACAACGCTGACCTGTTGCCGAATGGCGCTAGCGGCGAGCAAGGTAAGCGGCCGCCAGCAATACGGTCCGCAATCGACCGCCTTTCAGTCAGTTCCTTGCCGTGTGCTTTGACTCACCCAAACGCCTGTCGCGAACCACAGCGATGTTGTTGGTCGCTTTGATGCGGACATGCTGCATGTGGCCGGTTTGTGATCGCTCGCGGGCGCAGATCAAGAACTGGCCATACAGGGAATTTCCCGGAGCACCGTGCTTCCGGATCATCGGCGGTTCGTGCGGATCGTCGTCGCGCATCGCGACAATCCGGGTCGTGCCGATAATCCAAATCCTTCGGATGCTGGAGCCGTTGTAAACCCGGTATCGACCCCGGACCCAACTGCATTGACCGGCGCGGGCTGGCGGGCCAGCGATCGGTTGCGTCGCGCTCGCCGCCAGCATCATCGCTAAACCGATCATGGTGTCCTCCTGCTACCGATCGACGCCAGCCCCTATTGCCTGACCTACAATCCGGCGGGGAAGCATGACAAGAGCAGGCTGCAGACGGACGATTTTAGCCGACCCGCACCGACCCGATCAGCCCCACCTCAAGCCAGTGACTAAGCACTGCCCCCGCAGCCGCTGCAGCCTCTTCCGGGACTAGGCGTTCAGCCAGACCCGCACAAATCGCTCCGAAGGTTGCGCCGTGCAGTGCAGCGTTCAGTGCCTCACCTTCATGGTCGGGGAGCAAGGCGAATACCGCTTCCTCACCTTCGCGCCAGACCAGCAGCCACTGGGACGGATCCAGTCGCTCGACCACCGGCTGCCCCGTTTCTTCGGACAGCGACTGCCACAGCGCGGGCATATGGTAGGTCACCGGTCGCAGCGCCGTCCCTGCGACCGGCACGGGCATGAACTGCTCCCAATCCGCGGCATCGAACGTTTCGGTCGCTGTGGCGAACCCGGCATGGGTCAGCGGCGCTTCGTCGACGGCAGTAAATGCGCATTGCATCGCCCATTCGAGCCAGGCGAGCTCCGCCACATCGGGGTCGTTGGCGAACAGCTCGGCGCAGGTTTCGGCGAACCCCTCCCCGGCCCGGTCGATCGTCCAGGCCGACGGGGGATGCGCAATCAGGTGATGCGCCGCCGCCTGATGAAAGGCCTGAGCGCCGACCAGCCGCGCGGTGCGCGCATAGCTGTCGGCGAGCACATCGAGCAGCCGCGCGCGATAGCCGTTGCGATACACCGCCATGCCCGCCGCGCGGGTGGCGTCGAGGCCAGGCGGCAACGGCGCATCATCGTCGTGCAAACAGGCGAGAAACGCGTCCTGCAACCGGGCGAGCGCGGTCATGCCGCCGCCTCCAGCCGAGCGGTCGCGGCGATGCTGCGCGCCCGATCGAGTTCGGCGAGCAGCTCGGGCAGCGGCGGGATCGCGTCGTCGCGCTCGATCATCACCGCGACAGGTCCGAGCAGCGCCATTGCGCGGGCGAACAGCGCCCAGACGGCATCGCACACCGGCCGGTCATGCGTGTCGATCACAATCTCGCCCGGGGTATGGCCCGCCAGATGCACCTGCCGCACCCGCTCGGCGGGGATGCCCGCGAGATAGTCGAGTGGGTCGAAGCCGTGGTTGTGGGCGCTGACATGGATGTTGTTGACGTCGAGCAGCAGGTAACACCCGGTGCGGCGGCTCATCTCCGCCAGAAACTGCCATTCGGTGAATTCGTCCTGCGGAAAGGATAGATAGCTCGACGGATTTTCGAACAGCAGCGCGCGGCCCAGCCCCTCTTGCGCGCGGTCGATATTGTCGCACACCAGATCGAGTGCATCGCGGGTCAGCGGCATCGGCAACAGATCGTGGCTGTTGTGCGCGCTGGTGCGGGTCCAGCACAGATGATCGGAGACCCAAAGCGGGTCGATCCGGTCAGCCAGCGTTCGCAGTCGCGCGAGATGATCCGGGTCGAGGCCGTGCGCCGATCCGATCGACATCGACACCCCGTGCAGGATCACCGGATGCTTCGCGCGCACCTGTTCCAGGATGCGCAGCGGACGCCCGCCATCGATCATGAAGTTTTCCGAGATCACCTCCACGAAGTCGACCGGCACCTCGCCTTCAAGGAAGTCGCGATAATGGTCGCGGCGCAGGCCGAGGCCGAAGCCGCCAAAGGGCGGTACTGACTGCATTGCTTCGCTCCCTGGCGGGCAAAGGTGGATCCGGCGGGCCGGCGTTGCGGGGGGGGAGCGGCCCGCCGGATCAGGCGGGATCAGCCGAGGTCGCCGATCGTCCCACCCTTGGAGAGGCATTCACCGGCCTTCATCGCCTTGAAGCCATGGCCCTTGCACGCATTCTGGCCCTTGCACTGATGCTCGGCGGTGGAGCAGTCGGACTGGCCCTTGCAGCTGTGCAGGCCATAGCAATGGACGGTATCGTTCGCGCTGATCGCGCGGCCCTTGCTACCCGCAGGCGTGTCGGCGGCGAAGGCGGCGACCGATCCCAGGGCGATGGCGGCGGCGGTGGCGGCGATGGATGCGGCGGTGCGCGTGGCGGTCTTCATGTCGCTAGTCCTTTCAGGCGGATCGTCGTGCGAAAGCGCACATCGGTGAATTCGCCGCACCTGCCGCCGGGGTTACACCCGAAACAATTTTTCATCCGCTGTAACGATTGCCGACACGCCGCCGAATGAGCCGCTGTGCCGATGATGATCCCATGCATCGGCATCGCACCCTTATTTGGAGACGATGACGATGACCGCTTCGACGATTGCACGCCTCGCCGGGCTCGCCGCCACCGCAGGCCTTGCCGCTGCCCTGAGCACCGCCCCCGCCGCCGCGCAGAAGCCCGAGATGGAAAAATGCTATGGCATCGCCAAGGCGGGCAAGAATGATTGCGCGGCCGGCCCCGGCACCAGCTGCGCCGGCACCTCGACCCGCGACTATCAGGGCAATGCCTGGAAGCTGGTGCCCAAGGGCAGGTGCACAAAGACCGAAACGCCCAAGGGCAAGGGTTCGCTGACCCCGGTCCAGCGCTGATCCCTTCGCACAGACAGGAAATCGACATGCAGCGCATCGCATCTTTGGCCGACCGGGCTGTCACGCTGGTCAGCTCGCGCACGGCAGAGGGCGTTGCGCTGCTGCTGGTGCGGGTAGCGCTCGCCGGAGTCTTTTGGCGCGCGGGCCGCAGCAAGGTGGTGGAGGGCAGGTGGTTCGAGCTCAGCGACTCCACCCGCTATCTGTTCGAGAATGATTACAGCGCAGTTCCGCTGCCGCCCGAACTTGCGGCTCCGATGGCACTGATGGCCGAGCATCTGTTCCCCGCCCTGCTGCTGATCGGCCTGGCGACGCGCTTCTCGGCGCTCGCGCTGCTCGGCATGACGCTGGTCATCCAGATTTTCGTCTACCCCGATGCCTGGTGGGCGACGCATATCCTGTGGGTCGCATTGGCCGGCATCCTGATCGTGCGCGGCGGAGGCATGGTCTCGCTCGACGCGATCGTCGCCAACTGGCACCGTCGGCGCGGCTGACACCAGCTCGGACGGACGGGGACGTCGATGATTGCAGACGAAGGCAGCTTCGTGCGCCTGATGATCGCGTCACAGGCGGGCGACGCACGCGCCTATACCGTGCTGTTGACCGAGGTGCAGCGCTGGCTGGAACGCTACTTCCGCCGCCGCGTCGCGCCCGCACAGCTCGACGATCTGGTGCAGGAGGTGCTGCTCGCACTCCACGCCAAGCGCGCGACCTGGGACGAGACGCGGGCGTTTCTGCCCTGGCTCGCGGCGATCGCGCGCTATCGCTGGGTCGATCATCTGCGCCGGGTGTATCGATCGGGCGAGGATGCGCTGGACGACCATGACGCGGCGGAGGATAGCGACGAAGAAGCGGTGACGGCGCGGGTGAGCCTCGACCGGCTGTTCGTCCATTTGCCACAGGGCCAGTGCGAGGCGATCGAGCTGGTGAAGATCAAGGGGCTGTCCGTCACCGAGGCAGCCGAACGTAGCGGTCAGAGCGAAAGCCTGATCAAGGTGAATATTCATCGCGGACTGAGAAAGCTCGCCGCGCTCGTCGAAGAGGCCGATTGACCATGACCCGCCCGCCGTCCCCCCTGATCGCGCAGCTCGCGAGCGAGCTGGAGCCGGTGCGCCCGATCCGCATGGCGCATGGTATCGCGCTGGCTGCCCTGGCCGTCCTGGCAACGATTGGCCTGATCGCGCTGACGATGGGGCTATGGTCCGGTCCGATGCGCGGCGAGGCGGCGGCGATGTTTTTCGTCGCCAATGCCCTGATCGGGCTGGTCGGGTTAGTCTCCGCGCTGGCGGTCATCCGCATGGCTGGCCCGCGCGTCGGTGCCCGGCAGGATGGCGCGCGTTGGCTGCTCGCCGCGCTCGCGATCCTGCCGATGGCCGCCGTACTGCTCGCCATGATCGAAGGGCAGATCGACTGGCACGAACATGCGACCCACGGCCTCGAGTGCTTCGTTGCCGGCACCTGCAGCGGATCGCTGGTCGCGGCGGCCTTGATCATCTGGCTGCGCCGCGGCGCGCCGGTCGCGCCCAAGGTCGCCGGATTTTACACCGGCGTCGCCGCAGGCGCGCTGGGCAGCTTCGCCTATGGCCTGTCCTGCCCGATCGATACGATCGCCCATCTCGGCATCTGGCACGTTGCCCCTGTTGCGGTCATGGCGGCGCTGGGGCGCATTTTCGTGCCGCGCTGGGTGCGGTGGTAGGCGGAAGCGCCCTCCCCCGTTGAGCCGGGCGGCACATTCCGCTACCCCCATCCCATGACCGCAACGATTGCGCTGGTCGATGACGACCGCAACATCCTGACGTCCGTGTCGATCGCGTTGCAGGCCGAGGGGTTTGTAACGCGCGTCTATTCGGATGGCGAGGCGGCGCTGAAGGCGCTGGTCGACAATCCGCCCGAGCTGGCGGTGCTCGACATCAAGATGCCGCGCATGGACGGGCTGGAACTGCTGCGGCGGCTGCGCGAGAAGAGCCAGATCCCGGTGATCTTCCTGACCAGCAAGGATGACGAGCTGGACGAGGCGCTTGGCCTGGCGATGGGGGCGGACGATTATATCGCCAAGCCGTTCAGCCAGCGGTTGCTGATCGCCCGCATTCGCGCGATCCTGCGCCGGACCGAGCTGGTCGCCGCGACGGCGCAGGGCGAAGAGGCGCCGGCGGCCGAGGCGCAGCCGGTGATCGAGCGCGGCCCGCTGACGATGGACCCGGCGCGGCACAAGGTGACGTGGAAGGGCGACACTGTCACTCTGACCGTCACCGAGTTCATGATCCTCGAAACGCTCGCCCAGCGGCCCGGAATCGTCAAGACGCGCAACCAGCTGATGGACGCGGCGTATCAGGACGACATCTATGTCGATGACCGCACCATCGACAGCCATATCAAGCGCGTGCGCCGCAAATTCCGGCAGGTCGATCCCGAGTTCGACGCCATCGAGACGCTCTATGGCGCCGGATATCGCTTCTCCGACGAATAGGCCCTCCCCCGCCCGGGAAGAGCGCGACCTGTCGCTGCGCTGGTCCGGCCGGGTCAGCCTGACGCCGCGCATCCTGGCGGTGAACATCTTTGCGCTGGTGATGCTGGCGGGCGGGTTCTTCTACCTCGACAGCTATCGCGCGCGCATCGTCGACAGCCGCGTCGAGCAGGCGAGCCGCGAGGCGCGACTGATCGCGCAGGCTGTGGCGATGACCCCGCCGGACGATCGCACCGCGCTGATCCAGCGCGTCGCGAGCGAGGCGGATATCCGCATCCGCCTGTACGATCGCACGGGGCGGATGACGCTGGATACCCGCGCGCTGGGCCTCAACAATTTCGTGCTGCGCGATCCCGACAAGGACCCGTGGAACCAGAGCGCGGCGCGCTTCCTCGACGCGGTGATCGACACGGTCGCCGGCGCGGATCGCGACCAGCAGTTTCGCGAGCGCGCGCCGACCAAGGGGCTGGACTGGCCCGACATCGCCGCCGCGCTGCGCACCGGTGAGGCGAGTGCGACCGTATGGCGCGCGCCCGATCGCACGCCGGTCATCACCGCCGCTGCGTCCTACGGCCCTGAGGGGGCGGTGTTCACCAGCTCCAACGCGCGCGACATCACCCAGCGGGTGCGGATCGAGCGGTTTCGGCTGGGGCTGGTGCTCGCCTTCACCGCCGGGCTGTCGATCTTCCTGTCGCTGTTCCTCGCGCGCACCATCGTCCGCCCGCTGCGTCGTCTGGCCCGGGCCGCAGTGCGGGTGCGGCTGGGGCGGGCGCGCGAAGTGGTGGTGCCGCGCCTGCCCGAACGGCGCGACGAGATCGGGCACCTCGCCCGCTCGCTGTCGGACATGAGCCTGGCGCTGCGCGCACGCATCGACGCGACCGAGGCGTTCGCCGCCGATCTGGCGCATGAGATCAAGAACCCGCTCGCCTCGCTGCGCTCCGCCGTCGACAGCCTGATGGCGGTGCGCGATCCTGCGTTGCAGGCGCAATTGCTGGCGGTAGTGCGCGACGATGTGCTGCGGCTCGACCGGCTGATCAGCGATATTTCGGAAGCATCGCGGCTTGATGCGCAGCTGTCGCGCGCCAAGTTCGATCCGGTCGATCTGTCCGCGATGCTGGCTGCAATGGTCGAGCAGCGGACGGCGCGCGGGGTCGAGCGCGGCATCCGCCTGCGCTTCGACGCGCCGATCGGGCCGATGCCGCGCGTGATGGGCGAAGGCGCGCGGCTGGAACGGGTGTTCGCCAATTTGATCGACAATGCGATCTCTTTCTCCCCCGATGGCGGGACGGTGGCGCTGTCGATCCTCGCGACCGGCGACATGCTGGAGGCGCGGGTCGAGGACGAGGGGCCGGGGGTGCCGGAAGAGGCGCGCGAGGCGATCTTCCGCCGCTTTCACACCGACCGACCGGAGGGCGAGGAATTCGGCAAACATTCGGGACTGGGGCTTGCGATCGCGCGGACCATCGTCGAAGGTCACCAGGGGACAATCGGGGTCGAAACGCGCGAGGACCGCATGCGCGGCGCGCGCTTCGTGGTCCGCCTGCCATTTGTACAGGCGGGTTGAGCGTACGGGGAGTTAGAAGCGTGGCGATCCTGTCTTCCGAAACGCTGCACGCATCCTGCGTCGCGATCGACGGACGCGCGGTGCTGATCGAGGGGCGATCGGGCGAGGGCAAGTCGGACCTGGCGCTGCGCCTGATCGATCGCGGCGCGGCGCTGGTCGCCGACGACTATACCATCTGCACGCGGCGCGACGGCGTGCTGCACGCCAAATCCCCGGCGACGATCGCGGGCAAGATCGAAGTGCGTGGCATCGGCCTGGTCACCCTGCCCCATACCGATAGCGCGCCCATCGCGTTGCTCGTCACCATCTTCGACGATCCGCCGCGCATGCCGGAAGGGCCGCAATCGCGGAAGATCGCCGGTGTCGACGTGCCGGTGGTCGCCCTCCCCGCGCTCGAACCCTCGGCACCGATCAAGGTCGAGCTGGCGCTACGCCATCTGACGGAGCGCAAGCGATGAACAAGCGGCGGCCCAAGCAGATCTTGCTCGTCACCGGCATGTCGGGCGCGGGCAAGTCGACCGTGCTGCGCACGCTGGAGGATCTTGGCTGGGAAGTGGTCGACAATTTGCCGCTGCTGCTGCTCAACCGCCTGCTCGACACCGACCCGCCCGAGGGCAGCGATGGCGATGATCGCCCGCTCGCGCTCGGCATCGGCACGCGCACCCGCGGCTTCGACGCCGACAGCATCGTGCGCCGCATCAAAAAGCTGCGCGACGAGCGCGGCTATGACATGGGCACCTTGTTTCTCGACTGTGCGGGTGCGGAGCTGGAGCGGCGCTATTCGGAGACGCGCCGCCGCCACCCGCTCGCGCTCGACCGGCCAGCGGGCGACGGGATCGTGCGCGAGCGTGAGCTGCTGCAACCGCTGCGCCGCTGGGCCAACCGCGTGATCGACACGACCAGCCTGTCGTCAAACGAACTGGCGCAACAGATCCGCTCGACCTTTTCCGGGCGGGGCCTGGGCGAAACGGTGGTGTCGGTGATGTCGTTCGGCTTTGCGCGCGGCGTGCCCACCAGCGCCGATCTGGTGCTCGACATGCGCTTCCTGCGCAACCCGCACTGGGTCGAATCGCTGCGCCCCGGCACGGGCAAGGATGCCGATGTCGCCGACTATGTCGCCGGTGACCGCGCCTATCCCGAAGCGATCGCGCGGATCGAGGAGCTCCTGCTGCTGCTCCTCCCGCGCTATCAGGCGGAGGGAAAATCCTATGTTACCATCGCCTTTGGCTGTACCGGCGGGAGACACCGGTCGGTGCATGTCGCCGAACGCGTCGCTGCCCGGTTGCGCGACGCGGGTTTTTCGCCCACGGTGACGCATCGTGACTTGCAAACCGCGCCGCAGGACTCGCTAGAAGGCCCGCCGGTCGGCAAATGAACCGCATGGGACAAGCGTAAAGACATGATTGGACTGGTACTCGTGACGCACGGGCGGCTCGCGGAGGAGTTCGTCGTCGCGATGGAGCATGTCGTCGGCCGGCAGGACCGCATCGCCACCATCTGCATCGGCCCCGAGGACGATATGGAAGAACGGCGCGCGGATATCGCCAAGGCGATTGTCGCGGTCGATGGTGGGCGCGGCGTGATCCTGCTCACCGACCTGTTCGGCGGCACCCCGTCGAACCTGGCTATCTCGCTGCTTGAGGCAGGGAGGGTCGAGGTGATCGCCGGCATCAACCTGCCGATGCTGATTCGCCTGGGCGGCGCGCGCAAGACGATGAAGGTAACCGAAGCGGTTGCTGCGGCGCGGGAAGCGGGGCGGAAGTACATCACCGTCGCATCCGAAGTGCTCGGCGAGGCTGCCGCTTGAGCCGGGTCAGCCGCACCGTCCTGATCGGCAACCGTCGCGGACTGCATGCGCGGGCGAGCGCAAAGTTCGTCACCCTCGCCTCGTCCCAGCCCTGCGAGTTGACCGTCGAGAAGGACGGCAACGCGGTGACCGGCACGTCGATCATGGGCCTGATGATGCTGGGCGCGGCGATGGGCGACACGATCACGATCAGCGCCGCGGGCGATGGCGCCGAGGATGCAGTGCTCAAGCTGGTCGAGCTGGTCGAGGACCGCTTCGGCGAGGATTGATGCCCCGCGAGATCACCGCCTTTTCCAACCCGCTGGTCAAGCGGGTCCGCAGCTTGCGCGACAAGAAGCATCGTCGCGACGAGGGGCTGTTCCTGGCCGAGGGGCTGCGCATCCTGACCGAGGCGCGGGAGGCGGGGCATCTGCCGGCCTATCTGTTCTTCGCCAAAGGACATGACGGGCATCCGCTGGCGCAGGAGCTGATCGCTGCGACCGAGGCATCCGGCGGTGAGGTCATTCAGACCGACAGCGACATCCTGTCCAAGCTGTCGGGCAAGGACAATCCGGGCGCGGTGGTGGGCGTCTATCGCGAGCTGTCGACCGATCTCGCGCGCATCGACCGCACCACCGCGCCGATCTGGCTGGTCGCCGAGCGGCTGCGCGATCCGGGCAATCTTGGAACGATCCTGCGCACTGCCGACGCTGTCGGTGCGGGCGGGCTGATTTTGATCGATGACTGCGTCGACCCGTTCAGTGTTGAGGCGGTGCGCGCGAGCATGGGCGCGCTGTTCACGATTCCGATCGCGCGTGCGCCATGGAACGAATTCCATGACTGGCTGCGCGCCGGGCCTGGCCAGCTGGTCGGATTGGCGCTGGAAGGCGCGGTCGATTATCGTGCGCCGGACTTTGCCGCACCGGTGTTCCTGCTGACCGGGAACGAGGCGCAGGGCCTTCCCGCCGATTATGCCGCGGCGTGCGATGTGCGGGTCAAGATCCCGATGCTGGGCAAGGCCGACAGCCTCAATGCGGCGGTCGCGACCGCGGTGATGGCCTATACGGTTCTCGACCGAATCCGTCCGTAGAACCGCCCCCCGGACTGTTGCAGTTTGGCGACACCCGAGCTGCCGCCTCGATACGTGGTTGGAACAAAAACCGGATTCCGTGCGTCGAGTCGGGCAAGTCTGGAGACGAGCCGATGTTTTACGACACGACACCCTTCACCGCCGCCAACAGCGGCTATCGCATTGCCTTTCGCCCCGGCGAGCAGAATGTCTGCCCCGGATGCGGCCAGTCGCACTGGACGATCGGACGGATGACCGCCGAATGCGCCTTTTGCGCCACCGCGCTTCCGATCAACAATGGCGGCAGCTTTGGCGCGGGGCGCTTCACGGTCAAGTCGCTGGCGGCCTGAACCCGCACGGCGGTTTGACCGCCGCCGCCGCCGCGCTATGGCGGGGCCATGACCTCGGCCCCGCTCACCCTCTACAACAGCCTTACCCGCGCGCTCGAACCGTTCGCGCCGATCGACCCCGCCAAGGGCGTGCGCGTCTATTCGTGCGGACCGACCGTCTATAGCGACCCGCATCTCGGCAATCTGCGCGCTTATGTCTTCACCGACACGCTCAGCCGCGTGCTGCGGTGGAAGGGCCATGCCCTCACCCATGTCATCAACATCACCGATGTCGGCCACCTAACGTCCGACGCCGATGAAGGCGAGGACAAGATGGAGGCTGCGGCGAAGAAGCGCGGCATGAGCGCGTGGGACATCTCGCGCCACTATGCCGACGTGTTCCGCCGCAACCTCCGCGACCTCAACATCCGCACCCCCGACCATATGCCGCTGGCGACCGACTACGTCGCCAAGATGATCGACTTCGCCAAGGGGATCGCCGACCAGCATTGCTACCAGCTCGATAGCGGCCTGTATTTCGACAGCAGCACCGTGCCGGAATATGGCAAGCTGTCGGGCGGGCGGGACGATGCCGGCGAGGGCCGGATCGAGAGTGTCGAGGGCAAGCGCCATCCGCAGGATTTCGCGATCTGGCGCACCACCCCGCCGGGCGAGACGCGGCAGATGGAGTGGGACTCGCCCTGGGGTCGCGGCGCGCCGGGCTGGCACCTCGAATGTTCGGTGATGAGCGCCGAGCTGCTCGGCCTGCCGTTCGACATCCACACCGGCGGGATCGACCATCGCGAGATCCACCACGTCAACGAAATCGCGCAGAACCAGGCGCATTGCGGCTGCGCGAATTCGGGCGCGAAGATCTGGATGCACAATAATTTCCTGGTCGATCGCGGCGGGAAGATGTCGAAGTCCAAGGGCGGCATCGCCACGCTCGACGCGCTGGTGGCGAAGGGCGTGCACCCGCTCGCCTATCGCCTGATGTGCCTGTCGGCGCATTATCGCAGCGAGCTGGAGTTCAGCGGCGAGAACCTGATGGCGGCTTTGGTGCGACTAAAGCGGATGATCAAAGTGATCGATGTTCAGCTTTGGCGCGAGTACGAACAGTCAAACGAGCCGGTCGAACATCCCTCAAGTTTTCAACCCATCCCCATCAATCAAAGAGTCGAGGCTGATGTTACGGGAGTTTTGGCTAGGTTTGACGCTGCGATCTCAAGCGATTTGAACACGTCAAAGTGCCTCCCGATCATTGAAGAGACACTCTCCGATCCGACGATCGACAACCGCCTACGTTGGCATTTGTTGGCAACGATGGACGAGGTTTTGGGGCTCAATTTGCTCGTTGTAAGACGCTCAGATCTGCGCGTCCGCCCGGCGGATGCACAGGTGACCGAAGCGGAGATCGAAGCCCGCCTCGCCCAGCGCAAGGAAGCCCGCGCCGCGAAGGACTTCGCCCGCTCGGACGCGCTCCGCGACGAGCTGATCGGCGCGGGGGTCGAGGTGATGGACGGCGATCCGATCGGGTGGGACTGGAAGGTCGAGCTCTAACCTCGACCGTCGCCCCGGCGCAGGCCGGGGCCGCCATGTGGTGAGGGCCGCGCGTCAAACTTGGCGGCCCCGGCCTGCGCCGGGGCGACGGGTCTCAAACAAACCCCAAATTGGTCGTCGAATAATTACCGATATTCGGCAGCACCGTCGACATAGTCCCCGCCGACACACCGAACCAGCTCGCCAGCGTCGCGGCGTACTGATCGACCGAGGTCGTCGGCAGCAGCCGCCCCTGCCCGACATCGCTTGGCGTGTTGTGCCCGAAATCGGGCGGGGTGCCATAGATGCGCCCGCCCTGCACCGCGCCGCCCAGCACGAAATGCATGCTGCCCCAGCCATGGTCGGAACCGTCGTCATTCTGCGTCAGCGTGCGGCCGAAATCGGATGCGGTGAAGCTGGTCACCTTTTCCGCCACCCCCAGCGCGGCGGTGGTGTCGTAAAAGGCGCGCATCGCATCCGCCACGCGGCCGACCAGGGTCGGGTGATCGCGCAGCAGGAAATCGTGCATGTCCCACCCGCCGATCGATACGAAGAACACCTGCCGCTTCGCGCCCAGTTCCTGCGACACCGAGATCAGCCGCGCGACGATCTTGAGCTGGTCGGCCAGCGAATTGCCGGTCGGGAATAGCGGGAAGTTCGCCGCCGGGGCGCTGCCCAGCGCGCCATTGACCTGGGTGTAGAGGTCGAGCGCGCGTTTCGACACGGTGGCGTGTTCGTTGGCGATGAGGTTCGCCTGCGCCCCGCCCATCAGCGTCCGGAGCGTGCTGGCCGCCGTGGCCGATCCAAACAGCGTCGATGCGCCATTGATCAGCGCGGTCGGCCCGTTGGTGCCGGTGACATACTGGATCGCGCTGCGCCCCGACAGATAGGTCGCGTTGCCCGACGCGCTGATACAGGTCAGCGCGCTGGTGCCGTTGCCGCTCTGCAGCAGGTCGCCGATGCGCCCACCCCAGCCCGAGGTCGCGCCCTCTGCGCTCGATGCCTGCCAATAGCTTTGCTGGTCATTATGGCTGAACAGCTTGGGCGGCAGCGCGACCGACGCGGCCTGATATTGTGCCTTGGTCGTCGGACGCACCAGCGTGCCGACATTGAGCACCGGGGCCAGCTTGCCCGCGTTGAACAAAGGCAGCAGTGACGCCATCGTCGGTGCCAGCGCAAATTGCCGTCCGCCCAGGGAATTGGCCGGGTTCAGCAACGTCGCGGTCAGACTATCGCGGGCATGCCCCAGCGTCGGGCGCTGCGCGAGATAGGCGGCGTGGGTCGTGCTGTCATAGGGCGGCAGCGTGTTGGCGTAATCATTGCCGCCATAAAGGAAGATGCACACCAGCGCCTTGTAATCGCTGGCGACCGCCGCCGATGCTTCGCCGATCGCGGCAAGCTGGGTGACGAAGGGGGCCGCGGCACCCGCTGCACCGAGCGCGGCGGTGCGCTTCAAAAAGGCGCGGCGCGATTGGTTCTGGTCCATGTCCCGGCCCCTCACTTCAACGTCAGAAATTCGGGCGATGCCAGCGTCAGCAGGACGGCGATCGCGATGCGGTTGTTGGTGTTGGTCGAGCTGTCCACCGCGGCGCGGATCGCGGTGATCGTGGCGTTGGAAAGCTGCCCCGCGGCGAGCCACAAATTGATCCGGTCGACCAATGCCGCGCTGTCCCCGGCGATACCGCTGATCGACCCGTAATCCGTACGCAGATCGGTGGTGTTGTTCACGACCGCCTGCATGTAGTTCACATAGCCGACGACGCTGATTTCATTGGTGATTTGCAATTCCGGCGCGACCAGCCCAGCGTTAGCGATCGGCGTGTTGGGCGGGGTGTAGCCGGGGCGGAAGAAGTTGAAGACCGACGGGCTTCGGCCCATCGCCTGCGCCAGCCGGTTGATCGAACTGCTCGTGTCTCCCGTCGTCCAGTTGCCCGAGTTCGATGTCGCCCCGAACGCGCGCGCCCATGCCGTCAGGCGCATCACCGGTTCGCGCAGCTTGCCCGCGCTGGTCGCTGTGGGTTCGGTCCGCGCTTCAGGGTCCATCAGGATCGCGCGAATCACCGCCTGCATGTCGCCGCGCACGCCCGATCCGTTATCGGCAAACTTCGCCGCGACGCGCCCGATATAGGCCGCCGAAGGGTTGCTGGTGACCAGCCGCTGGATCAGCTGCTTCGACACGAACGGCGGCACATTGGGATGCGCGAAGATCGTGTCGAGCGCTTGGCGGACCGCATCTGCGCCCGATGCGCCGGCGGCGACGGTCGTGCCGAGGAAGATCGACGCACCGGTTTCATGCTGCCCGGTGTTGAAAATCATCGCGCGGCGATAGCGGTCGGGGGTGCTATTGTCCGACCCGTCGAGCACGAGTCCCGTGAACACGCGCGCCAACCCCGACACGTCGGCCGGCGTGTAGGTTTCGACCGGCTGTCCGCCCGAGGTGACGACGCTGCCATCCATGTTCAGCCGCACCAGGCCGATGGTGAACAGCTGCATCAATTCGCGCGCATAATTCTCGTCCGGGACCGACCCGGTGCTGGCATTCGCCTTGCGGTTGCCGAGGAAGGTCAGGAACGACCCCATGGCGGCGTTGTAGGTCACGCGCTCGATCAGCGTACGGAAATTGCCGAACGCATTGTCCATCAACACGTCGACATAGGCGGCCATGGCGAATTGCCGCCAGGACAGGTTCACCCCGCCAATGCCGACCACCAGCATTTCGAGCAGCGCCATGCCGACGCGCTGGCGCAGCTGGTCGCCCGCCCCGGTCAGCTGGCTCCACATCGCATTGTCGAAGCCGCTTTCGTTATTCATGTTGGCGCTGGCGTTATAGCCCTTGCTCACCAGCCAGTCCCACAATGTGGTCGGGCGCGGCTTGGCGAATTCGGCGGTGATCCACGCGTCATAGCCGCGCGCCTGAACATCGGCGATGTCGGCAGCGGTCGCGCCCATCGTTGCCTGCGACAGGAAGCGGCTCGCCTGCGCCGCCGTGGGCGGTGGCGGGGTCGGGCTGGGCGTCGGGGTCGGGCCGGGGGTCGAGACGACACCGCCGCCACCGCCACCCGAGTCGCAGGCAGCAAGGGCAAGTGCGAGCCCGCTGACCCCGACTGCGGTAAAGCTGCCGCCCGCACGTGCGACATCACCCGTAACCGCCTGTTCCGGCACGCGCACATCATCCGCCGCCCGCAGCGGCGCTTCCAGTCTGTCCATTGGTCCCACCCCCGGGGCGGGTCACACCTTGCCCCACCCGATCCTCTCAATCTTTGTAGAGACGTGCCAGAGGGAAACAGCGTGAAGCGCGCACTAACCGACTCGGCTCGGCGTGAATTGCGCGCTCTTCGCCGCCACCGTAACATCCCGGCCATGAAAGCCGTCCTCCCCGCGCTCGCCCGCCCGCTGATCGAACCCGGCCTGCCCGCCGGAATCACCGCGCATTGGTTCGCCAGCCGTGAGGAAGCGCTGGCGCTGATCGGCGACGCGGACATTGCCTGGGTCGACATGAACCGCCCGGGCTGGACCGGGGAGATTGCGGCGGCGGGCGCGCAGCTCAAATGGCTGTCGACCATCTATGCCGGGATCGACGCGTTCGACATCGATCTGCTCAAGGCGCGCGGCACGATCCTGACCAACGGCGTCGGCATCAATGCGATCGCGGTCGCCGAATATGCGGTGCTCGGCATCCTCGCCGCCGCCAAGCGCTTCGACGAAGTGGTCCGCATCGCCGACCGCCACGACTGGCCGACCGACGCGCCGGGCAAGATCGAGCTGTTTGAGACCCGCGCGCTGGTCATCGGCTATGGCACGATCGGGCGCATGATCGGGGAGCGGCTGGCGGCGTTCGGGGTCGAAGTGACCGGCGTCACGCGATCGGGCCGCGACGGCACGCTGACCCCCGACCAGTGGCGCGGCCGCATCGCTGCATTTGACTGGATCGTCCTCGCCGCCCCCTCGACCGACGCGACGACGGCGATGGTCGGCGCGGATGAACTGGCGGCGATGAAGCCCGGCGCGTGGCTGATCAACATCGCGCGCGGCGACATGGTCGATCAGGACGCGCTGATCGCGGCGCTGCACAAAAGGCGAATCGGCGGCGCGTTTCTGGACGTGGTGACGCCCGAGCCTTTGCCCGCCGACCACCCGCTCTGGACCGCGCCCAACACCATCCACTCGATGCATCTATCGGGTCGGTCGCAGACCCGGATGTTCATGCGCGCCGCCGCTTTGTTCCTCGACAATGCCCGCGCCTTTGCCGAGGGGCGGCCGATGAAGAACGTCGTCGATCTCGACGCCGGGTACTGACCTTCCAACCGTCACCCCCGCGAAAGCGGGGGCCCATCTCCCGGACTGTCCGCCTACCACGCCGGATGTTTTCGTTGCGCGCTTCGGAGATGGGCCCCCGCTTTCGCGGGGGTGACGAAGAAGATGTATGGATGACGACCGCTCCGTGAACCGCTAATCCCCCCCCATGATCCTCGTCATCGACAATTACGACAGCTTCACCTGGAACCTCGTCCATTACCTGATGGAGCTGGGCGCGGAGGTGAAGGTGGTGCGCAACGACGCGCTCACCGCGCAGGAAGCGATTGCCAGCAACGCGCAGGCATTCCTGCTCTCCCCCGGCCCGTGCACCCCGAACGAAGCCGGGATCAGCCTAGATCTCGTCGCCGCCTGTGCCGATGCGCGCAAGCCGCTGCTCGGCGTGTGCCTGGGCCACCAGTCGATCGGCCAGCATTTCGGGGGCAAGGTCGTGCGCGGCGGGTTGATGCACGGCAAGACGTCGCCGGTCACCCATGACGGCACGGGCCTGTTCGAAGGGCTGCCCAGCCCGTTCACCGCCACCCGCTACCACTCGCTGATCGTCACCGACATTCCCGAGGCACTGGTCGTCAACGCCACCGCGTCGGACGGCAGCGTCATGGCGTTCCGCCACCGCGACCTACCGATTCACTCGGTCCAGTTCCACCCGGAGAGCATCGCGACCGAGCACGGCCATGCGATGCTAGCGAACTTCCTCAACATCGCCGGGATCGAGCCGAAAATACTGGCGTGATCCCTCGGGAGCCGCAGTCAATATCGGCTTAACCCTTTGGCGCTAACGTCCTCGGACAAGTCGTAATTGCGGGACCGCAGGCACGCGGAACCAGCAGGTCAGCCATGGACGAAGCAGCGATCCGCGAATCTCTCCCCCCGCGCCAGCCACGCCAGCAGGTGATGCTGAGTGCGGAGATTTGCGGCTTTGGCGGGGGCGCACCGACCAAGCATCGCATCAAGGATCTGTCGGTGTCGGGCGCGCGCATCGATCGCGCAGAGGGGCTGAGGCCGGGGGCGACCGTGCTGGTATCGGTCGGGGTGCTCAAAGCGGTCGGCGCAACCGTGATCTGGGTCAAGGACGGCGTCGCCGGACTGCGCTTTGCCGAGACGATCGATCCTGACGCGGCGCGCTCCAAGGCGATGATCGCCCCGGCCAAGCCGCGCCCAACCGTTGCGATCGACCGGGGTGCGACGGCCGGGTGGATTCAGGATCTGCACAGCCCCTATCGCCGCTGAACGCCTGCGCTCCGGCTTGCCCCGCCGATAACAGGAATTGCTCGACTCGCGCGGCGCGCCCCGGAATAGAGGCGGCGTGACCAATTTCAGCCTCCTCCCCGATCCTGCCAGCCCGCTCGCCCGTGAAAGCGCGGCGCAGGCATTCGCCGACATCCTCGACGGCCGCGCTGCCGAGGACGAGATCGAGGCATTTCTGATCGCCCTGTCCGACCGCGGCGAAACCAGCATCGAGATTGCCGAAGCCGCACGGGCGATGCGCGCGCGGGTGATCCCGGTCAGCGCGCCGCCCAATGCGATCGACGTGTGCGGCACCGGCGGCGACGGCCACCATACGCTCAACGTATCCACCGCCGTCGCCATCGTCGTCGCGGCGGCGGGCGTGCCGGTGGCCAAGCATGGCAACCGCGCCGCCAGCTCCAAATCGGGCGCGGCCGATACGCTGGAGGCACTCGGCCTCGACCTCGACCGCGCGACCGCCAATGCCGAGGCGCATTTGAATGATCTGGGCATCGCGTTCCTGTTCGCCGCGAAATATCACCCCGCGCTTGGCCGGATCGCCCCGATCCGCAAGCGCATCGGGCGACGCACGATCTTCAACCTGATGGGGCCGCTCGCCAATCCGGCGGGGGTGCAGCGCCAGCTGATCGGCATCGCGCGCCCCGATTATGCGCCGATCTATGCCGAGGCGCTGGAGCAACTCGGCGTCAAGGGCGCGGCAATCGTCGCGGGCGAAGAGGGGCTGGACGAATTATCGCCCGAAGGGGGCTCGCTGGTGGTCAGCATCGGCGATGTCAGCCTGCCCGCGCGCGTGACGCCCGCCGATGCCGGCCTGTCCGCCCACCCGCTCCCCGCCCTGCGCGGGGGCGACGCGCAGGAGAATGCCGCGGCCCTCCGTCGCCTGCTCGATGGCGAGCGTGGGGCGTATCGCGACGCGGTGCTGCTCAACGCGGCAGCCGCTCTCGTTATCGCGGGCGAGGCGATCGATCTGCGCGAAGGTGCGGAGGAAGCGGCGGAGATCATCGACAAGGGACTTGCCAAAGCGCTGCTCGACTGCTGGATCGCCGCCGCATGAGCACGATGCTGGACGAAATCATCGCGGTGAAGCGCGGCGAAGTGGCGGAGCGCAAGGCCGCGACCTCGCTGGCCGAGCTGCAGGCGCTGGCGATGGCACAGACCCCGCCGCGCGGCTTCCGCGCTGCGCTGGATGCCAAGGCGTCCAACGGATACGGCCTGATCGCCGAGATCAAGAAGGCCTCACCCTCCAAGGGGCTGATCCGCGCCGATTTCGATCCCCCAGCGCATGCCCGCGCCTATGCCGCCGGCGGCGCGGCGTGCCTGTCGGTGCTGACCGATGCGCGCTTCTTTCAGGGGCATGAGGATTATCTGATCGCCGCGCGCGCCGCGTGCAATCTGCCCGTGATCCGCAAGGACTTCATGATCGACCCGTGGCAGGTGCTTGAGGCGCGCAGCATCGGCGCCGACGCGATCCTGATCATCGTCGCCGCGCTCGAGGACGCGCAGATGGCAGAGATCGAGGATGCGGCGATCGGCCTGGGCATGGACGTGCTGGTCGAAGTCCATGACGCCGAGGAGCTCGACCGCGCGCTGGCGCTCAAGTCGCGGCTGATCGGGGTCAACAACCGCAATCTCAAGGACTTCAGCGTCTCGTTCGACCGCACCTATGAGCTGGTTGGCCGCGCGCCGGAGGGTTGCACCTTCGTCGCCGAGAGCGGGCTGACCAACCGCGCCGATCTCGACGCGATGGCGGAACATGGCGTGCGCTGCTTCCTGATCGGCGAGTCGCTGATGCGGCAGGACGATGTCGAGGCTGCAACGCGGGCGATGATCGGATAGCGTCCCTCCGCTTTGCAGCGGCAGGCACTTCTTCTCCCCTCCCGCTTGCGGGAGGGATCGGGGGAGGGCATGTCAAACCAATGCCCGCCCCCGAGAACACGCCCTCCCCTAACCCCACCCGCGAGCGGGAGGGGAACTTGACCCATCTCGACGCCAGCGGCGCGGCGCGCATGGTCGATGTCGGCGCAAAGGCCGAAACCGAACGCGTCGCCGTCGCCACCGGGCGGATCACTATGTCTGCAGAGGCCGCCGGCGCGATCCGCAACGGCCTGCTCAAGAAGGGCGATGTCATCGCCGTCGCGCGCATCGCCGGGATCATGGCGGCAAAGAAGACCAGCGACCTGATCCCGCTGTGCCACCCGCTGGCGCTGAGCAAGGTCAGCCTCGACCTCGTCCCCGACGACAGCGGCGTCACCGCCACCGCTACCGTCGGCCTGACCGGGCGCACCGGCGTGGAGATGGAGGCGCTCACCGCCGTCACCGTTGCGCTGCTCACCGTGTACGACATGGCCAAGGCGCTCGACCGCACGATGGAGATCGGCGCGGTCCGCCTGCTCGAAAAGCGCGGCGGCAAGTCCGGCGACTGGCACGCAACACAGGGTTAACCCGTCCCTTACCGCGCTCGCTCAGTGAATCTTGACGCCGCTGGCCGCACATATTTTCCGTTCAGTTGTGGGGCGTTATGTCGGGTTCAGGGCGGTCGGCCATCTTTTCGCTTTCGGACGGGCTCGATCCTGTAGCGCCGGGTAACGGCGAGAATGCCGCGCACGGCCGGCTGATCGGCAGCACCGGCACGCGCGACTGTTTCGTCCATCGCATCACCTCCGCCGGCGCAACCCTGACCGTCACCGGGCCGGTCAGCAATGGGGATCGCGGTCGGATCGAGCTGCCCTTTGGCGTCAGCGCCGAAGGTTCGGTGCTGGGCGACGACCCTGCGGCCTTTACCTTCTGCTTCGACGAACCGCTCGATGTGGTCGCAGCGCTCGCGCGTTGCCTTGCCGCGCTGCCCACCGAGCGCCGCCAGATGCCGCGCGTCGAGCTGCGCCAGCGGCTGTGCATTCGTCACGGCGATCAGGTCGATTTCGCCTGGACCCGCAACCTGTCGCCCGCAGGCCTGGGCGTCGAAACGCGCGCGGCATTGCGCGTGGGCGAGGCGGTCGAGATCACGCTGGACGGCCTGCGCCCGATCGCGGGCGAGATCCGCTGGACCGAGCGCGGTCAGGCCGGCATCGCCTTTGCCGAAGAGCTGGGCTGGCAGATCCTGATGCCCTGGCTGCGTCAGGTCGCCAATCGCCGCCCACCCGTGGCGCACGCGCCGATGGCCGGAAGCGCGTCACCGCTGGGCGCCGTCAAGAACGCGATCAAGCTGGATGCCGCGACCCATGTCCGGTCGGGCAGCAGTTGGTGGAACGCCCAGATCACCTCGCTCAGCAACGCGCTGGTCGAGTTCGAGAGCGACACCGAATTCGCGCCCTTGTGCGGCCTGTGGCTATCGCTGCCACAGATCGGCGGCTGGCCGATCCGCGTGATCGAATGCCATGGCGCGCGCCATGTCGCCGAATTCCGCCTGCCGCTGCGCCCGCACGAAATGACGCGGCTGAGCGAGGCCGCGCGGCCCCGGTGAGAGCCTGTTTGGGAATGCGCCTTCCGGCGCATCGCGGCACCGGCCCGGCTAATCGGGAGCATGGCCGACATGATTTCATTAGCCGCGGCGCAAGAACGCCTGTTCGCATTGGCCGATCCGGTGCCGGTCGAGCATGTGCCCCTGCGCGCGGCCGCCGGGCGCTGGGCCGCCGCGCCGGTCGTCGCATTACGCACGCAGCCCGAGCTGCCGCTATCGGCGATGGATGGCTATGCGATCCGCTTCGCCGACCTGCCCGGCCCGTGGCGTGTCATCGACGAAAGCGCGGCGGGGCGGCCGTTCGCAGGGTTGGTCGCGACGGGTGAGGCCGTGCGCATCTTCACTGGCGCGGCAGTGCCCGACGGCGCGGACACGATCCTGGTGCAGGAAGAAGCGGCCCGCGACGGCCACACGCTAACGCTGGACGGCGAAGGTCCACCGCATCGCGGCGCCCATGTCCGCCCGGTTGGGCTCGATTTCACCCATGGCGAAACGCTGATCGATGCCGGTGCGCGCCTGACCCCTGCGCGCATCGCCCTCGCCGCGAGTGCCGGACACGCCGCCCTTCCCGTCCACCGCCGCATCCGCGTCGCGATCGTCGCCTCCGGCGATGAACTGCGCACACCCGGCGCGCCGCTGACCCCCGGCGCGCTCCCCGAAAGCAATGGCGCGATGCTCGCCGCAATGTTGGCGACGTTGCCGGTCGAGCTGGTCGACCTCGGCATCCTCCCCGACCGGATCGACGCGCTCACCGCGGCCTTTGCCGCAGTCGACGCGGATCTGCTCGTCACCAGCGGCGGCGCGTCGGTCGGCGACCACGATCTGGTCCGTCCCGCGCTAGAGGCGGCAGGTACCGACATCGATTTCTGGCGGATCGCGATGCGCCCGGGAAAGCCGCTGATGGCCGGACGGATGCGCGACACGGTCGTCATCGGCCTGCCCGGCAATCCGGTGTCGGCGCATGTCACGGCATTGCTTTTCGTCCAGCCGATGGTCGCGTATCTATCCGGCGCAGCCCACCCCCTGCCCCGCCGCCGTACCGCCATCGTCGGTTCGGCGCTGCCCGCCAATGGCCCGCGCGCCGACCATATCCGCGCAGTCCACCGCGACGGCCGCGTGGTTCCGGCCGACCGTCAGGACAGCTCGATGCTGCGCATCTTGGCCGCCTCGGACTGCCTGATCGTGCGTGCTCCACATGTTCCGGCGACGGCACCGGGCGACTCGGTGGAAATCCTCGACATCGACTGATTCGCACCCGCTTGACGCAGCGTAGAACACAGCGTAAACGTTCCACGTCTGTTCTTGATAGGGGACGTCCAATGCTTACGAAGAAGCAGCATGAGCTGATCTGCTTCATCGCCGACCGTCTGGCCGAGACCGGGGTTTCGCCCTCGTTCGAGGAGATGAAGGACGCGCTCGACCTCAAGTCCAAGTCGGGGGTCCACCGTCTGATTTCGGCATTGGAGGAACGCGGTTTCCTGCGCCGCCTGCCCAATCGTGCGCGTGCGCTCGAAGTGGTCAAGATGCCCGAGCGGGGCGAGACCAAGAAGGCGGCAACGCCCAAGTCGACCGTCGTCGCGATGCCGCGCCCCGCGCCGCAACCGGCGAACGACGTGATCGAAATCCCGCTCCACGGCCGCATCGCGGCCGGCGTGCCGATCGAGGCAATGGAGGGATCGACGATGCTCCCCGTCCCCGCCGCATTGCTCGGTTCGGGCGATCATTACGCGCTCGAAGTTGCCGGTGACTCGATGGTCGAGGCCGGGATTTTCGACGGCGATTATGCGCTGATCCGTCGTCAGGAAACGGCGCGCGATGGCGAAATCGTGGTTGCCCTGATCGACGAGATGGAAGCGACGCTGAAGTACTTCCGGACCGAGGGTAGCATGGTCCGCCTCGACCCGGCAAACCGCAGCTACGACCCCCAGCGCTACCGCCCCGATCAGGTGCGCGTGCAGGGCAAGCTGGCCGGCCTGCTGCGTCGCTACTGACAAACTTAAAGCCCCTCCCGTTTACGGGAGGGGTTTGGGGAGGGCCTGTCAGCGCAACCCCCGCTCGCCCTGAGCCTGTCGAAGGGCATCGCAGAACGTTATGAGAGGCAGCATGACCCTGACCGGCGGATGCCATTGCGGCGCGGTGCGCTACGCAATCGACGGCGAACCCATGCACGGCGGTCAGGCTTTGTGCCACTGCACCGACTGCCGCCGCTGCGCCGGCGCACCGATGGTCGGCTGGGCGATGTACCCTGAGGACGCGCTGACGGTGACACAGGGCGGTCCCCGCGAATATGCCTCGTCCGACACCGGCCGCCGCTGGTTCTGCGAAACCTGCGGCACCGGGCTGTTCTACCGCAACGCGACCAACCTGCCCGGCCTCGTCGACATCCAGGCATCGACCCTCGACGACCCCGACGCCGTCCCAGCCGCCGCCCACATCCAGACCGCCGACCGCATCGGCTGGATGCAGGACGCGCATAGCTTGCCGCAGTTCGAACGGTTTCCGGGCGGGGCGTGATCGTTGGGCTACTCCAACACGCGCGCTCGCGGATTGGGTTGTGTAGCGGGTCTGCTTGTCACCTTCCTGGCTGGCGCGGGCAGCTACGGGTTCATGACCGGGTATCTACCGGTCCGCCTCTTCGAGTCGGAGCGTTGGAAGCAGGTGGAGCGCGCCGACGATCAGGCACGCATTCACATGATCGAGCATCTAATGTGGAGCAGGAAGCTCGACGGCTTGAGCCGCGGCGAATTGGTCGCGCTGTTGGGCGCACCGTCAAACGCGGACTACTTCCGCGACCGCGACTATGTCTATTGGCTCGGCAACGAGCGCTCGCTGTTCTCCATCGATTCCGAATGGCTCGTGATCGACGTGGATGCCTCTGGCCGCGTCTCGCACTACGAGGTCGTGCGCGATTGAGTTGAGCGCGACGCGCCCCCTCACCGCCCCGGCATCACCGTTTCCGCTTCCAACCAAGGATGCCGCGCCCCCGGTCGCCGCACCGTCACCACCGTCGGCCGCTCTCCGAACGTGATCGCCACGCCACCCGTGGCCTCCAACATCGCCCAATCCAGCTTCAGCCATTTCGGCACGCACCCGCGCGGGAGCCAGCGGTCCGCCACGATGATGTCCGCCGACGCACAGAACGCCACCATCTCGCGCCACGGCACGCGATAGCCGCTGCGCGTCGCCGCGATCCGCCATTCGCGCCCGCCGCGCTCGATCGTCACCATGCACAGGTCCGCACTGCACCGCGCGCTCTGCTGTTCGGCCAGCGCGGGGAGCTCGGCATCCACCCCGCCATTTTCCGCCAGCGTGTCGCGCACATAATCCCCCGCACGATCGCGCAGCAGCGCCAGCTCGCCATTCTCCATCCGCAGCGCCAGGTGCCGACCGTCGCCCGTGACCAGCAGGTCCGGCATCGGCGTCGCCAGCGCCCAGATCGCGCCCGCCGCCACCGGCACCAGCCCCGCCAACCGCACCCGCGTCCGCCACAAAGCGATCCACACGCCGCCCACCACCATCAGCGCATAAGCCCCGCCCGGCATCGCGGGGAGCATCGCCAGCGCGCCCGGCGCATTCGCGGCACTATGCGCGATCCACAGCAACAGATGCAGCCCCTGCTCCGCCACCCACCAGAAGGGGGCGCCCAGTCCCATCGCATCGAACGCCAACCCCGCCGCCTCGAACGGCATCACGACAAAGGTCGTCAGCGGAATCGCCACGATATTGGCGAGCGACCCGTACAGCCCGGACTTGTGGAAGTGATAGAGCGCAATCGGCGTCAGCGCGATCTCGACCACCAGACCGGTCAATAACAGCGACGCAACACCCCGCGCCAGTCGCCTTCCCCATCCCTCCTCACGCCGCTCGAACCAGCCGCGCACGCGCTGGTTTTCGTACAGCGCAACGATCGCGGTAACCGCGGCAAAGCTCATCTGGAAACTCGGCCCGACCAGCGCCTCGGGCCACAGCAGCAGCACGACCAGCGCGCCGAACGCGACGAGCCGCAGCGTGATCGCCTGTCGCCCCAGCATCATCGCCGCCAGCACCATCAGCGCCGCGATGCACGACCGCACCGTCGGCACCTCCGCCCCGGTCAGCAACGTGTACCCCACCGCCGCCAGCCCCGCGACACCCGCGGCAATGACCGGCAATGGCCAGCGCAGCGCCAGCGTCGGGCTGAGCGCGAGCAGCCGCAGCACCAGCAGCATCGTCGCGCCCACCACCGCCGTCACATGCAGCCCGCTGACCGACAGCAGATGCGCCAGCCCCGATCGCCGCAGGGCCTCGGCATCCTCCTCGCTGATCGCCCCGCGATCGCCGGTGACCAACGCCGCCGCAATCCCGCCCGCACTTCCCTCGACCCGCGACTGGACATGCGCGGTCAGCCGGGCGCGCAGTCCGCTATCGGGTCGCCCCGGCGCCAGCACCTCGACCGGCGCAAACCCTCGCCCCGTCGCGCCCAGCCCATCGAACCACGCGACTCGCTCGAAATCATACGCCCCCGGCACGGCGGGCGGCGCGGGCGGCATCAGCCGCGCCCGCACCCGCACGCGCGCGCCCGGCGTCAGCCCTTCGGGCATGTCCTTCACCGCCAGATTGACCCGCACCAGCCCCGGCAGGCCTGTCCCCGCATCCGTCGCGATGCGCAACCGCACCAGCTCGCGCGCCGGCATCGGCTCGATCCGCTCGACGCTACCGACAACCTGCACCACCGCCGACCGCGCGAGCACCGGTGCGGCAACGCGCTCGGCCCGCCACCACACCAGCGCACAGCCCAGCGCGACCAACAGCCCCGCCCATACCAGCGCCCGCGCCGCGCGCCCGCTGCGTCCCACCGCCAGCGCCGCCGCTGCCAGTGCCAGCCCGCCCAGGATCACCGCCCCCCAGCGCGCGGCATCGGGCAGCGCGAACCACGCGGCGATCCCCGCCCCGATCATCACCGGCACCCACAGGAACAACTGCCCGCGCTCGGCCTCCAGCCAGCGCTCGACCCGCGCGGCGACGCCGCCCGGCCATGCCGGGGTCGGGAACCGCATCGGCCCCCATGCGCGCGCGGCGTCGGTCCCCATCGGGGCGACAGCTTGGGCCAGCCCTAGTCCCTACGCAACCCACTCCAATACCCTACGTATCACTGCGGTTTGAAGCCTACGAAACCGCGTGCTAGGGGCGCAGCCGGCCATCCCGGCCACCCTGTACAAGCTGGAGATCGCGCGGTTGAGCGCAATAGTTGAGCCTTCGGGCGCCACCATCGTTACGCGCTTCGCGCCCTCGCCCACCGGCTTCCTGCACATCGGCGGCGCGCGCACCGCTTTGTTCAACTGGCTGTTCGCCCGCCATCACGGCGGCAAGTTCCTGCTGCGGATCGAGGATACCGACCGCGCCCGCTCGACCGAGCCCGCCATCGCCGCGATCCTCGACGGGATGCGCTGGCTCGGCCTCGATTGGGATGGTGAGGAAGTCTATCAGTTCGCCCGCGCCGATCGCCATGCTGAGGTCGCGCACGCGATGCTGGAGAGCGGCCACGCCTATCGCTGCTGGATGACGCAGGAGGAAATCGCCGCCCAGCGTGAGGCGGCGCAGGCGGCGAAACAGCCCTATCGCATCCGCAGCCCGTGGCGCGAGCGCACCGACGGCCCGCTCGACCAGCCCTATGTCGTGCGCATCCGCGCCGAGCGCGAGGGCGCGACGATGATCCGCGACCTCGTCCAAGGCGAAGTGACGGTGCAGAATGCCGAGCTGGACGACATGGTCCTGCTGCGCTCGGACGGCACGCCGACCTATATGCTCGCGGTGGTCGTCGACGATCACGACATGGGCGTGACCCACGTCATCCGCGGCGACGATCACCTCAACAATGCCTTCCGCCAGCTGACGATCATCCGCGCGATGGGGTGGGCCGAGCCGACCTATGCCCATATCCCGCTGATCCACGGCGCGGACGGGGCAAAGCTGTCGAAGCGGCACGGCGCGCTGGGCGTCGATAGCTATCGCGACGAACTCGGCGTGCTGCCCGAAGCCTTGTTCAACCACCTGCTCCGCCTTGGCTGGGGGCATGGCGATGCCGAGATCATCGATCGGGCGCAGGCGATCGAGTGGTTCAGCCTCGACGGCGTCGGCAAGTCGCCATCGCGCTTCGACCTCAAGAAACTCGACAGCCTCAACGGCCATTATATTCGCGCTGCCGACGATGCCCGCCTCGCCGAACTCGCTGCGAAATTCCTGCCGTTCGATCCGACGGCGGAACAGCGCGATCTTCTGCAGCGCAGCATGCACGCGCTCAAGCCGCGCGCTGCCAGCCCGATCGAAATCGCCAATGGCGCGGCCTTCCTGTTCGCCACCCGTCCGCTCGAAATCGACGCAGATGCAGCGCCGCTGCTTGAAGGCCCGGCACGCGAACTTATTTCGCAACTGCACAGCGCGCTTGACGCGGTGGCGGACTGGAATACGGAAGCACTCGAAGCTGCGGTACGTGAGGTCGCAGAGTCGGCGGGGGTCAAACTGGGCGCGGTGGCACAGCCATTGCGCGCGGCGCTCACCGGCAAGCGCACCTCACCGGGGATTTACGACGTGCTCTTCCTGCTGGGGCGCGACGAAAGCCTCGGCCGCATTGCAGATCAGATGACGGCCTCCCCGGGCAATTGACACGGACGGCTGAAGGAAAGGAAGTGACGATGACCGACTCCACCCTCAATCTGGGCGACAAGGCATATCCCGTGCGACAGGGTAGCGTCGGCCCGGAGGTCGTCGACATCCGCAAATTCTATGCCCAGACGGGCATGTTCACCTACGACCCCGGCTTCACCTCGACCGCATCGTGCGAGAGCGGCCTCACCTATATCGACGGCGATCAGGGCATCCTGCTGCATCGCGGCTATCCGATCGACCAGCTCGCCGAACAGTCGAGCTTCATGGAAGTCGCCTATCTGCTGCTGAACGGCGAGCTGCCGAACGGCGACGAACTCGGCAAGTTCACCCACACGATCAGCCGCCACACGATGCTGCACGAACAGCTCGCGACCTTCTATCGCGGCTTCCGTCGCGACGCGCACCCGATGGCGATCATGTGCGGCGTTGTCGGCGCACTCTCGGCCTTCTACCACGATTCGACCGACATCAGCGATCCGCACCAGCGCATGGTGGCCAGCCACCGCCTGATCGCCAAGATGCCGACGATCGCGGCGATGGCGTACAAGTACAGCGTGGGTCAGCCGTTCCTGTATCCCGACAATTCGCTGTCCTATACCGGCAACTTCCTGCGCATGACCTTCGGCGTCCCGGCGGAGGAGTATGTCGTCGATCCGATCATCGAATCGGCGATGGACAAGATCTTCATCCTCCACGCCGATCACGAGCAGAATGCGTCGACCTCGACGGTCCGTCTCGCGGGCTCGTCGGGCGCCAATCCCTTCGCGTGCATCGCGGCCGGCATCGCCTGCCTCTGGGGCCCGGCGCATGGCGGCGCGAACGAAGCCGCGCTCAACATGCTGCGTGAGATCGGCCATCCCGATCGCATCCCGGAATATATCGCCCGCGCGAAGAACAAGGACGACCCGTTCCGCCTGATGGGCTTTGGCCACCGCGTGTACAAGAATTTCGACCCGCGCGCGAAGGTGCTGTCGAAGGCCGCGACCGAAGTGCTCGACAAGCTCGGCATCAGCGATCCGGTGCTCGACACCGCCCGCGAACTGGAGCGGATCGCGCTCAGCGACGATTACTTCATCGAGAAGAAGCTGTATCCGAATGTCGATTTCTACTCGGGCGTGATTCTGTCGGCGATCGGCTTCCCGACGACCATGTTCACCGTCCTTTTTGCGCTTGCCCGCACCGTCGGCTGGGTCGCGCAGTGGAACGAAATGATCAGCGATCCCGACCAGAAGATCGGCCGCCCGCGCCAGCTCTACACCGGCCCGACCCAGCGCGATTACGTGCCGGTCAGCCAGCGCTGAGCTTCAGGCTGAATTGAGGAAAATCACGGGGATCGTCGCAACGCGGCGGTCCCCGTTTCGTTTGAGCCGCTAATCCGAACCGGAGATCCTCATGCGTCGCACCATTCTCGCTTTTGTCGGAATCTTCGCGATCCTGGTCGGCCTGCTGTGGGTCGCGCAAGGGCTCGGCCTGCTCAACTGGCCGCCGCAGAGCTTCATGATCGCCGACCGCGAATGGGCGTTGCGCGGCGCAGCGCTGGCTGCGGTGGGCGCGATTCTGGTGGCGGCAATGCGTCGCCGCTAACCGGTCAACGCGCGACGATCACGTATAGGCCCACCGCGATCACCACGATCGCGAACAGCTTTTCCAGCAGCCCCTTGCGCGCCGCCATCCGCTTGCCGATCGCGATGCCCGCGACCGCGCCGCCGATCCCGCCCAGCAGCATCAGCCCGGCAATCCGCCAGTCGACATAGCCTGACAGCGCATAGGATCCCGCCGTGGTCGCGCCGAGCGCGCTGACCACGACCAGCGACGTGCCCGCCGCGTAACTCAGCGGCATCCGCGTCGCCGCGATCAGCGCGGGCACGATCAGGAATCCGCCGCCGATCCCGAAAAAGCCCGAGGCCAGGCCGACCGCCAATCCCGCCGGAACCAGGCGCGGCACCAAATGCCGCGCGGTGGCACGGCTCAGCCGCACATCAGGCTGTTCCACCCCGCGCCGCTTGCGGAACATCGACAGGCCGATGGCGATCATCAACAGCCCGAACAGCAGCAACAGCCGCTGGCCATCCATCGCCTTGCCCAATTCCGCTCCCGACGCCGCACCCGCGACGCCCGCCACCGCGAACAGCGCACCGCAGCGCCACTTGACCGTCCCCGCGCGGGCATGGCCGATCAGCCCCGCCAGCGCATTGGCCGCCACCGCCACCGCCGCCGTCCCGATCGCCGCATGCGCCGATCCGACGCCCACGACATGGACGAGCAGCGGCACCGCGAGGATCGACCCGCCGCCGCCGACCAGGCCCAGGACCAGGCCGATCAGCGCGCCTGACAGGATGGTGGCGGCGAGCATGATCGCTTACCCCGCCTGCAGCGCGCGGTTCCACGGCATCCGCCGCAGCAACAGCGCCATGCCGCACCAGCCGGTCGTTCCGGCAAAGGTCAGCCCGGCACCGACAAACGCCGCCAGCCCAAAGAAGCCCGGATGGACCAGAAAGCCGAGCACGACGCCAATCAGCGTCAGCGACCCCGCGCCGATCTGCACCTGCCGCATGATCTCCAGCGGTTGCTTGCGATCGACCGCAGTCGGCAGCCCGGCGTTGCGCCAGCCATCGATCCCCCCTTCGAGCAGGTGACAGGGGGACCCGCCCGCAGCGGCACGCAGCGCATCGGCATTGGCCTGCGTGCGCATCCCCGACCGGCAATGGAATACCAAAGGCCGCCCGAGCGCCGCCACCTCACCGATCCGGGCCAGCGGCACATTGACCGCGCCGGGAATCTTCTCGCGCGCATGTTCGTCCGCCTCGCGGATATCGATCAGCACCGCGCCGGCCTCCACCGCCCGCCGCGCATCGGCAGGCGCAATCGCCTTGATCGTCATGTCGTCAGTCCTTGCAATAAAGTTCGTAGAGGGTGGCGAGCAACGCCTCGGTCCGCGGATCGGCGATGCGGTACCAGAGTGTCTGACCCTCGCGCCGAAAGGCGACGAGCCCCTCGTCGCGCATCTTGGCCAGATGCTGCGACAGCGCCGATTGCGACAGCGCGACCGCCCCCGCCAGGTCGGTCACGTTCATCTCGCCATGTTCGACCAGCTTGCACAGCACCATCAGGCGGCGGCCATTGCCCATTGCCTTGAGCAGCGCGGCAACGCCGTCCGCCTTCGCGGTAAAGGTCGTCAGGTCCATCGGAGCTTTCAGCATCTGCGCTTCCTTGCATTAGGTATTGCTAATTTAGATAATGCTTATATATTGTCAAGCATCGAATGGAGGACGCCATGCAACCCGTGATCGAAGCATTCTTCGACGAACCCACCAACACCGTGACCTATCTGGTCGCCGACCCCGCCACAGGTGATGCCGCAGTGATCGACCCGGTCCACGACTATGATCCCGCCAGCGGTGAGGTCGACTCGACCTCGGTCGATCAGGTTCTGGCACGCGCGGAGGCACGCGGCTTGCGGATCGTCATGGTGCTCGAAACCCATGCCCATGCCGATCATCTGTCGGGCGCACCGTTGATCAAGGCGCGGACCGGCGCATGGATCGGCATCGGCGAGCATATCCGCGACGTGCAGAAGATCTTCCGCCCGGTGTTCAACCTCACCGACCTCAAGACCGACGGGTCGGACTTCGACCGGCTGTTCGGTGATGGCGAGCGGTTCGCGCTGGGCGAACTGGAGGTCGAGGTGCTGCACGTCCCCGGCCATACCCCCGCCGACATCGCCTATCGCATCGGCGACGCGGTATTCGTCGGCGATACGTTGTTCATGCCGGATTATGGCACCGCGCGCGCGGATTTTCCGGGTGGCGATGCCCGCACGCTCTACCGCTCGATCCGCAAATTGCTGGCGCTACCCGACGAAACCCGCCTGTTCCTGTGCCACGATTACAAGGCGCCGGGTCGCGAAGACTATCGCTGGGAAACCACCGTCGGCGCGCAACGCCGCGACAGCGTGCATGTCCATGACGGGGTAAGCGAGGACGCATTCGTCGTCATGCGCGAAGCGCGCGACGCAACGCTGGCGGTGCCTAAACTCCTGCTCCCCGCGATCCAGGTCAATGTCCGCGCAGGGCAGCTTCCCGAAGCGGAAGACAATGGCGTCCGCTACCTGCGCATCCCCGTCAAGCCGCGCGCGGCGTGAGCGTCAGGCGGGGTCGCGCGCGTCCAGTTCCTTGACCAGCCGCTTCGGCGCCTGCGCGCGATAGCTTTCCTCGATCCATTCGCGCAGTTGCGCCGGATCGGGGATCGCCGCCGCGTCGCACTCGACCGTCACCCAGCCGCTCTTGCCCAGGCCATAGCCGGTGGGCCGCGCAAAGGGCAGGTCCAGCGCCATCGCGCCAGTGTAACGCAGCTTCACCGACATGCGGAAATCGTCGCCGGTGGTGAGATAGGCGAAGGTCTTGTCATTGACCGCCAGGTCGGAATGATCGGGCCATGGCGCCTTGAGATGCGCGCCGGGCAGGGTCAGGCCCCATTGGCGCAACGCATCGATGATTTCGCGCGGAGTCGGCATCGGCGCAGCTTAGCGCGATCAGGCGACGGCCGCCATCCGGCGCGCTGCGACGAGGCCAGCCGCGAGGATGTCTGCGCCATCGGGCACCAGCACATCCGGCTGCAACTGCCAGCGCGGCCGGTCGTGCACATCATAGACCGGCTCGGCCGAATATTGCAGTTCGAACCCGGTGCGATCGAGCCGCAACGGGAACACCGCCGCGCCCAGCTGCATCATCGGCGTCCCCACGATCCGCGCCCGGCCCAGCCCGCGCATCCCCATCGGGAACCCCTCGGCCATGCTCGCGCTCCAGCGGTCGCACAGCACGATCACCGGCCGGTCATAGGTGAACGGCCCGCGCGGCTCGACCCATTCGGTCCATGGTGCGCTCAATCCCGGTCCCGCCCGCCGCCGCATCAACGCATAGGGCGCGCGGGTGGGGATGAACCGCCCCATGATCGGGCGCGCGACTGCCGTGTCGCCCCCGCCATTGCCGCGCACATCGATGATCAGCGCCGGGGCGTCACGCAGTTCCGCAAGTGCCGCATCGAACGCCGCAGTCGCCATGTAGTCGCCAAAGCTGCGGATTGCGATCAGACCGATCCCGCCCTCCAGCCGCCGATGCGCGATGGTCGGCGGTTCGTCGCGCTGCGGGATCGGAAGCGCGACCTCCCCCTTCCCCGCCACGGTGAACTGCCGCGCCATCGCACGCTTGCCCGCGACCACCGCGTTGATCGCGAACTGATCCGCCGCCGGATCGGGCCGCGATAGGCACGTCAGCGCCGCCGCCTTGATCGCCTCGCCCACCGGCACACCATCGACCGCGGTCACGACATCGCCGATCGCCAGCCCCGCTGCGCTCGCCCCCGAGTCCGGTGCGACATTGGTTATGCGCAGGCCGCCGGCGCTGCGCTCCACGAGCAGGTCGAACGGCGGCATCCGCGCGATACCATTCGGCCCGCTACGCACCGATGCATGCGGGTCATAGAGCTCGCCCAGCGCCGCGCGCAGGACATGCGCGAAATCGTTCCAGCTCGGCGCTGCAATCGCGCGCGGGCGATAGACGCGCCGCACCTTGTCCCAATCGGTCGCCTTCTCACCAAAGAAGCAATAGCGGTCGCGCAGCGTCGCCCACATCTCGTCGAAATCCTGCGCGAGCGTGACGTCACGCGGCGGCTCCTGCGCCCGCACGGCCAACTGAAGGGCAGGAAGGGCAAGGCCGGCGGCAAGACCACGCAGGGCAGTGCGGCGATCGATCATGGTCATGGGACGGCGCTATCACGCCGCTGCCCCGCTATCAACTACAACCGTAGTCGCGAGGTCAGCCGTCGCGGGCAGGAAGGGCCAGGACAAAGCGCGCACCCTGTCCCGGCGCGCTGTCCACGGTGATATCACCCCCCATCGCGCGGGCCAGCCGCCGCGCGATATAGAGGCCCAGCCCGCTTCCGCCCGGTTCGCTCGGATCGACGCGCCCGAATTTCTCGAAGATGCGGGCATGGTCCTCGGCCGCGATCCCCTTGCCCTGATCGGCGACGATGACACAGCCAAGCGCGCCCTCACGCTCCAGCCGCACCCATACCGACCCGCCCGGCGGCGAATAGCGCAGCGCATTGCCGATGAGGTTGACCATGATCTGCAGCACGCGGCGAAACTCGCCGGTCGCGGGCAGGCTTTCGTCCGCCTTGGGCTTGTCGATCCGCACATCGGCCTCGCTCGCGCGCACCGCGAGCAGTCCGGCGGCGCGGCGCGCGATATCGGCCAGGTCGATCGGCTCCGCCTCCACTTCGAAATCATCGCGCTCAACCGCGGTCAGGTCGGCCAGGTCGTCGACCAGCGACAGCAAATGCCGCCCGGCATTGGCGATATCGCCGGCATATTCGGCATAATCGGTGCGCAGCGGCCCATCGATCTGCGCGCTGATGCTGTCGGCATTGGCGATGATCCGGCTCAACGGCTTGCGCAGCGCACGGTCCAGCCGCTGGCCGAATTCGCTGGTGAACACGGCTTCGGGCGCGGCGGGCGGGTGCGCCTGCGCGTCCGTGTCCGCATCGATCATCTCCGCCGCGCCGGTAAAGCCGGCAAAGCGCAGCTGCGCATCGACACGCGGGCTGGCCGACAAGCGCACCCGCCGTCCGGTGCCGCGCAGCTCCGCCACCTGCCCCTCGAACCGCCCCTGCTCCGCCGCTGCGGTCAGGATCGGCAGCGCGCCCTCGTCATCCGCCTCCAGCGCGAACAGCAAGGTCAGCGGCTGCCCCAGCATCTTGCCGGCATCGAAGCCATAGCGCGCGCCCGCCTCCAGCGAGAGATGCGTCAGCCGCATCGCCGAATCGCATTCCCACACCCAGTCGGCGTCAGAGCGCAGGAAATCATCCTCCCGCCCCTCATCCGCCACCGCCCGCCACGCAGCGCGCGGACGCCAGCCACTGACCTCCAGCCGCACGCCATCGGCGTCAGGTTCAGCGCGGACCCACAGGTCGATATCGTCCTCACCATCCGCCGCAACGATGTTGCGCGAAATCGCGATGCCCAGCCGCAGTGCCAGCCGCGCAATCGACGCGATCTGCGGCACCGCCAGTGGCTCGCCCTGCTTGCCCCCGGCGCGGCTGTTCAGGTCGGACAGACGCGGTTCGGCGTCGAGCAGCCGCCCGTCGCGCCCGACCCGGCCGATCGCCACTGGCACATGCGGGTCCATCGCGTTCATGCCGCGCCCCCCAAAGCCTGCACCGCCGCGCGATAATCGCCCGGCAGCCGCAGCCCCGCCAGCGCCGCGCGCGCATCCTCGACCTCAACGGCCATGATCGTGTCGAGCGTTTCGGCGAACGCCTCGATATCGCGGCGCGGATCGGCTTCGGTCAGTGCGAGGCCCAGGCGGGCAATCGCCTCCCGGTCCAGATCCAGCGCGCGCAACGCGACCCACAACCGCCCGCTCCCCGCGTCGAGCGCAAGGCTGCGTGCAACCGTGTAATCCACGCCAAGCGCATGGGCGAGAAGTCCTGCAAACAGCGTCACGCGCCGGTCGCCCAGCGCTTCGTTGAGCAATTCGGGCAGTTCATCCGGCTGCGCATCGATCGCCACCGCCAGCCGCATCACCGCCGCCTCGACCCGGTCGCCCTCATCATGCGCGGCGAGGCTGCGCTGCGCCGCCTCCGCCAGCACACGGTCGAGCGTTGCGATGTCCTCGGCAGCCACCCGCTGTCGCAGCGCGGCGGCGACCCACCATACCAGCTTGTGATGCAGCTCGGCGGGCAGATCGGTCTGCGGCAACGGCCCGGCCTCGGGCAGGCTGCGGCGGCGACTCTCGGCGATCAGCACACCCATCGCACTCTGCGCCAACACCCGGTCGGGATGCTGGACGAAACGGTTGATCAGGCTCGGCCGTTCGGGGTCGTCATGCGCCTGTACCGGCATGCCGCTGGCCAACAGCTCCTGCCGCACCTGCGCGATCAGCTCGCCCATCAGCTCACGGTCGCGCAACAGGCCCGAATCGCACAAAGCGGTGAACACGCCGTCGGCCCCCGCCAGCGCATCGGCCAGCGCGGTCTCACCCTGCACCTGCAGCTGGCGCACGCCATGATCGCGAATCTCGCCTTCGACGGTATCAACCAGGGCGCGCAGCAGGCGACTCAGCCCGACTCGCGTCCGCTCGTCCAACCGGTGCGATTCGGGGAGGAAAAAATCATCGATCGCCGTCGCCAGACCACGGAAAGCGGCAGCGTCCGCGCCCGCGACATGCGCGAGCAACGTGCGGGCGCCCCGATCGGTGGCGCCGTCACTCATGTCGACATTCGGGTCGGACATGGTCTCCGGAATAACGGAATGCGGTTAAGGTCGCCCTAAGGCTTTTCCCGCCTGCTCTCAACCGCTGCGGCAAGCGTCGCGAATGCGTAAATCGCAATCAACGCCAAGCCCCAGCTCACCCGGTCGGCAATCGCAAACGGCGTGACCAGCAACAGATAGGCCGCCGGGCTGCCCCACCAGCGGCGGATGACCGCCTGGCTGCGCTCGGCAATCGCGGTCGCGGCGATGGTGACCAGCGCCAGGATCGTCCCGTCGAGCGTCTTGTCGAGCTGCATCTCGCCCAGCCCCAACGCGCCCACCACCGCGCCGACGATCGCGCCGATCAGCGCCTCCTGCATCAACGCGCGCTTTTCCTCGCCGCGCAGTGCCGACAGCGCCGCCCCTGTCGCCAGCGCCGCCACGCCGGGGATCGCGACCCCCGCGCCCCAGGCATAGCCGAACGCGATCAATGCGACCGCGCCCGCCCCGGTCACGGCACCCCCCGCCATCAACAGCCAGGCGGGAATGCCCTTCTCGACCACCTTGGGCAGCACCCAGCGCGCGACGCGCGTGAACACGTGGCGGTCGGCCCAGCTCGTGCGCCGTTCGGTCAGCGCCGCCAGCACCGCATTGCTGCGGCTCGCCAGCGCCGCGCCCTCGCGCTCCACGCCATGCCCGGCGCGCACCGCGCCCGCCGATAGCGGCACCTGCTCCGCCCCCGCCTGCACGATCGCGCGCAACAGGGTCGACTGGAAATCATAATCGGGCGGAAAGTCGGCGATATCCTTGATCCGCCGCGCCGGGGTATGCGCGACGCCGGCCCAGCAATTGCGCGCGTCGATCCGTTCGAGCGACGCGGCGGGGTCCTGCGTCACCAGGATCGCGTCCTTGCCCTCGCCCGCCATGCGATCGATCACATCGTCTGTCGTGACCAGCGCGTCGGCGATCACCACGACATGCGCCAGCGGATGCACCCGCGCCGCCGCCTCCGCCGCCGAGCGCACGATATCGACCGGAACGCCGCGCTTGGCCGCCCGGCTGACTGCGCCGAGCAGCGCCGGTGTGACCCGGCTCACCGCGACCAGAATATGCCCCGCGCCTGCCCCGATCAGCAGCCGCGCCTGATATTCGAGCAGCGTCATGCCCCCGAACGGCAGCGTCGCAGCGAGCACCCCCGCGCGATCGCCCGCATCCTCCGTCGCAAAGATCAGCCCCGCCAGCATGTTGATCCGGTTAGGCGAATTGATTCGGCGGGGGAAGGGGCAGAAATCCTCCCCCAGCTTGCTGGGGGAGGTGGCAGCGCGCAGCGCTGACGGAGGGGCCGCCCTCGCAGAGGGCGGAGTTTTGCCGAGATGTTCACGGCCGTCTGCGCGGCCGCCCCTCCACCACCGCCTGCGGCGGCGGTCCCCCTCCCCTGCTGCGCAAGGGAGGAATAGCATTAGTAGAGCAGCAACCTCTCCCGCATCTCCACCCAAGCAGCCTCGTCCGCCCCGGCCGCCGCATCGAGATCGCCCGGCGCCGCGCCCGCATCATCAACCCACGCCCGCAGCCCCGGCCCGCCATTGATCACATCGATCGCCAGCTTCTCGAACTCATATTCATACGGAAAATCGCGCCACAGGTCATAATCCGGATACAGCGCCCGGATCGCCTTGAACCCCAGTGCCTGCAACCGCCACGGCCGGAACGCCGCATGGTCGTACCCCGCCCCCTCGGCATGGATGAACACGCCGCTGCACAGCGCGCCGACATGCTTGTGAAAGGTCGGCTGGAACCAGAAGTCGCGCAGCGTGCAGCCCGCGGTCCACTCCGGCGCAATGCGGCGCATCTCCGCGATCACCGCCTTGCCGTCGATATCCGGCGCACCGAACAGCTCCAGCGCGCGCGTCGTCCCGCGCCCCTCGGACAGCGTCGTCCCCTCCAGCATCACCGTCCCGGCATAGGCGCGCGCCATGTTGACGTTGGCGGCATTGGGGCTGGGGTTGATCCACACCCGCTCGGGCGGCCAGCCGAACCCCGGCGCGGCGTCGGGCGCCCAGCCCTGCATCTCGATCACGCGATAGGCGACGTCGAGCTTGAAGTGATCGACGAACCAAGCGCCCATCTCGCCCAGCGTCATGCCATGCCGCATCGGCATCGGCCCCGCCCCGACAAAGCTCTCCCATCCGGGCAGCAAGGTCAGCCCCTCGACCGGGCGGCCTGCCGGATTGGGCCGGTCGAGCACCCACACTTCCTTGCCATGCTCTGCCGCCGCTTCGAGCATGTAGAGCAGGGTCGTGACATAGGTGTAGATGCGGCAGCCCAGATCCTGCAGGTCGATCAGGATCACGTCGAATGTGTGCATCGACTGCCCGGTCGGTCGCCGCACCTCGCCATACAGGCTGAACACCGGCATCCCGTAGGTAGGGTCGGTATAGTCCGGCGATTCCATCATATTGTCTTGCAGATCGCCGCGCACACCATGCTGCGGCCCGAACATCGCCGACACGGTGAGCCCCGCCGCGACCAGCGCGTCGACGCTGTGCGTCAAATCCGCCGTCACCGACGCCGGATGCGCGAGCAGCGCGACGCGACGGCCCTTGAGTTGGTTGAGCAAAGCGGGGTCGGCGAGCAGCCGGTCGATACCGAAGTTCATGGCCCTTCAGGTGCCGGGAGTTGGCGCGCAAAGCAATCGGGATGATGGGGTTCGGGGCAAACCCATTCCTCCCCCAGCTTGCTGGGGGAGGTGGCAGCGCGCAGCGCTGACGGAGGGGCCGCCCTCGCCCTCGCAGAGGGCGGAATTTTGCCGAGCCGTTCACGGCTGTCTGCGCAGCCGCCCCGCCACCGCCGCCTGCGGCGGCGGTCCCCCTCCCCTGAGCAAGCTCAGGGGAGGAATTACCACTCCAGTCTCAGAACGAAGCCGCCACCTGCACATACCAGCTGCGCGGGCGGGCAAAGATCCGCTCGGCGTAACCCAGCGTTGCCAGCGACGCGTTGCCCTGGATCAGGTAACGCTCGTCGAGCAGGTTGTTGACGCCACCGCTAACCTCGATCCCGTTGCCGAGCTTGAGGGTCAGCGAAGCGTTGCCGACGAAATAGCCATCTTCCTCGATCAGCGGGATGCTGCCGGTGATGAAGGTGATCTTGGACTGGTAGCTGCCATCGACGCGCGGCGTCAGCGTCATGTCGCCACCCAGCGGGATCGCATAAGCGATGCCGAAATTGGCCTGCATGTCGGGGGTGAAGGGCAGGTCGTCGTTCGGCGTCACCGTCGCGGTCGCCCCCGGCACCGGCGTGATGCTCTTGATCTTGTCGTCGAGAATGCTGATCCCGGCGTCGAAGGTCAGGCCCCAGCTGGTGCGCAGGCTCGCTTCGGCCTCCAGCCCGCGAATGCGCGCCTCACCCGCGTTGAACAACAGCGGCACCACGCCCTGGCGGAAGATCAGCTGAATGTCCTGATACTCGGCCTGGAACGCGGCGAGGTTCAAGCGCAGACGCCCGATATTGGTCTTCGCGCCAATCTCGTAGCTGGTGACGCTCTCCTCCGCGAACGGCACGGGCAGGTTGCCGGCGGGCGCGGCGTTGTAGCGGGTGTTGTAACCGCCCGACTTGAAGCTCTTGGCATAGGACGCATAGGTGCTGATCGCGTCGTTCCAGCGATACTGGATGCTTGCCGAACCGGTCAGCGCCGAGAAATCCTGCTGGAACGGACGGCTGAAGATAAACAGCGGCCCGCCCTGTGACGTCGCTAGCGTCGGCAACGGGCTGGGATCGGGCAAGGTCGCGGGGAACAGGTTCAGCACGGTTCCGCGATAATTCTTGCGGTCGCTGGTGTAGCGCAGGCCGCCGCTGATCTCGAGCGCGTCGGTGATGTTCCACGCGAGCTCGCCGAACACCGCGACCGAATCCGTCTTGAGGCGCGAAACCTGAAGGTCGCGCGATCCCGGCCCGCCCGCCAGCAGCGAACCGATCACCGGCGGCGAGGGCGGGAAGGCGAGCGGCACGGTCGCGCGCTCATCGGTGACTTCGTTGAAATAATAGCCGCCGATAATCGCATTGACCGACCCGAAGTCGAGCTGAAGCTGGACTTCCTGGCTGAACTGCGCCGATTGCGCAGCGACATCGGTGGTGATCAGCAGCAGCGGCGTGTTGTCGCCATCGCGGATGCCGCGCGATTCGGTCTCGCGATAGGAGGTGATCAGCTTGACCGACGCGACATCGGTCAGCCGGATATTGGCGGTCGCGCCGATGCCCCATACTTCCGAATTGCTCTCCACCGGCGCGGTGCCGCCATTCACGAACGGCCCGCGCGCCTGCAGATCGTTGGCGCAGCGGATGTCGTTGGTCATCGGCACGTTCGGCGCACCGAAGCGCGGGTCGCCGGGCGTCAGCGGCGCGAACGGGATCGTCGCACCGGGGCAGCCCGCCGCGACACTGGCGATCGCGGCGACCGGCGCCTGTTCGTTGATCCCGGCAAAGGTGAACGGCGCGCCATTCTCGTCCTGCTTGCTGTAATCGGCGCGCAGGAACAGGTCGAAGTCGCTCGACGGCTCCCACAGCACCGACGCGGCGAGCGAGAAGCGGTTCTCATTGCCCAGGTCCAGGCCATCGACCACGCGGATCACATAGCCGTCGCGCTTGCGGAAGCCGCCCGACACGCGCGCCGCTGCGGTCGGGCCCAGCGGCACGTTGACCACGCCAAAGCCCTCGATCAGGTTCTCGCTGCCGCCACGCACCCGTGCCCGGCCGCTGAATTCGCCCAGCTTGGGCTGCTGCGTGCGGACGAGGATCGCGCCACCGATCGTGTTGCGACCGAACAACGTCCCCTGCGGCCCGCGCAGCACTTCGACGCCAGCGATATCGCCGAAATCGATCGCGCCACCGACCGCCCGGCCGAGATAGACCTCGTCGAGATAGACGCCGACGCCCGGATCGACCGCGGCGGTCGGATCGACCTGACCCACGCCGCGGATGAACACCACCGACGATGCGCTGTTGCCCGACAGCTGGCCGGCGGGCTTGAACTGCAGGCTCGGCGTGATCCGCTCGAGGTCCTGCGTCTGCGTGATCTGCCGTTCCTGCAGCGTCTCGGCGCTGAACGCGGAGATGGCGACCGGCGTATCCTGCAGGCTCTCCTCACGACGCCGCGCGGTGACGAGGATTTCGCCCTCCGCCGCCGGAGTCGCCTCTTCCGCCGTATCCTGCGCCAGCGCCGGCACGGCTGCGCTAAAGCTCAAAAATGCCGCAACCGCGGCGATGCTGGATGCAGCGCGGCTCTGCGCGCGCGAAGTCCCTCGACCCATCATCACACTCCCCTTTTTTCAGCCCGCGATTCTTGGCGATCGTCGGTGCGATATACCTCACATCTGAAATTGTTCATGTCAATAACAGTTATGCGGTGAATCTATTTCGCGCGACCCGGCATCGCTACCCGCTCACACCGGCGCGTTCAGGTCGAGGACAAAGCCATCCGGGTGATGGAAATCGGGCTTTCCCGCCGGATGCGCCAGCGCCCAATAGGATTTGGTGCCGTCAATTTCCTCGATAACTGCGGTAAGGTTGATCGCCATCTTCACGGTAGGCAACAGCGGCATCGCTTCGACGGCGAGGGAAAAATGCGGAAGGCCCGCGGTCACCCAAATTTCAGGGTTCTCGGCAGCAAACTCCTGCATTCCCGAACGATACCCCTCGAATGAATATGCCGCCCATTGGAATGACGGTGAGAAGTTGAACTCGAAATAGGCATCGCCCCCCGCAGGCTTCGCAAACAGCTCAAAACAGGTCGTTTTCCACAGGCCATCGGTCCGCTCGGGCTTAGCCGAGGGGGGAAGGAGCAGCGTGTTCGACACGACATGAAACTCGCACCATAGCTCGCCCGGAGTGCTGGTCGTCGCAAGTTGAACGGAGACGTGCTCGACCGCGGTGGCCGGAGCATCTGGATGGCAGATTAGTTGCACTCCATGCTGCATCATCCCTCACTCCGTTTGCCCTGAGCCTGTCGAAGGGCCAGCCCCGACCTGCCAGTTGCGCGCAAGAACCGAAACGCCCTCCCAGTCGCCTGCGATCAACGCTTCCTTCTTGGGCCGACTCCACCCCTTGATCCGCCGCTCCGCCTCCAGCGCTTCGTAGCGGGTTCCGAAATCCTGCGACCAAACCAGCGTCAGGGGCCGACGCATATAGGTATAGCAATCGTCGAATGCCCCACGCTCATGCTGCGCAAGGCGGACGTCGAGGTCCTCGGTCTGGCCGGTGTAGTAGCTGTCATCGCTACACCGCAGGATATAGCAGTAGAACGCCACGCCGGTTCCCCCTCCGCCCTTCGACAAGCTCAGGGCAAACGGATGGAGGGACGTCCCCAACCTCCGTTTGGGCTGAGCTTGTCGAAGCCCCTTCCCCGCGTCAACGAACGTCACCGCAACAGATGACTCAACCCGCGACCTCGGCTACACGCGCCGCCACCATGACCGAATACGCATCCGATCTGCTCCGCACCCTGTCCGACCGTGGCTACATCCACCAGGTCACCGACGCTACTGCGCTCGACGCGCTGGCCGCCAAGCAGATCGTGCCCGGCTATATCGGTTTCGATCCCACCGCGCCCTCGCTGCACGTCGGCAGCCTCGTCCAGATCATGCTGCTGCGCCGGATGCAACAGACCGGGCACAAGCCGATCGTGCTGATGGGCGGCGGCACCGGCAAGATCGGCGATCCCAGCTTCAAGGACGAAGCGCGCAAGCTGATGACGGACGAGGTCATCGCGGCCAACGTCGCGTCGATCAAGACGGTGTTCGAGAAGTTCCTGACCTTCGGCGACGGCCCGACCGACGCGATGATGGTCGACAATGCCGACTGGCTCGACAAGCTCGAATACATCCCGTTCCTGCGCGACATCGGGAAGCATTTCTCGATCAACCGCATGCTCAGTTTTGACTCGGTCAAGCTTCGGCTCGACCGCGAACAGTCGCTGTCGTTCCTCGAATTCAACTACATGATCCTCCAGGGCTATGATTTCCTGGAGCTGTCGCGCCGCGCTGGGTGCCGCCTGCAGATGGGCGGGTCGGACCAGTGGGGCAACATCGTCAACGGCATCGAACTCTCGCGCCGCGTCGACGGGACCGAGGTCTATGGCGTCACCACCCCGCTGATCACCACGGCGGACGGCGGCAAAATGGGCAAGACCATGTCGGGCGCGGTGTGGCTGAACGAGGACGCGCTGCCCGCCTTCGATTACTGGCAGTTCTGGCGCAACACCGACGACCGCGATGTCGGCCGCTTCCTGCGCCTGTTCACCGACCTGCCCCTAGACGAAATCGCCCGGCTCGAAGCGCTGCAGGGCGCCGAGATCAACGAGGCGAAGAAGATCCTCGCCACCGAAGCCACCGCCATGTGCCGCGGCCGCGACGCTGCGCTCGCCGCCGAGGAAACCGCGCGCAAGACGTTCGAGGAAGGCGCCTCGGGCGACGCACTGCCAACCCTGTCGGTCAGCGGCGAGATCACCGTCGTCGACGCGCTCGTCGGCCTGGGCTTTGCCGCGTCAAAGGGGGAGGCGCGCCGCCTGATCAAGGGCGGCGGCGCACGCATCGACGGTGAAAAGGTCAGCGACGAAGCCGCGACGGTCACCGTCGGCGCGGCCGAGGTGCGCGTCTCGGCGGGCAAGAAGCATCACGGCCTGCTCCGCGCGGAGTGATCACCCCCCCCGTAAGACTACGTAAGTAACCACTGGTAACCAATCCGGTTGCCGAGCTGTTTACGCCCTGCGCCCTACCCAATCTGACATTGAACCACGAGTCGGCGGGGTCCAGTGTGAGTTACCAGTTCTCATCCATCGTGCGCGCCACCGCAGCCGACAGCGACCGCCGCACCACGACGCGCGACGAAGTCCATTTCCGCGCCCGCGCCTTCGGCCCCGACGCCCAGCCGCACACGCTGCTGATCGTCAACATCTCCCCCCACGGCCTGATGGCCCGCTGCGACCATCCCTTTGCCGAAGGCGCGCGCCTGCGCGTCATGCTCCCGGTGGTCGGGGCGCTCCCGGCCGAAATCCGCTGGTCCCTCGGCGGCCGCATCGGCGTGAGCTTCGACAGCGCGGTCGATCTGGCGAGCTATTACGAGCTTCTGGCGCAGATGTTGAAGGCGGGGTGACCCTTCTTAGCCCCTCCCCTTCAGGAGTATCGGGTCGGCCATGCCCCCGGCATGGCCTAAACAGCGCGGGGCGCTGTTTACCCGATACTGGGTTGGGGTGGGGCGTCTCAGTCTCACCGAGACCGACGCGCCAAGAGGATAGGCCCCACCCCCAACCCCTCCCCTAAAGGGGAGGGGCGAGATTACGCAACGGCCCGCCAAACCCCCATCGTCACCCCGGCCCTGTGCCGGGGTCCACCCCACCCCAAGCGAAGCGCTCCAACCTCAAGCCCCACGCCCGCCTCCCGGTGAACCCCGTCCTAAGGCCCGGGTGACGCTAGTTGCTACTGGATGGAACCCCGACATTAATTCTGCCATCGTTGGGTCCGTGGAAGTACGGAAGGTCGGCCTATGCTCGCTCTGATGGTTCTTGGGATTGCGCGCTGTGCATCTGCGGAGTTTTGCCCAGATGACAAAGCGCTCATTTCGGCCGTGCGAAGTCGAGACGATGCCATGGTGTTTGCCATTTCCGCGCAGGCAGCCGAAGAAGATCCCGGCACTCTAACGATGGTCAGTTCTCAGCGCATATTGGGCGTTTCTGACGTGATCTGCGATGAAGTGCAGCCGGGAGAATTACCGACAATCATGTGCAAGTTCACCGTCCGCTACTGGAGCACGAACTCGTATCTGGTTGCGCGGCTGGTAAAGAAGGACGGAGCCTGGGAGATTGATAAGTCTTTGCAGGTCAATCGAAAGCGCAGATGAGCGCAATTCCGCACTCCATTCTTATCCGTTCGAGGTCCCCCTACCCCGCCCGCAACAACCCCACAGCCGCATCGCGCTCAAACAAATACAGCGCCACCCGCGCCGCCTGCCCCCGCTCCCCGTCCAGCCCGCCGTCGCGGTCGACCAGCAACCGCGCGTCATCGGTCGCCGCCGCGATCAGCTCGGCGAACTTCTCGGGCGGGGTGAGCCGGAAGGTCTGCTCCCCCGATTGCCGCGTCCCCAGCATCTCGCCCGCGCCGCGCAGCCGAAGATCCTCCTCGGCGATGCGAAACCCGTCATTGGTCTCACGCATCAGCGCCAGCCGCGCGCGCGATGTCTCGCTCAGCGTCCCGCCGCGCAGCAGCACGCACACCGACCGCCCCCCGCCGCGCCCGACCCGCCCGCGCAGCTGGTGGAGCTGCGCCAGCCCGAACCGGTCCGCCGCCTCGATCACGATCAGCGTCGCGTTGGGGACGTCGACCCCCACCTCGATTACCGTCGTCGCGACCAGCACGCCCAGCTCGCCAGCCGAAAAGCGCGCCATCACCGCGTCCTTTTCCGGCCCCTTCATCCGGCCATGGACCAGCCCCACCCGCTCGCCGAACCGCGTGCGCAGCGCCTCCGCCCGCGCCTCGGCGGCGGCAAGGTCGGTCTTCTCGCTCTCCTCGACCAGCGGACACACCCAATAGGCCTGCCCGCCGGCTGACAGATGCCGCGCGAGGCCGTTGACCACCTCCTCCAACCGCTCCTCGCTGATCACGCTGGTCTCGATCGGCATCCGCCCCGGCGGCATCTCGTCGAGCTTGCTGACATCCATCTCGCCATGCGTCGCGAGTTGCAGCGTGCGCGGGATCGGCGTCGCGGTCATCACCAACAGGTGCGGCGCAGTCTTCGCCTTGGCCTGCAACATCATGCGTTCGGCCACGCCAAAGCGATGCTGCTCGTCCACCACGACCAGCCCCAGGTCGCGATACGCGACCCCCTGCTGAAAGATCGCATGCGTGCCGATCAGGATATCGATCGATCCATCCGCGACCCCCATCAAGGTCGCCTCGCGCGCGCGGCCCTTGTCGCGCCCCGTCAGGATCGCGATCTCCACATCCAGCCCCGCGAACAGCTTACGCAGCGTCTCATAATGTTGCCGCGCCAATATCTCGGTCGGCGCCAGCATCGCCCCCTGCGCCCGCGCCTCGACCGCGATCAGCAGCGCCATCGCCGCCACCAGCGTCTTCCCCGCGCCGACATCGCCCTGAAGGAGCCGCAGCATCGGGCGCGGCTGGGCCATGTCGCCCTCGATCTCCCGGATCGTCCGCACCTGCGCGCCCGTAGGCGCATAGGGCAGGCTCAGCGCATCACGCAGCCGCCCGTCGCCAGCCAACGCCCGCCCGCGCTTCGCCCGCGCCGCGCCGCGCACCAGCATCAGCGCCAGCTGATTTGCGAACACCTCGTCATAGGCCAGCCGGTCGCGCGCTTGTCCATCCGCCGGATCGGCATGGATCGCGGCCAGCGCCGTGCGCCAGTCGGGCCAGCCCTTGCGGTCCTTCAAACTCGGTTCGATCCATTCGGGCAGTTCCGGCGCACGCGCCACCGCCTGCGCCGCGAAGTCCGCCAGCCGTTTCGACGTCATCCCCTCCGACAGCGGATAAATCGCCTCGCGCCCGCCCGGCCGCGGTTCGGTGATCGCGGCGATCTCCGGGTGTACGATCTGCAATTCCTGGCCGTACTGGTCGAGCCGCCCCGACACCCATTTGGCCTCGTTCAACGGCAGCTGCTTCTTCGCCCAGCCGCTATTCCCGCCAAAGAACACCAAAGTGACGTAGTTACCCCGCGCATCGGTCGCCTCGACCCGCGCCGGCGCCCGCGCGCTCCCGCTCATGCGATAATTCACCGGGGTCAGCTGAATCGCGATCGTCCGCCCGACATCGGCCTGATCCAGCTCTTCGCGCGGCAGCCGGTCGATATATCCGCTCGGCAAATGGAACGCGACATCCACCACCCGCGCCAGACCCAGCCGCTCGAGCGGCTTGGCCAGCTGCGGCCCCACGCCCTTGAGCGCGGTGACTTCGGCGAAGAGCGGGTTGAGGATATCGGGTCGCATTCATCCCGTCCTATCACCCTCACCCTTCCCATCGCCAGAGGCGATGGGCCCCTTCCCTCTCCCAATGGGAGAGGGAGCTATATACCACCGTCATCATTACTTGCCCTTGAACTCCGGCGCACGCTTGCCGAGGAACGCCATGACGCCTTCGCGGAAATCCTCGGTCTTGCCCGCGATCCGCTGATGCGCCGCCTCGACGCTCAGCGTCTCGGACAACGTGTTGTTGAGCGCCGCCTTGATCTGCGCACGGATCAGGCCGAGCGCGATGGTCGGCTTGGCGGCGAGCGTCGCGGCGAGCTTCCCCGCCTCGTCCATCAGCGCATCGTCCTCGACCACCCGCGCGACCAGACCCGCATCCTTGGCATCATCGGCGAACAGCTTCTCGCCGAGCAGCGCCATCTCCAGCGCCTTGGCCCGCCCCGCCGACTTGGCGACCAGCCAGGTCGCGCCGCAATCGGGCACCAGTCCGATATTGCTGAAGGCGAGCAGCAGATAGGCGCTCTTCGCCATCACCACCATGTCGCCGCCCAGCGCGATCCCGACGCCCGCACCCGCCGCCGGGCCGTTGACCGCGGTGACGATTGGGATCGGCAGCTTCGACAGCGTCTCGGCGAGCGGGTTATAGTGAAACTCTAGGCTCTCGGCTGGATCGACCGGCCCGCGATCCATCCGCCCGGCAAGGTCCGCGCCCGAACAGAACGCCCGCCCCTCCCCGGTCAGCAACACCGCCCGCGCGCCTTCATTCACGGCGCGCAGCAACGACGCGCGGATCAGGTCGAGCATGGCACCAGTCACCGCGTTCAACCGATCGGGCCGGTTGAGCCGGAGCGTCGCGACGCCGTTTTCGAGGCTGTAAAGGACGCTGTCTTCGCTCATCCACATATTCCTTCCATCTGCTCCTGCGCAGGCAGGAGCCCAGAGCCACACGCGGCGTCCTCGATCACCCTGGGCTCCTGCCTACGCAGGAGCGCAAGCCCATCAATGCAATTCATCGCGCGGCGACTCCATGATCTCGGTCAGCACCCCACCCATGTCGCGCGGATGGACGAAGAAGATCAGCGTCCCATGCGCCCCGATGCGCGGTTCACCCAGCACCCGCGCGCCCTTGCCCTCGAACCACGCTTTGGCCGCGTGGATATCGGGCACCTCATAACACACATGATGCTGCCCGCCCCCCGGGTTCTTGGCCAGAAAGCCATGGATCGGCGAGTCGTCGCCCAGCGGCTCGATCAACTCGATCTGCGTGTTCGGCGTATCGACGAAACACACCTTCACCCCCTGCGCGGGCAGGTCGAACGGCGTATGGATCGTCTCCGCGCCCATCACGTCGCGGTAGAATGCGATGCTGTCTTCGATCGACGGCGTCGCGACGCCGATATGGTTCAGGCGACCGAGTTTCATGGTTTCATTCCCGGGTTCAGCACGACAGCCGCGACTCCTTCTGGAGCGGCACGAACTTGTCGTCGCGATATTCATAGCGTTCGACGAACTTCGCCGTGCCGCTCGCTTGCACCGCGAACGATTTGCCCTTCACGATGTCGACGATCTTGCCCTCAAGGTTGCTCAGCGGTTCGCCGCCAAAGGTCTTGCCGGTCGTCTCATCGACCGCGCCCGCGTTCGATGACGAAAGCCAGATCCGCTCAGACTGCACCGGCCCCCCGGGCTTCAACTCGGTGATCGACGCCCCGCCGCACGAATAGCCCTGCGCCGTGTCACCGCTTTCGACATAGATCGCCGGGTTGTCGGTGAACTCGTTCGTCACCCGCCACTCCGGCTCGGCGCCCCAGCCCGATCCGCGCACCAGCGTCGGCCATTTGCCCGTCACGGCGAACCCATCACCCTGCGGCTTGAGATAAGCGATCGCCAGCGCCCCCGAACAAGCATGGCAGTCGGACTCATTCGCGCCGGGGCTCAGCAACACCGCAGTATCGCCGATCCACAACAGCTGGCCCGGCTTCACATTGATGACACCGGCATCGTCCTCTTGCACCTGCGCCGCGCCATCCTTGTCATAGGTAGTGCGGAAGGCGAGCTTGAGCTGCTCGGCCTCGGGCAAGGCGCGCACGCCGGTCGGCGAAGGGGTAGCAGACGGCCTCGGCGCGGTCGCGTTGCCGCTCTCGGGTGCCTGCTGACAGCCGGCGATCAGCGAAATCGTACATGCGAGGGCAAAAAGCCTCCGATCAAAGCAATATCTCATCATGGTGCGATCCAGCCCCAATAGATACATGCCGCGGCGATGCAGAAATAGGGTAACGCGCTTCCGATACGGCCCATCGAGCCAGGCACGGAGCGAAAGAGCAGTTGACCTAAATTGGGTTTCTCCTTGGCATTGAGAATGCCATCGATGAGGAAGACCAAGGCGAGGACCACGATTAGAGCGGTTGGCATTGGCAGGTCCTACAGCGGAATATTATCATGCTTCTTCCACGGATTCTCGAGGCTCTTGTTCCTCAACTTCCGTAGCCCCAGCGCGATCCGCCGCCGGGTCGAATGCGGCATGATCACCTCGTCGACAAACCCCTTGCTCGCCGCGACGAACGGGTTGGCGAAGCGCGCCTCATATTCGGCGGTCTTCTCGGCAATCTCCTCCGGCGTGCGCCCGCGGAAGATGATCTCGACCGCGCCCTTCGCGCCCATCACTGCGATCTCCGCGGTCGGCCAGGCATAGTTGAGATCGCCGCGCAGATGCTTCGACGCCATCACGTCATACGCCCCGCCATAGGCCTTGCGCGTGATCACCGTGATCTTCGGCACCGTCGCCTCGGCATAGGCGAACAGCAGCTTCGCGCCATGCTTGATGATCCCGCTATGCTCCTGCCCGACGCCCGGCAGGAAGCCCGGCACGTCGACGAACGTCACGATCGGGATTTCGAACGCGTCGCAAAAGCGCACGAACCGCGCTGCCTTCTTGCTCGAATTGATGTCGAGCACACCCGCCAGCACCATCGGCTGGTTCGCGACGATCCCGACCGTGCGCCCCTCGATCCGGCCAAAGCCGATGATGATGTTGCCGGCATGCGTCGGCTGCACCTCGAAGAAGTCGCCCTCGTCGACCGTTTTGCGGATCAACTCATGCATGTCGTACGGCTGATTGGCGCTCGGCGGGATCAGAGTGTCGAGGCTGTGCTCGATGCGGTCCCACGGATCGCTGCATGGGCGCTCGGGCACACTCTCGCGATTGCTCGCGGGAAGGAAGTCCACGAAGTCGCGCGCCGCCAGCAGCGCCTCGATATCATTCTCGAACGCCACATCGGCAACGCCCGACTTCGTGGTATGCGTCACAGCTCCGCCCAGTTCCTCCTGCGTGACGATCTCGTTGGTAACGGTCTTCACTACATCCGGGCCGGTGACGAACATGTACGATGAATCCTTCACCATGAAGATGAAGTCGGTCATCGCGGGAGAATAAACGGCCCCGCCTGCGCAGGGACCCATAATCAGCGAAATCTGCGGCACCACACCGGACGCCAGCACATTGCGCTGGAACACCTCGGCATAGCCGGCAAGGCTCGCGACGCCCTCCTGAATGCGCGCGCCGCCGCTATCGTTCAGGCCAATCACGGGCGCGCCGACCTTCATCGCCATGTCCATGATCTTGCAGATTTTCTGCGCATGCCGTTCCGACAGCGACCCGCCGAACACGGTGAAATCCTGGCTGAACACGAACACCAGCCGCCCGTTGATCGTGCCCGATCCCGTGACGACGCCGTCGCCCGGCACGATCTGCTCCGGCATCCCGAAATCAACGCAGTTATGCTCGACATACATGTCGAGCTCCTCGAACGATCCCTCGTCGAGCAGCACCTCAAGACGCTCGCGCGCGGTCAGCTTGCCCTTGGCGTGCTGCGCGTCGATCCGCTTCTGGCCCCCGCCCAGCCGGGCTGCGGCGCGGCGGCGTTCGAGTTCCTCGATCGTCGAAGACATGGCGTACTCCCTTGGCCAGCCCCTGCACAGGACACGCGCGTCCGTGCAAATGCAATGTTGCGAAGTTGCATTGTCCATATCTGCGGATATTGTGAAGCCATGGAACAGCGCCGCCGCCTCTTCGCCGGAAACCGCGTCCGCGATCTGCGCAAGCGGCTCGCGCTACCCCAGGCCGCGCTCGCCACCCGGCTCGGCGTTTCGGTCAGCTATCTGTCGCAGATCGAGAATGAGGAACGCCCGCTCACCCCGCCGGTGCTCGTCGCACTCAGCCGCGAATTTCCCGATTTATGGGGTGAGGTCGGGAGCGACGACCGCACCGCCGAACTGGTCCGCGCGATCGAGGCGGCAACCGACACCAGCATCCTCACCGCAACGCTGGACGCGGCCGCAGTCCAGCGCGGGGTCGAAAAACACCCCGCCCTCACCCGCCGCATGGTCGCCCTCCACGACGCCTGGCGCCGCAGTCAGGCGCAGCTGCGCGTGCTCGACGACAAGGTCGAAAGCGGCGCGGGTCGCGGCGGCGCCTTGCCGTGGGAAGCGGTGCGCGACTGGTATCAGGCCGAGGGCAATTATCTCGACCCGCTCGACCGTGCCGCCGAAGCGCTGGCAGACAGTTTCGACCATCCCCGCGCGATCGAGGACCGCCTACGCGGCTGGCACGGCATCGCGATCGATGAGGCGCGCGACGACGACACGCGCCTGTCGCGCTTCGACTCCAATACCCGGCGTCTGGTGATCAGCGGTGTCCTCCCGCCCGAAAGCCGCGCCTTCCTCCTCGCCCAGCGCCTCGCCGCGCTGGAGTTCGCCAACGAAATGCGCGCGGTTGCCGACGCCAGCGGCCTCGCCTCCCCCGCAGCGCGTGAACTCCTCGCGCTCGGCCTCGCCAATTACGCGGCAGGCGCGCTGCTGATGCCCTACACCCGCTTTCGCGACGCCGCGCGCGACCTGCGCCACGATATCGACCGGCTGCGCCAGCGTTTCGGCACTAGCTTCGAACAGGCGTGCCACCGCCTCTCGACGCTCCAGCGCCCCGGCGCACAGGGCATCCCCTTCTTCTTCTGCCGCATCGACATGGCCGGCAACATCACCAAGCGGCATTCGGCGACCCGCCTCGAATTCGCGCGATTCGGCGGCGCCTGCCCGCTCTGGGTGGTACATGAGGCGGTGGCGATACCCGACCGCATCCTGACCCAGCTGGCCGAGACGCCCGATGGCGCGCGCTACGTCATCATGGCCAAGGGGCTGGTCAAGCCATCGGCCAGCTACGACCGCCCCCCGCGCCGCTACGCCGTCGCTTTAGGCTGCGAAGAACTGCATGCGGCCGATTTCGTCTATGCCGACGGCCTCCGCCCGGGCGGCAACGCCACGCCGATCGGCACCAGCTGCCGCATCTGCCCACGCGCCGATTGCGAGCAGCGCGCCTTCCCCCCAGCGGCCAGCGAGATCCGGATCGACCCCGACATCCGGGCCGCTGTCCCCTACAGCTTCTAGTGGTGGTCGTGGAGCGGGACTGGCCCGTAAGCGGGATCAGGCTCGCGCTTCTTGCAGCGCTTACAGGTCCGATACCCTTTACGCGTGCGGCTGTGCGTCCAGCGATGGCCGCGAATCATACAATGCAGAGTGCGAAGCAGGGCCATGCGTGCCGCATAGCACAAAAAATTCGCATCAATTCAGATAATAACCGCCAAATGCAACAAAGCCCCGCCAAGTCATTGACCTGGCGGGGCTTTGAATGGCGCACCCGGAACGATTCGAACGTCCGACCCTCAGATTCGTAGTCTGATGCTCTATCCAGCTGAGCTACGGGTGCGCAGTGGAGGGGCGCTGATAGAAGCGGTTTTCGGGAAACGCAAGCCCGTTGCGCAGAGTTTCTTCGCGGCATACACCCGCGGCGATGCGACACCCAGCCCTCCTCGCGCTTCCCATAGCGCTCAGCGCCTGCAGCACCACCGGCGACGGCTATCCCTCGCTGCTGCCGCGCCCGATCGAATCGCGCGACGCGGGTGAGGTGGTGCGCCCCGATCCGGTCGTCACGCCCGACGCCGCGCTCGAGTCGCGCGTCGCCGAACAGCTCGCCGCCGCCGAAAAGATCGCCACCCGCTTCCGCTCGCTCGCGATGGAAGCCGAATCACGCGTCGCGGTGGCGCGCGGCGTCGCGCCGGGCAGCGACAACTGGCTCGCGGCGCAAACCGCACTCGCCGACCTCAACCGCGCGCGCGGCGAAACCGTGGAAATCGTGACGGCACTCGAGGAAACCGCAGCCGCGCGGCTTCAGGCCGGCACCCCCGCTTATCCCGCGCTCGACGCGGCGATCGCCAGCCTGTCCCGGGCGGCGGCGGAACAGGCCGAAAAGGTCCAGGCACTCGAAGACGCGCTGAACAGCTGACAAGAACTAATCCTCCCCCGCCAGGGGGAGGTGTCGCCGAAGGCGACGGAGGGGGAGGACGGCTTCGCACTTGAGCCACTTGCCGTCGTGCTTCCTCCCCCTCCGTCAGCTGCGCTGACACCTCCCCCTTGCGGGGGAGGATTGAAATGACGCCCCTACGGCAAATCCTTGTTCAAGCTCCGCAGCACCGGCAGGATCGTCGCATAATCGTCGGTCCATGGCGTAAAGGCCGGCCGCCCCTCCAGCCTGCGCCAGCCATCCGCGCGCGCGGTCAGCTGCGCCAGCTTCTGCGGCGAACGCGACAGCGCGATCCAGTCCGACGTCGCCGCTTCGTTCAGCTCCTCGATCAGCGGCGGGTGATAGGTCAGCTGGGCCGCCGACCAACCGCCCAGCTTCGCCGCGCGCTCGACCACCGGCTCCAGTGCCAGGAAACGGTTGGAGATATGGACGAGCAGCAAACCGTCCTGCGCCAGCACGCGATCATAGGTCGCGAACGCCTCCAGCGTCATCAGATGCATCGGCACCGCGTCGGACGAAAAGGCGTCGAGCACCAGCAGGTCCAGACTTTGCGCCGGTTCGTCGTTCAGCCGCACGCGCGCATCGCCCAGGACGATCTTGGCATCAGGGCGGCACTGCTCAAGGAACCGGAACGGTCCGCGCGCGAGTTGCACCACGGCGGGGTCGATCTCGTAGAAGCGCCATGATTGGCCCGGCTTGGCGTAACAGGCCAGCGTCCCCGTCCCCAGCCCGACCACGCCCACCCGGGCATTGGGTCCGTACAACGGCGGCAATGCCTGCATCGCCTGCCCCACCCCCGATCCGGGGACATAATAAGTCGTTGGCAGCTTCAGCCGCTCGGAATTCCCCACCAGCTGCACGCCATGCAGCGTCGTGCCATGCGCCAGCCTTTTCTGATCCGCCAGATCGGTGATCGTATAGACCCCGAAATAGCTGCGCGTGCGCAGATCCCCCTGCCAGCTCATCGCGATCGACCGGAACCCGCCGAACAGGAACAGCGCCCCCGCCAGCACGATCATGAACGGCACCCGCATGCCTGCCGTGAACAGCCCGATCAATGCGAGGGTCAGGTAAAGAATGCCCGCCTGCCGCTGACCCAGCAGGTCGGAACCCTTCGACACCCCGAACCAGACGATGAGCGCAACGATCAGCGCTACGACAAGGATGCGGACGCGACGCCCCTGCGCATCCTCGCCCCATAACCGCCGGACGAAGGGCAACAGCCACTCCTGCGGCACCAGCAGCCCGGCCGCGAGGATCAGGATGGGATACTCATAGGTCCAGTCGAACACGAGTGGCGCGACCAAAGCCGCAAACACCCCGCCCAGCGCCCCGCCGACCGACATCGCGAGGTAGAAGCCCGTCAGCCGATCGGCCTCGGGCCGCAGATCATACATATGCGTGTGCAGCGCGACCGCCACCATGAACAACAGGGCGAGTGCCATCAGCGCGTTCAGTTCCGGATTCGCATTATGCCCCGCGATCATCAGCCCGCCGAACAACAGGATCGTGATCGGCGCGAACCGCGTCAGCACCGTCGCGACCCGACGCCGCGTGGCAAAGGCAATCGTGAAGCTCAGCAGATATAGGCCAAGCGGCAGCACCCACAGCATCGGCACCGCGACGATATCGGTGGTCAGAAAGCTCGACGTCGCCAGCATCAGCCCCGACGGCACGAACGCAAGCGCGATCCAGTGCGCCACGCGCCGCTTCGACGGCGGGGCACTGATCGCATGGACATGCGGCTCATCCGCCACCTTGCGCGGCAACAGCAGCGCGCACGCCGCCACCGCGACGAATACCAGCGCATAGCCCCCGGTCCACAGCCAGCTTTGCGCGTGCAGCGCCATTCCGGGCTCGACCAGCAACGGATAGGCGATCAGCCCGCCGAAACTGCCCACATTCGACGCAGCATAGAGCGCATAAGGATCACGCCCGCCCGTCGCGGCGGCGAACCAGCGCTGCAGCAAGGGCGCCTGCGCCGAAATCCCAAAGAACAGCGGCCCGATCGACGCCGCCAGCAACCACGGCACCCACACCGCCGGCTCGGCATCCGCCGGCATCTGCATCGCCATCAGCCCGATCGGCAGCCACAAGGCCGCCACCGCCAGCACGCCCAGATGGATCATCGCCTGTTGCCGCACCGGCACCCGGCCCAGCCAATGCGCATAGGCATAGCCGCCAAGCAGCAGCGCCTGATAGATCAGCATCGCACTGTTCCACACGGCAGGCGCACCGCCCAGCCGGGGCAGTGCCATCCGCGCGATCATCGGCTGGACCAGAAACAGCAGGAAGCTGCCGAGCAGGATCGTGCCGACGAACAGCGGGCCGCTCGCACCCTTCAGCCATCCGGGGGCGCCCGATTGTGGTTCGGCGACTGCTTCGGCGCTCATCGCCTCCCCTTCTCGTTACTCGGTACTGACGGGGCGATTGATGCGGTAGGTGACGATGTGGCGCAAGGGGTCATCGGCGGCGAAGGCATGATGATCGAAATCGCCGCCATCGACATAGGTCATGCCCAGCCGCTCCATCATCGCCCGGCTCGCGGCGTTCCGCTGCGACGTGATCGCTACGATGTGCGGCACGTCGAACCTGGCCCATCCCCATGCCAGCACCGCGCGCATCGCCTCCAGTGCATAGCCGCGCCGCCAATAGGCCTGTCCGAGCATCCACCCCGCCTCGACCTGCCCCGCAATCGGGTTCTGCGCATCGCCGCGCTTCAGCCCGCAAAAGCCGATGACCGCATCGTCCTCCTTGCGGATCACGCTCAGGAACCCCAGCCCCTCGTGGCGATAGCCATCATGCCGCGCCAGCGCCGCCGCGCTCGCCGCATCGTCCTTGACCGGCCCCAGATCGGCCATCACCACCGGATCGGCCCACATCGCGTAGAGCGCCGGATGATCGGCCTCCACCGGCGGGCGCAGGATCAGCCGCTCCGTTTCGATCACTTGGCAGTCTCGATCATCCGCCCATCAGTCGCGCGGCGTGGAGCGCGTGATAGGACAGCACCCCGCTGCACCCCGCCCGCTTGAACGCCATCAGCGTTTCGAGCACCAGCGCGTCGCGGTCGCCCGCCCCCGCCGCCGCTGCAGCCTCGATCATCGCGTACTCGCCGCTCACCTGATACGCGAAGACCGGCACCTCGAACCGCTCCTTCACGCGGCGCACGATATCGAGATAGGGCAGCCCCGGCTTGACCATCACGCTGTCCGCGCCTTCGTCGAGGTCGAGCGCGACTTCACGCAGCGCCTCCTCGGCATTGGCCGGGTCCATCTGATAGGTCTTCTTGTCGCCCTTGAGCAGCCCGCGCGACCCCACCGCATCGCGGAACGGGCCATAAAAAGCGGAGGCATATTTGGCGGCATAGGCCATGATCTGGACGTTGACGAAGCCCTCATCCTCCAGCGCCTCGCGGATCAGCCCGACGCGCCCGTCCATCATGTCGCTCGGCGCGATCACGTCAGCCCCGGCACGCGCCTGATTGAGCGCCTGCCCGACCAGCACTTCCGCCGTCTCGTCATTGAGCACATAGCCCGCCGCATCGACCAGCCCGTCATGCCCATGCGCGGTATAGGGGTCGAGCGCGACATCGGTCAGCACGCCGATTCCCGGCACCGCATCCTTGATCGCCCGGATCGCGCGGCACATCAGGTTATCGGGGTTGAGCGCCTCGCCCCCATCCTCGGTGCGCAACTCAACCGGCGTGTTGGGGAACAGTGCGAGACACGGAATCCCCGCCGCCGCCGCTTCCTTGGCACGTGCGACGATCCCGTCGACCGACCAGCGTGAAACGCCGGGCAGGCTGGAGATCGGCTCCTCGACCTCCTCCCCGTCGGTCACGAACAGCGGCCAAATCAGGTCCGCAGGAGTTAGCAGCGTCTCGGCATGGAGCCGACGGCTCCACGCCGAACTACGGGTGCGACGCAGGCGAAGCGCGGGATAGTGGGACATGAATTGGCTGATGCTCCCGCTCAATTCAGCGCGCAACCCCTCACTCGTCATCCCCGCGAAAGCGGGGACCCATCTCCCGGAGCTTCCACACACCGCCCGGTTAGGCTTTGGTGATGGCGCAGGAGATGGGTCCCCGCTTTCGCGGGGATGACGTGAGTGATTACCCCAACCGCCCCAGCGCCGCGTTAAGTCGCGCCGCTTCGGCCGACTTCTCGGCATGGTCCGCGCGCGCCTTCTCCACCGCCTCCGGCTTCGCCTTTTCGGCGAAGGCGGGGTTGGACAGGCGTGCGTTGAGGCTGTCGCGCTCCTTCTCCGCCGCCGCGATCGCCTTGGTCAGCCGCGCGCGTTCGGCGTCGAGGTCGATGACGCCCTCGAGCGGGAGGACATAGGTCGCCTCATCCACCACGATCTGCAGCGCGCCGCCCGCCGGCGCCTCGCCCTCGGCGCGATCGACGCGGGCCAGTCGGCTCAGCGCCGCATTCTGGCGCTCAAGCCGCTCCAGCGTCTCGCCATGCGCGTCGCGCACATGCAACGCCAGCCGCGCGCCCGGGGGCACGTTCAGCTCGGTCCGCGCCGCGCGCAGCTCGCTCACCAGCCGGATCAGCCAGTCGATCTCCTGCGCCGCTTCGGGGTCAAGCGCCCGCGCATCCGCCATCGGCCATTGCGCGGTGATGATCGGGTAATCCGGGCGCTCGCCCATCTTCGACCACAGCTCTTCGGTGATGAACGGCATGAACGGGTGGAGCATGACCAGGATCTGGTCGAGCACCCAGCCGGCGACCTGCCGCGTCTCATCGGCACCCTCGGCGCCTTCGGTCTGCAGCACCGGCTTGATCAGCTCCAGATACCAGTCGCAGAAGCGGCTCCAGGTGAACTGATAGATGGTGTTGGCCGCGCCGTCGAAACGATGGTCGGCAAAGGCGAGGTCCATTGCCTGCACCGTGGACACCGTCTCGGCGATGATCCATTTGTTGACGGCGAGGGTCGCCACCGGCGGTTCGACATGTTCGCTGGCGCGAATGCCGTTCGACTGGGCGAAGCGCGCCGCGTTCCATAGCTTGGTCGCGAAGTTGCGATACCCCTCGACCCGTTTCTCATCCATCTTCACGTCGCGGCCCTGGCTCTCCATCGCCGCCATGAAGAAGCGCAATGCGTCCGCGCCATATTGGTCGATCAGGCCGAGCGGATCGACGACATTGCCCTTGGACTTGGACATCTTCGCGCCATCGGCGGCTCGGACAAGTCCGTGCAGATACAAGGTCTTGAACGGCACTTCTTTCATGAAGTGCAACCCCTGCATCATCATCCGCGCATCCCAGAAGAACAGGATGTCGAAGCCGGAAATCAGCACGTCATTGGGATAACGCCCGCCCAGCGTCGGGTCGCTGTCGTCGGGCCAGCCCAGCGTTGCGAACGGCCACAGCGCGGAGGAAAACCAGGTGTCGAGGACGTCCGGATCACGCCAAATAATCGGGCGCATCGGTCGCTTCTCGCTGGCCGAGTCTAAAAGCTCGTCCCACGCCTCGGTGCTGCTGTCACCGATCTCAGCATCGCAGCCATAGTAATCACGAGCGGCCGCCAAAGCATCAGCTTCGCTCTCCGCGACGAAGATGCGATCACTGCCTTGCGTGGATAGTGTCAGCTGACCATCAGCCTCCTTGGTCGGCCCAAACCACGCCGGAATCCGATGCCCCCACCACAGCTGGCGGCTGACGCACCAGGGCTGGATATTCTCCATCCAGTTGAAATAGGTCTTTTCCCAGCTCTTCGGCACAACCTTGGTCGCGCCCGAGCGCACCGCTTCGATCGCCGGCTTCGCCAGCGTCGCGGCGTCGACATACCATTGGTCGGTCAGCCAAGGTTCGATGACCACGCCCGAACGGTCGCCGAACGGCGTCTGGATCTTGCGCGGTTCGGCGTCGTGTTCGTTGCCGTCCTTGTCGGTCCAGGGGACGAGGAAGCCCTCGTCCTTCAGCCGCGCGACCACCTGCTCACGTGCCTCGAAGCGGTCGAGGCCGACCAGCTCGGCGGGGATCAGTCCGTCCGAGGTCTGACAGATCGCCGCCTTGGCATCGAGCATGTTGAGCATGTCGCGCGCCTCGATCCCGGCGCGGCGGCCGACCTCGAAGTCGTTGAAATCATGCCCCGGCGTGATCTTGACCGCGCCTGACCCCAGTTCTGGATCGGCATGTTCGTCCGCGACGATCGGGATCAGGCGACCGGTGATCGGCAACCGCACCTGCTTCCCCACCAGCGCGGCATAGCGCTCGTCGGTCGGATGCACCGCGACCGCCATATCGGCCAGCATCGTCTCGGGCCGTGTCGTCGCGACGTGAATGAAGCCGCTGCCGTCCGCCAACGGGTAGCGCAGGTGCCAGAACTTGCCCGCAACCTCGCGCGTCTCGACCTCAAGGTCGCTGATCGCGGTGCCAAGGCCCGGGTCCCAGTTCACCAGCCTTTTGTCGCGATAGATCAGCCCCTGCTTGTGCAGCTCGACGAAGACCTTGAGCACGGCCTTCGAAAAGCCCTCGTCCATCGTGAAGCGTTCGTCGGACCAGTCCATCGAACAGCCCAGTCGCCGCAGCTGGCCGGTGATCGCGCCGCCGCTCTCCGCCTTCCACTCCCACACCTTCGCGATGAATTCCTCGCGGGTGAAGTCGGTGCGCTTCTGCTGGCGCGCGTTGAGCTGGCGTTCGACCACCATCTGCGTCGCGATGCCGGCATGGTCCATGCCCACCACCCAGCGCGCGTCCATCCCCTTCAGCCGCGCATGGCGGACCAGAATGTCCTGCAGCGTATTGTCGAGCGCATGGCCGATATGCAGCGAGCCGGTGACGTTGGGCGGCGGGTTGACGATCGTCCAGGGCTGCGCACCCGGGCGCTCGGGCCGGAACAGGCCGTTGCTTTCCCAATAGGCGTACCAGCGCTGCTCGATGTCGGCGGGGTCGAAGGTCTTCGGAAGTTCGCTCATGCCCCGCCCTCTAACGGGCGGGACGGCTTAGGCAAGACTCAGTCCCGCCCTGCGGCGATCCGCGAAATCTCGCGCTGCACCATTTCCTCGACCATGCGGGGCAGATTGGCGTCGAGCCAGTCGCGCAGCATCGGGCGGATCATCTCACGCACCATGCCCTCGAGCGAGGTTTCGCCGGCGGGGATTGCGGGGGTCGGCGCCGGTTCGGGCTTCACCACCATCCGCGACAAGGCCTCGAGCGGGCCGCGGGTCGCCTGCGCGGTGGTCGGCGACAGGATCGGTTCGGGTGCCGCAGGCTCGGGCGCGGGCTCCGGCTCGACGTCGCGCAGATCGACGCGCGGCGTCTCGCGCTGCATCGGCATCGGCGCACGATGCGCCTCGGGCTGAGCCGGCTGGCTCGGCGCGGGCTGGTTCAGCTCCAGAATTTCATCATCTTCAACTGCAGCGGGCGCCGGCGCGGCGGCACGCGCCGGACGACGCGGACGATTCGCGGTCGCTGCATCGCCCTCTTCGGCGATGATGCGTTTGATGGAGGAAAGAATATCCTCCATCGACGGCTCGTTGCTCACGTCCCCCATCATCATTCCTTAACCAGGAATCGCAGTCGCCGCCACCTGTTAGATTTACGGTAGGAATGTCAACTCTTCAGCAAGCGTTGTTCAACGCGGCTGGGGATCGACCGGTCCCGAAACATTGGGATTCTGCGCCGGCGTATTGACCGTGCGGGTTGCCTCCGCCTCGGGCGTGGGATTGTCGCGCCAGTCGGACCAGCTGCCCCGGACGCGATCGTAATTCGCGACCGGATCGTAGAGCGGCCCGCCGTCGAGCCCCAGATCCTCGGCCTCCGCGCGGCCCATCGCAGCCAGCACCGCAAAGCCCGCGACATAGGCGTCGCGCTCCGCCGTCACCAGCTGGACCTGGCTGTTGAGCAATTCCTGCTCGGCATTGAGGATGTCGAGGATGGTGCGCGTGCCCACGCTGTTTTCGGCGCGGACGCCCTCAAGGCTCAGCTGGTTCGCCTGCACCGCCACGCGGCTGCTCTCGATCACGCGCAGCGCCGACTGATAGACGGCATAGGCGGAACGCGCCTGGGCGATCACGCCGCGCTCGGTCGCGGTCACCTGTTCGATCGAGGCCGATTCGCGCGCCTGCGCCTGACGCACCTGCGCCGCGGGGCGACCGCCCTGGAACAGCGGGATGCTGAGGCTCACGCCCGCCGAGGTGGCGAAGCCGTCATTCTGCACGCCGGCGAGCTGCCCCGCCCCGGGAACCGATCCGAAGCGGTTATAATAGTCGCCACCGACGCCAACGCTGACCGTGGGCAAACGGCCCGCACGCGCGACACGGACGTCATAGCCGCTGGCTTCACGCGCCTTGCGCGCACCCTCCAGCGCGGGGTTGTCGGTCAGCGCGGTCGCAACTGCCTGATCCGGATTGGCGGGCAACCCGGGAAGCGGCGGCGGCGGGGCGAGCACGCCAGGCGCGGTGCCGACGACGCGGATGTAATTCTCACGGCTGGAGATCAGCCGCGCCTCGGCCCCCTGCAACTGGCTCTGCGCCAGCGCGAGCCGCGCTTCGGACTGGGCCACGTCGGTGCGAGTCAGGTCACCCACCTCGAACCGATCGCGCGTCGCCTGAAGATTGACGTCGAGCGCGCGGACATTCTGCTGGTTGAGCCGCACGGTCGCTTCGTCACGGATCACGTCCATGTACGCCGCGACGACATCGGTGAACAGCGCCGCTTCGACGCTGCGCAGCCCGGCGCGGCCGGCCTCAACGCGGGTTTCCGCCGCCCGCACCGAATTGCGCACCGCGCCGCCTGAAAAGATCGGAACGCTGAGGTCAACGCCCAGGCTACCTTGGCGCGGCACCGACGCCGGAGAGGAATCGGTGTTCGACAGGCTCTCGTTATAGGAACCGGTCGACGACACGCCCGGAAGCCCACGCGAGCGCGCGATCGGGACATTCTCGTCGGTCGCGCGCAGGTTCGCGCGCTCAGCGGTGATATCCGGATTGGTGCGATACGCCTTGACCAGCGCCTCGCGCAGCGTCTCGGTCGGCAGCGCGGCAGGCGCCTGCCCCGCCGGCGGCACGGTCTGCGCCAGCGCGGGAAGCGTCAGACCGGCAAGACTCACGCCGGCAAGGATCAGGCTCAATCGCATCACGTTCGCTTTCCTCAGAACTGAAACCCGCGCGGCTTGGCAAAGCCGGGCAAAACAGCACATTCACTATCGACCACGCTCGCGAGGCCGACGCCAGTGGCGGTCCGCACGCCCGACGCGATGCGGGTAACGCCGCGATCGGACAGGCCGGTGACCACCCGCCCCCCTTCGCGCACCTGAGCCGCCAGCGCATCAGGAATCTGCTCCACCGCGCCGTCGATCAGCAACAGGTCATAGGGGGCACCGGCAGGCGCACCTGCCGCCAACGGCCCTTCGACCAGCGTCACGCTGTCGCCCAGCGCGATGCGCGCAAGTGCGGCCAGGTCAGCGTCCTCCTCGACCATCGTCACCTTGGCCCCGACCCGTGCTGCGAGCGCGGCCGCATAGCCGCCAGCAGCACCGACCACGAGCACCTTCTCGCCGTCCGCGATCCGCGCTTCGGTCAGCAGCAGGCCGGTGGCGAGCGGCGGGTTCTGCATCCGGCCATTGCCGAGCGGCAGCGACCGGTCGCGATAGGCGAACGCGCGCTGCGATTCGGGCAGCAATTCCTCGCGCGCCACCTGTGCCATCGCGGCGACCACGCGCGCGTCGTTCACGCCGCTGGTGCGCAGCTGGCTCGCCACCATTGCGGCGCGGGCGGCCTCATGGCCCATGGGTTCGGTGGTCGCGGTCATCATCACTCCAGCCCTGTTCGCACAACTGTTATAGTCATGCAATACACTTGTTCGCTCGCGCGCTTGTATCGCGTGCCGCCGCCCGCGCCAAGCAAGCTTGCCCGCAAAATTCGCAACAGCGGTTGACACGGGCGCTTGCCCCGCGCACATCGCGCCCTCGCTGTCGAGGCCCGATGGCGGAGTGGTTACGCAGAGGACTGCAAATCCTTGCACGCCGGTTCGATTCCGGCTCGGGCCTCCAACGCGCCCTATGCTCCCGCACATTCGCATATCGTCGCGCTGCGGTGCGGCGACACTTGGCGCTGGTTGCACGAAAATCTGTGCTGAGGCGCACCGACCCACCAGGCAATTGACCATGAAGCTCTGCTGACCAATCCCGTCCGCGCCCGGCAAGCGGTGTCGAGTGAAGCGGAGATTGCACATGCGACTGCTGAATATCGTGGGCATCGGCGGCACGGCAAAGCCATCTTCTTCGACCGAAGCGGCGTTGCGACTGGCACTGGACGCCGCAAGTGCCGCAGGGGCACGGACCCGGCTGTTCGGCGGCGCCGAACTCGCGCTGCTGCCACATTATCTGACGCCAGCCGCGGCGGATGATGCGATCGGGCGCGCGCTGGTCGATGCAGTCCGCGGAGCCGACGCGGTGCTGATCGCCAGCCCCGGCTATCACGGGTCGATCTCGGGAATCGTCAAGAACGCGCTGGATTATCTGGAAGAAACCGCGCGGGACGTGCGTCCCTATCTCGACGGACTACCGGTCGGGCTGATCGTCACCGCCTATGGCTGGCAGGCGACCGGGAGCACGCTGGCCACGCTGCGCGCGATCGTTCACGCCTTGCGCGGCTGGCCGACACCGCTGGGCGTCGCGGTCAATTCGACCCAGTGCAGATTTGCAGACGATGGGTGCAGCGACCCGGCGATTGCCGCGCAACTCGCGCTGGTGGGGCAGCAACTGGTGGATTTCGCAAAACTGCGCCGCAGCGCAGCGACGGACGCCTGACACATCGCCGCACTCTGCCCGGCCATTTGTTTCACTTATATTTCAACAAACTACGCGCCATCGCGCACCAATCCTGCGTGCGACACCGTCCGTTTATGTCGGTTTCGGGTCAATTAGTTATTCGCTTGCGCACAAGACCCCAGCCCAGCGCGGTGGCTCAATCCCGTCACTGTCGGGAGCATCCTGGACCAACGGGAGCCCCATTGCGGGAGGATCAACACGATTGGGGGATGGCGATGAAAAACGCATCTAGCAACTTCGGTGTGACGGCATGGCGGCTCGCATTGGCGGCGACCGCATCGACATTGGCACTGACGCCCGGCCTCGCCGCGGCACGCGATACGGCGCCCGGGGGGGCAGAGACGGGGACGGCGGCAGACCCGGTCGAGAATGATCAGGCGGGCGAGATCGTCATCACCGCGTCGAAACGCGACACCAGCCTTCAGGACGCGACGCTGTCGGTCACGGCCGTCACGGCCGAAACGCTGAAGGAATCGAACATCACCGAAATCACCGGCCTCAACGGGACCGTCCCGGGTCTGGTCGTCGCGCGCAGCGGCGGTGGTGAGCGGCTGATCTCGATCCGGGGGGTCGGATCCGAAACGCCGGAAAACGCCAATACCCAGCCCGGCGTGTCGTTCCATGTCGATGGCGTCTACATCTTCAACTCGATCGCCGCGAATGCCGCCTTTATCGACATTGCCCAGGTCGAGGTGCTGCGCGGTCCGCAGGGCACCACTTTTGGCCAAGGGTCGACCGGCGGGACGATCAACGTCGTCACCAACCAGCCATCGACCGGCGGTTTTGCCGGGGACCTCAGCGTCGGTGTCGGCAATTACGGCCTGACGCAGGGCAGCGCGGCGATCAATGTGCCGGTCGGACAATTCGCGATCCGCGGCGCGGTACAGTATCAGAAGCGCGACGGCTATGCGGTCGCGACCGGGGTGCCGGGCACCAGCGAATATGATCTGGACGATCAGAATGAGATTGGCTGGAAGCTGGCCGCGATCTGGCAGCCGACCGACACTCTGTCGGTCCTGCTGACCACGATCCAGTATGAAGCCGACACGCATGGTCCGGCGCAGAAGAATATCCTCGACCCCAACCCCGACCCGCGCGTGCTGACCCAGGATTATCCGGCGCGGTCGATCATCGACACCGAACTTTATTATGGCGTTGTCCGGTTCGACACGGGTTTCGCGATCGCCAAGTCGATTACCAGCTACCAGAAGCTCTACAGCCGCCAGGCGTGGGACGGCGACGGGCTGACGGGGGATCTGTTCGAGCGCAATATCCTGGGCGGGTACAAGCCTGCGCTGAATGGCAACCCCGAGCGCCTGGGCGCGCGTTACGACCACGTCCCCTTGTGGCAGCAGAATACCGAAAGTTGGACGCAGGAGGTCAACTTGTCCTCGACCGGGGACGGGCCGTTCAGCTGGATCGTCGGCGGCGTTTATCTGTGGTCGAAGAATGCGCAATATATCGTCGAATATCGTGCGAACACCGGCGACCCCTATGCCATCGCCTTGCCCGCAACGACGCCGTATAACAGCCCGCTCGTCCCGCTCGTCACCTATGCCGAGCTGTCCGAAATCACGCGCGAGGCCTATGCCGGCTATGTCGAGGCATCCTATGAACTGGTCGATGGGCTCAAGCTGACCGCAGGGCTGCGCTACAATCACGATTCATTTTCCGGCGTGTCCGACACCAATAGCGGCGGCCCGGCAATCACCTCGGGCGCCTATCTTCAGCCGACGCCGACCCCCGGGCTGACCACCACCGAATGGACCGGCAAGGCGGCGATCGATTACAAGCTGACGCCCAACAACATGGTCTATTTCAGCTATACGCGCGGCTTCAAGCCGGGCGGGCTGAACGCATCGGCGGCGGGGGCCGCACCGCAGGTTCTGGGCTTTGCCAATGGCATCCGCCCGACCTACCAGCCCGAAACGGTCAATTCATTCGAGCTGGGGTCCAAGAACAGCTTCGCCGGGGGCAAGGGCAGGCTCAACCTGTCGGCCTTCTACTATGATTATTCGAACCTTCAGTTCCTGGACGAGGATGCGATCCTGTTCGGCGAGGGTGTAGCCAACGCACCCAGCGCCGAAATCTATGGCCTGGAGATCGAAGGCGGGTTCAAGTTCGACGATCACTGGTCGCTGGACGGCACGCTTTCGCTGACGCGCGGCAAGTTCAATGCCGACTTCCTCGCGCTGGACCCGGCGGCGGCGGTGCTCGCGCAGAATGCGGCCGGCTATTATGGCACCGGCGAGTTCTTCGCCAATTTCTATGCCGCAGCCCTCGCCCGCGACAGCGCGCGCGCCAACATCAACGGCAATAATGTGCCCAAGATTCCAAAGATTCAGGGCAGCGCCACGCTCGGATACCAGAACATTGTCGCCGGCGGTGAGTTGACCGCGAAGGCTACGGTGATTTATCGCGGCGAGTATCAATATCGGCTGTTCAACAACTCGATCTACGACACCACGCCCGATTACGCCCAGGTCAATCTGTTCGCGCAATATGCGCCCGAAGGGACGAATCTGGCCTTCAGCCTGACCGTGACCAATTTGTTCGACACCACCGGGGTCAATTCGCGCTTTTCCGACCCCTATGGCAGCGCGCAGACCTACGAAACCTATATCGCCCCGCGCCAGGTGCTGGGCACGATCAGCTATCGCTTCTGATCCTCGCTACGCATGGGGATTTCTGCCGGGCGGCGTGGGAACACGGCGCCCGGTTTTTTTGTGCGCGCTGCGTAAAGCACGCTGCGGATTCGGCGCGACGAGACGGGATCAACTGTTCGGGCGCGGGCGATCAAGTCTTGATCCGCCATTTGCTTAGTCTCCTCCTCAATCGATCTACGGTTCATTCCGGCCGGCGGGATCGAGCGAAGGAGTGCGCCGATGCCTCGCAGTCTATGGGTCATGATCGCCGCGTCGCTGGGCTTCGGCTTTGTCACCGCGACCACCTTCACCTCGCTCGGCTATGTCCTCTACACGATGGTCGCGGACCTCGGCTGGTCGCAGGCGGCCGCGGGGAGCAGCTTTGCGCTGCTTGGGCTGGCGTGCGGCCTTGCCAGCCCCTTGCCGCCGTTGCTGATCAAGCTTGTCGGATCGCGGCTGACCCTGTTCATCGGCGCGATGGTGCTCGCCGCCGGGTTCCTGCTCGCCTCAGTGGTCGAGGGGATCGGGCTGTTCTTCCTCGCGACCGCGCTGATGGGGGCTGGCTTTTCGCTGATCGCGCCGTCGCCCGGCGTGTTCCTGATCGCCACCTGGCTGCCCGAGCGGTCGGCACGGCTGCTGGGCGCCTATTTCATGGCGGGATCGCTCGGCGGAGTCGTCGGGCCGCTGATCGTCGGTGCGATCGTCGGCCTGGCGGGCAGCTGGCGCGTGCATTGGGCGATGATGGGCGTCGCGGCGATCGCGCTCGGCCTGCTGTTTCTGGTTGCCGTGCGCGACGCGGTGACGGTGGAGAGCGCGGATCAGGTCAAGCACGCCGCGACCGGCCAGGTCGCCCCGGCCAAGGCGCCCGTCTGGACGGTGCGGCAGGCGATGCGCAGCCCGGCCTTTCTGCTGATCGCAGCGGCGATGCTGGTGGTGCAGACGGTGGTGACCACCCTTCATTCGGTGCTGGTTGCGCATGTCGCCGGGATTGGCGGCGGCGCGGGCGCAGCAGCGGCGGGCGCGCTGGCGATGAGCCTGCTCGCGCTGACCGGAACGCTCGCCAAGGGCGCGACCGGCGCGCTGGCCGAAAAATACGACGCGCGTTGGCTGCTGATCCTTGGCCTGGCGCTTCAGTTCGGCGCGGTAACCCTGTTGGCGACGGCACAGACGCCGGCGTTGGCGATCCTCGCAGCGCTCCTGTTCGGGATCGGCTGGGGCCTGGCCTGGCTCAGCGCGCATGTCCTGATCCTGCGCTACTTCGGCGCAGCGCTGGCCGCCGATCTCACCGCGATGGCGACGATGGCAACGACGCTCGCGGTGCTCGGTCCGCTCAGCGCCGGCTGGGTAGCCGACCGCACCGGCGGCTTTGCGCCGATCTTCATGGTGTTTGCGGGGCTGCTCGCGCTCGTCATCGCCTCGACCACATTGTTCCTGCGTGCGCCGCGCGCGCTCCCGCAGCCTGATGTCGCGCAGTCGCGCGACGATGACCCCCTTCTCGTCCCTGCCGAATGAAGCATGCGGGACACAGTCACCGGACGCACATCATGACCATTCTGACCGATCCCTTTTTCGACAGCCTCGGCACTTCGATCCTCGAAACGGTCGAGGCCGAGACCCTGCCCCCCGCCTGCTATACGGATGAGGAATTCTACCGGTTCGAGAAGCAAGCGCTGTTCTATCGCGAATGGCTGTGCGTCGGGCGCGTCGAGTGGCTGGCGCAACCGGGCGATTATTTCACCACCACCCATGCCAACGAACCATTAGTCATCGCGATGGACCGGGCCGGAACGATCCAGGCGATGTCCTCGGTATGCCAGCACCGCGCGATGCTAGTCGCCGAGGGCAAGGGCAATGCGCGCGGTTTTACCTGTCCCTATCATCACTGGTCCTATGACCTCGACGGCACGCTGATCGGCGCCCCGGCAATGGGTCGCACGTGCAATTTCGACAAGCGCCAGCACAGCCTGCCGCGGCTCAAGGTCGAAACCTGGCACGGGTTCATCTTCGTCAACTTCGATCTTGAGGCCGCCCCGCTCGCGCCGCGCCTTGCGGGGATCGAGCCGGTGGTTGCCAATTACGACTTCGCGTCGCTGCGCGGACCCGAGCCGGCAACGCATGAATTCGCGTGGAACTGGAAGGTGCAGTTCGAGAACAACAATGACGGCTATCATGCCAACCGCCTGCACAAGGGGCTGCATGATTACATCCCCAGTTCGCTCGCCAGCTTCCCGCCGGTGCCGGTGGGGACGGCTGGCTATTACCGTCTGAACGGATCGACCCACGCCAATGCCAGTTTCAACCCGACCGGCAAGGCGCTGTTCCCAGTCTTTCCCGCGCTGAGCGAGGAAGAACAGAACCGGCTGTTGTTCGTCAACCTGCCCCCGTCCCTGTCACTGGTCGTGCTCAACGATGTCGTCATCTATCTCATCATGGACGCCCGCTCGGCGAACACCCACGGCCTGACCTTTGGCAGCCTGTATCTGCCCGAAGCGATGGAGGCGCCCGACTTTGAGGAAAAGCGGCGGCTGAACGACGAATACACGAGCCATATCGTCGCGCAGGACCTGCATGTCGATCTGCTGGTGCAGCAGGGCCTGAACTCGCGCTTCGCGCCGCGCGGCCGCTATAGCTGGCAGGAGGATGCGCAGCGCCAGTTCAACCTGTGGCTGGTCGAACGCTATCGCTCCGAATGGGATCGGCGGCGCGGCCCCGCCGCCCCGGTCAGCCGGATCCAGCGCGCATCCTGATCCGGCTCGCACGCCATTACTGCATCGCCTGTCATCCGGCGCGTCCTGCGACGCCGCCGCTGTCCCCTGCCCGTTCCGAGGAGCATTTCGCATGACCAACACGCTGATCTTCGTCGATCTCGCCAGCGACGACCCTGCCGCCGCCGCTTCATTCTATGCCGATGTGTTCGGCTGGGAAAATGACCCGCGGCCGCACGGCATCTATCACCGCATGGTCCCGGGCGGCTTCTTCAAGCACAAGGATGGCAGCGACAGCCAGATCGGCAATCTACACCTCGGCATCTTCGACGCCGCCAATGCTCGGCCCCACCCCGAACCGGCGGGCGTCGGCCCGCGCGAGCTGGTCGTGCATGGGCGCAAGGCGCGGATCTGGATCCTGATCGGCGACGATGACAGCGCCGAGCGGATCCTGGGCAAGGCGGAGAGCCTGGGCGCGACGACCCTGTGGCGGGATCACTATTGGGCCGAGTTCAACGGCTACAACCACGCCTTTGCCGACCCATGGGGCAATGAGATCGTGCTGTGGGGCAAGGCCGGCGAAAATCCGGACATTCCAGCCAGTTTCACGCGCGAATAGGCGCGCTACGCCGGGCCGAAAACAAGGACTTGTGCGCAGCGATACAAGACCGGTGGGCAATCGCCTGCCTAGTCTTTGCGGGTCGCGAGCATCGGGACGAAGGGAACGAACATGATCGATCAGACCAGCAGCGCGGGGGCGGAATGAGCCGGCGACCCGTCGTCTTTTTCGGTCACGGCAGCCCGATGATCGCGCTGGAGCAGAACCACGTCACCCGTGCATGGCGGGCGATTGCGGACCGGATCGAGCGGCCGCGCGCGATTCTGTGCATCTCGGCGCATTGGCTGACGCAGGGCACCGCCGTGACCGGCATGGTCGCACCGCGCACCATCCATGATTTCGGCGCCTCCTTTCCACAGGCGCTGTTCGACGTGCAATATCCCGCGCCCGGTGACCCGGGGCTGGCGCAGCGCGTGGCCGAATTGCTCGCGCCCATGCCGGTCGGCATCGATCGCGAATGGGGGCTCGACCACGGCACCTGGTCGGTGCTCCGCCACTGCTTCCCCGATGCCGATGTGCCGGTGGTCCAGCTCGGCATGGATATCGCCAAGAGCCCGCTCGACCATTGGCAGGTCGGCGAGCGGCTGCGCCCGCTGCGCGACGAAGGGGTGCTGATCATCGGCACCGGCAATATCGTCCATAATCTGCGCGAGATGGACTGGGGCAATCCCGATGCGCCGCCCTATCCCTGGGCAGCTCGGTTCAACGCCGCGATGCTCGAGGCGGTGGTCGAGGACCGGCCCGAGGCGGTGATCGACTATCGGTCATTGGGCACCGATGCCACGCTGTCGGTGCCGCATCCCGACCATTTCTGGCCGCTGCTCTATGTGCTCGGCGCGCGCCATCCGGGGGAGGCCGCGGTGCTCGACCCCGATTTCATCCACCACAAGTCGCTCGGCATGACGAGCATCGTGATCGGCGCGGCCTGACCGCGACCAGGCATCCAGTCCACAGGGGGAAAGATATGGGCCTCATTCTACCGCATGGCGCGATCCGCGATGCGATCCAGCCGACCGCGCTCCACCGGCTGCGTGCGACGCCGGAAACGGTTCACTGGGGCTATTTCTCGCCCGAAATCGCGCCGGCCCTCACCGTGCGCAGCGGCGACCTGATTCAGGCGCAGGCGGTGACGCATCACGCCGGGGACGATCCCGAATTGATGTTCGACGACGACATCCGGCGCATCTTTGCCGAGATCGATCCGGCAACGCGCGCGCCGGGATGCCACATCATGACCGGCCCGATCTTCATCGAAGGCGCCGAGCCCGGCGACATGCTGGAGGTACGCTATTTCGAGATGGTGCCCCGGTTCAACTATGGATCGAACCTGCAGGCCAATTGGGGGCACCTCTATCAGGAATTCGGCGAGACCGAGCGGGTGACCATCTACCGCATCGACCCTGGCTCCAACACCGCCAGCGCGCTCTATGCCTATGATGTCGAAGAGAAATATGTGGTGCCGGGGCGGATCACCAACTGCCCGGTCTGCGACCGTCAGCCCGCGCTGCCCGGCATCACCATTCCCGCGCGGCCGCACCTCGGCACCGCCGGAGTGGCACCTGCGGTGAACGAACCGGTCAGCACGATTCCCCCCGGCCTGCACGGTGGCAATATCGACAATTGGCGGATCGGCGCAGGCGCGCGGATGTATTATCCGGTCCAGGTCACCGGCGGGCTGTTCTCGATCGGCGATCCGCATATCAGCCAGGGCGATGGCGAGATCAGCGGCACCGCGATCGAAGCATCGCTCGACGTGCTGTTCCAGATCGTGCTGCGCAAGGATTTCAGCTTCCCCTCGCCCCTGCTCGAAACCAGCGACTGCTGGATCGTCCATGGCTTCGGCGCCGATCTGGATCAGGCGATGAAGAGCGCGTCGGTCGACATGCTGCATTTGCTGACCGAGCATCAGGGGCTGTCGCGCACCGATGCCTATTCGCTGATGAGCGTGGCGAGCGATTTCGGCGTGACCCAGGTAGTCGACGGCACACAGGGCATTCATTGCCGCATCGACCGGCGCATCTTTGGCGGCAAGGGGAGCGTGCGTGACCCTGAATAATTCCGCCGTTGCGGGCGGGCGCGACTGACCATGCTGGCCCGGTTGCGCCTCGATCCGTTTCTGATGATCCTGCTGGTCGTGCTGGCGGCGGCAACGCTGCTGCCGGTGCGTGGCAGCGCGGCCATCGCCGCCGATCATGTCACCGACGTTGCGATCGCGCTGCTGTTCTTCCTGCACGGCGCAAAGCTGTCGCGGGAGGCGATCCTTGCCGGCATTGGCGCGTGGCGGCTCCATCTGCTGGTGCTGAGCGCCACCTATGCGCTGTTTCCGCTACTCGGCCTTGCCATCGTCGCGGCGCTGGGCGGGGCGGTCGATCCGCTGGTGGCGATGGGCGTGCTCTACCTTGCCATCCTGCCCTCTACCGTCCAGTCGTCAATCGCCTTTACCGCCATCTCGGGCGGCAATGTCCCGGCCGCGATCTGCAGCGCGTCATTGTCGAACATCCTCGGCATCCTGCTCACACCGCTTCTCGCGGCGTGGCTGATCGGGGGACAGGGGGCGGGCGGCGGGTTCTTCCTTCAGGCGGTGACGTCGATCGCCACCCAATTGCTGCTGCCCTTCATCCTCGGCCATCTTGCCCGACCGTGGATCGGCGCGTGGATCGACCGCCATCGCCAGCTGGTCACGCGCGTGGATCGCGGCGTGATCCTGCTGGTCGTCTACACCGCATTCAGCGCCGCAGTGGTGGCCCGGTTGTGGACGCGACTGTCGCTCGCCGATCTCGCCACAATCGGGGTCATTTGCGCGGTGCTGCTGGCGGCGGTGCTGCTGCTGACCAGCCTGGCGGCGCGCCTTGCCGGATTGCTGCGCGCGGACGCCATCGTGCTGCTGTTCTGCGGATCGAAAAAGAGCCTGGCGAGCGGCGTGCCGATGGCCGGAGCGCTGTTTCCGGCGGCACAGGTCGGGGTGGTGATCCTTCCCCTCATGCTGTTCCACCAACTGCAATTGATCATCTGTTCGGTCATCGCGGCGCGCCTTGCCCGCCAGAACGAAGCCACTGAGGAATCCGACCATGTCCAACGCACTGCTTGAGATCCGGCCGATGACGCGACAGATCGGCGCGGAAATTTTCGGCGTCGACCTCAACCAGCCGCTCGACGACGCGATGGTTGCCGCCATCCACGATGCGCTGATGGCGCATCAGGTCATCTTCTTCCGCGACCAGCAACTCAGCCATGAGGGGCACAAGCGCCTCGGCCGCTATTTCGGCGAGTTGGCGCTGCACAGCGGGGTCGCCGGCTTGCCCGACCATCCCGAAATCGTCGCGATCCATGCCGACGCCAACAGCACCTATATCGCGGGCGACAACTGGCATTCGGACCTCAGCGAATATGAAGAGCCGCCAATGGGCAGCATCCTCTACATGCACACCTTGCCCGACAGCGGCGGCGATACGCTGTTTTCGAGCATGTATGCCGCCTATGACGCGCTGTCCCCGGCGATGCGCGCGTTTCTCGACCCACTGACCGCCGTGCACGATTCCAACCATATCTATCGCGAGCTGTTTCCGGACGTTGAGAAGACCTATCCCCGCAACACCCATCCGGTGGTGCGGACGCATCCGGTGACCAAGCGCAAATGCCTGTTCGTGTCGGAGTCCAAGACAACGCGGATCAACGGTCTGTCCAAGGCGGAGAGCAGCGCGGTGCTGCGCTTTCTGGCGGACCATGTGAAGGATCCGAATTTCCAGGTCCGCTTCCGCTGGCAACCGCACTCGGTCGCCTTCTGGGACAATCGCTGCACCCAGCATTTCGCGGTGTGGGACTATTTCCCCGACACGCGGTCGGGCACGCGCGTGACGATCAAGGGCGACCGGCCCTATTGAGGGCGATCAGGCGGTGAACAGGGCCTTGCGGATGATCGCATGGACGCCCCAATTGCCGTTCACCACCTGAGACACCCCGAAATCGACGCCGACCGACAATAGCGAGATCGCCTCGTCCTCGCTCAGCCCCTTGGTCGTCATCAGGAAGCGGCGCGCCTTGCGGAACGCATCGCGCATCGCGCCGTCGATGCTGCTCTTCTTGTACACCTCGCTCTGCGCGTCCTCGCCCAGTTCCTTGAGGTAGTCGGGGTGGCTGAAGCCCATGATGACCCACTCGCTCTCGGTCTCGATCAGCGGATAGTCGAGGTCGCGCAGATGATCGCGCAGCTCGCTCGCCGGGTGCAGCACCACCTGGATCAGCGCATTCATCGAACATTCGATCGCGGTGCCGCATAATTCGGAATCGCCCTGTGAGGCGTGCGGATCGCCCAGCGACAGCAGCCCGCCCGCCACCTGAACCGGCAGGAACACGCTCGACCCCGGCCCGGTGCGCCAATTGTCGAGATTGCCGCCAAAGGCATTGGGCGGCACTGAATCGACTAGCCCCGAATGTGCGGGCGCCAGCGCGATCACGCCGAAATGCGGGCGGATCGGGATTTCGACATTGCGCAGGATTTCGTAATTCCGCTCGATCGTCGCGGGGTTTACCGGCACGCCGGGATAGTCGTAGCGGACATGCACCCGGCCCGACGGATCGGTCTGCGGCGTCCAGCGGAAGCTGTACACCGCATGGGCGCTGGGCGGACGCGCGCCGCCATGTTCGACCTCGTAGATGGTGATGACCTCGCGCTGCTTCGGCTCGGTCAGCAGGTCGCTGTAATGAAAGCCCCAGAAGGTCGCGGCGTTGCTGCCGAACGCCTTGCCGGCAAAGCGGGGATTGCCACTTTGCCGCGCCTTGAGATCGAGGATGCGGACCTCGACCACATCGCCGGGCATTGCGCCCTGAATGGCGATCGGCCCGGTGCAGATGTGGACGCCGAACCCCTCGCCCGGTCCGCGCCCGACCGCGCTGGCATCCATCGGCCCGGCACCGCGCCGGTCGATCGCCTTGTGGTGATGGTCCCAGTGAAACACGCTTTCGGCGGCGGGATCGCCCTGAACCATGCGTTCGGGATCGTCATTGGCGTGATGCGTCAATGTCTCGACCGACACGAAATCGCCCGACCGGATCGTCAGCACGGGTTTGAGCGCGCGGCTGAAATAGCCCCAATGCACCGTCTGCGGATTAGCCGGGAGGTGATGGTGGCGGACCGGCTCGCTGACTGGTGGCGCATCCTCCCCGCCCTGCGCCACCGCCTCAGCCTCCGCCTCCGCATCGGCTTCGAGCACAAGCGCGAGCGTGCGGTCACGCCGCGCGGGGCGGCCCCGGCGCGGCATATCCTCGGGCGGCGCATCGCCCACGCCCTTGCGATATTCACGCGGCGACACGCCATATTGCTCGCGGAACGCACGGCTGAACGACGCGCTGTCGTTGAACCCCCATTGGAACAGGATGTCGGAGATCGATTTCTGGACGTGCAGCGGACTGCGCAGGTCGAGCCGGCAGCGTTCGAGCCGGCGCACCTTCACATAATGGCCGAAACTGTCGTCGATCGATTCGAACAGCTTTTGCAGATAGCGCGGCGAAATGCCGTGTTCGGTGGCGATCTGCTGGTAATTGAGGTTGGGATCGGCCAGCCGCATCTCGATCGTCTGGAAAATCCGTTCCAGCAGCCCCGCTCGCATGCCCGCAGCACCGCCCATCGCCTTGGGCGGGGCATTGTCGAGCAGTGCGGACAGCAGAAACTCCGGCAGCGCCAGCTCGACCGGTCGGGCGTGATCGGTCGTCATGTCCATGATCGTATCGGCCAGTGAGCGGAGCATCCCGGCAAACACCCGCCCCGCCCCGGCCTCCGCCGCAATTCGGCGGGGATGATCGGGGAGCGGCGCCTTGAGTCGCGCGGTGATGATCGCGGGCGGCAGGCGAACGATCAGGATGCGATTGTCGCCAGCAGAAACGAACCGTGCGACCGACTCGCTCCGGCCCGCCAGCAGGTCGCCATCGACCAGTTCGCTCTCACCCGTGGCCGTCGTCACCCGCGCGCTGCCGTCGATCATCAGCGTCAGCCACAGACCGCCCGGCTCCTCGCTGAAATCCAGCGCCCAGCCCTGCGCAGTCCCGGTCAGACGAATGAAATCAATCCCCTGCCCACTGCGAAAATGGACCAGCTCCCCATAGGGATCGTCCAGCACCTGTTCGAGCGTGATCGACAGTCGTTGCAATGCGAAGCGCCATGCGTCGCGGCGCTGTTCGCGGGGATAGGCATTGGTGGTGAAACGCAACGAACAATGGTCCCTGGTTGCAGGCCCCTGCTCCTTGCCCGGCCGATCTGATGCCGGCCTCAGGGCGAAGCTAGTCAGGATCGCCGATCGCGGTCAATCGCATTCTCGGATCAGGCTTCGAAAGGCGCCGCGCCCTCTCCATAAACAGACATAGCGTGTGCCGCGGCGGGACGGTCGGCCGCGCGCCCGCACACCGCCAGCATGGTCAGCGCATAGACCAGCGCGCTCGACGCCATGTCGGCTGGGGTCGGACGCCAGCGCGGCATGCCGGTGGTGACCGCCGGGATGCGGTGCATGTTGAACACATTATGGTCGCGCCACATGCTGGAATAGACAGGATGCGCGCGCTCCACCGGCGTGCCGCGCGCCAGCCGGGTGGCCGCATCAACCGCGCCCGCCAGCGGGGCGACGGCGGCGTCCTCCGCCTCGAACCCGTGGCGGACGACCACCGGCTCGACATCAAACGCCTCGACATCGACCGCGCGCATCGCGTCCACGATGCCGTGCATCGCGTCCGCCGCCTTTTGCCGGGGGGCGAGCGCGACATCGAGATAGAGCGCGCACACTTCGGTCCCCGCACCGAAATCCATCGGCGCGCCGCCGCGCACCGACGCGATCTGGACGCGCGGGACCGACCGGCCGCCGGGAACGTCATACACCGATGCCGCTTCCCATGCCTGGCTCCAGCGGTGCAGCGCATCGATCACCGGGCCGAGGCGGTAGATCGGGTTAGGATGGTCGACCACCCGCTCGGGCGTTTCGAGGATCGGGGTGAATACCCCGCGCCCAAAGATCCGCACCCGGAACAGCGCATAGCCGCACCCGGTCCAGGTCATGCCGAAATCGGTTCCCTCCGCCGCGATGGCATAGTCGGGCGCGACCCCGCCATGGTGGAACAGATAATGCGCGCCGATATCCTTGCCGAGATAGGCGACGCCTTCATATTCCTCGATCGGCTCCGGGCCGATCTCGCCCGGGCAGGCCGTGAGCCACGCCTTGCCCGCCAGCGTGATCCCGGCCTTGGTCAGCGCCTTGGCGGCGATCAGGAAACAGGACATCGGCCCGCGATCATTGGAGATCGGATAGCCACGCAGCCGCCCGTCTTCGTCCAGCCAGCATTGCGTCCATTCGGGATCGGCCAGCGTCGCCTCACGATAGCGGAAGCGGTCCTGATGCGTGATGCCGCTGGGGCTTTCGGTGTCGAGATGCGCGGTCAGCAGCAGGTTGGCACCGGTGCCATGGCCGCCGATCTCGCCGATGATATTGGGCCGCTCCGGCGTCGCGCCGACCTTGCGGGGGCGAAATCCCTCGCGCTGCATCCAGTCGAACACAAATTGGGCCGCAGCGGCCTCGCTGCGCGAGGGGGCGGGGATATTGCCGAGCGCGAGCGCAAGCTGAACCAGCTCGTCAGTGTCGATCGCGGCGGCGATGGCATAGCGCTCGGCCGCGCTCACGGCATAGGGTGCGTGCATCGGGTCGGCGAATGGCGCGGGCGTGCCGGTCATGCGACGTGCGCCGCGAGCGCTGGAGCGGCGCTTTGAGCGTCGGCGCCATAGCGGGGCAGCAGCAACAACAGCGCCATGCCCGCCGACAGCGCGACGATCGAAGCGATCACCGCCAGCTGGTAGCTGCCCGTCACATCGAACCCATGATCCAGCAGCACCGGGGTAATCCCCTGCGCCGCGATGATCGCCGAATACATGACGCCGATGATCGCGCCAAAAGCCTTCGTCCCGAAATAGCGCGCGACATAATAGGGCAGCGCACCATATTGCGCGCCCATGCCGATCCCCAGCAACAGCCCGGCGGCGATCAGCACCGGCACCCCTTCGCCGAACTGCAGCAATGCCAGCCCGACGATCGCCATCGCCACCATCGGGATGACGATACGCGGCGTCGGAAACCGGTCGAGCAGCCGCCCGCAGGCGATCTGCCAGGCCGAGGTCATCAGTGCGAAGCAGCTCAGTACCGCCGTCCCCACATCGACCCCATAGCCGCGATCGGCCAGGATCGGGATGACATGGCTGAAGATCGCGGTGGTGCAGCCCGCGCCGGACGCGATCGCGACCAGGATGATCCAGAAATGCGGAAGCCGCGCCGCTTCGCCCAGCGTCATGCCGGCCATCGCGATGGGACCCTCCCCCGCCGGAGCCTCCCGCGCCGGAGCGTCGCGGAGCAGTGTCAGCACGGCAGGCAACCCGATCAGCAGGATGATCGCGCCCAGCGCAAGATAGCCCGACCGCCACCCCTGCTGCGCGACAACCGCTGCCGCGATGATGGGTAACAGGACCGATCCCGCGCCATTGCCCGCGCCCGCGCTGATCCCCAGCGCGGTGCCGCGCCCTGTGTCATACCATTCCGCGATCACCTTGGAGTAGATCGGGGTCGAGGCCATCGCGCCGAACAGGCTGACCGCCAGGAAAATGGCGTAGAATTGAACCAGCGAAGCAGTGGTCAGCGACAGCGCCGCGACCGCCAGCCCATAGAGCGCAAGGCCGGGCAGGATCACGCGCCGCGCGCCATGGCGGTCGGCGATCCGTCCGATCAAGGGATAGGCGATTGCCCCGGTCACCGCCATGATGCCGAGCGCGACCGAAATCGCCGCGCGGGGCCAGCCGAACTCGGCTGAGAGCGGGAGCAGGAATAGTCCGAACACGGCATGAACCGCCGGCGTCGTGCTGACCGCATTGCCGAGGGTACAGGCGATCAGCACGCCACTGCGCGCCCACGTGGGCACCGCGCTCACAGCACCGGCCACAGGCTGGGGGTGGCAACGCCCGCACGGGCGAGAACGGCCGCACCCGCCGCCTCGACCTGCGCGTACAGATGTTCCTCATCGATCAGCGTCGACCGGTAGTTGTCGATCACGCGCCGCCCATCGACCCAGACGCTGTGCACCCCGCGCCCGTCGGCCGAATAGACGAGCTGGCTCACCGCATTGAGCAAAGGCCGCCACTCGGGCCGGTCGCGGTCGTGGAGCACGAAGTCGGCCTTCTTGCCAACTTCCAGCGATCCGATCCGGTCGGCCATCCCCGCGCCTTTCGCGCCGTTGACCGTCGCCATTTCCAGCACCTGATAGGCAGAGAACAGGCTCGCATCGCGGCGCGAATCCTTGAACAGGCCCGCAGTCACGAACATCGCGCGCATCAAATCGGCCGCGTTGCCGTTGTTGTTGCCGTCGGTGCCGAGCTGAAGATTGACGCCAGCGGCGGCCATTTCGGGGAATTTCCCGACTGCGGTCGCGCCATAGGCGCCCTTCATCGCGGTCATCGGGCAATGGGTGATGTTGGTCCCGCTCGCCGCGAGCAGTGCGACCTCTTCATCGTCGAGATGGATCGCATGCGTCAGTGACAGATGCGGGCCGAGCACGCCAAGGTCGGACAGATGCGCGATGGCGCGGCGGCCGGAGGTTACCAGATAGAAATCGGGATCGGCCGGATCGGCGCTCATATGCGCGCTGATCCCCGCACCATGCGCAGCCGCGAGCGCCGTCGCTTCACGCCACAGATCGTCGGTGGCGGTGTTATGCCCGACCAGGCATGGCCATGCTGCAATCAGCGGGTCATCGGTGCCGGGGTAGCGCGCCAGCTCGCCCTCGATCGTCGCGACCGCCTGTCGGGTCAGCGCCGCCTGATCGTCATCCGGGGCAAAGGCGCGGTCCTGCACCCATTGCCCGACCCGCCCGCGAATGCCGGTCGCACCCAGCGCATCGACCACCGCGTCGAGATCGAGGATCGTCCCCGCCTCAATGAAACACGTTGTCCCCGACCGCAGCATCTCCAGCGCGGCGAGCTGCGCGGCAATCCGTTCCTCATCGGGAGTCTGCGCCAGATAGGTCGGGATCAGCCATTCAAAGACATTGGTCGCCCAATCGGTATCGTCGGGGACATGGCCGCGCGTGATCGGCTCACCGGTGATGTGGACATGGCAGTTGACCATGCCGGGTGTCACCACGAACCGGTCGCGGCCATCGATGACCTCCCGCGCGACGACGCTCTGCTCGACAAGATCGGACGGCCCGACCGCGACGATCCGGTCGCCCGCAATCGCCAGCGCGCCATCGCGAAAGATGCGCCGATCGGCATCCATCGTCACCACCCAGCTATGGGTGACCAGCAGGTCGGCGGCGATCATGCCCATGCCGCCGCAACATCCTCGGCCCGGACCAGCAGCGCGCAATTCTTGTAGAGAATGTCGAGCGCGCTCGCGTGCAGCCCTTCCTCATAGGCACCCGTCGCATCGGACACGACAAACACATGGTAGCCACGGTGAAACGCCGATCGCGCCGTCTGATCGACGCAGCAATCGGTGCTGAACCCGGTCATCACCACTGTTTCGATCCCGCGCGCGCGCAGTTGTTCGTCCAGGTCAGTGCCGTGGAAGCTGTCGAACAACAGCTTCTCGATCTCGATATCGCCGGGCTCCGGCTGGACCCCATAATAATCCGCACCACCATCATCGGCGCGACAGATCGCCTCGCCCCCCGGCATGCCCTTGCGCTCCATCAGCGTCTTGAGCGCGACCGAGTCCGTTTCGGGCCGCGTGACGACGCGCATGAAGGCGATGGTCACGCCGCGCGCCCGCGCCGCCGCGATCAGCGCCGCGATCCGGTCCATCGCGGGCGGAACGCTCGACAAATCGGCCCCGACCCGCCCGAGCAGGCCATGCGGGGCAGCGAAATCGACCTGAACATCGACGACGACCAGCGCGGTGCGTTCCGGCGCCAGCATCGGCGCGAGATCGGCGGCGGCGACATGCGGCAGCGTCTCGTCCTCAACCATGCGCGGCTTCCATCACCCGCGTCGGAAACCGCTCCCGCAGCACCGGCAGCACTTCCTGCGCAAAGCGCGGGATGCCCGTGAGGTAATCGGGGAAGATCAGCATCAGCCCGTCGGTGCCCGATACCTCGAACAGCTCGGTGAGCTTGTCGGCCACCGTCTCGGGCGACCCGAGCACATAGGGCGCCATGAAGGTCGAGCGCGCCTTTTCGACAAAGGCATTTTCCTTGCCGCCCTGTTCGCTGTCGAAAAAGCCATAGGCGCGCAGCATCCCCTGCAGCGCCGCTTCGTCGAGGCCCGCGCGGAAATGGTCGGCGGTCGCCTGCGCCGCAGCGTCGCTGTCGTCCAGCACCACCGTCATCATTGAATAGGTGCGCATATAGCGGCCCTGTTTCGCGGCGGTTTCCTTGGCCGCGCGGCTGCTCTTGCCCAGCCCGACCGGATCCCCGCCCGACAGGAAGATCGCGTCCATCTCGTCCGCGGTGAACTGCATGCCCTTGCCCGAGGTGCCGGCGCAGACGGTGAAAGGCTGGCGCAGCGGCTTGGGCCAGGAGGTCGCCTCGTCAAGCTGGAAATAGTGGCCGTCCATCGTCACCGACTCTTCGGTCCACAACCGCTTGATCGCCGCGATCCATTCATAGGCAAGGTCGTAGCGGCCGTCGTGATCGACCCCCTCCGGCCATGCGCCGAACTGTGCGAATTCACCGCGATAGGATCCGGTGACGAGGTTCAGCCCGGCGCGCCCGCCGCTGATATGATCCAGCGTCGCGATCATCTTCGCTGCCACGCCAGGATTTTGCAGGATGGTGTGGATCGTCGCCCACACTTTGACCTTGCTGGTGACTTCGGCGAGCGCCGCCATCAGCAGCACGGAGTCCAGCGTGGACTCCCAATGCCTGATCTCGCCGCCATAGCCCTTGAACTTCGCCATCGCCATGATGAAGTCGAGCCCGGCTGCCTCCGCTGCCACCGCGACCTGCCGGTTATAGGCATAGGAGCCGTCGAGCGGCGGGGCGTTCTTCGACAGGATCCAGCCGCCATTGGCCATCGGCATGAACACCCCCAGATCCTTGCCCCCGGTGTCGGACGGCAGGTCGAAGGCTACAGGCGTTGGCAGGTCGGACATTCGGCTGGTTCCCCCGATTGATCGAACCAATCTAACCGGGGTCGGCCGGCATTCTTGATCGGCAGCGCATATTCTGTTGGCCGCGCCGGTTTCAGCCCGCCAGCGCCGCCATCACCGCCGCACGCGCGGGCATGGCGGGGATGGCGCCGACAATCTGGGTACACAGCGCGGCGGCGGCATTGGCGATCGGCAGCGCGGCGGCGAGGTCCATTCCCTCGGCAATCAGCGCTGCCAGCGCCCCGCAAAAGCAATCCCCCGCCCCCACCGTGTCGCGCGGCGTGACCGGCAGTGCGGGGGCATGAAGCGCTCCGTCATCGAACACCGCCACCGCGCCCTGCCCGCCCAGCGTCACGACGACCTGCTGCTGCGGATGCGCCCGCAGCGTGCGGGCCGCCGCGATCGCCTCCGCCGGGCCGGAAATGGCAGGCGCCTCCGCATAACCGGCCAGCTCGTGCTGATTGACGATCAGGATATCGGTATCCGCGAACAGCGCGCGCGCGGCGGGGATGAAGGGTGCGGCGTTGAGCAGGCGTGGTCCCGCCGACGCGGCAAAAGCGGTGGCGATCACGGCAAGCGGGATCTCAAGCTGCGCTAAGATCAGCCCGGAATCCTGGGCGGTCGCCGGCGCAAGCAGCGCATTGGCGCCCGGCGCGACGATGATCTGGTTCTCACCCGCCGCATCCACCGCGATCAACGCTGCGCCGGTCGGCACGTCTGGCAGTATTGCGATACTGCCGACATCGATCCCCTCCCCTGCCAGCACCGCGCGCATCCAATCGCCATCGGCGTCCGCACCAACCGCGCCGGTCATTGCCACGCGCGCACCCATCCGCGCGGCGGCGACCGCCTGGTTCGCGCCTTTGCCCCCGGGCAGCCGCGTCACCTGCGCCGCCAGCACCGTCTCCCCCGCACCGGGCAGCGCATCGACCGCCAGGATCGTATCGACATTGATCGAACCCAGAATATGCACGTCCATCGTCTTGCTCCCCGCCGGTGCGCGCGGTTGAAGACCATGGCCAGCGCCGCCGCAAGCGCCCGCAAGCGCCATGCGCGTGCCGCCAACTATTCCGGGTGCTGACGCCAAGCCGGACTGCAGCACCCCGCCTATCCTCGGCGCAACGACAGGGGGATGGCATGACGAACTGGCTGATCACCGGAGTTAGCGGCGGACTGGGACACGCGCTGGCGCAAGCGGCGCTGGCACGCGGCGACGCGGTCGTCGGGACGGTGCGACGCGTCGCCGACAAGCAGGCGTTCGAGGCGCTGGCCCCCGGCCGTGCGCTTGGCGTGTTGCTCGACCTCTCCGATCATGCCGCCATTCCCGACGCGGTGGCGACGGCGGAGGCGTGGCTGGGACCGATCGACCGGTTGGTCAACAATGCCGGGTTCGGCATGGTCGGCGCGATCGAGGAAACATCCATTGCCGAGGCCAAGGCGCTGTTCGACGTCAATCTGTTCGGCGCGATGGCGATGATTCAGGCGGTGCTGCCAGCAATGCGCGCGCGCCGCGCTGGCCATATCGTCACCATCACCTCGCTCAGCGGCTTCGCGCCCTGGTGGGGAACGGGCATTTATGGCGCGAGCAAATATGCGCTGGAGTGCATCGGACAGACGCTGGCGCAGGAAGTGGAGCCGCTGGACATCCGGGTCACAAACATCGCGCCGGGCGGGTTTCGCACCGGCTTTGCCGCGCGCGGGCTGATCGAGGCGGCGGGCGTGATCGACGATTACGAGGAGACCGCCCGCCAGTCCAAACACAGCCTGATGGCGGGCCGGGGCCAGGAGGCCGGCGATCCGGCACGCGCGGCGGCGGCGATGCTGGTCGCGCTCGATGCGCCGGAGCCGCCCCGGCATTTGTTCCTCGGCGAAGACGCGCTGCGCCATGCGCGCGAGCATTTCGAAATGCTGGAAGAAGAAATGCGCCGCTGGGAGCCGCTGTCGCTCACCACCGGCTTTGTCGCGGAGCCGGTGGCATGAGCGCGCCGTTCGGCATCAACCGGCTGACCCCGCATATGGGCGCAGAGCTGCACGGCATCGACCTGACTCGCCCGATTGCGCCGGAGGTCGCGGCGGCGCTGCGTCAGGCGCTGACCGATCATCTCGTGCTGTTCTTTCGCGACCAGCGCCTGGACTTTGCCGCGCACAAGGCGCTGGCGCGGGTCTTTGGCGAGATCCATGTCGCGCCCGCCGCCGCTGCATGGGCGGTGGAGGGACATCCCGAGGTCACGCGCATCCATGCTGACGCCGACTCCAAATATGTCGCGGGGGAGGATTGGCATTCCGACATGACCTGCGATCCCGAGCCGCCTTTGGGGTCGATCCTGCACCTCGTCACTGTCCCCGAAACCGGCGGCGACACGGCATTCTCGAACATGTTCCTTGCCTATGACGCGCTGTCGGATCGGATGAAGGCCTATCTCGACGGGCTGACCGCGACGCATGATGCGGCGCGGGTGTTTGCCGCGATCGCGCCGCCGGGGACGGTGTTCAACCAGTCCTCCCACCCGGTCATCCGCACCCATCCGGTCAGCGGGCGCAAGGCGATTTTCGTCAACAAGCAGTTCACCGCGCGGATCGACGGAATCCCCAAGGACGAAAGCGCGGCGCTGCTGGCGTTCCTCACCGCGCATGTCCAGCGCCCTGAATTCCAGTGCCGCTTTCGCTGGCGCCCGCATTCGATCGCCTTCTGGGACAATCGCGCGGTGCAGCATTCGGCGATCTGGGATTATTTCCCGCAAACCCGCTCGGGCTATCGCGTCACGGTGCGCGGCGACCGCCCGTTCTGAACCATCCACGGAGTTTTCGCATGACCGTAGCCGATCCGCGCACGCCCGCCTACCCGATCGACCCGTTGTTCACCGACCGCTGGTCGCCGCGCGCATTCGATGGTGGAGCGATCGAACCGGACACGCTGATGACACTGCTGGAAGCGGCGCGCTGGGCGCCTTCGGCCTATAATGTTCAGCCGTGGCGGTTCGTCTATGCGCTGCGCGATACGCCGCACTGGGACACGCTGCTCGCCACGCTGATCCCCTTCAATCAGGGCTGGGCAGCGGGCGCGTCGGCGCTCGTCTATATCCTGTCGGACCGGTTCGTCCGCGACGCCGACGGTGCGGTGAAGAGCGAGTCCTACAGCCATTCCTTCGACGCCGGCGCTGCCTGGGCGATGCTGGCGTTGCAGGCGGTGCGCAGCGGCCTGTTCGCGCATGGCATGACCGGGTTCGACGTCGATGCGGCGCGCGCGGCGATGGCGGTGCCCGAAGCTTATCGCATCGAGGCTGCGGTCGCGATCGGGCGGATGGGCGATCCGGCAACGCTGGCCGAAGGGCTGCGCGCACGCGAAGTTCCGAGCGGGCGGACCCCGCTCGACCAGTTGGTGTCGGAAGGCGTTTTCTCCGCCTGACTTACGCGAGCAGCCGTGGGACGGCGGCTGTGGCAATGTCGAACCGCGCATCGGGATGCTCGGCAGCGCCGTCGCGCGGGGCGGCGCGGTGCTGGACCACGCCGTTCTTGCCGAAGTCGGGCACCACCGGCCGGTCGGTCTTGCTGCTCAGCCACAGCCGCAGCAGATGGCGCCGCCGCTGCGGCTCGGGCCAGTCGGTAAAGCCGGTGCGGGCATGCAGCGCGGCATAGTTGGACAGCCATTGGATATCGCCCGGACGAAAATCCATCTCGATCGCCATACCGGGTTCGTAGGTGATCTCGTCGAACAGGCGCAGCACCTCGATCTGGTCGGCGGTGAGCTGCGGGACGCCGGGATAGTCCTGCGCGGTCAGGATGTAGAGCGAGCCGGCGTACATGCTGAACACGCCATCGACCATCGAGATGATCGGCGAAGTGTAGGTCAGCGCCGGGGATTCGGCATCCTGCCGCCGCCAGTCCCAATGGAACGGCTCCAGCAACAACGGCGCAAGGTCGGGGCGGCGGCGCAGGATCTCGTTATAGATTTCAGCACCGGAAACGAGGCACGACAGCCCCCCGTCGCGCGCGGGACGCAGGCACATCAGCGCGACGATGTCCGAACTGTCGGAGTGATAGACCAGCTGGTCGCGCACCTTGGACGATTTGGCGGTGGGATCGTCCATCGTCTTGTCCGACGTGGCATAGACATGGTCGACCAGATCGCCGAGCTCGTTCTGGCGGATCGGATCGCCCATGTGCAGGCCGAGGATGTAGTAGATCGCCGCCGACAGCGCGTCCGAATAGAGATGGGTCCGCAAGCCCCGCACCAGCACGAAACCACGCCCGAAATCGACCGTCTCGCGCCACTCCGCCGCCGCGTCGGCGGTCGCGATCAGCGGATAGTCTTCCGCCTGCACGCTGCGCAAATCGGGGCTTTGCTCAACGAAGCGGCGCCCCAGTTCCTCCAGCTCCGCCACCTGTTCATCCGACAGGCGGTAGATCCATTCGTCGCTGCCAATCAGGCGATCGCCACGCCAGGCGGCGCGGGTGGTGATCGGACGCAATAGATCTTGGACGGGCATGCTCGGCTCCTAGGAATGACCGAGCCGAACCTATCGCACCATCAGGGGTTCGACTTGACCGATCATGCCCAATCATTGCGCAGCGGACGCATGCCTTAACGGGCGTCAGGCAAGCTCCTTGAGCGGCACGCTGGCGTCGGCCAGCGCCGTCGGGTTGGGCGACAGGCGTTCCACCACCAGCTTGCGGCCCTGCACATAATCCTTGGTCGCGTTGACGCAGTCGAGCGCGATGACGCGCCCGTCCTTCAGATAAACGACCGAAAAGCTGCGGTTCGCCGGGTCGCCGCGCAGGATCGCCTGGTCGTGGCCGGTCGAGAGGCCGACGGTCTGGAGCTTGAGGTCGTACTGGTTCGACCAGAACCACGGCACCGCGTCATAGGCCAGGTCCTGGCCCATGATCGTCTTCGCCACCAACGTCGCCTGATCATTGGCGTTCTGCACCGATTCGAGCCGGATCGGCATGTCGTCGGCGAAGCGGTTGGCGTGGAGCGCGCAGTCGCCGATCGCAAAGATATCGGGCAGCGAGGTGCGGCACTGATGGTCGACGGCGACGCCATTGCCGCCCTGCGCGCCCGCCGCGATCAGCGGTTCGACGGCGGGGACGATGCCGATGCCGACGATCACCATCTGCGCGGGGATCACCGTGCCGTCCTGCATCCGCACGCCGCTCACCCGGCCCTCGCCCTCGATACACTCGACCGCTGCGTTCAGCCGCACATCGACGCCATGCGCGCGATGCTCGGCCTCATAGAAGCGCGACAGCGGCTCGCCCGCAACGCGCGCCAGCACGCGGTCGAGCGCTTCGAGCAGCACGACTTTCTTGCCGAACTTGGCGAGCACCGCCGCCGCCTCCAGCCCGATATAGCCGCCGCCGATCACCACCGCCTGTTCGACCCCGTCCAGCTCGGCGAGCATGCGGTCGGCATCGGCGCGGGTGCGGACGGTGTGGACGCCGATCAGGTCATTGCCTGCACACCCGATCCGGCGCGGGCTGCCCCCGGTCGCCCAGATCAGCTGGCCGTAGCCGATCGTCGCGCCATCGGCGGTGGACAGGCTGTGCGCAACCGGATCGACCGATACCACGCGCCGGTTGAGCAGCATTTCGACATTGCGCTCGGCCCAGAAAGCGGCGGGGCGGATCAGGATCCGCTCGAATACCTTCTCGCCCGAGAAATACTCTTTCGACAGCGGCGGGCGTTCATAGGGAAGCTCCGGTTCATCGCCGATCACCGCGATCGTCCCTTCGAACTTGGCCTGACGCAGCGCGATCGCCGCCTGTGCCCCGCCATGCCCCGCACCCACGATCACGATATCGAACTGCATCTTTCGCTCCCGCATTTTAGCGTTCGGCTAGCAGCGGCGGCGCCGATGGCCAACACAAAGCGATTGGGGCGCTGCAAAGCCGGGCTTGCGCCGCCACGCAGCGCCGGGCCATGAGCGGGCGCAGATTACGCAAGCCGGAAGATCGATGGAGCGCAGGAACGATATTGACGGGCTGCGCGCCGTGGCGGTGCTGGGCGTGGTGCTGCACCATGCCGGGCTCTCCGCCCTGCCCGGCGGGTTCGTCGGTGTCGACGTGTTCTTCGTGATCAGCGGCTTCCTGATCTCGCGCATCATCACCGATGGCGTGGCGGATGGCAGCTTCTCGCTCGCGCATTTCTACGAGCGACGCGCGCGCCGCATTCTGCCCGCATTGATCCCGGTCGTCGCGCTGTCGCTGATCGCCGGCTACTGGCTGCTGCTTCCCGACGATTACGAGAATCTGGGGCAAAGCGCGGTTGCGACATTGCTCTTCGCCAATAATGTCCTGCTGACGCTGACCAGCGGCTATTGGGACCTCGCCGCGACGTTCAAACCGCTGCTCCACACCTGGAGCCTGGGGGTCGAGGAGCAATTCTACATCGCCTATCCGCTGCTGGCGCTCATGGTGCTGCGGCGACGGCCTCAGCTGTTTGCACCGATGCTGGCGGGCGGCTTTGCGATCAGCCTGCTGCTCAGCGTGACATTATCAGCGCGTTATCCGGATGCGTCCTTCTACCTCATCCACACGCGTGCATGGGAATTGCTCCTCGGCGCGCTGACGGCGTGGCGCTCGCCCCACACGCCCCAGCCCGAGCGGATCGCGCGCGCGCTCGCGCTCACCGGGCTCGCGATGATCATCGGCGCGATGCTGTTGATCGACGAAACCGCGCCCTATCCCGGCTGGCGCGCGCTGCTGCCCTGCGTCGGCACGGCGCTGATCCTGCGCCATGGCGCCGCGGGCGGATTGGCGCAGCGCCTGCTCGGCTGGGGGCCGCTCGTGCTGGTCGGCCTGGCCAGCTACAGCATCTATCTGTGGCATCAGCCGCTGTTCGCGTTCGCGCGGGCGCTGAGCGTGACCCCGCCCGGCGCGGATGTGATGGCCGCCCTCACCCTAGCCACTTTGGCCATCGGCACTGCGAGCTGGCGCTGGATCGAACAGCCGTTCCGCGACGCGCGCCGATGGCCGCGCCGCCCGTTCCTGACGCTCGGCATTGCCGTCACCGCACTCACCGGCGCCGTAGCCCTCGCCGTGTCGATCACGTCCGGGGTGCCGCAGCGGGTTCCGGGCATGGGCCTCGGCGCGGGCGACTATGCCGCATACAACAACGCCGCCCTCCGCTTTCACAAGGACGCGTTCACCGATCCGGCGCGACCCAATCTGCTAGTCGTCGGCAACAGCATGGCGCGCGACATGGTCAACATGCTGGTCGAGAGCCGGCGCTTTGACGGGTTCGAGATTGTCTATCGCGCCGATGCCAATCTCTGCGGGCTGTCCCGCGCGCCGGCCACCACCCGCCAACTCGTCGCGGATGCGCAGGCGGTGCTCTTCGTCGCGTCGATGTCCGCGCCGCTGGGGTGCAAGACCGCCGCCGCCGCGAGGGACACGATTCTCGCGGGCAAGGCGTGGCTGCTGATCGGTCCCAAGCATTTCGGGTATAATCTCAACGCCTGGATGCGCGTGCCCGCGTCCCAGCGCCCCGGCGTCCGCGCCGTGCTGCTGCCAAAGACCGTATCAGACAACGCGATCTATGCCGCGCAGGTCCCGCGCGACCATTATGTCGACCTGCTCGGCATCATGCAGCGCCGCCATGGCGGGTTGCCGGTGTTCGATGCACAGGGCCGCATCCTGTCCGCCGATCGTGTCCACCTGACCCAGGCGGGCGCGCAATTCTTCGCCGAAAGCGTGCTCGACGATCCGACGTGGCGGCCGATCCTTCGGACACGCCAATCCTCCCCACGCTAGCCGGACTTCGACCCTCATAAATCCTCCCCCGCCAGGGGGAGGATGAACATGTTCAGGCCATCGCCATCAGGCTGGCATTGCCGCCCGCCGCCGTGGTGTTGATCGAGGTCGAAACCTCCTCCACCAGCCAGTCGAGTCGCGGCGTCCCCGCCTGTGCCAGCACGATCGGGCCGGGCAGGTCGGCGATGTCGGCCAATGCGGCGAGGCGCGCGGTTGCATCCCCCTCGATCAGCGCGCCGCTATAGGGACCGGCCACGCGCCAGTCGGCCACCCAGTCGATCCGCTGCAGAACCCGCTCGGGCGCGCCGTTCAGTTCCACGCGCAACGCGGCATTGGCGATCACCGCGCGGTTTCCGGTTGCGAGCACGGCGCAGAGCTGCGCGATCAGCCCCGCGCGGCTTTGCGGGAGCAGCAGCACGCGTCCACGCGGGTGGATGGTGTAGAGGTTGGTCTCACCCACTGGCCCCGGCAGTTCGAGCTGCGCACCGAGCAGCGACGCCTCACCCGCTTCCCGCGCACAATCGCCCCCTTCGCCCAGCCACAGCGCAAAATCGCGCAGCGCCGGATCGGACGCGGACGAGGCAAGGTCCGCCGGGACGGTCGGTGCCTTGACCAGCCGCCCGAGATAGAGCGGCCCGCCCGCCTTCGGTCCGGTGCCCGACAGGCCACGCCCACCGAACGGCTGCACGCCGACCACCGCGCCGATGATGTTGCGGTTGATATAGAGATTGCCCGCCTCGACCCGCTCGGTGACATGCTCGACCGTCTCGTCGAGCCGGGTATGCAGGCCGAAGGTCAGACCATAGCCGGTGGCGTTGATCGCATCGATCACCCGGTCGAGGTCGCGGCGCTTGTAGCGCATGACGTGCAGCACCGGGCCGAACACCTCGCGCTCCAGATCGCTCAGCGCGTCGATCTCGATGATCGTCGGCGGCACGAACGTCCCCTGCCCCGTCTCCCCCGCCAGTTCGATCTGTTCGACGCGGCGGCCCATCCGGCGCATCTTTTCGATATGGCTGTTGATATTGATCTGCGCCTCGGCGCTGATCACCGGGCCGATATCGGTCGCCAACCGGTCGGTACGTCCGATCGACAGCTCATGCAGCGCGCCCTTCAGCATCGTCAGGATGCGGTCCGCCACATCCTCCTGCAGGCACAGCACGCGCAGCGCCGAGCAGCGCTGCCCCGCGCTGTCAAAGGCCGAGGCAATGACGTCGGCCACGACCTGTTCGGCCAGCGCCGAGCTGTCGACGATCATCGCATTCTGCCCGCCGGTTTCGGCGATGAACGGGATCGGCGTGCCGTCGCTCGCGAGGCGGGTGGCGAGCTGACGCTGGATGATCCGCGCGACCTCGGTCGAACCGGTGAACATCACTCCCTGCGTGCCCACTGCTGCGACCAGCGCCGCGCCGATCCGGCCATCGCCGGGCACCAGCTGGACCACATCGGCGGGAACGCCTGCCGCGTGCAGGATCGCGATGCCCTGCGCCGCGATCAGCGGGGTTTCTTCCGCAGGCTTGGCGAGGACGGGGTTGCCCGTCACCAGCGCCGCCGCGACCTGACCGATGAAGATCGCCAGGGGGAAATTCCATGGGCTGATGCAGGTGACTGGGCCGAGCGGAGCATGCGCGGCACCGAGCGTCGCGCGCGCCTGCTGCGCATAATAGCGCAGGAAATCGACCGCCTCGCGCACCTCGGCAATCGCGTTCGGCGCCGACTTGCCTGCCTCACGCATGATCAGCCCCATCAGCAGCTGCATGCGCGATTCCATGAGGTCCGCCGCACGATCGAGGCACGCAGCGCGCTCGGCGACCGGCACGGCGGCCCAGTCCGCCGCGACCGACTGCGCGGTTTCGACCGCGTGCGCTGCCGCTGCCTCGCTCATCTCGACCACCGTTCCGACGATGTCGAGCGCGTCAGCCGGGTTCGCCACCGGGCGCGACTTGCCCTCACCATTTGCCGGTTGGGCGAGCCAGCCGATTTCAGCACTCTCGCGCAACGCATCGCTCAGCGCCGCCAACGCAGTTTCGTCGGACAGGTCGATCCCCGCTGAATTGATCCGCGCACCATAAAGCTCGCGGGGCAGCGCGATGATCGGATGTTTGGCCCCGGGGGCATCCATCGCGGTCACCACCTCGACCGGGTCGGTCACCAGTTCGGCGATCGACACTTCCGGATTGGCGATGCGGTTGACGAAGCTGGAGTTCGCGCCGTTTTCGAGCAGGCGGCGGACGAGATAGGCGAGCAGCGTCTCATGCGTCCCGACCGGTGCATAGATGCGGCACGGGCGGTTCAGCTTATCGCTGCCGACGACCTCGTCATACAGCGGCTCGCCCATGCCGTGCAGGCACTGGAACTCATAATCGCCAATGCTGAAATCCGGCCCCGCCAAATGATAGATCGTCGCCAGCGACTGCGCATTATGCGTCGCGAATTGCGGGAAGACGTGGCGCTTGGCCGCGAGCAGCTTCCGCGCGCAGGCGATGTAGGCGACGTCGGTATGGACCTTGCGCGTATAGACCGGGAAATCGGCCAGCCCGTCCACCTGCGCGCGCTTGATCTCCGCGTCCCAGTACGCGCCCTTGACCAGCCGCACCATGATCCGCCGCCCGGCGCGCTGGGCAAGGTCGATGATCCAGTCGATCACGAACGGGCAGCGCTTGCCATAGGCCTGCACCACGAACCCCAGGCCATCCCAGCCGGCCAGATCGGGATCGAGCGCCAGGCTTTCGAGCAGGTCGAGCGAGAGTTCGAGCCGGTCGGCCTCCTCGGCATCGATGTTGAACCCGATGTCATAGGACTTGGCGAGCACCGCCAGCGCCTTCACCCGCGGCAGCAGCTCGGCCATCACCCGCCCCGCCTGCGCGCGCGCATAGCGCGGGTGGAGCGCGGACAGCTTGATCGAGATACCCGGACCGCCAACAACGCCGCGCCCCGCCGACGCGGTACCGATCGCGTTCACCGCATTCTCGTAATCGCGGTAATAGCGATCGGCATCGGCCATCGTCGTCGCCGCCTCGCCCAGCATGTCATAGCTGTACTGGAAGCCGCGCGCCTCCAGCGGGCGGGCGCGCTTCAATGCCTCGGCGATCGTCTCGCCGGTGACGAACTGCTCGCCCATCATCCGCATCGCCATGTCGACCCCGCGCCGGATCACCGGCTCGCCCGCGCGCGCAATCAGGCGCGTCAGCGCCGCGGCCAGCCCCGCATCATTGACGCTCCCGGTCAGCTTGCCGGTGACCACCAGCCCCCAGGTCGCGGCATTGACGAACAGCGACCGCCCATCGCCGACATGGCTCTTCCAGTCGCCGTCAGAAATCTTGTCGCGGATCAGCGCGTCGCGCGTCGCCGCATCGGGGATGCGCAACAATGCCTCGGCCAGGCACATCAGCGCGACGCCTTCCTGGCTCGACAGCGCATATTCCTGCACCAGCCCCTCGACCCCGGTGCCCTTGTGCTTGGCGCGCAGGGCAGTAATCAGCCCGGTCGCGGTCGCCTTCGCCGCCTCGCGCGTCCCGGTGGACAGCGTCGCGGCTTCGATCAGCGGGGCGAGGCATTCGGGCTCCGGCCGACGATAGGCGGCGGTGATCGCGGCGCGCAGCGGGGTTGCAGGGCGAACCGGGGGGGCGAAATCGGCAAAGGGCTTAGTCACGGGCGAACCTGTCGGTGAAGCGGAATGCTCAATCCTATCAGGCTTCGGCGCGGCAAAGTGCCTTTTGATCGCCATTGCGCTTTGCAAATTGCCTTCATTTGACCGATTATGCAGGCAATATGACCCACCAGACGCTCGATCATAGCGATCTTGACCAATTCGACCGTAAGATCGTGGAGGCGCTGCGTGTCGACGGGCGCATCTCGATCACCGATCTCGCTGCCTGGGTCGGGCTGTCGAAGACGCCGTGCCAGGTCCGCGTCAAGCGGCTGATCGACAGCGGCGTGATCCGCGGCTTTCGCGCGATCGTCGATCCGGCGCGTCTGGGCCTCGACCATGTCGCCTTTACCGAAGTGAAGCTGTCCGACACGCGCGAGGATGCGCTGGAAGCGTTCCGCCAGGCGGTACTACGCATTCCGGAGGTCGAGGAATGCCACATGATCGCCAGCAGCTTCGACTATCTCCTCAAGGTGCGCACCGCCGACATCCGCCGCTACCGCGAAGTGCTGGGCGAACGCATTTCCAGCCTGCCGCACGTGGCGAGCACATCGACCTTCGTGGCGATGGAAGCGATCCGCGACGCGGGGGGCTAGGCCAGCCACCCGCGCCGCGTTGATCTTCAAAAGTCGAAGCGCAGCGCCCCCGAGATCGTCCGGCCATTCGCCGCGCGGGCAAAGCCGATGCCGTTGGCCGGCACGCTCGCCTGGTTCACCTCGAAAATCCCGAGCGTATCGAACGCGTTATTGACGTTCACCGCCAGGCTGCCGCCCTTGAACAGCGTGACCTGCGCGAACAGATCGACCGTGGTGAAGCCGGGCATCACGAGCAAGTTGGAGTCCTGCGCAAAGCTCTTGGTGATCGTCACGACGCTCGCTCCCACGGTCGCCCGACCCAGATCGGCGGAGCCGGTGGCGGTCAACGTCCAGTCGGGCTGGTGACGCGGCACCTTGCCGGTCAGCGTCGGTTCGAGCAGATCCTGCGTGATCTTCGCCTTGGTATAGGTAGCCCCCGCCATCAGGCTGAACGGACCGCGCTGGACGCCGCCCTCCAGCTCGACGCCGGTCGCGCGATAGCTGCGGTCGGTACGGTTGGCAGCGCCGTTGAGGACATTGTGGTCCGCCGCCGTGACGCGGAACGCCGTGGCGTTGAACGTGAAGCCGTCCTTGCGGAACTTGAAGCCGCCCTCGAGCTGCTTGACTTCATCCTGCTTGTCGCGCTCGCTGCGGATGTCGCCGGTGGCGTTGTTGATCAGCGGGGTGAACAGCACCTTGTCGGCATTGGCGCGGGCGCCCTTGCTGTAGCGGGCAAAGACCGAGAAGGGCTCGGCCACGCGATAGTTCACGCCCGCCGAATAGCTGACATAGCCATAGTCGTAATTGACCGCTCCCGGCTGAGTGAAGGGCAGATAGGCCACCCGATTTTCAGCCGGGTTGATCAGTCCGTCGCGGTTGATGTCATAGGTGATCAGGCCGACGCTACCGTTGTTCAGGTCCGCCCCGACGAGTGAGCCGCGCACCTTACCCTTGTCATACCGGACGCTGCCGCCGACCGCGAGCTTGCCGACATGGAAGTTGACCGAGCCATAGGGCGCGAACACCTTGTAATTCACGTCGAACGCGCGGCGGAACAAGCTGCTGGCTCGGGCAAAGGCGTAATAGCCGTTCAGCGTTTGCGGCGCGCCGCCGGCGTTGAAGATGTCGACCATCGCGGTGCCATTGTCGCCATTGACGTCGACATTCATCGCGGTGTGCAGCCAGGTGGTGTTGAGATCCTGCGACGCGAAATAGGCGCCCAGCGTCGTGGTCAGCTTACCGCCCGACAAATCCCACACCTTCGACCCGCGAATGTCGTTGGTGAAATTGTCGAGCGAGCGCGCACGGACGAACGACACGAAGTAGAGCGACAGCAGGCCGTTGCCGTTGATGTTGGCGGTGGGGCTGATGACCTGCCCCGCCAGCGGGCCGCTGGCATAGCGCGCGGTCGCACCGGTGCCGCCTTGCCCTGCGGCAAAGGCCGATACCGTGTTGGCGACATTGGGGAAAGCGCGGCTGAAATCGCCGCGATTGACCGAGTAACGCATGCGTTCGGTGATCGTCCAACCCGCAATCTCGAACTGGCCTTCAAAGCCGATTGATCGGCTTTCCGCGCTCTGGCCCGTGGCAATGGGCAGGGCTGCGGGCTGGTTGTTCTGGTCCAGCGTCACGACCGGGCCGAGATAGGAGGACAGCACCGAGTCCCGGCGCAGGTCGAACCCGGGAAAGCTGCGGATGACCGGGTCGGCGTTGGTGCCGGTGATATTGGCGAAATAGGGCGCGAAGGTCGGCGAGCGATCGTCCAGAACCTTCAGGTACAGTCGGACATAGCCGTTGCTCAACTGGTGCGTGATATTGGCCTTGATCTGGCCGCCCTTCCACCCGTCAAAGCCGATGTTGCGCGGCCCTTCGCCCGAGCGATAGAAGCCGCCGATGTGGAACCGGGTGTTCTCGCCAATCTTTGCCCCATAGCTGAAATCGACCCGCTTTTCGTCATAGTCGAGCCCGGTCGACAGCTGGATCGTGCCGCCCTCGACGTCGCCGGTGCGCGACAAGACGTTGATCAGGCCACCGGGCGAGTTGGACGCAAAGGTCGAGGCCGAGCCGCCGCGGATCGATTCGATCGCCGCCACGCTCAGGTCATTGCGCAGATAGACGTCGGCACCGACGTTGAAGAGGTCGGCAAATTCCAGCACGGGCAAGCCGTCTTCCTGGATCTGCATATATTTCGACCCACCGGCAGCGAGCGGAAGGCCGCGCACCGTATAGTTGTTGTTGCCCTCACCAATGCTGGTCGCGACGCGCAGGCCCGCCATGGTGCGCAGCACTTCGCCGAGCGGGCGCAGCCCCAGCTTCTGGACGTCACTGCCGCGCAGCGCGCTGGTCGATGTCGCGCTGTCCAGGCGATCGCGACCCTTGGCCACGCCAGTGGAGAAGACTTCCTGAGCCTTTGGCGCGGGTTTGTCCTTTGCCTGTGCTTCGGTCTCCGTCGCACTGTCCGTCGGCGGAGAAGTATCGCTCGCGGCAAGTGCCGGAGTGGAAAGCGCCAGATACGAAGCGAAAAGCAGGAATGCCGTCTTAGCCATGATCGTTTGTCCTCACCCGGGCATATGGATGCCGTGAGCTTCCCGCAGATCTTCGGCGGAAACCTCCAATATTGTCATTCATATAGGGAACGACGGACTTGCGGTCGCAGTGGTGAGGCGTAACAATCGGCTACACATCGTTGCAATTGCGCAGATTTATTCAAACCACTGTAGAAATGCAGTATGACGATACTTACGAAGCCACGCAGCAGCGGAGCTGTTCGTCTTATAACGAACTGGCGGGTGCTCAGGGCGCGCCCCATTGTCTGCCCGCGCGTTGCTGCGCAGCGTTCCTCTTTGGCACCAATGATCGAAATGGTAGCGGAGGAGGGATTCACACGAAAAACATAAGATACTGATTTATAACAACGTTCTTGATCGTCGTGCCGATAATTCCGCTCAATCCACCCCCAATTTTACCCCTTCGCGACAGGCCGTGCCGAAATATCGACAG
>JASBRX010000014.1 GCA_030149245.1 Sphingomonas bacterium
GCGGAAGGTGGGCGGATCGACGGTCGATATGTGGCGGCTCCCGCAAACCCCGCGATCTGTTGCGTCGCCGCACCAGCCCGCGCCCCCACCCGGCCACCCATAGAATCACCGCGCGGTGGGTGGCCGGGTGGGGGAGCGGGCTGGTGCGGCGACTCAACAGATCGCGGGGTTTGCGGGATCCGCCACATATAGACCGTCGATCCGCCCACCTTCCGCTTCGCCTCCGGCTTCCAATCGCCCATGTCGAAGGCGTGGCTCACCACGCGCGTGCCCGGCTTCAACTGTGCGAACAGCTGCGGGCGCAGGCGCAGATTGACTTCGGGCAGCAGATACATGGTGACCACGTCAGCGGAGCTGAGGTCGGTCTTGAACAGATCCACCGCCTCGAATCGCACCCGATCCGCGACCCCGGCATCCTCGGCCGCCGCGCGCGCCGTGCGGATCAGCACCGGATCGAGATCGACGCCCAGCCCCGTTGCCCCGCGCTCCTTCGCCGCAGCGATCAGGATGCGCCCGTCACCAGTGCCAAGGTCGATCACGGTGTCCCCGGCCTTCACCTCGCCCATCTCAAGCATCAGCGCGACCACATCGCGGCGCGTGCTCTTGTACGGGACGTCCAGCTTCGGCCCGCCAAAGAGCGTCGTCGCGGAACAGCTGACCATCGTCGGCAGCATGCACCGCCCGCCCAGCGCGATCAGCCCCAGCGCCAGCACGGCCAGCACGAGCGCGAGCAGGCGAAGACGGGCGGCGGAGGACAGGGAACGCAGCATCGGTGCGCGGTTTCTGCAACGGCGACAGCGGCTTGTCCACCGGCCATGCGCGGCGCCAGCTTAACCCGATCTTCAGCGCAGCGCCCTATCCGCGATGCCATGTCGTCCGCCGCCTTTCGTTCCGGGTTCCCGGCCCCCTCCCCGCTGCTGGTCGCGCTGGTCGCGGCGGCGCAGGCCTGGGTGTTGTGGCCGCTCTTCACGCCGGACATGACCGCCTATCTGATCCCGTGGCTCGAGACGATCCGCGCCAACGGGGTCGCCGACGCCTTTGCACGCCCCTTCTCCAATTACATGCCGAGCTACCTCTACCTGCTCGCGCTGGTCAGCCCGCTCACCGCCTGGCTCGATCCGATGAGCGTGATCAAACTGCTCTCGGTCGCCGGGACCGTCGCACTCGCGCTCGCGATGCACCGGCTGCTCGGCGCGCTCGGCGTGACGCAGCGCACGCATTGGGCGGCACTGGTGATCGCCCTGCCCTCGGTCGCGTTCAACGCGCTGCTGATGGGCCAGTGCGATGCGATCTATGTCGCCGCCTGCCTGATGGCCGTCGCAATGACCGCCGAGCGGCGGCATGTCGCGATGTTCGTCTGGTGCGGCGTGGCGGTGGCGTTCAAGGCGCAGGCGGTACTGGTCGCCCCCTTCTTCCTCGCCATCGCGATCCAGCGCCGCGTGCCGTTGGTCCAGTGGCTCGCCGCGCCCGCCGCGCTGCTCGCGCTGATGGCCCCTGCCCTGCTCGCCGGCTGGCCGCCGTCGGACCTCGCGACGATCTATTTCCGACAGGCAGGGACGTTCAGCAACGAGATCGCACGCAACGCGCCGAACATCTGGTCACTCGTCGGGATGATCGCCCCCGACTTCGCCCCGCGCCTGTTCGGCCTGGCGCTCGCCGCAGCGCTGGGCGCCGCCGCCTGGTTCATCGCCAAGATGCAGGTGGTCCGGTTCGACGCCGCTGGCCTGGTGGGCATGGCCGCACTTGCCGCGCTGCTATCCGCCGGGCTGCTGCCGCGCATGCATGAGCGCTATTTTCTGCTCGCCGACATGCTGATCCTGGCATTCGCCATTGCCCGGGGCACGCGCGCGGGTTTTGCGCTGGCGGCACTGGTCCAGATCGGATCGTTCGCCGCGATCACCGGCTATCTTGGCCTGGGCACGCCGATGGTCGCGCTCGGCGCGGCGTGCATGATCGCCGCGACCTGGATCGCTGCACGACCGCTCGCCGTCCCGAATGCAAACGATAATCCCCCAACGGGACGAAATCCGGGACCAGCCGTGCTGCGGGGCGCATTGCGCTATGATATTGAACGCCGACTCAGTTTCCGGGGAAGTGGGGAGTGAAGATGTTTAACAGTAACCGTTCGCGTGATGACCGTCCCACCATGCCGCCTGCACCGCCCGCCCCAAGCGGCGGCGCGTCGAAGCGCGGCATGTTTTCGGTCATCGGCCCGGACATCGTGATTACCGGCAACGTCAAGGCCAGCAGCGAGCTGCATATTGAGGGCCGGATCGAAGGCGATGTCGACTGCGGCACGTTGGCGCAGGGCGCCGACAGCCAGATTTTCGGCAGCGTCACCGCCGACAGCGCGCGCCTCGCCGGTGCGATCGAGGGTACGGTCCGCGCCAAGCTGCTGACCGTCGAGCGCACCGCGCGCATCACCGGCGATGTCGAATATGAAAACATCACCATCGAAAATGGCGGCCATATCGATGGTCGCCTCAAGCATATGAGCGCGATCACCGCCGCACCGGTCCGCGCCGAGCCCGTACAGCCGGGCGCAGCCGCCCCGGTCACGGTCGCGGCCGTGGTGGGTTCGAACTGATCCAGACTGTTCGGCGCGGACCACGGTCCGTGCCGGGGCATCGGGGCGCGTTCCTTTCGGGACGCGCCCTTTTTTCTGCGCTGTCGCCGGGCACCCGCGCCGGCTTCATCCATTATGGCGCTCACTCTCCAGCGCCCGAACGCCGGTCAGGTTATGACGGTGCATCGCCGAATCCGGCGATCGGTCCTGCGTATCGATCACAACACGACCCGAACCCGCATCGCCAAAAGCGCCTGTCGGGCGGTCGGCACTTCAGGAGAGAACAGCGTGACGATCTATGCGATTCAGAACCAATGGGGCGGCGACAGCGCGCCGTGGCATGATGGCGGCCTCCTCAGCATCGGCAACCGCGCCGGCCAGAATCCGATCGCCCTGGCGATCAGCTCGGGCGATGGCGGACGCAGCTTTACCGGGTCGATGACCTATGAGGGCGAAGGTCCGATCGGTGTCCGCGCGACGCTGGTAACCACCAATTGCTATCAGGTCGAAAACCAGTGGGGCGGGAACGACGCCCCGTGGCACGACGCCGGGCTGTTTCTGCTGGGCGCGCGCAACGGCCAGAATGCCGTCGCGTTCGACCTCACCTCCGGTGACGGCGGCCAGACCCTCACCGGATCGATGACCTATGCCGGCGAAGGTCCGATCGGGGTCAAGGGTGCAATCTCCGACGGCACCGGGTTCAACGCGACGAACCAATGGGGCGGCGACAGCGCGCCATGGCATCAAGGCGGGCTGTGGGTTCTCGGCTGCCGCCCGGACCAGCCGGTGGCTGCGATCGACGTGACCAGCCCCGACAATGGCAAGACGCTGGTCGGATCGATGACATATGTCGGCGAAGGCCCGATCGGCTTCCGCGGCACCCAGACCATGGCCAACACCTACAGCGTGCTCAACCAATGGGGCGGGAATGACGCGCCCTGGCATCCCGGGGGCACCTGGGTCATCGGCTGCCGCGGCACGCAGGGCGTCGTGGCGGTCAACGTCACCGGCACCGGCGCCGCGCTGGAGGGCAGCATGACCTATGCCGGCGAAGGTCCGATCGGCCTCGACCTGGTCCCCGCCACCGCCGACGCGCTCGCCCCCGCCTGAGCGCGAAATCGCCGGGTCTGCGGTTCCTCCCGCCGCGGGCCCGGCATTTTTTCCGGCCTCAGTCGCCGACGCGTTCGCCGCCCTTGATCACATCGGTGACCTTGGTCAGCACGGTAACGTCCTTGAGCGGATCGCCCTCGACCGCGATCAGGTCGCCATAGCGCCCCACCTCGATCGCGCCGACATCCTTGGTCCGCCCCAGCGCTTCGGCGGCGTTGAGCGTTGCTGCGCGGATCGCCTCCAGCGGCGTCATGCCGTACTGGACCATATATTTGAACTGCCCGGCCGCCGTGCCGTGCGGCATCACGCCTGCATCGCTGCCGAACACCATCTTCACCCCTGCCGCATGCGCCTTGCGGAAATTGTCGCGCTGGATCTGCGCGATCTCGCGGTCCTTGCGGAGGTTATCCTCCAGCACGCCGTTCTTCTTGCCCTCGGCCTGGGTGTAATCGGTGTTGTAGATATCCATCGAAAACCACACCGGCTGCTTGCGCGCGGCCGCCAGCTTGATCCCCTCTTCATCGACCAGGCTGGCATGTTCGATGGTGTCGATGCCCGCGCGGATCGCGGCCTTGATCCCGGCCGCGCCATGCGCGTGTGCCGCGACCTTCAGGCCCCATTGATGCGCCTCGTCGGCAATGGCGCGCATTTCCTCTTCGGACAACTGCTGCTGCCCCGGCTCGGTGTTGCGAGAGAAGACCCCACCGGTGGCGCAGATCTTGATCACCTCAGCACCATATTTGCGCTGCTCGCGCACGATCCGGCGTAGTTCCTGCGCCCCATCGCCGACGGCCACGCCCTTTTGCTTGAACGAGGGCGGCAGATAGGTGCTGTCGCAATGCCCACCCGTAGCGCCGAGCGAATGCGCCGCCGGCACGATCCGCGGCCCGGCGATCAGCCCCTCGTCGATCGCCTGCTTGTATCCGACATCGGCGTAATTTTCCGACCCGACGTTGCGGATCGTGGTGAACCCCGCCCTGAGCATCGCGCGGGCATTCGCCGTTCCCTGAATCGCCCAGAAGCTGTCGGTGAACTGAAGGCCGGTATAGCCGCCATAAAGCGGGTTGCTGTCGAGATAAACATGCATGTCGATCAGCCCAAGCAGCACCGTCTTGCCGCTCAAATTGATGTGCCGCACGTCGCTGCCCCAGCACACGGTGCGCGCGTCGGCGATGCTGGTAATGCGACCATCGGTGATGAAGATCGCCGGATGCTCGACCACCGTGCCCTTGACCACATCGATCATCCGGTCGGCGGTAACGACCACCGTTTCGGCGGCGGCGGGGGTGGCTGCTGCAAAGGCCAGTACAGCGCCGATCATGCCCAATTTCATGCGTTACTCCCTTGATCCCGTTTGCGACACGCTCGCCGCGAACGGGATCAAGGTCAATCGCTTCGCGTCTGTTTCAGGAAAGCTGAAACGGTTTCGGCACCGGCCCGCTCCCCCACCCGGCCACCCATAGAATACACTGTCGTTGGGTCGCCGGGTGGGGGAGCGGGCCGGTGCCGCCATTCAGCGCAGCTGAACCCAACCCTAGATGTGGATCACCCGCCCATAGGCCGCCAGCACGCTTTCATGCATCGACTCGCTGATCGTCGGGTGCGGGAACACCGTTTCCATCAGCTCCGCCTCGGTCGTCTCTAGCGTCTTGCCGATGGTATAGCCCTGGATCATCTCGGTCACTTCCGCGCCGATCATGTGCGCGCCGAGCAGTTCGCCGGTCTTGGCGTCGAACACGGTCTTCACGAACCCGTCCGGCTCGCCCAGCGCGATCGCCTTGCCGTTGCCGATGAAGGGGAAATTGCCGACCTTGACCTCATAGCCCGCTTCCTTCGCCTTCGCCTCGGTCAGGCCGACGCTGGCGATCTGCGGGTGGCAATAGGTGCAGCCCGGAATGTTGCGCGGGTCCATCGCGTGCGGATGCTTGCCCGCAATCGCCTCGGCCGCGATCACGCCTTCATGGCTCGCCTTGTGCGCCAGCCACGGCGGCGCGGTGATGTCGCCGATCGCGTAGAGGCCCTCGATGTTGGTCTTGCACGCCGGATCGGTCTTGAGGAACCCGCGATCGTCGACCTCGACGCCCAGTTCCTTGAGGCCGATGTCCGCGGTGTTCGGCACGATGCCGATCGCGACGATAACGTGGCTAAAGTCGCCCACTACCGGCTTGCCGTCCTTGCCGGTGATCGTCGCCTTCACGCCCTTCGCATCCGCGCTGATCGAATCGATCTTGGCGCTGGTCATGATGGTCATGCCCTGCTTCTTGAGCGCCTTCTCCAGATGCGCGGAGATGTCCTTGTCCTCGACCGGAACGATGCGGTCGAGCATCTCGACCACGGTCACATCCGCGCCCATGTCGTTGTAAAAACTCGCGAATTCGATCCCGATCGCGCCGGATCCGATGACCAGCAGCTTGCTCGGCATTTCCTTGGGCGTCATCGCGTGGCGATAGGTCCACACCTTGTTGCCATCGGCGGGCAGGTTCGGCAGGTCGCGGGCGCGCGCGCCGGTGGCGAGGATGATGTTCTTGCCCACCAGCTCGGTCACCTTGCCGTCCGCGCCGGTGACGCTGAGCTTGCCTTTGCCGGTCAGCTTGCCGGTACCAATGTGCACCGCGATCTTGTTCTTTTTCATCAGGTGCGTGATGCCCTGATTGAGCTGCTTGGCGACGCCGCGCGAGCGCTTGACCACCGCGTCCAGATCGGCGCTGATCTTCTCGGCGGCGAGGCCATAGTCCTTGGCATGCTGCATGAAGTGGAAGATCTCGGCCGAGCGCAGCAGCGCCTTGGTCGGGATGCACCCCCAGTTGAGGCAAATACCGCCGAGCAGCTCGCGCTCGACGATCGCGGTCTTGAGACCGAGCTGGCTCGCGCGGATCGCGGCGACATAGCCGCCGGGTCCGGAGCCGAGCACGATCACGTCATAGGATTCAGCCAAGGGGAATGTCCTTCTTACGAGCTAAAAGATCGAGATTGAAAAGCGCCCAAACGAGCGCGACTGCCGCCCCGGGCAGAATGCCGAGTAAGCCCACCTTCCAAGCAAGCCCCGCCAACACGGAACCCATCAAAAATCCGCCAGCAGCCCCGCCTAGGATAATGAGAGCCAGCTTGGCAGACGGGCGCAAATCATAGTGCGAAACAAGCCGCTCGGTCGGCCAGCAGGCTGCTACAATTCCGATCGAATTGAGCAGCAGGCCAAAAGCGAGATCGCCGATATTGGGTAATACGATTTGAAACGGGTCAGATCGAAAAGCCAGTGTCGCGGCCCACTGCATCAGGGGAACGCCGACAAGAGCCGGGATGAAGAGACGCCGAAAAAGCATATCACCCGTCCACCGGCCGCGGTTTGCGGTCCTCGCCGACCGCGACGAAGGTGAAGTTCGCCTGGGTCACCAGTTCGCGCTCTTCGCCATGGCGGCAGCGGCGCCAGGCTTCGACCTCGATCAGCATCGAGCTGCGCCCGATCTTCACGATCTGGGCATAGACCGACACTTCGTCGCCGACCGCAACCGGCGCGTGGAACTGCATCCCGTCCATCGCGACGGTGACTGCACGCCCCTTGGCGCGGCGCGCGGCGACGAGGCCGGCGGCAAGGTCCATCTGTCCCACCAGCCAACCGCCGAAAATGTCGCCATAGGCATTGGCATCGGCGGGCATGGTGCTGACGCGGATCGACGGTTCGATCGCGGGGGGCGTGCGGTCAGGCATCGCCTCCGCCCTCCCCGCCCTGCGGGTTGCGCTGCAGCCACATCGCGCGGCGCATCGGCCCGATCCCCATCACGATGATGCACAGGATAGCGATGCCCGTGACCAGCCACACATCGCCCTGCGCGAGCGGATAGGCCCAGCTCGCCAGCGCCCCGATCAGCAGCGCGACCGCGATTCCCGCGGCAATGTGCAATGCTTCGATCAGGACGCGCATGGTGCGGGGCTCAGGCCAGCAGGCCCATCGGCGATTCGATCAGCGCCTTGAGCACCTTCATCAGCTCGGCGCCATCGGCCCCGTCCACCGCGCGGTGGTCGAAGCTGCCCGTCGCCGACATGACGGTGGCGACGCCGAGCGCGTCGTCGACGATGTACGGGCGCTTCTCGCCCGCGCCGACCGCCAGAATCATCGCCTGGGGCGGGTTGATGACCGCGTCGAACTGCTTGATCCCGAACATGCCCATGTTCGAAATGCTGGCGGTGCCGCCCTGATATTCGTGCGGCTGGAGCTTGCCCTCCTTGGCGCGCTCGGCGAGCTCCTTCATCTGGGTCGAGATCGACGCCAGACCGATATTCGCCGCGTCGCGGATGATCGGGGTGATCAGGCCGGTCGGCGTCGAAACCGCGACCGAGATGTCGGCGCGGCTGTACTTGACCAGCTTGTCGCCCGCGAAGGTCACGTTGCACTTCGGGGTCTGCGCCAGCGCGACGGCGAGCGCCTTGATCAGCATGTCGTTGACCGACAGCTTCACGCCGCGCGCTTCGAGGCTCTTGTTGAGCTGGCCGCGCAGCTTGAGCAGCGCGTCGAGCTGGATATCGACGGTCAGATAAATGTGCGGGATCGTCTGCTTCGCCTCGGTCAGGCGGCGCGCGATCGTCTTGCGGATGTTGCTGAGCTTCTCGACCTCGTGCGGGATGCTCTCGTCATACCAGACCGATGCCGGGGCGGCGGCGGGTGCAGCCGCAGCAGGCGCGGCGGCGGCCGGAGCCGCGACAGCCGCCGGGGCCGCGCCGGGCTTGGCACCGTCGATGTCCGCCTTGACGATACGGCCATTGGGGCCGGAACCGCTCACGCCCGACAGGTCGACGCCCTTCTCGGCCGCGATGCGGCGCGCGAGCGGGCTCGCCTTGATCCTGTCTTCCCCTCTCCCCTTGGGAGAGGGGGGAGCCGACGCGCCAGCGGCGGCGGGGGGTGAGGGTGACGGGGCAGGAGCCGCGACCGTCTCGCGCTCACCCTCACCCCGCGGCGCTTGCGCGCCTTGCCCCTCTCCCGCCGGGAGAGGGGTAGAAGCAGGCGCGACGACCGAGGATGCATCCTCGCCCTCGCCCGCCAGCACGGCGATGACCGTGCCGACCTTCACCCCGTCGGTGCCCTCGGCCACGACGATCTTCGCGATCACGCCCTCATCGACCGCTTCGAATTCCATCGTCGCCTTGTCGGTCTCGATCTCGGCCATCAGGTCGCCGGCCTTGACGGTGTCGCCTTCATTGACCAGCCATTTGGCGAGCGTGCCCTCCTCCATCGTCGGGGACAGAGCGGGCATCTTGATTTCGATCGACATGGGTGGGGAGGATCCTGTCGTGGGGTGGTGGGTGTCGCGCCCTCCTTGCGCGATGAACGGCGCGGGTCAACCCCGCCCCTTGCGCTTCACGCCCCGACGCGTCACCACCTGTCACCAACGGAGGGGGAACTGGTTTCATGCGTACCTATCTGGTCGTGGTCGATGAGAGCCCTGAAGCACAGATTGCGCTACGGTTTGCGGCGCGTCGCGCGGTGAAGACCGGCGGCGGGGTCGAGATCCTGGCGCTGATTCCCAAGCCCGATTTCGTCCAATGGGGCGGCGTGATGGCGACGATCGAGGAAGAAGCGCGCCAGCGTGCCGAAGCCTTGGTCGCCGCCGCCGCAGGCACGCTGATCCAGGAATCGGGATTGAAGCCCAGCATCACCGTGGTCGAGGGCGACGGGCCCAAGGTGATCCGCGAGCGGATCGAGGCCAACCCCGACATCGCCGCGCTCGTCCTTGGCGCCGCAGTCGGCGGCAAGCCCGGCCCGATCGTCACCCATTTCACCAGCGGCGACATGGCGGTTCTTCCCGTCCCGCTGATGATCATCCCGGGAAGCCTCGACCGCGAGGCGATCGACCGGCTAAGCTGAGGCCCATGCGCACCATCATCCTCCCCGCGCTGCTGATCGCAGCCCCCGCCCTCGCCCAGCAAAAGCCCGTCGAAGCGCCCAGCCCGGAGCGACTCAAGGCCGATGTCGAAAAGCTGGTCAGCTTCGGCACGCGCCACACCCTCTCCTCCCCCGACGATCCCGTGCGCGGCATCGGCGCGGCACGCAAATGGGGGGCGGAGGAGCTCGACCGGATCGGCGCAGCGTGCGGCAATTGCATCAAGGTGGCGCGGATCGGCCGCACCTTCACCGGGCCGCGTGCGCCGAACGGGGTCGAGGTCGTCAACGTCCTCGGCTTTCAGGAGGGTGAAGACCCCAAGCGCGTCGTGATCGTCCAAGGCCATATCGATTCGCGCGTCAGCGACGTGATGGACTTCACCAGCGACGCGCCCGGTGCCAACGACGACGCATCCGGCACCGCGCTGGTGATCGAGGCGGCGCGCATCCTGTCGAAGCACAAGCTCAAGGCGACGGTCGTCTATGCGCTGCTGTCGGGCGAGGAACAGGGATTGTGGGGCGGCACGCTACTCGCCGAGACCGCGAAGGAGCGCGGCTGGGAGGTGATCGCGGTCCTCAACAACGACATTGTCGGCAACACCGTCGGCCAGAATGGCGTGCGCGTCGCCGACCGCGTCCGCGTCTTCTCCGAAGGCATCCGCGCGTCGGAGGACCTGCCCGGCCAGATCGGTCGGCGCGGCGATGGCGGCGAGGATGACGGCCCCAGCCGCGCGCTCGCCAAAGCGATCGACGGCGTCGCTGACAAGATGCGCGAGTCCGACAAGGACGCGCTCGATGTCTTCGTGGTCCGCCGCCCCGACCGCTTCGGACGCGGCGGCGATCACGAGCCCTTCCTGCGCCTCGGCTATCCCGCCGTCCGCTTTTCGGTCGCGGCCGAGAATTACGACCAGCAGCATCAGGATCTGCGCACCGAGAACGGCCGCGTCTATGGCGACACGGTCGACAAGATGGACTTCCCCTATCTGGCGAAGGTCACCGCGCTCAACATCGCGACGATCCGCCGCCTCGCCAACGCCCCCTCGGCCCCGTCAGGCGTCGTCCTCGACGGCGCGGTGAGCGCCGACACCAAGGTGCGCTGGAACGCAGTGCCCGGGGCGCGCGGCTACAAGGTCTATTGGCGTCGCAACGACACGCAGAACTGGGCCGAGGTGCGCGGTGTCGCCGGGCGAACCGAGACGGTGCTGAAGGACGTGGTGGTCGATGACCATTTCATCGGCGTGTCGGCAGTCGCGGCGGACGGCAGCGAGAGCATCGTCACGTTCGGGACACGGCCGCCGCGGAATTAAGGCCCCAATCGTCGCCCCGGCGTAGGCCGGGGCCGCCAGAGGGATAGCGATACGCGCAAAACTTGGCGGCCCCGGCCTGCGCCGGGGCGACGGGATTTACCGACAGCAATCCTTCGTCGAGCGCCGCACGACCGTCTTGCTCGGATAGCGGCGCACGGTCTTTACCGGCGCGCGATAGGTGCGGACCTCCTCGACCTCCTCGATCACCTCTTCGGTGACAGTGGTCGTCGTGGTCGCGCCCGACTGGATGACGATCGTCGTCACCGTCGGCCCGGCCATATAATAGCCGCCGCCATGATAACCGCGGGCGTAGCCGCCGCCCTGCGCGCCGCACGGGCTGGCGCAGGACGGCGGAGCATACCCCCCCGGGTATGAATGTGCGGGGATCGACCGCCGCTCGCGCCGGTCGTCCGCGTAATCATCATATTCATCGTCGTAATCGGGCGCTTCGTAGCGCGCACCATAGCCGCCGCCACCACCGCCACCGCCGCCTCCGGCAGCCGCCGCCGCGGCATAGCCGCCCCCGGCATAGGCGCTCGCCGCGCCACCGCCACCGCCGCCATTCCAGTCGATGCCGCTCACCGAATCCCACACGCGGCCATTGCGGTCGGCCAGCACGGCATCGTCATAGTAACGCAGCCAGCCATAGCCATAAGGCGGGCGGCTCAACCCCCAGTTCGACCAGTCGCTGATCCAGAAGCCACCACCGACCCAATAGCTCGGCAGCGTCCAGCCGCGCACCGGGCGGCGATAGGCGCTCCACCCGCCGGGCGCGCGCATTCCCGCATGCCAGCGTCCGCCGACCATCGGGCCCCAGCGGCCACCACTGTGGGTTGTACGCGGCGGATCGATCCGCGTCGCGGGAACCGACCGCGCCGGATAGCGCACCGGCTCACGCTCGCGCTGCACCCATTGCCCGTCGCGCCACACCCGCTGCGCCTGGGCGGGTGTCGCAACCGCAATCGCTGCAATCGACAAGGTGGCGAGGGTCAGGGCACGCATCGGCTGGACTCACTATTCTGGTGAGACGCGGCCATTCAAGCAGGTAAGAAGGACCGCGCCTCTTTACAGCGTTTTAACACTGACGCCGCGCCGTTCCCACCGGACAGCGTGGTTAAGAAAGTCCCAATGCGGGGCAGGGTTCAGCCGGAAACTCTGGGAGCCAGCAGCGCCATCAGCGCCTCGCACCCCGCCGCATCCTCCGCATCGAAGCGGCCGGTGGCCGGACTGTCGAGGTCGAGCACTCCGATCAATTCGCCGTCATGCACGATCGGAACGACCAGCTCGGCATTGCTCGCCGCGTCGCACGCAATGTGGCCGGGAAAGGCGTGGACATCCGCAACCAGCTGCGTTTCGCGCGTCGCCGCCGCCGCGCCGCACACGCCCCGGCCGAACGGGATGCGGATACACGCCGCCTTGCCCTGAAACGGCCCGAGCACCAGCTCGCCGCCGACATTACGGTAGAACCCAGCCCAGTTGAGGTCGGGCAGATACTGGCCGATCAACGACGCAGCGTTCGCCATATTGGCGATCGCGTCCGGCTCCCCCGCCGTCAGCGCATCGAGCGCGGCGTGGAGATCGCGATAAAGTTCGGCCTTGGACCCGGCGGCGATGTCGAAACTGTACATGGCTGCGCAGGTGGCGCGCGCGGCGTCGCGATGCAAGACCCTAAGGGCAGCGCACCCGCGGCATCCCGTCCAGAGTCAGCGTGTCGCCATCCTCGGACAAGGCGAAGGTGCGCGTGGCCTCCCACGTCTCGCCCTCGCCGGTATAGCGTGCGCTGACCTTGATCTGCGGCCCCGTGCCGCTGACCGACGTCACGGCGGCGCTGCTCTCATAAAAGCGCAGTTCGTTCGGAGCGATTGTCAGCCGCGTCACGTCGCTGCCCTTGCCGCAATCCGCTGCATTTGCGCTCCACGCGCCCTGAAAGGCCGCAGGAATAGTAGCGGCGGTGGTCGGACTCGGCGCAACCGGCTTGGTTTGGCGCGGCGGCTCGGCCTCCTGCGTAACATTCTGGGCGGCATTGTCGCGCACGGGTTCCTGCGAACAGGCAGCGACAAGGGCGAGCGGCAGGATCAAGGTCAGTCGGATCATGGCGCCGCAACGCATTGCACGAAAATTCGTTGCGCGGCAGGATCAATCCAGCTGGACCCTGCCCCGCCCTGCCTTGATCGCCGACCGCCCCTTTTTCTCGTCCACGCGCCGCGCCTTCGCCGCCTTGCCCGGCTTGGTCTTGATCCGCCGCGCCTGCCGCTCCAGCGCCTTGTCGATCAGCTCGATCACCCGCGCGCGCGCATCCTCGCGATTGGCGTCCTGGGTACGAAACTTGCGCGCCGTGACAACCAGCTCGCCGCCCGCCGTCATCCGGCTCCCCGCCAGCTCCTTGAACTTTGCATAGGCATAGGGCGGCAGGCCCAGCGCGAACACGTTGACGCGCAACTGCACCGCAGTCGCGACCTTGTTCACATTCTGCCCGCCCGGCCCCGACGCGGCGAGGAACTTTTCCTCGACGATCGCCGCCTCGGGCAGGTCAGCCGGCATCGTCGCCCAGTTCGTCCTGCGGCTGCCCGCCCGCAAAGCCGAATGCCCGGAACGCGTCCGGGGTCGGTGCCTCGGCATGGATGTCGGGCTTGCCCGGACGCGGCACGGTCAGCTGCGCGGCATGAAGCATCAGCTTGCGCCCGTTCGCGACTCCGTAAACCGGGTCGCCGGTAATTGGGAAGCCCAGCCCCTCTGCGGCATGGGCGCGGATCTGATGCGTGCGCCCAGTCTCGGGGTAAAATGCGATGAACGCCCGCCCGTCCTTCTGCGCCAGCATCCGCCAGCGCGTCCGCGCCGACTTGCCATTGGGACTACCGGTCATGCGCCAGCCGCGTTCGGCGCTCGACACCTTGATCAGGGGCAAGTCGATCAGCCCGGATGGCGCATCGGGAATCCCGTCGATCACCGCGAGGTAACGCTTGGTCACCGCACCCGCCTCGAACGCCTGCTGGAACCGCGCATGCGCCTTGGGATTGCGCGCGAGGAGCAGGCAGCCGCTGGTATCGCGGTCGAGCCGGTGGACCGGGGTCGGCCAGCGCTGAAAGCCGAAGGTCAGATTGCCGAGGTGATTCTCAAGGCTGATCGACCCGTCGCGCGGCGGATCGACCGGAAGCCCGGCGGGCTTGTCGAGAACGATCGCCTCGCCATCGATGAAAAGAACGTGATCCTGGATCATGCCCCGCTTTGGGCGGGAGCGCGCGCAGTTGCAATCATCGAGTTGCCCGGGCGGGACCATCTGTCCCGCCCGGACTGCCATTACGCGATCAGCTTGGTCGCGACTTCGGCGATGCGCTTGCCCTGATAGCGTGCGCCGGCGAGGTCGATGTCGCTCGGCATGCGGCTGCCATCGCCGCCGGCGACGGTGGTCGCGCCATAGGGTGCGCCGCCCAGCACTTCGTCGATCTTCTGCTGGTCGGCATGGCCATAGTCCAGGCCGACGATGGTCAGGCCGAAGTGCAGCAAATTGGTGATGATGCTGAACAGCGTGGTCTCATTGCCGCCATGCTGGGTCGCGCTCGACGTGAACGCACCGCCGACCTTGCCGTGCAGCGCGCCCTGATACCAGACGCCACCGGCGGTATCCCAGAACGACGCCATCTGGCTCGCCATGCGGCCGAAGCGGGTCGGCGAACCGACGATGATCGCGTCATAGTCCTTGAGCGCGTCGGGACCCTCGATCACCGGATGCGCGCTGTCGGCCTTGAAGCCGGCAGCCTTGACCACCGCCTCGGGCGCGGTTTCGGGCACGCGGCGGATATCGACGGTCGCGCCGGCCGAGCGCGCGCCCTCGGCAACGGCTTCGGCCATCGCTTCGATATGGCCATAGGACGAGTAATAAAGCACCAGAACCTTGGTCACGGCGTGTCTCCTTGATTGCAGATGAAGAGGGGTGGAGCGGCCCGCCTTGGGAGGGGGGCTTGCGGACCGCTCCGGGGGGTCGGCTATTCGGAATCGACCAGGACGATCTCGGCGTCCTCGATCGCGGTAATCGTTACGGTCTGGCCACCGCTCAGTGCGGCGCCGTCGCGGGCGTTGAAGGGTTCGCCATCGATGGTGATCTTGCCGACTGCCGGGACGAGATAGGCATGCCGCCCTTCGCCTACGCTGTGCGTCACGCTCTCACCCGCCTTGATCGTCGCACCCAGCACGCGGGCATCGGCGCGGATCGGCAGCGCGTCGCTGTCTTCGGCAAAGCCGCTCGCCAGCGTCACGAACTTGCCCGAACGCTCGCCCTTGGGGAACGGCTTGGCGCCCCAGCTCGGCGCACCGCCGCTGGCGCGGGGCATGATCCAGATTTGGAACAGCGTCGTCGTTTCGGACTCAAGGTTATACTCGGCGTGGCGCACACCTGTGCCCGCGCTCATAACCTGGACATCGCCGGCACCGGTGCGGCCGGTATTGCCCATCGAATCCTGATGCGTGATCGCGCCGGTGCGGACATAGGTGATGATCTCCATGTCCTTGTGCGGGTGCGGCGGAAAGCCGCTGTTCGGGCCGATCTCATCGTCATTCCACACGCGGATAGCGCCCCAGCCCATGCGCTCGGGATCATAGTAATTGGCGAAGCTGAAATGGTGACGGGCATTGAGCCACCCGTGATCGGCGTGGCCCAGACTTTCGAACATGCGCTTCTCGATCATCGGAACCTCCTTGCTTGAGGGTTAACATAGGATCGGCGTGGCACGCGTAAATGGAAACGTTTGAAACGGATCGTTTCGGGTTTATACGGATCAAGCTGTTTGAGGGGACCGACCAATGCGTCTGCCGGACTTTGAAGCCTGGGCAATCTTCGCTTGTGTGGTCGAGCATCGCTCGTTCAGCGGTGCCGCAACTGCCATCGGGGTGAGCAAGGCCACCGTGTCCAAGGCGATCGCCCGGCTTGAGGCGCAGCTTGGAACGGCGTTATTCCACCGCACCTCGCGCCGCCTGACGCTGACCGACAGCGGCACCGCGCTCGCCGAACGCGCAGGGCGCATTCTCGCCGAGGCGCAGGCGGCGGAAGAGGCCGCGATCGATTCAGCCAAGGCACCGTCGGGCATGGTCCGCATCGCCGCACCGATTACCTTTGGCATCCGCTTTGTTGCCGATGCCATTGCCGATCTGATCGCCGAACATCCGGGAATCCAGATCGACCTGCGGCTATCCGACGCACGTGTCGACATCGTCGCCGACGGCTTCGACATCGCGCTGCGCATCGCGGACCTGCCCGACTCTTCGCTGCGCGCGCGCCGGCTATCCCCGATCCAGGCGCGGGTCGTTGCTGCCCCAGCCTATCTGGAGCAACACGGCACGCCGCGCCATCCCGCCGACCTCGCCCATCATGCCTGCTTCCTCTACGCCAATGCGATTGGCGCCTGGCACTTCCGCAAGGCCGATGGCGAGGAAGCGGCGGTGCGCCCCGCCGGGCCACTTATCACCGACAATGGCGATGCGATGATCCCGGCATTGCTCGCAGGGCTCGGCATCGCCCGCCTGCCCGACTTCATCATCGACCGCGAGCTCGCTGACGGTCGACTGGTCGAAATTCTCGCCGATTGGTCGCCGCCGAACATCGCGCTGCACCTGCTCACCCCGCCCAGCACGCTGCGCCCGGCACGGGTCGAGCTGGTGATCGAGTTCCTGTCGCAGCGCTTCCGCAACCTCTGCACGCGGGCGTAAAACAAAAGGGCCGGCCTGCATCGCTGCAGACCGGCCCCTTGCTTGGGTCGATGAGACTTCGGCTTAGAACTTCGCCTCGGCCGAGATCGTGAACGAACGCCCGCGCGGATCGGCCACGCGCGGCTCCCACGAGCTACCCGCACCGGTGTTGCCGTCATAGGTGATGGCGAAGGGCGGATCGGTGTCGAACAGGTTCTTGACGCCCATGGTGAACGTATAGCCCTTGAACCCGGTAAAGGTGATCGACGCGTTGTAGATGATATAATCGTCGACATACGGATTATAGTCAGGACGCGTCACCGTGCCCGCCGCGATCCCCGGCAGCGCCTGGTTCTTGTAGCCCGAACGGAAGATCTGGCTGAGCGTGAAGCTCACATCCTCGGTGCGGTAACCGATATAGGCATTGTGCTTCCACTCATTGCCGAGATCGCCGGCATAGGTGAACACCCCGATCAGGCTCGGGCCATAGGCCGAAGTCGGCGTCAGCTTCTCCTTCTTCTTCAGCAGCAGCGTGCCATCGAGGCCCGCGCTGAACGTGCCGCCCATCGCATCGAACTGGCCGCGCGCGGCGAACTCAAGACCCTGGGTCCGGCGCGAACCGGCGTTGATCCAGCGCTGGTCGATCACGGTCACGTCCTGGGTCACAGGATCGCGGACGAAGCGATCGGGGAACAGCGCGGCATTGTCGATCAGCTGGCGCAGCGTCAGCAACTGGATCGTGTCGTCGACCGCGATCGACCACCAGTCGACCGACAGGCTCACCCCGCGGAACGGGGTCAGCACGCCACCGACGCTGAACTGCTTCGCCGTTTCCGGCTGCAGCGTGGGCAGACCGCCAGTCGCGATTTCCGGACGGATCTGCGCGCAGGGCAGGCCGCTGCCAAATGCGCTGGTCGGAACGCCGCCCGGGCAACGCACCGGATCGGCCAGATCGCTGCCCGAATAAGGCGACAGGGTGACGCCGTTGAAGATCTGGTTGAACGTCGGAACGCGGAAGCTGGTGTTATACGATCCGCGGAACATCAGCTGCTCGAACGGAGCGAACTTGACCGTCACCTTCGGATTGGTGGTGGTCCCAAAGCCGGTATAGTCGTCGACACGCAGCGCGCCGGTAACCTCAAGCTGTTCGATGATCGGCACCAGCACTTCGGCATAGGCCGCCTTCACATCGCGGCTCTTGGGCGTCAGCGCGTTGACGTTGTCGAACGCGGCCAGGAAAATGACCGGTGCGGTCGCGGCGGCGGCGGCCGATCCGTTGAACGAATAGGTTTCGCGACGATAATCAACGCCGGCCGCCATCCGCACATCGCCGCCCCAGATCGGGAAGAGCGAGCCGGACACCGACGCATCGAACTGCTTCACCTCATATTGGCCGCCATAGAGCGTCGCCCCGCGCGCCGAAACCGATTCCAGCGCGGCGAGGCCGGCTGCGGTCTGCGTCAGGCTGAACGGGTTTATCAGGCCACTGTTCATTACGCCGACCAAACCACGGAAGCCTGCCGGTGCGCCCGCTACCTGCGGCGCATTCGTGTCATAAGAGCCATTGGCGTTCGTGCCGCGATAATAATAGCCGCCGCCCAGCACCGACGCGCTTTCGCTCTTCGCGTAGCTGGCACCAGCGCGGTAATCCCAGCCGTCGAACAACGGACCTTCGAGGCCCAGCGCCGCGCGGAACGTCTTGGTGTCGGTCACATATTCGCGCGGCCCGCATGCGGCGCAGCGCCAGCGATAGGAAATCGGCAGCTGCGCGGCGGCGCGGGCGTTGAAATTGGCCAGCTGCGTCGGATCGGTGATGATCCCGCGAATCGCATTGACCACCGCGTCATAGGTCGCCGCAGTGGTCGGGTTGCGCGGATATGCGATGTTGAGGTTGGTCGTATTCGCCGACAGCTGGGCGTTGCTGAAGCTTTTCGCTGACGTGGCGTCGGAACCCGTCACCTCGACCGAGAGCTCGTGCGAACCGCCGATGCGGACGACACCGCGCCCATAATAGGTCAGTGTCTCGATCGGCTGCTGGATCACTGCCGCGCGACCCGTATCCCAAGCGCAGGCATAGACCGCCGCCGGGTTGTTCCACAGCTGCTCGTCATAGGCCATGCCGCCGTCGAACGAGTCACACCCGCCGCCACCCGGCAGGTCCAGGATGTTGATGCCACCGCCGACGATATTGGCTCCGTTCGGCCCGGTGATCGCAAGCGTAGGGAAAAGCACGGACGGCCCAAGCAGAGTCCCGTTTGGATTCTGGTTTACGTTGGCACCGATGTTGAACACCGTCGCGATCGGCGTGCCGCGCGTGTCGATCGACAGGCCGCGATTGGGCTGGTTGCCGTTGACGAAATCGCGATCCTCGCCGCGCAGAATCTTGTTCCAGCGGTAGGATACCGCCGCCATGATGTTGAAGCCGTCTTCGTTCAGATTGCCATAACCGGCCACGCCGCCGACACGGTAGATTTCACCGCCGCCCGCTTCCGGCACGTCGACATAGCCGCTGACCGACACGCCCTCGAACGTCTTCTTGGTGATGAAGTTGATGACGCCGCCGACTGCGTCGGTGCCATAGATGGCCGACGCGCCGTCCTTGAGCACTTCGACGCGCTCGATCGCGGCGAACGGAATCTGGTTGACGTCGACTGCCGAGCCCGACAGGCCGTGGGCAGCCACGCGACGGCCGTTCAGCAGGACCAGCGTCGCCGCCGATCCCTGACCGCGCAGGTTCGCGGCCGACAGACCGTTAGTGCCGCGCTGCGCGCCCGTCGTCACGTCGGCGTTGGACGCCAGGTTATCCGCGCCCGAGCCGTTGGTCGGAAGGAAGGCGATCAGCTGCTCGGGGCTGGTGATGCCGTTGCGCGCAATCTCTTCCTGCGTCACGATCTGCAGCGGGAGGGCGCTCTTGGTCGGGTCCTGCTTGATCCGCGAGCCGGTGATCAGCACCTCGCGCTCGCTGCTTTCCTGCTGGCCTTCAGATGATGTCGGCGCGTCCTGTGCGAATGCCGGAGCCGCGATGCAGCACGCCGTCACGAACAATGCGGTCTTGAACTTCATACCCCAACCCCCTTTTTGATCCAGCGCGCACTATTGTGTCGGCTTCGCCGGAAACCGCGAAATTAATCACGCATATTTGATGTTAGCAAATGCAAAATATCAGCCAAGCCTATAGCCTAGGGCTATATCGCGCAACGTTGATCTTGACAGGGTTTGGCCGGATTTCGCGCCAATGCGGCGCACCGCGCACTTACGCCCAATCCCCCGCGACTCGTGGAGTCAGGCCGGTTAGGGCAAAATTAACCTTTTGCCTTCATACCAGCTTAGGTTAATGAATCAGTCGCGTTGTGCGCCACAGGGGGCCTGCAACCGGCATAGGGGAAATCAGCCGATGCGCGTGCTGCTGATCGAAGACGAGCCGACGACCGCCAAGGCCATCGAGCTGATGCTCGCGACCGAGGGATTCAATGTCTACACGACCGATCTGGGCGAGGAGGGCCTCGATCTGGGCAAGCTGTATGACTATGACATCATCCTGCTCGACCTTAACCTTCCCGACATGCACGGCTATGACGTGCTCAAGAAGCTGCGCGTCGCGCGCGTTCAGACCCCGGTCCTGATCCTGTCGGGCATCAACGAAATGGACAGCAAGGTCCGCTCGTTCGGCTTCGGCGCCGACGATTATGTGACCAAACCCTTCCACCGCGAAGAGCTGATCGCCCGCATCCATGCAGTGGTGCGCCGCAGCAAAGGTCACAGCCAGTCGGTCATCCGCACCGGCAAGCTCGCCGTGAACCTGGATGCCAAGACCGTCGAGGTCGATGGTGCCCGCGTCCACCTGACCGGCAAGGAATATGCGATGCTGGAGCTGCTCTCGCTCCGCAAGGGCACAACGCTCACCAAGGAAATGTTCCTCAACCACCTCTATGGCGGGATGGACGAGCCCGAGCTCAAGATCATCGACGTCTTCATCTGCAAGCTGCGCAAGAAGCTCAGCATGGCGTGCGAAGGCGAAAATTACATCGAGACCGTCTGGGGCCGCGGCTATGTGCTGCGCGAGCCCGAGGAAGCGGCTGGCGCTGTGAGCGCCGTCGCCTGACATTTACCGTTCGTTGCGTGGGGCAAAGGGGGCCGCGTCATCCGGGGGGATGACGCGGCCTTTTCCATTGTGCGCGCGAGCGCGCGGCGATGGCTCTGATGTTCAAGGAATAAGTGACGGAAAGGGTGGAATTCGAACAGTCATTGGACCGATACGCTGATCGGCCCGAAAGCGGTCATAAGGCCGTCCTGAGCCTGTATCCGACACCCGGCTCGTTCTGGATCAGCTCTGGTCGCGCAGGGTCTGCTTCCAGTTTCTGTCGAAGGTTGCGCACCACGATGCGCAGATAGTCGACCCGCATTGCATGCGCTGGTCCCCATACCGTCTGCAACAAGTGGGTGTGGCTCATCACCCGGTCGGGACGACGCGCCAGTTCGGCGAGCAGCTCATATTCCTTGGGCGACAGATGCACTTCCTCGCCAGCGCGTCGCACCCGGCGGTGCGCCAGGTCGATCTCGATCTCGCCGATGGTGACCCGCTCACGGTCGGCGCTGCTGGCGAGGCGATGGCGCAGCGCGGTGCGGATCCGGGCCAGCAGCTCTTCGGTGTCGAACGGCTTGGTCAGGTAATCGTCTGCGCCCAGATCGAGCGCCGCGACCTTCTCCGCCACATCCTCGCGCGCTGAAACCACGAGCAGCGTCGCGGTGGATCGTGCCTTGATCGGCTGGATCAGCTCGATCCCGTCCCGATCCGGCAGGCCCAGGTCGAGCAGCACCACGTCGGGCTTGTCGATGTCCAGCAGCGACAGCCCTTCGCGCGCGTTCCCTGCCTCCACCGCCACATGCCCCGCGCGCTGGATGGCGGCGCGGAGCAGGCGGCGGATGTGGACATCGTCCTCGATGATGAGCAGCTTGGTCGGCAACGCCATCCTCCCCGCTTAGAGCAGGCGCTATCGCCGGTCGAGCGCCGTCGCACGCGGGAGCGCGTCGAGCGCGCGATTGAGCGTCAGGACGTTGACCCGGTCCTCGCCGAGAAAGCCCAACATCGCAGTTTGAATGTGGCGACGGACCAGCGACTCCACGGTGCCCCGCCTCAGGCCACGTGCGGCCGCAACGCGATCGACCTGCAACAAAGCCGCTTCGGGGCTGATATGGGGGTCGAGCCCCGAAGCGGAGGCAGTCACCAGATCGGCGGGGACCGATTGTCCTGGTGAGGTGCGGTTGGCGTCAGCATCGGCCTTCACGCGATCGACCAGCGCCTGCGACGTCGGGCCGAGGTTCGAGCCGGCCGAGGCTGCGGCGTCATAACCGTCGGCGCCGGCGGCCGAGGGGCGACCGTGGAAATAGGTGTCGCCGGTGAATTTCTGGCCGAGCAGTTCGGAGCCGATCACCTTGTCTCCCTCACGGATCAGGCTGCCATTGGCCTGATGCGGGAAGAGAAGCTGGGCGACGCCGGTGATCAGCGCGGGATAGGCGACGCCGAGCAACAGGGCGAACAAGGCGGTCAGCACAAGTGCGGGGCGCAAGGCGGTTTTGAGGTCGGTGAGCATTGGGAGAATCCTCAGGCGAGATTGAGGCCGGTGACGGCCATGTCGATGAGCTTGATGCCGATGAACGGCGCGACGAGGCCGCCCAGGCCATAGACGGCGAGGTTGCGGGCAAGCAGCGGGCCCGCCGCCATCGGCTTGTAGGCGACGCCCTTGAGCGCCAGCGGGACGAGGCACGGAATGATCAGCGCGTTGAAGATGATCGCCGACAGGATCGCACTTTCGGGCGAGCCCAGCCCCATCACGTTGAGCACGCCAAGCCCCGGATAGAGCGCGACGAACATCGCCGGGATGATCGCGAAATATTTCGCGACGTCATTGGCGACCGAGAAGGTGGTCAGCGCGCCGCGCGTCATCAGCAGCTGTTTGCCAAGGCCCACGATCTCGATCAGCTTGGTCGGATCGCTGTCGAGATCGACCATATTGCCCGCCTCGCGCGCGGCCTGGGTGCCCGTATTCATCGCCACGCCGACATCGCTCTGGGCGAGCGCAGGCGCGTCGTTGGTGCCGTCGCCGCACATCGCGACCAGCTTGCCGCCCGCCTGTTCCTTACGGATCAGGGCCAGCTTGTCCTCCGGCGTCGCTTCGGCAAGGAAGTCATCGACCCCCGCTTCGGCGGCGATCGCGGCGGCGGTGAGCGGGTTGTCGCCGGTGATCATCACCGTACGGATGCCCATCCGGCGCAGCTCGGCAAAGCGTTCGCGCACCCCGGCCTTGATCACGTCCTTGAGCGCGACTGCGCCGAGCAGCTTGCCGTCCTTGGCCACCGCAAGCGGGGTCATGCCAGCGCGGGCGATTTCGTCGGTTGCCTTGCGTAGCTCAGCCGCAGCAGGCGTGTCGCCCAGCCCGGGATTGGCGCGCAGGACCGAATCCACCGCGCCCTTCTGGATCAGGCCCTCGGCGATCTTGACGCCCGAAATGCGGGTCTGGGCGGTAAACGCAATCACCTCGGCTTCGGCGGGCAGGCTCGGGACCGACACGCCGAACTTCTCGCGCGCCAGCACCACGACCGAGCGGCCTTCGGGCGTCTCGTCGGCGAGGCTGGCGAGCAAAGCGGCACGGGCGAGATCCTCGACCGCAACGCCGCTCAACGGGCGGAACTCGCTCGCCTGACGGTCGCCGATCGTGATCGTGCCGGTCTTGTCGAGCAGCAGCACATCGATGTCGCCCGCCGCCTCGACCGCACGGCCCGATTTGGCGAGGACGTTGAATCGGACCAGCCGGTCCATGCCGGCAATGCCGATGGCGGAAAGCAGGGCCGCGATGGTGGTCGGGATCAGCGTGATCAGCAATGCTGCAAGGATCGCCACCGGAATGCTCCCGCCCGCATAGCTGGCGAAGCCCGGAATGGTCGCGACGGCGATCAGGAAGATGATCGTCAGGCCGACCAGCAGGATCGTCAGTGCAATCTCGTTCGGGGTCTTCTGTCGCTCCGCACCCTCGACCAATGCGATCATGCGGTCGAGAAAGCCCTGACCCGGCTCCTGCGTAACGCGGACCTTGATGCGGTCGGAGATGACGCGGGTGCCCGCCGTCACCGCCGAGCGGTCGCCGCCCGCCTCACGGATCACCGGCGCGCTTTCGCCGGTGATCGCGCTTTCGTTGACCGATGCGACACCCTCGACCACCTCGCCATCGGCGGGGATGAGGTCGCCGGTCTCGACCAGCACCATGTCGCCGCGCTGGAGCAGCGATGCGCCGACCAGCCCCCAGGCGTCGCCGACACCGATCAGGCGCTTGGCCTGAAGCTCGGCCTTGGTCGCGCGGAGCGAGGCGGCCTGCGCCCGCCCCCGCCCCTCGGCCAGCGCCTCGGCAAAGGTGCCGAACAGCACGGTCAGCCACAGCCACACGATCAGCTGAATCTGGAACGGGATGGCGAGGCTCTCGCCCCCGATTCCGAGCAGCACGGTCAGCAGCAGCGCCACAACGGCGGTGACGAACATCACCGGGTTGCGGATCAGCTGGCGCGGATCGAGCTTCTTGAACGCGTCGCCGATCGCAGGGAGGATCAGGTCAGCGGTGAACATGGATTTGGTGGTCATCGTTCGGCACTCAGAAGAGCTGGCCACGGACCATCGCGATGTGATCGGCGATGGGTCCAAGCGCGAGCGAGGGGAGGAAGGTCAGGCCGCCCAGGATCAGGATGATCCCGACGAGCAGGCCGACCCACAGGCCGCCGGTGGTCGGGAACGAGCCCGCGGTTTCCGGCGTGTATTTCTTGACGGCAAGGCTGCCCGCGATGGCGAGCACCGGCACGATCACGAAGAAGCGTCCAAGCCACATCGCGACGCCGAGCAGCGCATTGTAGAAGGGCGTGCCCGAGGTGATACCCGCAAAGGCCGAGCCATTGTTGCCGGTCGCCGAGCTGAACGCATAGACGATCTCCGAAAAGCCGTGCGGCCCCTTATTGAGCGGCCCGGCAAGCCCGTCCGGCAGCACCGCGGCAAGCGCAGAGAAGCCAAGGATGCACAGCGGCAGGATCGCGATGGCGAGCACCGCGAGCTTGACCTCCCGGCTCTCGATCTTCTTGCCGACATATTCGGGCGTGCGTCCCACCATCAGGCCGGCGACGAACACCGCGAGGATGGCGAAGAGCAGGAAGCCATAGATGCCCGCACCGACGCCGCCGATCACGACTTCGCCAAGCTGCATGTTGAACAGCGGGATCATGCCGCCCAGCGGGGTGAAGCTGTCATGCATGGCATTGACCGCGCCGCACGACGCCGCAGTGGTGACGACCGAGAACAGCGCGCTGGCAGCGATTCCGAAGCGGACTTCCTTGCCCTCCATATTGCCGCCGGGGACGCCGAGCGCATGGAGGTTCGGATTGCCTGCGGCTTCGGCCCAATAGGCGAAGCCCGCACCTGCGGTGAACAGGATCAGCATCGCGGCGAGGATCGCCCAGCCCTGACGGGTGTTTCCGACCGCCTTGCCGAAGGTCCAGGTCAGGCCAGCGCCGATCGCAAAGATCGACAGCATCTGCACCAGATTGGTCAGCGCATTGGGGTTCTCGAACGGGTGCGCGCTATTGGCGTTGAAGAAGCCGCCACCGTTGGTGCCGAGCATCTTGATCGCTTCCTGCGACGCGACCGGGCCGAGCGCGATCGACTGCTTGACGCCCTCAAGCCCGGTCGCATCGATCAGGCTGGCAAAGGTCTGCGGCACGCCATTGGCGACCAGAAACAGCGCATAGACCAGACAGATTGGCAGCAGCAGGTAGAGCGTCACCCGAGTGACGTCGGCCCAGAAATTGCCGAGCCCGCTGACTTGCCGCCGCGCAAAGCCGCGAAACAGCGCGAAGGCGATGGCGATGCCGGTCGCGGCCGACAGGAAATTGTGGATCGTCAGGCCCAGCATCTGGCTGAGGTTCGACAGCGCGACCTCACCCGAATACCATTGCCAGTTGGTGTTGGTAGTGAAGCTGATCGCGGTGTTGAACGCGCCATCGGCGGTCAGGCCGGCGAGCCCGCGCGGGTTCATCGGCAACACGCCCTGAAGCCGCAATACCGCATAGGTAAATAACAGCAGCGCGAGATTGAAGATCAGCATGTGCAGCGCGTAGCGGCGCCAGCTCTGCTCGACATTTGGGTCGATGCCCGCGAGCTTGTAGAAGCCGCGCTCGACCGGCCCGAGCACCGCGTGCAGCGGCGTGCGGCGGCCTTCATAGAGTGCAAACAGCCACAGCCCGATCGGCTTGGCAAGCGCCGCGACCAGCGCGACGAAGAGGAGGATCAACCCCCATCCCTGAACGGTCATAAAATCGAGGCTTTCAGAACTTCTCGGGCCGGACGAGCACGGCGGCGAGGTAGATGAGCAGGGCGAGCGCGGTGATGCCGGCGAGGGTCAGGTGAAGGCTCATCTCAAGCCTCGTCACACAGGCGCAGATAGGCGAGCGTCGCGAGGAACAGGCCGCCGAGTATGGCGAGCCAGATCACGTCAGACATGGTGCGGACTCCGAATGGTTTCGGAGGGTCAATTAGGCGCGGAGGCCATTAAGGTTCGCCGGTGAATGCGGGCGCGGGGCATTAAGAAAGCATATAGATCGCACCGGTGCGGTTGGCTTTACCCGGCGGTGCCGCCAGAGTTGCCGTCGATGCCCGACCCCGATTCCCGCCCCTCACCCGAAGCCCTTTTACGCGCAGCCAAGCGTGAGGAGCGCGGACGGCTTAAAATCTTCCTTGGGGCAGCGCCGGGCGTGGGGAAGACATTCGAGATGCTGCGCGAGGGTGCCGAGCGGCTTCGCGCCGGGACCGATGTCGTGGTGGCGGTGGTCGAGACCCATGGCCGCGCGGAGACCCAGGCGTTGGTTGCGCCGTTCGAGGTCGTCGCCCGCCGCGCTTTGCCCTATCGCGGGCATGATCTGGAGGAGATGGACCTCGACGCGGTGCTCGCGCGACAACCGCAACTCGCGCTGGTCGATGAGTTCGCGCACACCAATGTCGAGGGCAGCCGCCATCCCAAGCGCTGGCAGGACGTGATGGAGCTGCTCGACGCGGGGATCGACGTCTATACGACGCTCAACGTCCAGCATGTCGAAAGCCTCAACGACGTCGTCGCCAGCTTCACCAAGGTGCGGGTACGCGAAACCGTGCCCGACAGCGTGTTCGACGGCGCGGAGATCGAGGTGGTCGATCTGCCGCCCGACGAACTGATCGAGCGGCTGAAGGACGGGAAGGTCTATGTCCCGGCCGAAGCCTCGCGCGCGCTCGGCCACTTCTTCTCCAAGCCGAACTTGTCGGCGCTGCGCGAAATGGCGCTGCGCCGCGCGGCGCTCAGCGTCGACCAGGCGCTGCTCGAACATCTCGACGCCAGCGCGTTGCCCGGCACCTTTGCCGGGGGCGAGCGGGTGCTGGTGGCTATCAGCGAACTCCCCGGTTCGGACGCGCTGGTGCGCGCCGCCAAGCGCCTGGCCGATGCCCTGCGCGCGCCGTGGCAGGCGGTCTATATCGAAACCCCGCGCGCCGAGCGCTTCGGCGAAGAAGAACGGCGTCGCATCGCTACCACGCTCAGCCTCGCCGCTAGCCTGGGTGCGACCATCGCAACCGTGCCCGCAGCCAATGTCATCGAAGGGCTCACCACCCATGTGACCGGAATGCGTGCGACCCAGCTGGTGATCGGGAAGTCGGTGCGTAGCTGGTGGTTCGAACTGCGTCACGGATCGGTTGTGAACGCGATGCTGCGCGCCGGGAACGGCCTGGCGGTGCATGTGATCCCAGCCGACACCGGTGCAGGATCGTCGCGTTCGTCCGGGGCGGCGGCGGCGCTATGGGGCGACCCGACCGTCTATGGCGTCATCGCGCTGATGATCGGCGCGACGATCGGCTTTGGAAAGCTGGCCGAGCCATGGATCGGGCTGGGCGGAGTGGATCTCATCTTCCTCCTTCCGGTCCTTGTCGCGTCGGGGCGCTATGGCCTACGCCCGGCGCTGATCACCGGGCTGGCGGCGGGGCTGGGCTACAATTTCTTTTTCCTACCCCCGTTGCACACATTTACCATCGCCGACCCACAGAGCCTGCTCACGATGTTCGTGCTGATCGGGATCGCCGCGTTCACCGCGAACCTGGCAGGTAAGCTTAAGGCACGCGCGACGTTGGGTGCGCGCGGCGCACAGGAGAATGCCGCGATCGCCGCATTCGGCCAGGCGCTCGCGCGCGCATCGGATTGGGAAACGACCAGCGCGATTATCTGTGACGAGGTATCGCGCCTGCTCGACCTCAATGTCATCCTGCTCAACCGGCGTGGCGATGAACTTGCAATTGTCGCGAGCTGCCCGGCGGCACGCGGCGAGTTGGGACCGGTGAACCGCGCAGCCGCAGACTGGGCGTGGGACCGCGCCGAAGCGTCGGGAGTGGGCACGGCGACGCTCAACGCATCAGACTGGCAGTTTCACCCGCTCAAGACAGCGCTCGGCGTGCTCGCGGTGATCGGCATCGCGCGCTCCGACGGCCGCGATCCGGTGCGCGCCGATCGGGCCGTGCTGCTTCAGACCCTGCTCGGTCAGGCGGCGCTGGCCCACGAACGGTTGAAGCTAGAGGACGAAGTGCGCGAGGTCAGTCTGCTCAAGGAGCGCGACCGGCTCCGCGCGGCACTGCTGTCATCGATCGGTCACGACCTGCGCACGCCACTCACGTCAGTCGCAACCGCGATCGAGGCCATCGCCGTAGATCATCCCGGCGCACCCACCCTGCCAATCGCGCGGATGGAGGTCGCGCGGCTGCGCCGCTTCCTCGACAATCTGATCGATATGGTGCGCATCGATTCCGGCACGCTCGAACTGCATCCCGAGCCGATCGACCTGACCGACGCGATCGGCGGCGCGGTGCATGACCTCAAGGATTTGTTCCGCGGTCGGCATATTGACCTCAAGGTTCCCGCAAACCTGCCGTTCGTCATCGCCGATCCGACGTTGCTGCACCACATATTGATCAACCTGCTGGCCAACGCGGCGCAGCATGGCGGAGAGGGCGGGACGATCACGATCATGGGGCGCCGGACCCCCGATGCAGTCGAGCTATCGGTGCGGGATGAGGGGCCGGGCATTCCGGTTGGTGAGGAAGCGCGGATCTTCGAAACCTTTGCGCAGGGCCGCGGCAGCGACCGCCATGGCGGCAGCGGTCTTGGGCTTGCGATCGTCAAAGGTTTTGCGGACGCGATGGGCGTAAGAGCGTCAGCCGCGAACCATGAACGGGGGGGCGCCTCATTCACGCTGCAATTTCCGAATCATCTTATTGAGAGCGCTTCAATCCAAACTTGAAATGTGACCCGCAGTGGAACCGGCACCGGGACGCCATATATTTTCCTGAGATATCAGAAGTTTGGCGCGTAAAGTGGCGGAGAGGGTGGGATTCGAACCCACGTTACGGTTCCCCGTAAACCGCATTTCGAGTGCGGCGCGATCGACCACTCTGCCACCTCTCCGCGAGGGGTCCGCAGGGCAATTGCATGCCGCTCCGTCCGGTCGAGCGGGCGCCTCTAGACCAAGCGTCACGGGCTTGCAAGCGCCTTGCGCACGCTTCTTGTGCGGACGCGAAAGCGCACTAGATTGAAGCGATGACTCGCGCCTCCGACCCGCTCGATCTGGCGACAGCCGGCGTCCCCCTCCCTCCCGTGGCGCATGCGCGCTTCAACCTGGGCGATGTAGTGCGGCACCGGGTGTTCGACTTCCGCGGGGTGATCTTCGACATCGACCCGGTTTTCGCCAATACCGACGAATGGTATGAGGCGATCCCTGAGGATGTCCGCCCGCGCAAGGATCAGCCTTTCTACCATCTGCTCGCCGAAAATGCCGAGTCGAGCTATGTCGCCTATGTCAGCCAGCAGAATCTGGTCGCCGACGACAGCGACGAGCCGGTCGACCACCCGGCAATCGGCGGACTGTTCGAGGAGCTGGGCGGCGGGCGGTACAAATTGAAGCGCGAGCATCGGCATTAGTTTTTGATGCGCCTTAAGGCGCATGTGCGGTGCCAGCCCGCTCCCCCACCCGGCCACCCATCGAAGATACCTTGAAGTGGGTGGCCGGGTGGGGGAGCGGGCCGGCACCGCAACCGGACCGAAAGGTCCGCAACCAGCTTGACTTCCCCGCCCGAATCCCATAACCGCGCCGTTCCTCCCGCCGGGCTTGTCCTGCGCGGGCACATGCTTTTGAAATTGAGATGAGGCCCATGTTCGCTATCGTGCGCACGGGCGGCAAGCAGTATCGCGTTGCCGCAGGAGACAAGATCGTCGTCGAGAAGCTCGACGGCGAAGCCGGTTCGACGATCACCCTGGGTGACGTGCTGCTCGCTGGCGAAGGTTCGGATCTGAAGTCGACCGACGGCCTGACCGTTTCGGCCGAGATCGTCGCCCAGCAGAAGGGCGAGAAGGTCATCGTCTTCAAGAAGCGCCGTCGGCATAACTATCGCCGCAAGAACGGCCATCGCCAGAACCACACCATCCTGAAGATCACCGCGATCGGTGCGCAGGAGACCAAGAAGAAGGCCGCTAAGGCCAAGGCGACCGAGGGCGATGCCCCGGCGGCCGCGGAAGCGTAAGGAGTAATCCGAAATGGCACATAAGAAGGCAGGCGGCTCTTCGCGCAACGGTCGCGACTCGCAGTCCAAGCGTCTCGGCGTGAAGAAGTTCGGTGGCGAAGTCGCCATTGCCGGCAACATCCTCGTCCGTCAGCGCGGCACGAAATACTATCCGGGCGTCAATGTCGGCATCGGCAAGGACCACACCCTGTTTGCGCTCACCGACGGCCGCGTGCGATTCCACGACGGCAAGCTCGGTCGCAAATTCTGCTCGGTAGAAATGATTGCGGCTGCGGCCGAATAAGCTGGGCGACCATCCGGGTTGCCCGCCAGGGTGACCCGGGTCTCCAAATCTGGAGACCGCAAAAGGGAGACGGGTCACCCCGGTCTCCCTTTTTTATTGCTCCCTCCCCACCCCAACTGTCGCGCTCCGGTCATTAACCCGGGGCATCGGCGGGTCCGCGAGGAGAGTAAGATGTTCGCACGTACACAGCGGTTGATGCTGCGGCCCGGCTGGATCGAGGATGCGCCCGAACTGGCGCGCGCGATCGGCCATCATGAGGTTGTCCGCAACCTCAGCCGCGCCCCCTGGCCCTATGCGGTGAGCGATGCCGAAGAATTTCTGATGATCGAGCGCAAGGCGAGCGACCTGCCTGTGTTCCTGATCTGCGCGCTGGAGGATGGCTCCAGCCGCATCGTCGGCTGCATCGGGCTGGACCGGATGGAGCGCGGCGGTGTGGAGCTCGGCTATTGGATCGCGCCCGAGGCCTGGGGTCGCGGCTACGCGACCGAGGCCGGCCGCGCGGTGATCGACATCGCCCGCACGCTGCGCGTCCCCACGCTCACCGCCAGCCACTTCGCCGACAACCCGGCATCGGGCCGCGTCCTGCGCAAGCTGGGTTTTCGCCCGACGGGGCGCACGGTGCCGCGCCACTCGCTCGGCCGCGGTGGCGTTGATGTGACGGTCGAGTTCGAACATCGCCTGTCGGACTCGGACTGCACCGACCCGTGCGACCGAATGGCGGCGTGAGAACTTAGCCCCTCCCCTTTAGGGGAGGGGTTGGGGTGGGGCGTCTAAGTCTCACCGAGATCGCACGGGGACGACGGCCCCTGCCTCAACCGACACTTTCGCCCGAATGAGACACAAATGTCGGACACTGGGCAAGATGCTCCCGGTTACATCTAGGCGCGAGCAACGGCGACGAGCGCCTCCCCATCCTCGCGCTGCTGGATCTCACAGTGCACGATCGAACCCGGCGGATACCGCCATACCTCATCGTCGGGCATCGGCCCGATTATCTCGAACCGGTCGCCAGCAAGTAATTGCGCGCCTACTGCCCGCCAGACGTCAGTGCCTTCGCCTTCAAGGGGCATGAGAACGCCGACAATCCTGACGAACCCTTCTTCCCAATGGTCCTTATCCAATGGCATTTTGCCGATTTGGAAGCCCTGCGGATAGTCCGAGAATCCCGGCTGTGAGGAGAGTCGACCAATTGCCTGCTCTGCTGCGGACGCACTCCGGTAAACGCCGATGAGTTTCGCATCTTCGCCATACTCATCGTCTTCACGAACATGGTGCAGAAGGAATACATGGTCCATCATCCCAGCCTAGTCAGGCTGCGGACTGGTGCAAGGTCAGCGAACGTCCGCCAATGGACCTAAACCGCTAAACCTCCATAATCACCCGACACAGGGCCAGCGTGACCCAGGTAGCAAGAAATGGCTGGGGGTGTTGGCTTCGGTTTCGCGCAAATCGTTCGCCTAGAAGATAGGCCCCACCCCAACCCCTCCCCTAAAGGAGAGGGGCTTGAGAGCAGCACTCACGGCAAATGATCGGACGGAGCCAGTTACGCAACACGGCTCCGCCCGAAACCCTCGACCTCAGTTGGCAGCAGCAGCCTCGCGCCGCACCGCGTCTGGCGCAGTTTCCCAACCGCCGCCGAGCGCCTTGAACAGCGCGACCTGCGCCTCCGCCAGCGCGGCGTTAGACTGGGCGAGCGCAGCACGCGCCCCTGCCCGCTCGCGCTCGGCGTCGATCCGCTGGAGCAGGCTGTCGCGCCCGGCCTCGAAGCGCAGGATCGCGATCCGCGCGGCGTTGGTCGCCGATGCATCGGCGCGGCGCAGCGCGACGTTGCGCTCGATCTCGCCCGAATAGCGCGCCAGCGCCTGTTCGACCTCACGCAGCGCGGTCAGCACCGTGCCGTCGAACGCCGCGAGCGAACCCTCCGCCCCCGCCTCGGCCTGCCGAATCCGCGCACGCGCTGCCGTCAGGTTCGGGAAGTTCCAGCTGAGCAGTGGCCCAAGCGAGAAGTTGAACGACGAGCTCTTGCCCAGATCCTCGATATTCTGCGCGCCCAGCGACACCGATCCGCCCAGCGTGATCGACGGATAGAGCGCGGCGGTCGCCACCCCTACCCGTGCGGTGTCCGCCGCCAGCTGGCGTTCGGCCTGACGCACATCCGGACGGCGGGCAAGCAGCGCCTGCCCATCGCCGACCGGGATCAGCGCCGACACGCCCGGCGGGGTCGCGCAGGCATCGGCCTGCGCATCAAGCTCCGCCGGTGGTTTGCCGGTCAGCGTCGCCAGCGCGTAGAGCGCTGCGCGCCGTTCCGCCTCGAACGCCGGCACCTGTGCGCGGGCATTCTCGGCCAGCACGCGCGCCTGATCGACATCGCGGATCGTGCCGCGACCGGCATCGAACAGCCGCTGGGTCAGGTCGAGCGTGCGGGTCTGGAGCTGCACCGTCTCGCGCGCCACCGCCGCCTGCGCGGCAAAGCCGCACGCCGCAGCATAGGTCCGCGCCGTCTCCGCCGCGATCGCCACGCGCGCACCGTCGAGCGCCGCCTGCGCCGCATCGACATCCGCCCGCGATGCCTCGATCGAGCGGCTCACCCGGCCGAACAGATCGACCTCATAGGACACGTCGAGCCCGGTCTGGAAAAAGTCACCCTCGACCCCGTCCACGCCGGCGGGCAGTGCGCCCTGCGCACTCTCCGCCCCGGTGCGCGATCGGGTATAACCCGCACTCACGCTGGTCCCCGGCAAGCGCTGTCCCCGCGATTCTGACAGGATTGCCCGCGCGCGCTTCAGGTTCGCCGACGCCTGGCGGATGTCGGTGTTGTAGGTCAGCGCCTCGACCACCAGCCGGTCCAGCACCGGATCCTTGAACAGCCGCCACCATTCGCCCTCGACCGCGCCCGGAGACACCTTGGTCATGCCGGGATCGACGAACGCTGCGGCTGCGGTCGGCGGGGTTTCCGGCCGCTGATAGGTCGGGCCGACCGCGCAGCCCGCCAGCAGCGCCGCGCTCGCGCTTACGATGAAAAGGCGCTTCATGCTGCAGGCTCCGTCACAGGGTCATGGGGCTTACGGCCCAGGCGCGCACGCTGTGCGTTCGCCCAGATGCCGAACTTGCGGCTGATGACATAGAAGGCCGGAGTGAAGATCAGGCCGAAGATCGTCACGCCGATCATGCCAAAGAACACCGCGACACCCAGCGCCTGGCGCAGCTCCGCCGCCGCCCCGCTCGCGATCACCAGCGGCAGCACGCCGAGGATGAAGGCGATCGACGTCATCACGATCGGACGCATGCGCTGATGCGCGGCATGCTTGGCCGCCTCGAACATGTCCATGCCCTGATCCTCGTTCTGCCGGGCGAATTCGACGATCAGGATCGCGTTCTTCGCCGCCAGGCCGATCAGCACGACCAGGCCGATTTGCGTGAGGATATTATTGTCCATCCCCATCACGTTCACACCGAGGATCGCGGCGAGTAGGCACATCGGCACGATCAGGATCACCGCCAGCGGCAGCACCAGGCTCTCATAGAGCGCGGCGAGCAGCAGGAAGACGAACACCACCGCCAGGCCAAAGGCGATCACGCCGGTGTTGCCCGCCGATTTCTGCTCCAGCGCCAGTTCGGTCCATTCGAAGCTCATGCCCTGCGGCAGCGTCTGTGCCGCGAGTGCCTCCATCGAATCGAGCGTCTGGCCGGTCGAGTAGCCGGGCTTGGAATCGCCCTGCAGTTCGGCCGCCGGATACAGGTTGTGGCGCACCACGCGATACGGCCCGCTGTCGTTCTTCAACGTCATGACCGAACTCATCGGCACCATCTCGCCCGATGCCGACCGGGTCTTGAGACCCTGAATATCGGTGGCATCGTCGCGATAGGGCGCGTCCGCCTGCGCCGTCACGCGGAAGGTGCGGCCCAGATAGTTGAAGTCGTTGACATAGGACGAGCCAAGATAGGCACCCAGCGTCGAGAAGACGTTGGACACCGGCACGCCCATCCGCTCCGCGCGCTCGCGATCGACATCCGCAGTCAGGCGCGGGGTGCCGGTGTTGAACAGGGTGAAGGCACCCGCGACGCTCTCCTGCTGGTTCGCGCCCATCATCATGCCGAACGCGGATTGCGCCAGCGCGTTATAACCCAGCCCTTCGCGGTCTTGGATCATCATCTTGAACCCACCGCCGGTGCCGATGCCCGGAACCGGGGGCGGCGCGATGACCAGGATGTCGCCGCCCTTGATCGGAGCGAGCGCGCCATAGAGCGCCTGCTGGATCTCGTCTGCGCTCTTGTCGCGATCGGCATGCGGGGCGAGACCGAAGAACAGCACACCGGTGTTCGGCGCAGTCGAGAAGCTCGCGCCATCGAGACCGGCAAAGCCCACGACATATTTGACGCCGGGCAGCTTGCGCGCCTCGGTGATGGCCTGCTGCACCACCGCATCGGTGCGGTTCAGCGAAGACCCCGGCGGCAGCTGCACCGCGCCGATCAGATAGCCCTGATCCTGCGGCGGAATGAAGCCCGATGGCGTGGCGGTAAAGCGCCACCCGGCCACCAAGATCAGCGCGACATACACCACGCCGACGACCATCAGCATCCGCACCAGCTTCGCGGTCAGCTTGCCATAATTTTCGGACAGGCGGTTGAAGCCACGGTTGAACGCCGCCCCGGCCCGCGCCGGCAGACCCCGCCAGCCGGGCGCGGGCTGCGTGTCATGCCCCTTATGCTTGAGCACCAGCGCGCACAGCGCGGGCGACAGCGTCAGCGATACGAACGCGGAGATAACCGTCGCCGAGGCAATGGTGATCGCAAACTGCTGGTAAAAGGCACCCGAGATGCCCGGAATAAACATCGTCGGCACGAACACGCCGACCAGCACCAGGCTGATCGCGATGATCGCGCCCGACACTTCGTCCATCGTCTTGTGCGCGGCGTCCTTGGGGGACAGCCCCTCCTCTTCCATCAGGCGCTCGACATTTTCGACCACGACGATCGCGTCGTCGACGACGATACCGATGGCGAGGACCAGGCCGAACAGCGACAGCGTGTTGAGTGAATAGCCGAACGCCAGCAGCACCGCGAACGCGCCGATCAGGGAGATCGGGATCGCGACGATCGGCACCACTGCCGCGCGCCAGCTCTGCAGGAAGATCAGGACGACGAGGACGACGAGCACCAGCGCCTCGATCAGCGTATGCTCGACCGCGGTGATCGACTCGGCGATATATTCGGTCGGGTTATAGTCGATCGAATAGGTCATCCCCGGGGGGAAGTCCTTGGCCAGCGTCGCCAGCTCGGCCTTCACCGCGTCAGCGGTCGCCAGCGCGTTCGACCCGGGCAGCTGGAAGATACCCACGCCGACCGCGCGCTTGTCGTTCAGATAGCCGTTGAAGTTGTAATCCTGCGCGCCCAGCTCGACGCGAGCGACATCGCGCAGATGGGTCAGGCGACCGGTGGTATCGCGCTTGACCACGATCGCGCCGAACTCATCGGGCGTGCTCAGGCGGCCCTTGGTCTGCACGCCGAGCTCGAACGCCGGGCTCGCATTGCCATAGGGCGGCGCGCCGACGGTGCCGGCCGCGACCTGGACGTTCTGCCCGCGGATCGCGTTGACCACCTCGTCCACGGTCATGTCGCGCGCGGCGGCAAGGCCCGGGTCGATCCACACGCGCATATTATAGTCGCGCCCGCCAAACGCCTGCGCCTGGCCTACACCCGGAATACGCGCGATGCGGTCCTGGACCTGCAACGTCACATAGTTGGAGATATACTGGATATCGAGGCTCTTGTCGGGCGAGGTGAAGAACGCGACCATCAGGAAGTCGGGCGAGCTCTTGTTCACCGTCACGCCGATGCGGCGGACATCCTCGGGCAGGCGCGGCTCGGCGGTCGCGACCTTGTTCTGCACCAACACCTGCGCCTGATCGACATTGGTGCCCTGCTTGAACGCGATGGTAATCTGCGTTTGGCCGTTCCCGGTCGATGACGACGTCATGTAGAGCATGTTGTCGACGCCGTTGATCGCCTGTTCGATCGGCGCGGCAACGGTTTCGGCGACGGTTTCGGCGCTCGCGCCCGGATAGGATGCGGTGACCACCACCGTCGGCGGCGCGATGTTGGGATATTGCGCGATCGGGAGCGAGGGATAGGCGACGGCACCGACGATCACGATCAGGATCGACAGCACCGCCGCAAAGATCGGCCGGTCGATGAAGAAATGCGGGAATTTCATGGCTTGCGCCCCTTACTGGACGGTCGCCTGGCCCGAAGCCGGCGGATCGATGGGACGCGTGGGTGCGGCCTGCTTGGTCGCGTCGGGGGTGATCTTGCCCATCTTGGGTTTGACCGTCGCGCCGGGCTGAAGCCGGCCGACGCCGGTCAGGACCACCCGATCGGTCGGGGCAAGGCCATCGCGGACGATGCGCAGCCCTTCGGCCTTCGCGCCCACCTCCACGACCCGCGGCGTCGCCTTGTTGTCCTTGCTGACGACATAGACAAGGCGGCGGGTCTGGTCGGTGACGATCGCCTCATCGGGGATCAGCATTGCGCGATAGCTGCCCGAACCGAGCAGGCGCGCGCGACCGAACATGCCGGGCGTCAGGAAACCGGTCGGGTTGGGAACCACGGCATGCGCGCGGATCGTGCCCGAATTGGGGTCCACCGCATTGTCGAGGAACGCCATGCGGCCGTTCCAGCGATATTCATTCTCGTCCGCGAGCTGGATCTGGACCGGGTTGGCGGTGGTACGCGACGACCCGCGCTCACCGCGCTGATCCTGACGCAGATTCTTGAGGTAAAAGGCCTCGGCCCCCTCGAACTCGAACCAGATCGGGTTGAGCGACACGACGCGCGTCAGCACCGTCTGCCCCTCGGCCACGAAATCGCCGATGCTGACCTTGCGGTCCGACACGCGTCCGCTGAACGGCGCGCGCACGGTAGTGAACCCAAGGTTGAGCATCGCCTGCGACGCCGCAGCGCGGCCAGCGGCCAAGTCGGCGGCGGCGCTACGCTCGGCCGCGACATTCGCTTCCAGCTCCTCGGCGCTGACCGCCTGTGCGCTCGCCAGCGCGCGGCTACGCGCGGTGACCTGACGGGCATTGTTGAGCGCGGCCTGTGCACGGGCGATCTGCGCCTGCGCCTGCATCAGCTGGGCACGGTACGGGCGCGGGTCGATCGTGAACAGCGCCTGGCCCTTACGAACGTCCTGACCGTCGCGGAAATGGACCGCGGTAATGACACCGTTGACGCGTGCACGCAGCTCGACATCCTCCGGTGCGACGAAGCGACCGGTATAGTCATCCCAATCCATCACTTCGCGCTGAAGCGGCGTTGCGACCATGACCTCGGGTGCGGGCGGCGGTGCCGGCGGCTGACCGCCACCACATGCACTCAAAGCCGTCAGCGCCACTAAGCCTGCCAGGACACGCATAATCGTATTTCCCCTTATTGCGTTGCAGCAATTGGGGAGGCGGAAAAGCGGTTTCAACCCCGGAACGGATAATTTCTGATATTTTCCGTTCAGTAATTCAAATTGGGTCAGGGACTGTAAAAATGCGGCCCCGGCCTGCCCCCACCCTGCCTCAACTGAAGGCGAGTGAGAGCAGGCCGGGGCCGCATCAGACTGGCGTTTTCGCCAAATCCGCAACCGAATTTTTCAGGCGGCGACGGTTCCGCGCGGCATGATGGCCGCCGCATAGTCGCTTTCCACCTTCTGGATCAGCGCACGATCGTCATGATTCCACGGGTGGAAGCCCGGCATGAAATAGCTCAGCCACGCCGGAATCATGCGGGTGACGATGCCCGGCGAGACCAGCAGATATTTGGCCACCATCGCCTTGGCGCGCCATCCGGTCACGCCGTCCTGCGCCATCAGGTCCAGCGTCCCTTCGATCCGGTGCTTCCAGAAGGTGACCGTGATGATCAGCATCGTCAGCGACTTGATCTTCCAGCGCTTCCACCGGCTCATGCCGCGCGTCGCGTGCAGATAGGTGTCATAGGCGACGCCCTTATGCTCGATCTCCTCCAGCGCGTGCCAGCGCCACAGATCGGCATTCTCCTTGTCCGCGCCGGCGAGATGCTTGGGGTTGCGGATCAGCTCGGACGCCAGGATTGCGGTATAATGTTCCAGCGCCATGGTCGCGGCGAGCTGGACGATCTTGGGCCGCGACCGCGCGATCTCCAGCACCTGATCGACGCGCGATTCCAGGCGGCTGATGTCATAGCCATGATCCAGCACGCGCTTGTTGAACGCGACATGCTCGCGGCTGTGCACCACTTCCTGCACCGTGAACGCCTTGATCTCGCGCGCCAGCTTTTCGTCCACGCCGTCGCGGAACGCCTTCACGCTCTCGATGAAATAGGCCTCACCCTTTGGAAAGGTCACCGACAGCGCGTTGTAGAATGCGGTCGCGGCCACGTCGCCGCCCAGCCACAGCCGGTCCTGCTGCTGGCCGCGCCCGAACCGGCGATCGCGCGGGGTGATGGTAAGGTCTGCGGGAGTCTTTGCGTTCGACATGATTTTGCTCCAAGGCTTGGGCAAGGAACTAGCGCTTACTTACACCAATGTCAATAACACCCCTCCCCGAACGCCGTCGGCTCAGCCCCGAAGAATCACGTGACGCCGCGCTTGAGGCTGCACGCGCGATCCTGATCGAAGCCGGACCGCAAGCCGTCACGCTCAAGGCCGTCGCCGCGCGGATCGGGCGGACGCACGCCAATCTCCTCCACCATTTCGGTTCGGCGGCAGGGTTGCAGCGCGCGCTCGCCCGCAGCCTCGCCGAAACCGTGTGCAGCCGCATTGTCGGCCTGATCCAGGAAGCCCGCGCCAACGGGGCCGCGCCGACCGAGGATAAACCGCGCGAAGTGGTCGATCTCGCCTTTGACGCGTTCGACAAGTCGGGCGCGGGTGCACTCGCCAGCTGGATGATCCTGTCGGGCAATGAAGACGCGCTCGACCCGATCCTCGAAGTCATCCACGGCCTGGTCGACCAGATCGCCGCAGCGGAGGGTGAGGACACCGCAACCGAACTGCGCGAAGATACGCTGGCGCTCGTCCTGATGGCGATGGGCGACGCGCTGCTCGGCGAACAGCTTGCCCGCTCGCTCGATCTCCCCCGCGGCGCGGCGCGCGAAATCGCCCTGCGCCAGCTCACCGGATCGCCGCGCTTTCAGAAGATGTGGGGCCAGGACATTTAAATCATGCATTTTCTAGACCAGGCAAAAATCTACATTAAATCGGGCTGGGGCGGCGGCGGTGCCGTCGGTTTCCGGCGGGAGAAGTACGTCGAATATGGCGGCCCTGACGGCGGCGATGGCGGCAAGGGCGGCGACATTATTTTCGAGGCCGTGCCCGGCCTCAACACGCTGATCGACTTTCGCTACACCCAGCATTTCCGCGCCCAGCGCGGCCATGGCGGGTCGGGCAGCAACAAGACCGGCGCGGGTGGCGACGATCTCGTCATCAAGGTGCCGATCGGCACCCAAATCCTGGCCGATGACGAGGAACGCACCCTGCTCGCCGACCTGACCGAGGAAGGCCAGCGCATCGTCTTTCTGAAGGGCGGCGATGGCGGGCGCGGCAATGCCAGCTACAAGACCAGCACCAACCGCACCCCGCGCCAGCACGGCACCGGCTGGCCGGGTGAGGAAATGTTCGTGTGGCTGCGGCTGAAGCTGCTCGCCGATGCGGGCCTTGTCGGCCTGCCCAATGCGGGCAAGTCCACCTTCATCAACGCCGTCACCAACGCCCAGGCCAAGGTCGGCGCCTATGCCTTCACCACCACCCGCCCCCAGCTCGGGGTGGTGCGGCACAAGGGCAATGAGTTCGTCATCGCCGACATCCCCGGCCTGATCGAGGGCGCAGCCGAAGGCGCCGGAATCGGCGACCGGTTCCTCGGCCATATCGAACGCTGCAAGGTGCTGCTGCATCTGATCGACGCCAATGACAAGGACGTCGCCACCAGCTACCGCATCGTCCGCGACGAACTCGACGCCTATGGCGCGGGCCTGCTCGACAAGAAGATCATTATCGCGCTCAACAAGATCGACACGCTCGACGACGAACTGATCGCGGCGCTGTCGGCCGAGCTTGAGGAAGCCAGCGGCGCGGAGGTGATCGCGATCTCCGGCGCGGCGGGCATCGGCGTCGACTGGGCGCTCGACAAGCTGCTCGAAGCGATCGGCCCCGACCACGCCCGGGTCAGCGACGACGATGAAGGCGCGGAAGAGGTGGAGTGGTCGCCGATCTAAGCAGCTGGCCGGATCGCTTTGCTGATTTCCCGGCCGCGTGGTAGTATCTGATCATGCGCCGCGACCCAGCCTATCGCCCGATCACAGCGGACGAATTCCTTGAAATGGATTTCGGCACCGACAAGAAATTCGAGCTTCACGATGGCGTCATTTACATGATGACCGGCGGCACCCAGGCGCATTCTTGGGTGCAGGGTAATGTCCTGACCTGGCTGCGGCAAAAGCTGCGTGGAAGCGGTTGCAGACCATATGGGCCGGACATGGCGCTGAAGGTTAGCGACACCGATGTGCGCTATCCTGATGTGACCGTCTATTGCGACCAGTCGTCTGACCCGTTGACGGGCGAAACAACGCTTGAAAATCCGAGAGTGGTGATCGAGGTGCTGTCGCCCAGCACCACAACATTCGACCAGGGCACCAAGCTTGAGGAGTATCGCGCGATGCCCAGCGTCAGCACCATCGCGTTCATCGACCCTGCAAACCAGTTGTGCCGAACGGTCGAGCGTCAGCGCGACGGGTGGCTGGACCAACCGTTCTCGGCGACGCGCGGCATTCCGCTACCCTCCCTAGCCCTGACCATCCCGCACGACGAGATTTTCGCACGCGACTGACTGGCGCCCACGCGCGGATCGCCTAGATTATGCGCCATGCTGTATCGTTTCGCGCCGCTCGCCCTGATCGCCATCGCCCTGCCCGCCGCCGCTCAGGAGGCGGAGCAGGAACAGAAGCGGGAACCGCTGCGCACGCGCGTCTATCTCGGGCCGCAACTGTCGCCCAAGACGCCGGGCGCGAAGGACCTGTCCTTCGGGCCGTTTATCGAGGTGTCGCGCGCGCGCGGCGACGCCCCGTTTGAGTTCGAAGCGCCCGATGAAAGCTTCGGCTTTCCGGTCGCAAAGGCGGGCGGCGTCGAGTTCGGCCCCGCGCTCGGCTTCAAGGGCAAGCGCAAGGCAGCCGATATCGGCGTCCCGCTCCACGACGTCGGCTTCAGCTTCGAAATCGGCGGCTTTGCCCAGACCTATCTCGCCAAGAACATCCGCGTGCGCGCCGAGGCGCGTCAGGCAGTGAGCGGCCATGACGGTTTGGTCGGGGAGGTCAGCGCCGACTATATCGCCCGCGACGGCGACAAATGGTTGGTCTCGCTCGGCCCGCGCGTGACCCTGGCCGACGGCAAATACCACCGCGCCTGGTATGGCATTACCGCAGCGGACAGCGTGGCATCCGGGCTCGCGCAGTTCCGCCCGGACGGCGGGATCGAGAGTGTGGGCCTTGCCGCAGGCTATCTGCGCCAGCTCAACACGCGCATCGGCATCGCCGCCTATGCCCGCTACGACCATCTGGTCGGCGATGCCGGACGCTCGCCCTATGTCCGCAGCGCCGGATCGCGCAGCCAGCCCTCGGTCGGCCTTGCGCTCAGCTATACCTTTGGCGGGAAGTGACCACGCCCGGACAGTTGCGGTTCAGCAACGATCGGGCACCCCTAGCGCGGACATCGGCTGGAGGGTGAACATGATCCGAGTGATTCTGGGTGCGGCGGGGCTGGCGTTGGTCACGGTTCCGGTGGCGGAAGCGCAGCGCTTTCGCGAACGGATTGCGGAACGGATGGCCGAACGCGCCGCCGCGCGTGGCGCCGAGGCTCCGGCAGAAGGCATGGTCGAACACAGCTTCGGCACAGACCCACTGCAAAAGCTCGATTTCTGGGCAGCGAAGGACACGGCCAAGCCCGCACCGATCGTTATCTTTGTCCATGGCGGCGGGTGGAAGCGCGGCGACAAGCGCAACGCCACCGGCGCGGCGAAGGTGACGCATTTCCTTGACCAGGGCTATGCCGTCGCCTCGGTCAACTACCGCCTCGTCCCTGCGGCAAAGGTCGAGGATCAGGCCGCCGATGTCGCCGCAGCCTTTGCCTGGCTGCGCAGCAATGCGGCCAAGCTGAACATCGATCCCGCGCGCATGGTGCTGATGGGCCACAGCGCCGGCGCACACCTCGTCGCCCTGGTCGGCACCGACCCCGGTTATGCCCGCGCAGCCGGCTTTGCGCTGGGCGACATTCGCGGCGTGATCCCGCTCGACGGCGCGGCCTATGACGTCGCTGCGCAGATCGCGGACGGCGGGAAGTTCATGCACGACACCTATGTTCAGGCATTCGGCAGCGATCCCGCACGGCAAAAATCGCTATCCCCCACCCTCCACGCCGCCGGACCGAACGCCCCCGCCTTCCTGATCCTCCATGTCGACCGCGACGACGGCAAGCGCCAGTCCGAAGCCCTCAGCGCCGCGCTGCGCAAGGCCGGCACCCCGGCGCAGGTCACGCGGATCGAGGGGCGCGGCCTCGTCGGCCATGCCGAGATCAACCGAAAGCTGGGCCAGGCGGACTATCCGGCGACGCCGATCGTTGATGCCTGGCTGAAGACGCGGTTTTAGGCCAGAGCGGCGCAGATTGCGGGCGTTACCGCGCGCTCGCAAGCCTGCGCAGGATGGCGCCACCGGGCTTGAGCGCGTCGACAAACATCGTTTCGGGTGCCTTCGCACACGTATCGCTTGCCTTGTCCCAGCTCTCGCGGAAATCGCGCACAGTAGTTACCAGCGTTTTGCCGTCCGACATGGAACCACGCGTGCCGATCATCACCGCGCCCAGCGACATGTTGTAGACATAGCTTTTCTCACCGGGCCAATTCGCCGCCCACCACTGCTCGTCACGCAAGAACTGCGCGCAGTCATATCGAAGTATGCCGCCGGTCTTCCCGGGAACATGGACGGCGCTGAACGTTGTCGGCGCAACGACGCGCAGCGCGATCGGATTTCCGTCCTTGTCCTTGGCCGGTTCGTACAGACTGGCCTGCACCGCCGCGACCGCAATCCCGTCCAGCTCGGGCGAGCGGCTGCTCTTCAAGACGGAAATTTCGGCAGGCTTGCCTTGCGCATCGATGATGAAGGCGATTTCGACCTTGCCATGCACGCCCGCAGCCTTGGCAGATTCGGGTAGTTCGGCGCTCGGGCCGCTCTTGAACCTCGGCTTCGTCTTCACCTTCGCTTGATTGGCGATTGCCTCTGTCATGGCCGGTGAGGTTGCAGGGGCCGCTACTGGCGCAGGCGCATCCTGCACGGATAGGCTAGCCAACACTGGAGCAATCGCCAGCCAACCGATTGTCATCATCACCCTCCCCGAACCGCGCAACGGACGCGGGTTGCCGCCGTATTCTTGCTTGCCAGACGCATTGATTCGGAACAACTGGCCGTCGATGAACCTCTTCCCGCCCGCCTCCTGCCCGCGCCTTATCGTCAAGATCGGATCGGCGCTGCTCGTCGACCCGGACGGCGGCGTGCGGCGCGGCTGGCTCGAGGGGATCGCCGCCGACATCGCCGAACGGGTGCAGGCGGGGCAGCAGGTTGCGGTCGTTTCCTCCGGCGCGATCGCGCTCGGCGCGCGCCGCCTGAACCTCCCCAAGGGCGGCCGCGCCAGCCTTGAGGATGCGCAGGCCGCCGCCGCCACCGGCCAGATCGCGCTCAGCCAGGTCTGGGCCGAAGTGCTGGCGGCGAACGGCCTCTCCGCCGCGCAGATGCTGGTCACGCTCGACGATCTTGAGGATCGCCGCCGCTACCTCAACGCCGCCGCGACACTGGGCCGCCTGCTCAGCCTCGGCGTCGTGCCGATCATCAACGAAAATGACAGCGTCGCCACCGCCGAGATCCGCTTCGGCGACAATGACCGCCTCGCCGCCCGCGTCGCGCAGGCCGCCGACGCCAATGGCGTGGTGCTGCTCAGCGATATCGACGGGCTGTACGACCGCAACCCCGCCCTCCCCGGTGCCGAACATATCGCACAGGTGGCGCAGATCGATGCGCGGATCGAGGGGATGGCCGATCGCGGCTCGGCCTCCGGCATGGGGTCGGGCGGGATGGTGTCGAAGATCGAAGCGGCGCGGATCGCCGCCAGCGCCGGGGTCAGCCTCGCCATCGCCAGCGGCCGGATCGACCGCCCGCTCTCCGCCGACGCGCGCCACACGATCTTCCTCCCCGAAAAACGCACCCGCGCCCGGAAAGCCTGGCTGGCGGGCCGCCTCACCGCCAAGGGCAGCATCTCGATCGACGCCGGCGCCGCCGCCGCGCTGACCGAAGGGCGCAGCCTGCTCGCGATCGGTGCCACGGGCGTGCGCGGCATGTTCTTCCGCGGCGACCTCGTGACGATCGAGGGTCCCAACGGCCCGATCGCGCGCGGCCTCGCCGAATATGATGCGGGCGAAGCGCAGGCGATCCTTGGCACCCGCAGCGAAGACCAAGGCGAGATCCTCGGCTACGCCCCCCGCGCGGCTTTGGTCCATCGCAACCATATGGTGTTGCTGTGACCCTGACCCTCGCCCTCACCGGCGCAACCGGCTTCGTCGGCAAGGCCACAGTCGACCACGCCCTCGCCCGCGGCCACAAAATTCGTGCGCTCACCCGGCGTGATCAGCCGCCGCGCGACGGCGTCACCTGGATTGCCGGGAGCCTGGACGATGAAACCGCGCTCGCCCGGCTTGCCGAGGGTGCCGACGCGGTCCTGCACGTCGCGGGCGTGGTCAACGCACCGACGCCCGCCGGTTTCATCACCGGCAATGTCGACGGCACGCGCCGCATGGTTGCCGCCGCTGCGGGACAGGGCGCGCGCCGCTTCGTCCATGTCTCCTCGCTGTCCGCGCGCGAACCGGACCTGTCGCTCTATGGCAAGTCAAAGGCGCTGGCCGAGGATGAGGTCCGCAACTCTAGCCTCGACTGGACGATGGTCCGCCCGCCCGGCGTCTATGGACCGGGCGACCTGGAGATGCGCGACGTCTTCCGCATGGCAAAGCTGGGCTTCGTCGTGCTGCCCCCCGCGGGCCGCGTATCACTGGTGCATGTCCGTGACCTAGCGCGGCTGCTGGTCGCGATGGGGGAGAGCGACACCGGCCGCCACATCTATGAATGCGACGACGGCGTCGATGGCGGCTACAGCCATGCCGAGTTCGCCCGGCTGGTCGGCGGCGCGGTTGGCAAGCGGCCGATCCCGCTCCACGTCCCGCGCGCGCTGCTCCACCTCGTCGGCCATGCCGACCGCTTCCTGCGTGAAGCGAACGCCAAGCTCACGCCCGACCGCGCCGCCTATTTGAGCCACCCCGACTGGACCGCGACCCCGCACCACCGCCCCCCGGCTGAGCTATGGGCACCGCAGATCGCGACGCTCGACGGGCTGGTTGAAACGGCGGACTGGTACCGGTCGCAGGGATTGCTGTAACCGCCCCGCTCTTCCCGCAATTCCGCCGCAATCGCTTGGCAGTGCCAGCCCACATCATTAAGGACCGCGCATGAGCGACCGTAACGACACCTTTGCCACCATCGCCGCCCAGATCGAGCCCTTCAACAAAAAGGGCGTCGCGCTGACCGATTCCACCACCTTTGCCGGCGATCTCGAATGGGACAGCCTGACGGTGATGGATTTCGTCGCGGCGATCGAGGACGAGTTCGACATCATCATCACCATGAACATGCAGGCGGAAATCGAAACCGTCGGCCAACTGGTCGACGCGGTCCAGAAGCTGAAGGCTTGAATTGAAAACATCGCTCGCCCTGAGCTTGTCGAAGGGCAGTCCTTCTGTTCCCCGAAACAACAGGGAAGAACAGGGCTTCGACAAGCTCAGCCTGAGCGGGTTTGGGAACGATTGAGATGACCGACGCCATTGCCACTTCCGATGCCCCCGCTCCGATGACGGGCCACAAGCCCGACCTGATGAGCAAGTTCGACGCGATCATCGCGGAGCGTCAGGCACTGCTCGATGCCGGCTTCACCGATCCCTATGCGGTCGTGATGGAGCAGGTGAAGTCGCCGACCGAGGCGGTGATCAAGGGCAAGGACACGATCCTGCTCGGCACTTACAACTACATGGGCATGACCTTCGACCCCGACGTGATCGCGGCGGGCAAGGAAGCGCTGGAGAAGTTCGGCAGCGGCACCAATGGCAGCCGCATGCTCAACGGCACCTTCCGCGACCATATGGCGGTCGAACAGGCGCTGCGTGAGTTTTACGGCACGACCGGCGCGATCGTCTTCTCGACCGGCTATATGGCCAATCTCGGCATGATCTCGACGCTTGCCGGCAAGGGGGATTACATCATCCTCGACGCCGACAGCCACGCCTCGATCTATGATGGCTGCAAGCAGGGCGTCGCCGAAATCGTCCGCTTCCGCCACAACAGCGTCGAGGATCTCGACAAGCGCCTCGGCCGCCTGCCCGCCGAAGCCGGCAAGCTGGTAGTGCTCGAAGGCGTCTATTCGATGCTCGGCGACATCGCCCCGCTCAAGGAAATGGTCGCCGTCGCCAAGAAGCATGGCGCGATGGTCCTGTCCGACGAAGCGCATTCGATGGGCTTTTACGGCCCCAATGGCCGCGGCGTGTATGAGGCGCTGGGCTGCGAGGGGGATGTCGATTTCATCGTCGGCACGTTCAGCAAGTCGGTCGGCACCGTCGGCGGCTTTTGCGTGTCGAACCACCCGAAGTTCGAGGCGATCCGCCTGGCCTGCCGCCCGTACATCTTCACCGCGTCGCTTCCGCCGAGTGTCGTCGCCACCGCCGCGACCTCGATCCGCAAGCTGATGACCGCGACCAAAAAGCGCGAGCAGTTGTGGAACAATGCCCGCACGCTGCACGCGGGTCTCAAGGACATGGGCTTCAAACTCGGGACCGAACAGGCCGACAGCGCGATCATCGCGATCATCCTGACCGATCAGGTGCAGGGTGCAGCGATGTGGCAGACGCTGCTGGAGAACGGCCTGTACGTGAACCTCGCCCGCCCGCCAGCGACCCCGGCCGGCACCTTCCTGCTGCGCTGCTCGCTGTGCGCGGAGCATACGCCCGAGCAGATCCAGCGCGTGCTGGGCATGTTCAAGGCAGCGGGTCAGGCGGTCGGCGTCATCGCCTGACCGCTGGCGCTCGCCGCCGCCCAGGCCTAGGGTCCGGACCATGAGCGAGCACCGCATTACCGCGCTGAAGCACCGCCTGTCCGCGCTGGACTGGCGGGTCGCGCTGATGATCGTCGTCGCCCTGCTCGGCACCGGCGTTCTCACGCTGCTGGTGGTCAACCAGCGCGATGCCGCCGCCCAGCATCAGGCCGCGCTGGCCCGGCAGTCGCAAAGCTACGAAGTCATGGTGCTGTCGCAAAGCTTCGCGGCGAGCATGGCCCGCGCCGAAGCAACGCTGGGCCGCTATGTCGTCGCCGGTGAACGCGCGGTGGGCCGCGATTTCGTCGCAGAATGGCACCGTGCGGGCGGCCAGCTCAGCCTGCTGGAACGCCGGGTGCGCGGCAATGCGGCGCAAGTGGACCGCACCGCCCGCCTGCGCACGGCCTATGATGCGCGCGGCATCGAACTGGCGGAAGTGGCGCGTAATACCGACCGGGGCCGCAATGTGGCGGCGTACGCCTATTACAACGAAGCGCGCCGCTCGCCGCATCTCGCCGCGCTGTCGCGCGAGACCGGCGCGATTTTCGATGCCGAGCGGCTGTTGCTCAACGAACGCGCTGCAGAAGCGCGACTGACGGCGGCCGGGGCGGCGGACGAGACCCGCAACCTCGTCCTGTTCGGTGCCTTGCTGGCGGCCGGCGCGATTGCGCTCGGCTGGCTCAACGTCCGCGCGATCCGCGACCGCGCCGCTGCCGCCGCCGAGGCCGAGGCGCAGCGCGCCCGATCGGAAGAGCTTCAGGCCGCCGTCGCCGCCGCTACTGCCGGGCTGCAGGCCGAAGCGCGCGAACGGGCCGCCGCGGAGGAGAAGCTGCGCCAGGTCCAGAAGATGGAAGCGGTGGGCCAGCTGACCGGCGGGATCGCGCATGATTTCAACAACATGCTCGCCGTCGTGCTGGGCGGTATAGAACTCGCCAAGCGTAACCTGCCCGACGGCGCGGACGCCGCGCTGCGCCATATCGACAATGCGGCGGAAGGCGCGAACCGCGCCGCCGCGCTGACCCGCCAGCTGCTCGGCTTCGCCCGCTCGGAGGCGCTGGCGCCCGAAGCGATCGAGCCGACCGAGTTGATCGAGGGCATGTCAGTGCTGCTCGACCGGACGCTCGGCGACGGGATCCGCGTCGAGACGCGGAGCGAAGGCACGCAATGGAAGGTGTGGGCCGACCGGGTGCAGCTCGAAAATGCGCTGCTCAACCTCGCGGTCAACGCCCGCGATGCCATGGACGGGCGCGGCACGATCGTGATCTCCTCAGGCCATGTCGCGCTGGATGGCGACGATGGCGCAGACTGCGCGCCGGGCGACTATGTCCGCATCGCGGTCAGCGATACCGGCACCGGGATGACGCGCGAAGTGATGGACCGCGTGTTCGAGCCGTTCTTCACCACCAAACCGGTCGGCCAGGGCACCGGCCTCGGCCTCAGCCAGATTTTCGGCTTTGTCCGCCAATCGGGCGGCGAGGTGCAGATCGAATCGACGGTTGGTGAGGGCACGACGGTCACCATGCTCCTCCCCTGTCATGCCGCCATGGAAGATGCCGCGCCGGTGGTGCAGGAGCGGATCGGCCCCCGCGCCGGGCCGCACCGGTCGCTTGATATCCTGGTGGTAGAGGACGACCCCCGGGTGCTCTCGGCAACGCTCGCGGCGCTCGAAGAGCTTGGCCACCGGCCGGTGGCCTGTTCCGACCCCCTCGCCGCCCCGGGCATCGTCGCCGGCTTGCGCACGCTCGACCTGATCATGTCCGACGTGCTGATGCCCGGCCAGACCGGGCCTGAGATGATCGCGGGGCTGGAGCCGCAGCTCGACCGGGTCGGGGTGCTGTTCGTCACCGGTTATGCCGGCGAGGCAGAGCAGGATCGCTTCGCCGGGCGCCCCGTGCTGCGCAAACCCTTCACCCTCGCCGCGCTCGAACAGGCGCTGGCCAACGCGATTGCAAGATAGTGTACTTGAGGCATGGCGAGCGCCGGGGTCTGCATCGGCGGCGTCGGGACGTGGCCCTCGATAAAAATGAGAGCGGGCCGGCGGACATATCCCGGCCAAGGCGCGGGTAATCGCATCCGTATCGGCGCAAAATGAAGTCAACCTTTGTTGATACCATAAGCGATTGAAGGCAACGAATAGAGGCGCATTCTGCGCCCCTTATCCGGAGATGATTATATGTATAATATCCCCGATTTCGCCTTCGATCATATCAGCGAGTCCAACGCTATTGGCGGCGGACCGTGCGACATTTTCACCGCCATCGTAGAATTCATTTTCTACTGATCAGCTCAATTTACCATCATCGTCCGGAGTCTTTGGCTCCGGACCTATTCAGGATGCATGGATGGCGGATCTCGTTATTTCCAGGTTCACAGACACCCTTGACGCGCTGCTGAGCCAATCGGACGCAGGTCCAATTCGTCACCCGATCGTTGACGATTTCCTCGAAAGCTCTTGGATCCGTCAACACGTTCGAAACGTAGCGGAACGGTCGGTGGCACGAATCCGAGGTTCGACCCCCGATCAAGCAAGCCCCGAGGCTGACAACCCCGCCATCATGTTTCGCGACGGCGAAGAGATCATCCAGAACGATTCAGGTCAGAAACGCGAACTATTTCTGCGATCGGGGAACGCGAAAAGCTCGTATATTTCGATATTCGACAGCCCATATCTGATCGTCGCGATCGACAATATACTTGTCCACGAACTCTCGGTGGTCGGCCTAGCCAGCGACGACTATTACGATCCCCATAAAAACGTCTACCTTCGCTTTGAACGTCGTATCGAGATGCAGCCTGGAGAAGTCATTACGAGATCAAACCGCGCACTATTTTTCGATGTCCAGCCCAGCGACTCCGCAAAGTATCTCGTTTACGTCCGGGACAGAAAGACTGGATATCGCCTAGTATTCGACAAGTCTACGATGCATTTGTGCGCGACCGGCGGATTCGATTTCCCGACAGCGAAATCCCTTCTCTATTTAGAACTTCTCGAAGAAATAGGATCGGATTTTATCGCTGAAATCTCGCTGTCCTATACCGACCATCCTTCACCGATAGTCAGGTGGCGAGCCCTCTCGGCGCTGAACAAGATCGGTCATGCGAATACGAAACAAATCCTGGAACGCTTGTGCAGCGACGAAGCGGCGTTCGTTTCCAAGAATGCACGCCGCATTCTGAACGAAGGAGCGAATCAATGGTAATGTTTCTCAGCCCATCTCAATACCGCCCTTCGTCGCAGAGCGTCGACGACCTTACCGAGCACTTACGATCGATCGAAGGTAGCGATATATCCGATACCGGATATCAACGTATCGCGGAATATCTTCATAAAACGTCCGGAGAACTGAAGTTTGTGGAGAACTTCATAAAGGATATTTTTTACAGTAAAGATCGAACAAAGGTCGTTGATGGCTATGGCGAATCGAGTTTACTCCTCGGAGGAACTGAGAAGTTCGCTTTCAGAATTGTAAAATGGACCACAAGACAAAATATTGTAGCACCCGATCTCGATCGCGAAGGCCTTGTTTACGATCTCGTTCACAACCATGATTTTCACTTAATTACCAAGGGAATTCACGGTGACGGCTATGAGACTGACATATACCGCTGCAAACCAGGAGAGATCGTAGGGGCCTATGATGAATCAGTGGACATACAGTATCAGGGGCGATTGAAACTGATCGATCAATCTGTGATCTGGTACGAACAATATAGCGACATCCACGCCCAGTATCCTCCTGAATCATTTTCAATCAGCTTCAATATTATACCCCGAGAGAGAAACCTGCGATACGGGCAGTTTGTTTTCGACCGCTCGACTGGACGCATAAAGGAGTTCACGCGGAACGGAGCGTCGCGCACCCTTTCGCTTCTGACCCTTCTATGTGACTTCGACCGAAGCGACGCCGCGCGCGATATTGCGGTCGATCTCGGGGAAACGACGACCAACCTTTGGCTGAAGACGGCTGTCGCTCACCTCATTTCAGACCGTTGGAACAGCGATAAAGCCGAACTGTGGGATAAGTTCGAGATACCCGTGGATTTCGTTCGTCCCGACCAGTTCACCAGCGATCGGTTTGGCGCACATCGGATCCGCTAGCCCTGCGTGAGCGGTGGCCATGCGGTCGAAATGGTTGACGTTTGCGACTGGCGCGGATTGCCAAAAGGTCTGCGAACCGGCAGGTACGGTCCCGCACCTATGAACGCCATTGATCTCTATCTCGCGCGCGCAATTGCGGTACCGTTGCTGGTGAATCTGGTCCTTGCGGCGCTTTTGCTCGTACTGGATCGGATACGCCTGCTGCTCGACTTCGTTGCAAGCGAGGGCGGGCCAATCAGCGTGGTGTGGCAGATGCTCGCCAACCTGCTGCCGGAGTATCTCGGTCTCGGCATTCCGATCGGGCTGATGCTCGGCATCCTTCTCGCCTTCCGCCGCTTGGCCACCACGTCCGAACTCGACGTACTGCGCGCGGTGGGGATGAGCTATGGGCGGATGCTCCGCGTACCGTTCATGTACGCCATTGCCCTGGCTGCGCTGAACCTCGCAATTGTCGGCTATATTCAGCCGCTTGCCCGCTATAATTACGAAGGGCTGCGGTTCGAGCTGCGCACTGGCGCACTCGGCGCATCGATCAAGGTGGGCGAGTTCACCAACCTGGGCGACCGCATGACGCTGCGGATCGAGGAGAGCAAGAACGAGGGCCGCGACCTGTCGGGCATCTTCGTCAGCGCGCGTGCGCCCGGCGGCGACATCATCTCCGCGACCGCGGAAAAGGGCCAGTTCCTGCGCACCGACGACCCCGATGTCATCATCTTTCGCCTGACCAAGGGCACACTGATCCACCAGTCGCCCAAGTTCGACGTGCCGCGCGTGCTGACCTTCGACGCGCACGACCTGCCCATCGACCTGCCCAAGTTCGAGCAATTCCGTCAGCGCGGCGAAAACAAGCTCGAACTCACGCTGCCGCAGCTCGCCAAGATCGGCAGCGATCCACAGGTGAGCGAGCAGGAGCGCGACGCCAGCCGCTCGACCTTCCATTTCCGGGTGGTGGAGGTGGCGACGATGCTGCTGCTGCCCTTCCTTGCGCTCGCACTGGGTGTACCACCCAAACGGTCGACGTCCGCGCTCGGCGTGTTCCTGTCGATCGTGATGATCGTCACCTATCACAAGATCAACGAATACGCCCAGTCGATCGGCAGCCTGGGGCGGATCGACCCGCTGATCGCGCTGTGGGGGCCGTTCCTGATCTTCGCCGCGTTGGTCTTCTGGATGTATTACACGCTCGCGTTCGTCCCCGGGGGCCAGCCGATCGGCGCGCTTGAGAAATTCTTCGCCAAGGCGTGGAAGTCGGTCGCGAAGTACCTGCCCGGCCGGCGCAAGCGGATGGCGGCGGCATGATCCACGCGCTCACCGACTTCTTCCCGTCGCGGACCGTGTCGCTCTACATGGCGCGCTCGTTTCTGATCAACACGTTCGCGTTCCTGATCGGGCTGGTGCTGATCCTGCAGACCCTGGATCTGCTGAGCGAATCCGGGCGGATCCTCGCCTATCCGGGCAATGGCGATGCGCAGGTGTGGAAATATGTCAGCCTGCGCGTGCCACAGATCATCGCGACCTTCCTGCCGTTTTCGGTGCTGCTCGGGACGATCATCACCTTCAGCACGATGAACCAGAATAGCGAGATCATCGCGCTCAAGGCGTCGGGCCTGTCGGCGCATCAGGTGCTGGCGCCGTTGATGATCGCGGGGCTCGGCGTTGCGATCATCTCGTTCAACTTCAACGACCGCATCGTCTCGCGCGCCAGCACGACGCTGGCGGCGTGGAAGAAGGTCGAATATGGGCCGTTGCCGATCGACCGTGGCGACCGGTCGAATGTGTGGGTCCGCGATGGCAGCCATCTGGTCCATGCCCAGCAGATCAAGGGGCGCGGCGACGCCGCGATCCTGGGCGGCATTACCGTTTATGAGCGCGACGGCGCGGCGCTGAAATCGCTGGTCCGCGCCAAGATCGGGCGGCGTGAGGGCGATGGCTGGCGCGTCGAGGGCGCGGAGCGGTTCGATGTCGCAACCGGCAAGCTGACCCCGTTGGGGACGGTTGTGGTGGCGCAGGGCGTCCGCCCCGACCAGTTCACCCTGTCCAATGTCGATGGCGAAAGCATGTCATTCGGCGCGCTGTCCGAAGCGATCGACGATCTGCGCGCTGCCGGCCGCCCGACCAAGGCACTGGAAGGCGCGCTGTGGCACAAGTTGTCCGGTCCGCTGTCCGCCGTGCTGATGCCCTTGCTCGCCGCGGTCGCCGCGTTCGGCATCGCGCGTTCGGGCAAGCTGTTCGTCCGCGCGGTGATGGGGATGGGCCTTGGCTTCCTCTATTTCGTCGCCGACAATTTCGCGCTGGCGATGGGCAATCTCGGCGCCTACCCGCCCTTCCTCGCCGCCTGGGCGCCGTTCCTGCTGTTCGCGATGATCGGTGAGGCGGTGCTGCTCAAGAGCGAGGAGTAGCGCTTCCACCGTCGCCCCGGGCTTGACTCGGGGCCGGGCTGCCTTGGTCGAAGGCACCAGGAAGCCCCGGCCCGGGTCAAGCACGGGCAGACGAGAAAGGGCGGCAAGGCTGCATCGCCCGCCGCCCCAATCTGACAATTGTAGAGGCTGTTAGCCCGCCCGCACCTTCATCGTGCTCGCCGCCAGCCGCGCCATCAGGCCACGCAGCGTCGGGTAGTTGGCACCCTGATAGGTCGATTCCGCGCCCAGCGCCTCCGACAGCCGCCGGTGCGCCTCACCCAGCGCATGATAGGGCAGGCTCGGCAGCAGATGGTGGAGCGCGTGGAAGCGCAGTCCCACCGGCGCCCACAGATACGGCAGGAACCCGCCCGGCACGTTGACGCTGTCGAGATACTGCGCGGTCACCGTCAGCGGCTCGCCCTCATTCTCCCACAGATGCGCCACCAGCGTGCGCACCTGATTGAGCACCGCGACGCCCGAGATCACGACCATATAGGTCAGGAACGCCTTGAGCGGCAGCACCCCAGTCGCGACCGTGGCGATGAGCGTAACGGCAACGATGCTCGCCCCAATCTCCTGCCAGCGCCACTGTTTGGCGAACTCGCCCTCGGGCGACTTGCGCTCGAACTTGGGGTTGATCTGCAGCCCCGAATAGCGACCGACGACAATGCGGCGCAGCTTCTTCGAGAACAGCGACAGCGGCCCCAGCACGCCAAAGCGCAGCAGCAGCCCCACCGGCATCAGCGTCGACACCAGCAGGAACACCGGCAGCGTCCACGGCTTCATCAGTGCCAGCGGCAGATATTCGGGATCCTCCACCGTGCCATAGCGGGTGCGCGTGTGATGGATCGTATGAATGCCCTCATACATGAAGCTCGGCAGCATCATCGGGATGCCGAGCAGCAGGTTCCAGCCGACGCGGAATCCGGGCAGCAACGAATGCTTGAGATGCGTGATCTCATGGATGAACAGGCTGGCACGATAGAGCGCGAGCACCGCCAGCACGCCGCTCGCCAGGGCCCAGCCGAGCGACGGGGCGAGGATCGCACCGGCCAGCGCGGCATAGCCGACCGCCGCCGAACCCAGAAAATCGGTCCAGTAGATGCGCGCGTTTGGCGTCTGCAAATCACGCGTCAGTTCCGCCGCAGCGCGCAGCATCGCCTTGTCATCGGCCATGCCCGACAGGCGGATCTTCGCCGGCGCGGCGGGCGCGTCAGCCACGCGGTCCTGCACGGCCGCATCAAGGGCGAGGGTGTTCATAGCATCGGCCATTGCCAACAGATCGTGGCCATTGCGTGGCATTTCAACAGTCTCCCGGGGGTACGCGCTCATACGGTTGACTTGAGCCGCTTCAGGCATGACTGCTTTGACCACGATCAACGAAAGGTGCAATTTCGTGGCCAATGCCCCCCTCGCCATCCGTCCGGTCACCAGCAAGGCGGACACGCGCGACTTCATCGAACTTGCCTATCGCCTCAATCGTGGCGACCCGAACTGGGTGCCCCCGCTGCGCAGTGAGGTCGCGGGTGCGATCAATCCCAAGAAGAATGGCTGGTTCAGCCATGCCGAAGCGCAGCTGTTCCTCGCCGAACGCGACGGACGCCCGGTCGGGCGCATCGCCGCGCATATCGACCGGCTGGCACTGGAAATGCCGGCCGAGCAGGGCTTCGGCCCCGGCACCGGCTTTTTCGGGCTGTTCGAGGCGGAAGACGCTACCGTCGCCCGCGCGCTGATCAATACGGCGCAGGACTGGCTCCGCAAAAAGGGGATGACCCGCGTGATCGGCCCGGTATCGCTGTCGATCTGGGAAGAACCCGGCCTGCTGATCCAGGGCCATGACCATGCCCCGACCGTGATGATGGGCCACCACAAGCCGGCCTATCGCAACTATATCGAGGACGCGGGCTTCGTGCCGGTCAAGCAGCTCAAAACCTATGAGCTCGACATCACGAAAGACTTCCCCCCGCTGGTGCAACGCATCATCGCCATGGGGGAGAAGAGCGACCGCATCCGCATCCGCTCCGTCGACAAGTCGCGCTTCGCCGAAGAGGCGGCGCTGATCCTCAGCATCCTCAACGATGCATGGTCGGACAATTGGGGCTTTGTGCCGCTGACTCAGCCGGAGATCGACGATGTCGGCAAGAAGCTGAAGCCGATCGTGTTTGAAGACCTGATCCGCATCGCCGAACTGGACGGCGAACCGGTGGCCTTCATGATCACCCTGCCCGACCTCAACGAAGCGATTGGCCCGCTCAATGGCAATCTCTTCCCCTTTGGCTGGGCCAAGCTGTTGTGGTGGCTGCGTCGCGGCAAGGCGCGGACCATGCGCGTGCCGCTGATGGGTGTGGTCAAGCGGCTTCAGGGATCGCGCATGGCGAGCCAGCTTGCCTTCATGATGATCGAATATATCCGCCGCGTCGCCGTGACCGATTTCGGCGCATCGCGCGGCGAGATCGGCTGGGTGCTCGACGATAATCAGGGGATGAACGCCATCGCCGAAACGATCGAGAGCAAGGTCAACCGGGTCTATCAGATTTACGCGAAAGACATCGGATAGGCCGACAGTTAGAATATGCGGCCCGCGGCGCTAGGGGAACGCCGCGGGCCGCGCCCTCGTTACCGTTCCGGGGCGAGGGGATCGAAATTGTCGTCGGACATCCATTCCGCGCGGGTCTTGCAGAGCTTCTTCGCCAGGCGCGAGCCGGTCGTCTTCGTCTCCACGCAATAGCGCTTGGTATCCGCCTTCACGGAGGCTGCTTCGGTCGATTGCGCCGGAGCGGACGGTGCGGTGTCGCGGGCCATGGCGGGGGCAGCAGTGGCAACGATCAGACTGGCTGCGGCGACGGTGATGAACTTGCGCATGATGGGTCTCCTCGGGAGAAGCTTGGGGGCTTTGCGGGCCGGCTGGCTGCTCTGCTCTACCCGCAGCTGTGTTAGTGCATTAGTCATGCCAAACACTGTGACCGAGGAATATCAGTCACTTAGCTCGTCACGCATGTGACGATCGGGAAATTATTCACCGATTATCGGGAATTTTCACCAATTTCCGGCGACAGCTTCAGCTGCGCAGCTTCGCCCAGGTCGGCGCGTGATCGCTGGCCTTTTCGCGACCGCGATAATCCTTGTCGACGCCGGCATCGACGAAGCGATCGGCGGCGATCGGGCTGAGCAACAGATGGTCGATGCGGAACCCCGCATCGCGCTGCCATGCGCCCGCCTGATAGTCCCAGAAGGTCCACACGCGCCCGGCCGGAAAGCGGGTGCGCAGCGCATCGGTCCAGCCCTGTGCCAGCAGCGCGCGATACCCCTGTCGCGATTCCGGCTGCATCAGCGCATCGTCGGCCATCGCCTTCACCGAATAAACGTCATCGTCATTGGGAATGACGTTGTAATCGCCCGCCAGCACCACTGGCCGCTCTTCGGCGAGCAGGTCGCGGGCATGGGCGGACAAGCGCTCGATCCAACGCAGCTTGTAGTCGAATTTCGGCCCCGGCACCGGGTTGCCATTGGGCAAGTAGATCGACGCGATCACCACGCCGTTCACCTCCGCCTCGATATAGCGGCTATGCTCATCCTCGGGCTCGCCCGCCAGGCCGCGCTTGCGCTCGACCGGGTCGGCGCCCTTGGCCAGGATCGCGACGCCGTTGAAGCCCTTTTGCCCGTGCCACACCGCGCCATAGCCGGCGGCGCGGATATCAGCCTCCGGGAAGCCTTCATCGGCGGACTTCAGCTCTTGCAGGCAGACAACGTCCGGCTGCTGCTCGGTGAGATATTCGATCAGGCGCGGCAGCCGCGCCTTGATCCCGTTCACATTGTAGCTGACGATCTTCAAGGCGCGGTCAGACGGCGAAGCTGGTGCCGCAGCCGCAGCCCGACGCGGCATTGGGATTGGTCACGCGGAACGCTGCGCCACCGAGCGATTCGACGAAATCGACGCTGGCGCCGCGCACCAGGTCCAGGCTGATCGAATCGACCAGCAGCGTCACGCCATCGGTCTGCGCGATCGCATCGTCCTCGGCGGGCGCATCGGCCAGCTCGAACTTGTACTGAAAGCCCGAACATCCGCCGCCTTCGACCGACAGACGCAGCGTGGCGGGCTTGCCCTGCTTCGCCGCAATCGCGGCAACGCGCGCGGCGGCGGACGGGGTCAGGCTGATCTCTTCGGAAAGCGCAGTTGCCATAGAGCGCAGATAGGCGTGCGCGGCGCTGGTCGCAACCGCCCTTGGCGCGCCTGCTTGACCCGGCGCGGCGGCGCGCGCACCCTCCACGCATGTTCGGCTTTCGCAAACGGCCCAAACCGGTCGAGATCACGGGGTTCGATGACGAACCGCCCCAGCTGTTCACCGCCCTGTTGTGCGATGGCTTTGTCGTGCGCAACGTGCCGGACTTCGCGGCCTGGATCGCGCTGCTGCGCACGTTCCAGCGTGAGCACCCCGACGTGCGCGTCCTCGGGTCGCTCGATGACGTTCATCAGAGCGCCTATACGTCGGGCCATGCTATCGAAAAGCATGACCTCGACCGGATCGAAGGGCTGGCCGAGCCGGACGCGGATCGTGGCTATCTCTTGCGCCGCGACCAGTTTCCGACGCGCCTCGCCAACCTGTTGGCCCGGGCACGTGGTGTGTCGTTCGACAGCCTGGCGGGGTTGTTGCCGTGGAGTACGCCAGGCGACGCCAACGACCCGATTGCGATCAACGCCGACCCAGACGCAGCTTTGGGCTGGCAGCACGAAACGCTGTTCCTCGCGCAGTTGGTCCCCGTCGCCACTGCGGCAGAAACGGTCGCGGCGTGGCCCAATGGCTATTTCGCTAGCGACCTCAATCCGATGCAGAACCTGGCATTGGCTCAGCATCTGGGAACCCGGTTCGGGCTCCGGCTGTGTGCCATCGGCGCGGGACGCCTTGCCTTTGTCGCCGACGCCTCGCTCGACAGCGGAGCTGCTGCCGAGGCTGCGGCTGACATCGTCAGCCTCTATGCCGATGCACCATCCGACGCCGCCGAGCGCCTCGCTGCGTGGCTGGCCGCGCATGATACGCTGCTGATCCGCTACACCGAAAGCTGAGCGCAAACGGAAAAGGGCCGCCCGGTTGTCCCGGTGCGGCCCCATCCCTCTCCTGTTATCTCGTCTGGGTCAGTTGCCGCCGACTGCGGTCAGCTGAAGCCGTGCGGCGCTCTGCTCGACCTGCTCGATCACGCTGGCATTCTGCATGAACGGCATCGGGTTGACTGCCTTGCCGTCGATACGGACTTCGTAATGGAGATGGCTGCCGGTCGAGCGACCGGTCGATCCCATCAGGCCGATCAGCTGGCCGCGACGGATGCGGGTGTTCGGAGCAACCAGGATCTTCGACAGATGGCCATAGCGGGTCTCAATGCCCTTGCCATGGTTGATGGTGATCAGGTTGCCATAGCCGCCAAAGCGACCGGTGCGACCCGTGACACCGTCGGCGGTCGCATAGATTGGCGTGCCGATCGGGCCGGGAATGTCGATGCCGGCATGCATCGCGGCGGTGCCGTGGAACGGGTCCGACCGCACGCCGAAGCTGCTGGTCAGGCGCATATTTTCGACCGGCTGGAGCGACGGGATCGCGATCACCGACTGTTCGAGCACGTCGAGCTTCTGCCAGGTCTGGAACAGCGAGCGGAACTGCGCATCGGCGCTGGCTTCACCGCCCACAGCCGCCGCACCCTCGGGCGCTGCCTCATACGGGCCGCCCATGCCGCCGGCGACGAAGCGCTCGGGCTGGATGCCCATCTTGCGCAGCTGCTGCTGGGTCAGATGGAGGCGGATCTGCGCGGTGCGCTGCGCCTTGGCGGCCAGCTGGGCCTGCCGCGCTTCGACCTGACGCAGCGGGGCAAGCACTTCGCGGGCCATCGCGCTGTCGGCGTCGACCGACACATTCTCGATCGGCATGCCGACATCGGCGGGCGAACCCTTGCCGCTCAGCACCCCGGCGATGATCTTCTGGCGCTGCTCGACACGCGCGGCCTGGACCTTCGCGGCTTCCTTGATCGCGGCGACATCGGCTTCGAGCCGGGTCATTTCGGCGCGCATCTTTTCCATCCGCGCTTCGGGCGTCGCGGCGGTACCGGCCACGCCGGTCGCCATGATCGCGCCGAATGCGGCCTGCGACACGCCATAGGCGGAGAAGGTGACGGTGATCGCGGCGACACCGGCGAGGATCGCCTGGGTCCGGCCTGCGACGCTGAAGCGCTTGAGATCGCGCCCATCATGAAAGATGAAATCACGGGTCGTGAAGAGATCGCGGAACCGCGATACCAAATTCGCGTTGAGTGTAGTGCTGACCATGAGTCCCCGGCAACCACAGACACGCGCCAATTCAGTGGCACACGCCTTCGTTAAGCAATCACGTCCGGAAGCAGCCCCTCCGCATCCGACGCATTGGGTTAGAGACTGATCGGGCCGGACACGGCAAGGCTTTCGTAATAGTCGCGCGTTAGACCGGCTGTCTCGCGCGCCGAGTCGTTGAACGGAGGCTTAACCGTTCCGCGAAAATAACGATCCAGCAGCGCCCGCCACTCCGCCCGCGGATCGATTCGCCGCTCCGCACACAGCGATTCGAACCAGCGCGTGCCCGCGGCAACATGCACGATTTCGTCCCGGAAAATCCGGCCAAGGATGGCGGCGGTGGCATGATCGCCGACCGCTTCGAACCGTTCGATCGTGGTCGGCGTGACGTCCAGCCCCCGCGCCTCCAGCACCATCGGCACCACCGCCAGCCGCGCGGCCGCGTCGTGCGCCGTAGCGCGCGCCGCCTCCCACAATCCGGCATGGGCCGGCATCGCGCCATAATGGCTGCCCAGCTGCTTCAACCGCCGGTCGAGCAAAGCGAAGTGCATCGCTTCATCCGCGCCGACCTTCATCCAGTCATCGGTAAAGGCGCGCGGAAACTGGGCACCGAACCGCCCGACCAGGTCGAACGCCAGGTCGATCGCAACGAACTCGATATGCGCGAGCGCATGGATCAGCGCGATCCGGCCATGTTCCGATCCCTTGCCGCGCCTGGGCATGCGGTTGGGCGGCAACAGCTCGGGAGCCGCCGGACGCGCAGGCTCGTCCGGCATCCCTACGTCGAAGCTGAAAGACAGCCGCCCAAGCCGCCACTCGCGCGCAACCTTGCGCGCGGCCGCAACCTTCGCGAGCGGATCTGCGGCCAGAAGAACCGAGGCCGCAGCCCGCGCAACCGTATCCGTCACGCCGAACCCAGCTCCTTCGCGGCCTCCAGCACCTCGATCACATGCCCCGGCACGCGCACCTTGCGCCACCCGCGGACCAGCGCGCCATCGGCGTCGAACAGGAAGGTCGACCGGTCGATCCCCATATATTTCTTGCCGTACATCGACTTCTCGACCCACGATCCGAACGCCTCCAGCGCCTTGCCATCGGGATCGGTCGCGAGCGGCACGGTCAGGTCATATTTGGTGACAAACTTCTGATGCTTGATCGTGTTGTCGCGCGATACGCCGAGCAACCGCACGCCCAGCGCATCGAACTGGCTTTTGAACGCGCTGAAATCCTGCGCTTCGCGTGTGCAACCGGCGGTATCGTCCTTGGGGTAGAAATAAAGCACCAACGGCGCCCCGATCATCCCGTCCAGCCGGAACCCATTGCCGTCCAGGTCGATCAGCTCGACCGCAGGAATCGTGTCGCCTTCCTCAATCCGCATCGTCAGCTCCCCTGTGCCCGCGCCGCCATGGCCCAGGCTTTGGCGACCTCCTGCCGATGCTGATCGAGCAGCGCAACCACCTCCTGCCAGTCCGCCGCGCCAACCGCATGCGCCACCATCGCCCGCGTCGCCGCGCCCGGCGGCTGAGCGTCCGGTGCAACCAGCCGCATCGTCACGAGCAGGCGCGTGAGGAAGTCATGCGCCGCGCCGATTGTCGGCGGCAGCAGTGCCTGTTCCGTCAGCGCATCGATCGCCTCGCGCAGCCCCGGCGCGAACCCGGTGCGGTGAACCAGCTGTAGCGTGTGGACCGCAAACTCCAGATCGACGAGGCCACCCGGCAACAGCTTGGCGTCGAGCGGCCCCTGTGGCGGCTTATGCGCGGCCATGTCGGCGCGCATCTTCGTCGCCTCCGCCGCAATGTCCCGCTCCGGTCGATCGCCCGCCAGCACCTTGTCGATCACCGCCGCGACCGCATCCCGCCCCGCCGCCGATCCGAACACCGTCCGCGCGCGGGTCAGCGCCATATGCTCCCAGGTCCACGCTTCCTCGCGCTGGTACCGGGCAAAGCCATCGAGCGAGACCACCAGCGGCCCCTGCGCCCCCGACGGACGCAGACGCGTATCCACCTCGTACAGCGCGCCCGCCGCCGTCGCCACCGACAGCGCCGCGATCACGCGCTGGGCAAGACGGTTATAATAGGTCACCGCGCCGAGCGGCTTCTCGCCGTCGGACTCCGCGAGGTGATCGCCGGTGAACAGGAAGATGAGGTCGAGGTCGCTGGCATGGGTCAGCGCGCCACCTCCGAACCGCCCAAGCGCCAGGATGGCCAGCTCGCTGTCCGGCACCCGCCCGTGCCGCACCGCAAACTCCGCGACCGTCGCCTCGGCCAGCACCGCCAGCGCCGCTTCCGCCACGCGCGCATAGCCTGCCGACACATCCAGCGGATCGCTCGCCCCGGCGACGATCTGCGCACCCAGGGCAAAGCGTTTCTCGCCCACGACCTGACGCACGCGATCCAGCAGCCGCTGATAATCGTCCCCCGCCTCCCGCCGCGCCATGTCGCGCGCCAGCTCCGCCACCGACCCGACCGGCGCCAGCGCGGTCGCATCGATCAGCCCGTCGAGCAGTTCGACCCGGCGCGCCAGCGCATCGGCCAGCGTCGGCGCGTGACTGAGGATCGTGGCGAGCAACTGTGCCAGCGTCGGTCGCGCTTCGAGCAGGTGGAACAGGTTGAGCGCGGTCGGCAGCCGCGAGAGAATCGTGTCCAGCCGCGCCAGCGCCGCACCCGGATCGGGCGACTGGCCGATCGCAGCGATCAACGGGGGCAAGGCCGCCTCCATCGCCGCCTGCGCCGGAGGGCTGCGCAGCGCGGGATAGCGCCCGCTCCGCCACCCTTCGATCAGTCGCGTCGCGCTTGCCGGATCGGCAAAGCCAGCCTCCGCCAGCCCCGCCTCGACGACGGTCGCGCCGGTCGGCCCCTGCCGCCCCTCTTCGCCATCGAGCGCGTCATAGATTTCGCCGACCGCCTCGACATGCGGGCGGAGCAGATCGAGCAGGTCTCCGCCTGAATCCAACCCATGCAGACGCGCCACTGCGTCGAGCGCCTCGCCATGCGGCAGGGCGTGGGTCTGGCGGTCGTCGATCATCTGGACGCGATGCTCGATCGTGCGAAACAGGATATAGGCGTCGCGCAGCTGCGCCGCCGCGCCCGCATCGATCCGCCCCGCCGCCGCCAGCGCCGCCAGCGCGTCGAGCGTCGCCGGTGCGCGCAGCGCCGGGTCGCGCCCGCCATGGATCAGCTGGTGGATCTGGGCAAAAAACTCGACCTCGCGAATACCCCCGCGCCCGCGCTTCAGGTCGAAGCCCGGACCGAATGCCTGCCCCTGCGCATGATGGTCGCGGATGCGGCGCGAAATCCCGCGAATCTCGCGGATCGTCCCATAGTCGAGCGCGCGCCGCCACACGAACGGGCGGATCGTGTCGAGAAACCCCTGCCCCAGCGCGCAATCCCCCGCCGCCGCCCGCGCGCGGATGAACGCCGCCCGCTCCCACGGCAGCGCCTGCGATTCATAATAGCTGATCGCCGCTTCGGCTGGCAGCACGATCGGCGTCACCTCGGGCGAGGGGCGCAGCCGCAGGTCGATGCGCAGCACATAGCCATCGGCATCGCGCGCCTGCAGAATCTCCACGACGCGCCGCCCGATCCGCACCGCCGCCTCCTCCACCGCGTCGCGCTCGCGATGCGGCAGCGTGGCGGGGTCGAAGATCAGGATCGGGTCGATGTCGGACGAGTAGTTGAGTTCATGACTGCCCTGCTTACCCAGCGCAATGGCCGCCAGTCCGCGCGGCTCCGCGCCCGGTGCCCGCTCGACGATCGCCCCCGCGATGGCCGCATCCAGCGCGTAATCGGCGAAATCCGACAGCGCGCGCGTCACCGTGACGAAATCGAGCTGCCCCGACAGGTCGCCGATCGCCGCCGCCAGCGCCAGCCGCCGCCGTTCGATCCGCAATCGGCGCGACAGCGGCATGGCAGGATCAACGATCCGCGCTGCGCCGAGCGGATCACGGACCACGTTCGCCATATCCGCAACCAGCGCCTGCTCGCGCTCGATCAGATGTGCCAGGAACGGCGCGTTGTGGACAGCGCGCGCGATTGCATCGCCAATCGCAGTGTGGGCTTCGACCATGCGACTATCGTTTCGGGTGGCGATCAGACAGTTTCTGACCTGTCAAGCAACAAATTGCAGAAAGAGACGTTCTGTATCGCATGGGTTCCAACGCACCTCGATCGCCCGCAGGGCAACGCGATAGCGGCTATTGGGTCGAAGCGCCACGCGTCACCGATGCGATCGGTTTCGTACTGCGCGACACCTATGCCGATGACCGCGACCTGCCCGATGAGATGCGCGACCTGCTGAGCCAGCTCAGCATGGTCGATCGCTCCGGCGGACGCGACAGCCACGGCTGACCGCGCGATTACTCGCGGCTGAGTTCGTCGACCTCATCCATGATCGTGTCGAGCGCGCTGCGCCCGTCGCTGACGCTCTCGGCACGCGACGGGAGCTCCCCGCCGTTCATCAGCGCTTCCAGCGCCACCCGACCACGCGCAACGCGGCTCTTGATCGTGCCGACCGCCACGCCACAAATCTCGGCGGCCTCCTCATAGGCAAAGCCGCCTGCACCGACCAGAATCAGCGCCTCGCGCTGCGGCTGCGGCAAATGCAACAACGCGCGCTGCATGTCTGCGAGTTCGACGTGGCGATCCTGGCTGGCGGGCGCGGCGAGGATGCGGTCGGCGACCAGATCGTCCCACTCACCCTTGAACCGGGCGCGCCGCATCTGACTGAGATACAGGTTGCGCAGGATGATGAAGGTCCAGGCGCGCATATTCGTCCCGGCCTGGAACCGCTGGCGCGCGGCCCATGCCTTCATCAGCGTCTCCTGCACCAGATCGTCGGCAAGATCGCGGCTACCTGACAGCGACCGTCCGAACGCGCGCAGATGCGGGATCACAAGCGCAAGCTGCTTCTTGAACTCGGGATCGGAGAGCGCAACATGCTCCACGGGCGTATATTCGTCAGTGTCGCTCATTAAAGTCCGTTCGTCTTGCGCAGCATTCTGCCGCACCACAGGAGATAGGCGTGCCGCGCACGTCCACCAAGCCGATCCATCAGATCAGCAGGTAGATCGCAAAGATCACGATGACCAGTGTCAGCGAGATGGCGAGGATGTAACGGGTCATGTGCGGGGTTGCCCCGGCGCGCACGCGATCCGTCTCGATATGCAGGGGGTCGTTTTGGTCAGCCATGACCCAACAACCCCCCAGAACCGTTTTAGGTCCGTAAGAAATGGAACTTTCAGGTCGCCGGAACGGTCGCCTGATCGAAGAACAGCGCCTGGCTGATCGCCGCCTTCACCGTCGAACGCTGGAACGGCTTGGTGATCAGGAACGTCGGCTCGGGCCGCTCACCGGTCAGCAGCCGCTCCGGGAATGCGGTGATGAAGATCACCGGCACATCGAACTGCGCCAGGATGTCCTTCACCGCATCGATGCCCGAACTGTCGTCCGCCAGCTGAATATCCGCGAGCACCAGACCTGGGCGGTCCTCCATCGCCAGCGCCACCGCCTCGTCGCGGGTCACCGCAACGCCGGTCACATCATGGCCCTGATCGCGGACAATCGTTTCCAGATCCATGGCGATCAGCGGCTCATCCTCGATGATCAGCACGCGCGCGCGGGTCTGGCGCTCAATCTCCGACAGCGCATGCGACACCAGATCCTCGACCGCATCGGCGGATTCGTCGAGCAGATAGGCCGCATCTTCGCTGGTAAAGCCCTCCATCGCCGTCAGCAGCAACGCCTGGCGCGACCGCGGCGCAAGCCGCGCGAGCCGCGCCCGGGCGATCGCCTCATTCTCGCTGGACAGCCCGACATCGCCCGGATCGCGGTCGGCATCGAGATGGGTCGACCCCCAGATCGCCTGAAAGGTGCGATACAGCCCCAGCCGCGGATCGACGCTGCGCGGAAATTCCTCCGGCGCGGCAACGATCGCCTCAAGCGTGGCGCGCACATAACGATCGCCCTCGGTCTGGCTGCCGGTAAGCGCGCGGCCATAGCGGCGCAGAAAAGGCAGATGAGGCGCGAGCTGCTGTCCTAGCGACATGGGAACATATTCTCCTTCGGCGATACCCGCTGTTTGGCTACGGTATCAGTGCATTACAAGGCATATGCTGATCCAAAGGAAGCCCCTCCCCGGATTTCGCATCGCCTGTGGAACAAACGAGCTTCGGATTGGTTTCATCCCCGCTGTTCGATCCTGCATCGTATGGCCGATGGCTTGCAGCCGTCGTAAATTTTGTGCATCCGCCCGTATCCCGGGCAATCAGGGGGACGAGGTGTTTCCGGCCGACGACAAAAACAAGGTAACGCCGCCAAACGGCACGGACCAACCGCCGCAAAAGCGCGGCGCGGCACCGCAATCCGATCGCAACATCGGCGATGCGCTGCGGCGCGTCTATCAGGATGCCGCAGGTGAAGACATTCCCGACGATCTGCTCGACTTGCTCCGCAAGCTCGACTGAACTGCGCGCGCATGGCGGTCGATGAGCTGAAGCGCCAGAACGGCGCCGGCCCCATGGTCGCCTTCGCCCGCATGCCGACCGGCGCCAAGGTCTTTCTGATTCTCAGCGCCGCATTGCTGCCACTGGCGCTCATTGCCTTCCTTGCCTCGCTGCAATCGACGCGGATTGCCGATCAGGAAGTGCGCGCGCGCTTGCGCATCGCCATCAACGAAGCCGCCCGCTCGCTCCGCGGCGAACTGGCGTGGGAACTGCGCGAGGTCCGCGGCGCCCTGCCCACCGGGCCGGACCAAGCACCCAATTGCGGACGACTGGCAGGGCTGTTCGAGCCGCAGGCGGCCCAGGGCATCCGCTATGCGGTGCTCGACCCGCAAAAGCGCCTGATCTGCGGCCAACCCATTCCCTCCGTCGTTTCGCCCGCCGCTTCCGATACAACCCCGCCGATCCGCCTGCTGCCGGGAACCGGCGCGCAGATCGAGGTCGAGGGGCCGGCCGGGCATATCGCGCGGGCGTTTTTCCCGACCAGCTTCCTCGCGCGGTCCGCCGAGCCGACCGGCATGGCGGACGATTTCGGGATGGAGCTGATCAGCGCCGACCGCGCGCTGGTACTCCGCGACTTCAAGGCGCAGACGTTGCTGGCACGCACCGAAAGCCAGACCGTGGATCTGGATATCGAGGATCTGCAACTGCAGATGACGGTGCCGAGCGCGCCGGTCACCTCTTCGGCGATCGTGGCGGCGCTGTCGCCCTTCCTGATGTGGTTCCTTGCCGCCGCAATTGCCTGGTTCGTGGTCGACCGCCTGCTGATCCGCCCATTACGGCGCCTGCGCACCACGGTCGGCGCTTATCAGCCCGGCGAGGTGATCGATCCCGTCACCGGCAGCGACATTCCGGCGCAGGAAATCCGCGCGCTCGGCGACACCTTCCGCGAGCTGAGCCAGACCGTGCAGTTGCACGAACGCGACCTCGCGGAAGGCTTGTCGCGCCAGACCAAGCTGACGCGCGAAGTGCATCACCGGGTCAAGAACAACCTTCAGGTGATCGCCAGCCTGATCAACTTCCACGCCCGCGTCGCCGCCGAGCCGGGCGCGCTCGAAGCCTATGCCTCGATCCAGCGCCGCGTCGATGCGCTCGCGGTGGTCCACCGTCACCATTATGCCGGGTTCGAGGATACGCGCGGGATCGAGATTCGCTCGGTGATCGGCGAACTCGCATCGAACATCCGCGCGACCGCGCCGGAGCGCAACGCGGTCGGCATCATGTTGAATATCGAACCGCTGCTGGTGTCGCAGGACGCGGCAGTCGCGGTCTCGTTTCTGATCACCGAGATCGTCGAGCTGGCGATGCTGGCTGCACCGGGTGCCCAGATCAACATTTCGACCCAGACCGACCCGGCAAAGCCCGACAGCACCACGCTGCGGATCAGCTCACCGGCCCTGACCGAGACGCCGGAATTCACGGCCTTGTATCAGCATCGCTATGGCCGCGTCATCGGCGGGCTGGTGCGTCAGCTACGCTCGCAGCTCCATCATGATCCGCTGATCGGCGCGTTCGAACTCGCCATTGCGATCACTGGCCGGACCTGAACGCGCGCACTGCGACCGGCAAAGAAAAAAACACGAAAAATTTTCGACAGCCCGGAACCCCGGATCGGGTTGGGTGTTTTTTACTTCGGATAGTGACCTTTTGCCCCCCCGCTCTCGCTATCCACGACACAGGCCCGGAAGCGTCAACCCCTCCCCCCCCCCCCGGTGACGCTTCCGGGCCTTATTCGTCCCAGCGACATCACCCAACGCATTGATATCCCTAGCGGAACGATGTCGCGCGTCGGGCATTTCTCCCCCGCACATGTGCTGCAACGGAGAAGCGTAATGCGTAAGATTCTGACGATGGCGATGCTGGTGGGCGGTCTCGCCCTGTCGGCGTGCAACACGGTCGAAGGTCTGGGTCGTGACGTATCGTCCGCCGGCGACACCGTCGCGAAGACCGCCGAAGACGCCAAGTAAGCCGAAGCTTTGCCTATCCCTCACCTGCGGCGGCTTCGGCCGCCGCTTCCTTTTCACGGCTCCGGTGCGTGATCTTGATCGCAATGAGCGACAGGAAATAGAGCCCGCACAACGGCCCGGCGAGCAGCAGCTGTGACCCGATATCCGGCGGGGTGAGCACCGCCGCGATAGCAAACGCCGCGACCACCGCATAGCGCCATGCGCCCTTCAGCTGCTCATACGTCACGATCCCCGCCCGTTCGAGCAGCATCAGCAGCACCGGCAACAGGAACGAAATGCCGAACGCAAAAATGAACTGCATCACGAAGTCGAGATAATTGCCAACCGCGGGTAGCGCCTCCTGCTTCACCCCACCGCCCAGATCGCCCTCCAGCCCGAGCAGGAAATTGAGCGCGACGGGGATCGCGAAATAATAGGCCATCGCCGCGCCGGAGCAGAACAGCACCGGGGTCGCCAGCAGGAACGGCAACAGCGCGCGCTTTTCCTTGCGGTACAGCCCCGGCGCCACGAACTGCCACAGCTGGTTGGCGATGATCGGGAAGGACAGCATCAGCGCGCCGAAGAACCCGACCTTGATCTGGACCAGGAACGCCTCGAAAATCTGCGTGAAGATCAGCCGGTCCTGCCCCGCTGCAGCGAGCGGATGCACCAGAAACCCGAAGATTGGCTTGGCGAAATAGAAACACCCCGCAAAGGTCACGACCAGCGCCAGGACGCAGTAGATCAGCCGGCGCCGCAGCTCGATCAGATGGTCGAGCAGCGGCGCTTCGGTATTGGCGAGTTCGTCGGTGTCGCTCACGACTCCGCCTTCTTCTTGCGCGGCGCGCGCGGCTTGCGGGCGGGCTCGGCCGGACTTTCAGCCACCGTCTCAACCGGGTCGGGCTTCAGCGCGGGCGGCTCGACCATCACTGGTGCCGCATTCTCGACGGGGTCCGACACGTCCGCCGGCGCCGCGCCATGCGGGTTCGGGTCATAGACCGGGGCCGGCAGCATCTTTTCGGGCGGATGTTCGCGCATGATCCGCGCATTTTCCTCGGCCCATTTCTTTTCCATCTCGGCGAGTTCCGACTCGCGGACCATCGTGTCGAGCCCGCTGCGGAACTGGTTCGCCACGCGGCGCGCCTTGCCGACCCATTGGCCGACAAAGCGCAGTGCCTTTGGCAAATCCTTCGGCCCGATCACCAGCAGGGCGACGATGCCCACCACCAGAAATTCGGGTGCGTTGAAATCGAGCATCGATCAGCCGACCCGCAAGGCTGCGGCACAGCGCCGCAGCGGAAAACTCAGCGCTCGTCCTGCGCCGGACGCGCTTCAGCCGCAGTGTTCTGGGCCTGGGGCTGCGGATCGACGACCCGCTTTGCCTCTATCTCCGCCGGCTTGGCAGGGGCCTCATCGTCCTCGGCCATGCCCTTTTTGAACTGCTTGATGCCCTTGGCGACGTCGCCCATCATGTTCGAGAAGCGGCTGCCGCCGAACAGAAGAATTACGAGGACACCGACGATCAGCCAGTGAACCAGACTCATGCTACCCATCGGAACTCTCCGTTGATTCCCCGGCTATCTAGTCGTCTTCGTCGGCAGTTTCCACCGCTTCCGGGCCAGCGGCTTCCGAATGTGCCGCCTCAAAGGCAAGATCGACCGGATCGAGCAGCCCGGCGGCGCGCAGATCGTCGATTCCGGGCAGGTCACGGCGGCTCGCCAGCCCGAAATGGCTGAGGAATTCGGGCGTGGTCGCATACATCAGCGGCCGCCCTGGCACCTCGCGCCGCCCCGCCGGGCGGATCCAGCCCGCCTCCATCAATACGTCGAGTGTGCCCTTGCTGATCTGCACCCCGCGAATCGCCTCGATCTCCGCGCGCGTTACCGGCTCGTGATAAGCGATGATCGCCAGCGTCTCGATCCCGGCACGGCTCAGCTTGCGGCTGTCCTCCCGGTCGCGGCGCAGGAAATTGGCGAGGTCCGGCGCGGTCTGGAAATGCCAGCGCCCGCCGCGCTCGACCAGCTCGACCCCGCGCCCGGCATAATGGTCGGTCAGCGCGGCCAGCGCCGCCGCGATGTCCGCCTCATCCCCGACATAGGCGCGCAGATCGCTCAGCGTCAGCGGCTGCTCCGCTGCAAACAGCACCGCCTCCACCGCGCGCATCGTCTCATCCGGCGGCGTCATGCCTCGATCCCCCGCAGATAGAGCGGCGCGAACGCCGATTTCTGGCGAATCTCCACCCGCCCCTGCTTGGCCAGTTCCAGCGCCGCGACGAATGAGCTGGCCAGCGCCGATTTGCGGTACGAACCGCTGGCATCCTCGGGCAGGAAGCTCTCGATCGTGCTCCAGTCGATCCGCTGACCGATCAGCTCGGACACGCGGTGGATCGCATCCTCCAGCGTCATCACCGGCCGCACCGCGACAATGTGCATCACCGGCCGCGTGCGCGCGCTGATCTGGCCATAAGCGGCAATCAGATCATAGATTTCGGCCTGCCAGCGCGATTTGCGCACGGTCTTCAGCCCTTCCGGCGCGCCGCGCGTGAACACGTCACGCCCCAGCCGGTCGCGCGCCACCAGCCGCGCCCCCGCCTCACGCATCGCGCTCAGCCGCTCCAGCCGCAATTGCAGCCGCAGCGCCATCTCCTCCGGGCTCGGCTCGATCTCCGGGTCGCGCGGCAGCAGCAGGGCTGACTTGAGATAAGCCAGCCACGCCGCCATCACGAGATAATCCGCCGCCAGCTCCAGCTTCAGCTCGCGCGCCTCGTTCACATAGGTGAGATATTGATCGACCAGCTGCAGGATCGACAGCTGGCGCAGATCGACCTTCTGGCTCCGCGCCAGCGCCAGCAACAGGTCGAGCGGCCCTTCCCAGCCGTCGATGTCGATGGTGAGGGGCGCGGGGTCGGTCATGCCAGCGCGAGCAGCTCCTCGCGCTTGGCGATCAGGGCGTCGATCTCGCCCGCTTCGGGCCGCACGCTCGCCATCGCCCGTTCCAGCCGCGCCAGCGTCACCGGCGGCGCATCGCTCAGCCGCGCGACAATCTCCTCCATCTCGCCCATCCGCGCCCAGCAATCGAGCGCGACATCGCACCCCGCCGCGATCGCCTGCGCCGCCTTCTCGCCCGCAGTGCCGGTCAGCGCCTTCATGTCGATATCGTCGGTCATCAGCAGCCCGTCGAAGCCGATCCGCCCGCGGATCACGTCACGGATCACGGTCGGCGACAGCGTCGCAGGATTGTCCGCATCCCACGCCTTGAACACGACATGGCACGTCATCGCCATCGGCGCGTCCTTGAGCGTCCGGAACGGTTCGATATCGCGCTCCAGCGCCGCGTCATCCGCATCGACCACCGGCAGCTCGTAATGGCTATCGACCACCCCGCGCCCGTGCCCCGGCATATGCTTGACCACGCCGACCACGCCGCCCTTCGCCATCCCGTCGAGCATCGCGCGACCCAGCGCCGCCACCCGCATCGGCTCGCTGCCAAACGTCCGCCCACCTACCGCCGGGGTCGTCTCCGGCATGCGCACGTCCAGCAGCGGCGCGCAGTTCACATTGACGCCAACCTCCGCCAGCATCAGCGCCAGCGCCTGCCCATTGGCCCGCGCCGCCTCGATCGCCGAGGACGGCGCAACCTCGTACAGCGCATCGAAGGCGGGACCGGCGGGAAAGGCGGGCCATTCCGGCGGCTGCATCCGCGCGACGCGCCCGCCCTCCTGATCGATCAGAATCGGCACATCGTCGCGCCCGGACAGTGCGCGCAGACTGTCGGTCAGCGCGCGCATCTGCGCCCGATCGACGCAGTTGCGCCCGAACAGGATGTAACCAAGCGGGTCCGCGTCGCGGAAGAACGCAGCTTCGTCGGCGGTAAGGACAGGGCCGGACAGGCCGAAAATGACAGGCTTCATGGCGCGGTTAGAACAGGGGCGCGCGGGATTTTCCAGCCCAATTCCTCCCCTGCCGCGCAGGGGAGGTGGCATTGCGAAGCAATGACGGAGGGGCGGCTGCGCAGACAGCCGTGAACAGCTCGGCAAATTCCGCCCTCTGCGGGGCGGCCCCTCCACCACCGGCTTCGCCGGCGGTCCCCCTCCCCTGAGCGAGCTCAGGGGAGGAATTAGGTCATCCCCCCGCCAGGAAACACGCCTCGCCAGCAGCCTTCAGCTTGCCGCACAACTCACGCGCCTGCCCATTGCTGCCCGCATTGACCCGGAGCCGGTAGAAGGTCTTGCCGTTCACATCCGCCTTGGCGATCCCCTTGCCTAGCGGGGCTAAGTAGGAAAATCGCTTCGACAGCCGCGCCCAGGCGGCGTTCGCCTCGGCTTCGGTCGGGAAGGAGCCGAGCTGGATCGTCGCGCTGCCCGCCGACGGCCCCGGCGCAGCCTGGGTCGGCGCGGCAGCCTTGGGCACCGAACCCGTCGGGATCGGCGCCACCACGCGGCTGGCACCCTTGACCGGGGTCGGGCTTGCCTTGGGTGCTGCCTTGCCGTCCACTGGCGTTTCCGGCACCGCCGAGACATCGACCGACCCGTTGGTGGTCGCGCCCTCGCTCGCGGCAAAGACGGTGTCGCCTTCGCCCTCGACCTTCATCCCGCCGGGTTCGTCGGGTTTGACCTTGTAATCGCCTTCCTGCGCGTTGATCAGCGCGCCGGTGCCTTCCCCCGTCACCGTGCGCTGATACCACCACCAGCCAAAGGCCGCTGCGGCGATGATCGCCAGCCCGACCAGCACCAGCAGCACGATGCGCAGCACCGACGGCCCCTCGCGGTAATCATCCTCGACCGTCTCCAGCCATGGCAGCCGGTCGTCATTATAATCCTCGCCTGCGTTCATTCAGCTCAGCTCCTGAACCGCCTCGACCCCCATGATGTTGAGACCGTTACGAATAACCTGCCCGATTGCTTCGGCAAGGGAAAGGCGCGCGCGGGTCAGCGGCACATTGTCCGCCAGGATGAAGCGGCGCGACGGATCGTCATTGCCCATATTCCACCAGGCGTGGAACTCTGCCGCCAAGTCATAGAGATAAAAGGCGATTCGATGCGGCTCACGCGCCGCCGCCGCACCTTCGACCACGCGTGGATACTGCGCAGCCAGCTTCACCAGCGCCAGCTCGCGTGTATCAAGCAGGGACAGATCCGCCGCGCCCGACAGGTCCAGCCCCGCGTCCGCCGCACGCCGATGCAGCGATTTGACCCGCGCATGGGCATATTGGACATAGAAAACCGGATTGTCCTTCGACGCCTCGACCACCTTGGCGAAGTCGAAATCCATCTGCGCATCAGCCTTGCGGGTCAGCATGGTGAAGCGGACCACGTCCTTGCCCACTTCATGCACCACATCGGCCAGCGTGACGAAATTGCCCGAGCGCTTGGACATCTTCACCGGCTCGCCCGCGCGCAGCAGGCGCACCATCTGCACCAGCTTGACGTCGAACCGCGTCTTGCCGCCGGTCAGCGCGGCGACGGCGGCGGTGATCCGCTTGACCGTGCCGGCATGGTCCGCGCCCCAGATGTCGATCAGCTGGTCGGCCGACTGCGCTTTCTGGAAATGATACGCCATGTCCGCGCCGAAATAGGTCCAGGCGCCGTTCGACTTCTTGATCGGACGGTCCTGATCGTCACCGAATTTGGTCGATCGGAACAGCGGCAGCTCGACCGGCTCCCAATCCTCGGGCGTCTCGCCCTTGGGCGCTTCGAGCACGCCGTCATAGACCAGATCGTTGGCGCGCAGCCACGCCTCGGCCTCTTCGGGCTTGCCCGCCGCCTGCAGTTCTGCCTCGGACGAGAACAGGTCGTGATGGATGCCAAGCAGCGCGAGGTCGTTGCGGATCATCACCAGCATGTCGGCAACCGCTTCCTTGCGGAACAGCGCCAGCCATGCGCTCTCGTCCTTGCCGACAAACGCATCGCCATGCTCGCGCGCCAGCCGCTCGCCAACGGGCTTCAAATAGTCGCCCGGGTACAGGCCTTCGGGGATCTCGATCGTCTCACCCAGCGCCTCGCGATAGCGCAGATGCGCCGAGCGGGCGAGGACATCGACCTGCCCGCCCGCGTCGTTGACATAATATTCGCGGATCACCTTGTGCCCCGCAAACTCCAGCAGGCTGGCCAGCGCATCGCCCACCACCGCGCCCCGGCAATGCCCCATGTGCATCGGTCCGGTCGGGTTGGCAGAGACATATTCGACATTCACCGTCACGCCCGCGCCCATGGCAGAGCGGCCATAGCCATCGCCCAGCTCCAGGATCGCGGCCAGTTCGGCCCGCCACGTATCCTCGCTCAGCGTCATGTTGATGAAGCCGGGTCCGGCCACCGCCACGCCCGATACCTCGTCCAGCGCGTTAAGCTTGTCGGCAATCGCCTCAGCCAGCGCGCGCGGATTGGTGCCGGCGGGCTTGGCCAGCACCATCGCGGCGTTGGTGGCCAGGTCGCCATGGCTGGCATCGCGCGGCGGCTCGACAGTTACGGCACGGCGATCCAGACCGCCGGGCAGCGTGCCCTCGGCAACCAGGGCGTCAAGCGCGGTATCAAGATGCGCGGCGAAACGGGCGTAAAGCGTCATTTGGGTTCCAGCTGTTTTCAGGAAGTAAGGGCGCGCTTACCGGAATAATGCGCCGCATAGAAGCGCTTCGTCAGCGCGCGGGCATAACCCGTCGACGTCGCGCCTGATTCAGCCCATGGCCCGCGAACAGCGC
>JASBRX010000016.1 GCA_030149245.1 Sphingomonas bacterium
TCGCCATGTTCGGCGGCGAGCTTCGCGCCGACGGGCTTCAGGTAGTCGCCCGGATACAGACCTTCGGGGATCTCGATGGTCTCGCCCAGCGCCTCGCGGTAGCGCAGGTGCGCCGAGCGCGCGAGGACATCGACCTGCCCGCCCGCGTCGTTGACGTAGTATTCGCGGATCACCGTGTGACCGACCGCTTCGAGCAGGCTGGCGAGCGCGTCGCCCACCACCGCGCCGCGGCAATGGCCCATATGCATCGGCCCGGTCGGGTTGGCGGAGACATATTCGATGTTCACCGTCACGCCCGCGCCGCCCTGCGACCGGCCATAGGAATCACCCGCGTCCGCAATCGCGGCCAGCTCGCCGCGCCACGTCGCATCGGTCAGGCTCATATTGATGAAGCCCGGCCCCGCCACCGACACGCCGGACACCTCGTCCAGCTTCTCCAGCTCGGCCGCGATCTTCTCGGCCAGCGCCCGCGGATTGGTGCCCGCAGGCTTAGCCAGCACCATCGCGGCGTTGGTGGCGAGGTCGCCATGCGTCACGTCACGCGGCGGCTCCACCGTAACCGCGCGTCGCTCCAGCCCCGCCGGCAGATCGCCGGATGCGACCAGGGCATCCAGCGCGGCGTCGAGATGGGCGGCGAAACGGGTATAGAGCGTCATGTGCGGGTCCGATGGTTTCAGGAGGCGGACCCTCTAGCGCACCCGGGGCCACTCGTCACCCGGGCAAGTAGTCTATCATGTACCAGGTTGCTTATGCAGTAGCCTTCTTCTGGTTCCGATAAAATTCCAAGCCGATCGACATAATTAGCTCAGCAACCGCCCCCTGACTCTGAATGTTCGGAAGCTTTGCGTAAACAACCCGGAATTTTTCATCGGCCTCAGCGGGGATATTAAGCCCGATCGTCTTCTGGCCAACCCCTTTCGCCAGATGCTCACGCGCCTGAGCGATATGAGCATTGAATCCATCTTCTGTTAGGTCGGAAGCGGTTAGTATATCCAGCCCCCCATCGAAAAACTGGACCCTGCTTTCTTGGACCGTTTTGTGCGGCAGAAGCCGATGCTCAGTCTGGAGAAACTCCCAGAATGTATGAGTGGTCTTAATGTTTATCCGCCGCGCTGGCGCTTCAGGCTCATCATCCATTTAACAACGTTCCGCACTTCGCATGGCTGGCACTGATTTCGAGCCGTGGCATAAGTATGCAGCAAACGCAACGAGAATGCGAAATCGTGTGTACGAGACGTACGTACCAGATGTGTGAAAGATGTGGCGTAAGCGCACGCTGCCGTCTCAGCAGCGACAACATCAAGAACGAGACGTGAGGGGTGTTGACTGCGAGAGAAAAGCAAAGTACAAACGGAACCATAAGAAATGGGCCCGGTGCTGGACCACCGAGCCCTAAAGGTTACCGTCTCTACGTTCTAGTGGCTCCAGATCGTCCCGTTGGCTAGGTAGATCAGTCCCATAGTGATGTAGAGCAGGCCGATTGCAATGTGCATAGGCCACCTCTTTCGCCTAGGATCCGGAACGGCGTGATTGCTGTTCCGGGCCTTCAGCGCGCTTATACTAGCGAGCCTACAAGGCACTGTCAACGAACTCCGCTTTCGGATCGGGTCTGAAACTATTTCACAGACCGTCGCGTCCATCGCGCAGCCAGCAACCCATCGGCGGCATAGATGGCGAGGCCAGTCCAAATCAGCGCGAAGCAAATCAGGTGCGCGGTCGTCACGCGCTCCCCGAAATAGGTGATCGCCAGCACGAACTGCATCGTCGGCGCGAGATATTGCAGCAGCCCCAGCGTCGAATAGGGCAGCCGCCGCGCCGCGCCCGCGAACAGCAGCAACGACACCGCCGTCACCACGCCCGACAGCACCAGCAACGTCGTCGCCAGCGTCTCATTGCCGAACTCCAGCCCGCCATGCGTCGACAGCCAGTAGAGATAGGCAAGCCCGAACGGCGCGAGGATCGCGGTCTCCAGCGTCAGCCCCTCCAGCGCGCCGACCGGCGCCACCTTGCGCACCAGCCCGTAAAAGCCGAACGAAAAGGCCAGCGTCAGGCTGATCCAGATCCCCTGCCCCGCACCAAAGGCCAGCACCGCAACCCCAATCCCCGCCAGCGCAACCGCCACGGTCTGCGCGCGCCCAAGCTTTTCACGCAACAGCACGATGCCCAGCAGCACATTGACCAGCGGGTTGAGGAAATAGCCGAGGCTGCCCTCCAGCACATGCCCGTGATGCACCGCCCAGATATAGACCAGCCAGTTGACCGAAATCAGCGCCGCGCTGGCGCTCAGCAACAGCATCGCCCGCCGACTGCGCAGTGCTGCCATGATCGCGGGTGCCCGCCCGAGCGCCAGAATGACGATGGCAAGCAGCCCGAGCGACCACAACACCCGCCCAGCGACCACTTCGCCCGCGCCAACCCCTTTCAGCGCAAAAAAGAACAGCGGCAGTACGCCCCAGATGCCATAGGCGGCAAAGCCCTGAACCAGCCCGGCGCGGTCGAGGCGCTCGGGCGCTGGGGGCGGATCGGACCGGGCCATGCGGGCCGAGATAGGCGCTGTGCTGCGCTGCGGAAAGGCAAGTGTCTGAAAGTTTTCGTTTGCGCCGCAAGGCTCCCACGCACAGCAGCCATTGACAAATGATATATTATATCATTAAGCGGCACAATGTCTTCACAAGCTCTCGCCATTCACGATCCCGCGCACTGGGATTCGGTCTCCACCAACTATGCCGCCGAAGCGGACCGCATGACCGGGCGCTATGCGCAGGCGGCGTGGGAGCTTGCCGCGTTACCCGCGGGCGCACGCGTGCTCGATGTCGCGACGGGTGCGGGCGCATTGCTGCTGGCGGCACTCCGCGACGGCGCAGACGCGATCGGCATCGACTTCTCGCCCGGCATGGTCGAAATCGCTCAGGCCCGCGCCGCCGAAATCACACCAGGCCAGCGCGCCCTGGTCATGGATGGCCAGCAGCTCGACTTCCCCGCCGAAAGCTTCGACGCCGCCTTCTCGATCTTCGGTGTGTTCATGTTCCCCGATCCCGCCGCCGGCTTCGCCGAAATGGCGCGCGTGCTGCGCCCGGACGGCCTCGCCGTCGTCGCGGTGTGGGAAAATGCCGGCGGCGCCGGTCCGGCACAGCTTTTCGCGCAGGCGGCCCAGCGCCTCTTCCCCGACCAGCCCGTGCCGCTCCCGATGGCGCGCCTGTTCAACAGTCCCGAGTTGCTCGACGCAGCGTTCGTCGAAGCCCGCTTGCGTCCTGAAGCGGTGCACCGCGTCACCTAACCTGGCCCGCACCACCGGCGCACTGGTTCCGGGAACATGCCAAGCTCGCTTATGGCTGGTCGCCGGTCTGGAAAATGCTCGACGACGCCCAGCGCACCGCCTTCGCCGAAGAAGCCGCCGCCCTCGCCGCCGACCTGCCGCCTGAGGGGATCAGCTCGACCGCACTGGTGGGGATCGCGCGGAAGGCGGGAATAGACTGAAGCACTGCAACTAACCGTCACCCCCGCGAAAGCGGGGGCCCATCTCCGACAGGATCGGCACACCGCACCCGCGCGGCAAATGGACAGTCCGGGAGATGGCCCCCCGCTTTCGCGGGGGTGACGATAGCGGCGTTAAACCCGCACCAGCCCATCCAGCATCCGCGCGCTTTTCTGCCCCGGGAACAGCGCCGGCATCGCCCGCGCCGGGTCAACCCCGAAATGCGCCGCCGCTGCGCTGCCGATCACCGCGTCCAACCCCGCGGTCGGCTTCAAATCGCGCCCTTCATACAGCGCCGCGTCGCTCAGCCCCGGCCAGTCGGCAACGACACGCCCACCCTGCACCGCGCCGCCCAGCAGCCACGCGACCGATCCGGTGCCATGATCGGTGCCCTGCGTGCCATTGACCTTCACCGTCCGCCCGAATTCGGTCGCGACCAGCACCATCGTCTTGCCCCAGAGCGGCCCAAGCCCGGACTTCAGCGCCGCGATCATCTGATCCATTCCATCCAACTGCGCGCCCAGCCGTCCGCGCTGCCCGGCATGGGTATCCCAGCCACCGGTCTCGATCATCGCGATCCGCGCGCCATTGTCCGCCGCCAGCAGCCGCGCCGCGAGCGCACCCGTCGCCGCCGCATTGCGCCCGTTATTCGCCGCCAGATCGCCGGTCAGCGTCCGCGTCGCTGTCGCCTGTTCCCAGATCGCATGGAGCTGCGGATCCTCCGCATACAGCATCGCCACCCGCCCGAGCAGGTCGTCCGACGCATCGGGCAGCACCGAGGGCGCATAGGACGCCACCTCGACCTTGCCGCGCAACGCCATCGGGATCGTCGCGGCGATCGCAATGCCCTTGCGCTCGTCATCGGGCAGCACGGCAAGCAGGCGGTTCATCCACCCGTCCTTGAGCTGGTACGCGGCGACGCCACCGGTCTCGAGCACATTCTGCGCATCGAAATGCGACCGATCGCGATAGGGCGAGGCAACCGCATGGACGAACAGCGCCTCCTTCGCGGCATACATCTGCGCGACATTCTTGAGGTTGGGATGCAGCGCAAACATCGCGTCCAGCTTCGCCGCATCGGCGAAGTCCTGCGCCAGCACCCCGCGCTGCGCGGCAAAGGCCGGATCGCCGACCGGGGCAAGCGTGCCCAGGCCATCGGCGGCGCCGCGTTGAATGATGAACACGAACCGGCGGTCGCTCGCCGCCTGCGCAAAGGCAAGGCGCGGGGCGAAGCCGAGCGACAGCGCACCCGCTGCGCCGGTCAAGACAAGATTGCGGCGGTTGATCATCACATTATCTCCGCATGAATTCAGGGGCGACGAGCATCAGCGCGACACCCTGGGACGCGCTTTCGGCGCGGGCGATGGCCTGACTGGTCGTGGCACTCAACGCCCCGGGGAACAGCACCGCCGCCCGCGCCCGCGCATCGATCGTGTCGCGGGTGCGCGCCGCCATCCGCTCGGCCGCCTCGACCCGGCGCATCACCGCATCCGGCCCGGCCCAGCTTGCCGCGATATCGTCAAAGCCCGCCGGAGAGCCCGGTCGCCACACCGGCTGACCCAGCTGGTTCATCAGCCCCAGCACTGCCTCGCCCGGAATTTCGCGCGTGCCGAGCGCGCGCATCGCCGCGATCGACCATTCCCATGGCGTGCGGAACTTGACCGGCTGCGCCACCCACGTCTCGGGCGCCTCGATCAGCACGCGATACAGCGTCGGCAAATCGCCGCCCGACTTCAGGAACGCCGCCTCCAGCTTGCCAACCAGCGATGCCGGCGGTTCGTCCCCCGCAAAATGCCGCGCCAGCTTCGTCGCGATATGCTTCGCGGTCGCCGGATGCACGGCGAGGTCGTCGAGCACCGCCGCCGCCTGCCGCTCGCCTTGCTGGGCATAGCTCTTGCCCAGGATCGTGCGCGTGCCCGGCTCATGGATACGGTCGGCAAAGACGAAACTGCCGGGCTTCCCCTCCAGCCCCGCAAAGCGCGCCGCCGGACCACGCGTAATTCCCGCGACGCTCCACCCGGTCATCGCGCGCGCAAATTCCGTCACATCGGTCTGCGTATAACCTGTCCGCACGCCCAGCGTGTGCAACTCCAAAATCTCGCGCGCCAGATTTTCGTTGAGGCCCACGCGCTGCGGCCCGCCGCGCCGCGCCGCCAGCTGCCCCGCCATGCTCCCCGGCCCGACCGACTGCGCCTGATCGAGGTAGAGAAGCATCGCCGGATGCCGCTCGACCGCGTGGAGCATGTCGCGAAATTTGCCCAGCACATGCGGCCGGATCGCGTCGAACTCGAACGCCCCGGCCAGGCCGATCATCGTCACCTTGTCCGCCGACACGGCGAAATGGTTCGACCAGAAATGGACCAGCCGCTCGACGAAGGGCGTGTCGCTTGCCACCGCGACCTGCGCGCGGGCGGCAACTGCGGTCATGTAGAAATCGCGCCCCTGCTGCCGTCCGAACTGGCGGGCGCGGCGGACGGGATCGTTGGCGGGTTCGGCCTCCGCCATTGCGGGACCGCCCGTCGCGTCAGCCGGCGCGCGCATGGATTCGCCATCGCCACCCGCGCGCCGTCCCTGCCGCTGGTCGCGCTGCGCCATCCGCAGCTCTTCCAGATAATCGGATATCTGCGCCGCAACCACCGGAGTCGCCGGCAAGGCGGCGATCGCACCGGGCCGCGCATCGAACCGCGCCATCTGGTCGATCAGCGCGCGGCGCGGGTCAGCCGGAGCGGGCGCATCCGCCCTTCCGCCTAGTCCGAACCGGTTAAGGGCAATGCTCGCGTCCGACATGGGCAATATCCCGAAGAGTGACCATCGAACGCTACGCCCGCTTTGTCGCAAATCTGTGCCAGCCGCGCGGTTCGTCGCATCCGCGCGTCACTTTGTCCCCGATGCGTGGCATGCAATCGCGCTTGCACCCTTCGCGCTTGGCATTGCTGCGCCGCAGCATATCAATGGGCGCAAGAACAGAACAATATTGGATGCCGATCTGGCCCTTTTCATCTCAAGGGAGAAAGATCGTGATCAAGACCTTCATCAGCGCCGCCGTCCTCATGAGCCTGCCCGTCGCCGCCTATGCGAGCGAGCGGACCTTCAAGCGTGACGGCGTCACCTATGTCTACACCAGCAAGCAGGATGGCGACGCCACCGTGCTTGAGGGCAAGGCATTCCCCGGCGGGTCGAGCTACACGCTGACCGTGCGCGGCAAGCAGGTCACCGGCCGCGTCGGCGGCACCCCGGTGTCGTTCCGCATCGCCAAGCCGCTGGCAGCCCCGGTGCAGACTGCGTCGCGCTGAAACATGCACATCCGGGTCGGCATCGCCGGCCCGGACCTGCTTGTCTCCGTTTCCGATGGAACAGCTTGGATCGCGCCCAGATAAGCGATAGTATGTCGTCGCAGTTCTAGGGCGGGGGCACGAAATGGCGAAGATACAGCGTAGTCAGCTTGGCAAGCAGCTCAATCTTAAGATCCTCGAAATTCCCGCCGGACGGCCAAATCGGCCAGGCTCGCCGCTCAAGGCGAAAAAGATCACGATCCACAACACGGACAATACCAACTTCGGTGCGGACGCCGAGAAACACTCCAAGTTTCTCAATGAGACCGGCTATTATATCCACGATGGAAAGAAAATATCGGTCAGCTGGCACTATACGGTCGATGATGATTCCTGTGTCCATCATCTGCCGCTGAATGAGGTGGGGTGGCATGCCGGAAAGGACGGCAACGCCAACAGCATAGGCATCGAAATCTGCATGAACGCCGGAATCGATCAGAGCGCCGCATTCGACCGCGCGGTCAAGCTGATCGCCTGCCTGTGCTTCGACATGGGGCTAGATCCATCGGCCGATGTCGTCCCGCACATGGAATGGACCAAGAAGAAGTGCCCCAGCCTGTTGCTCGACAACGGGAAGCTCGGTGCCAAATGGCAAACGTTCATCGGCAAGATCGTGAAACTGGAAAGCGAGATCGAGCCGGGCTGACCCTCAGAACCCCTCCGGCAACGCGATCGGCCCGACCACCTCGCGATAGCGCGAAATCGCGTAACGATCGGTCATCCCCGCGATGAAATCCGCGATATGCCGACTGCGCCACGGCTCTGCGTCGGGCAGCGTCGCGCGCCACGCCTCGGGCATCAGCGTCGGGTCGGCGGCATAGGCGGCATAGAGCCCCGCGACCACGCCATGCGCCATCTCCGCCGCCGCCAGCTGGTGGGGATGATGATAGAGATTGGCGTACATGAAGCGCTTGAGCGCCCGCTCCTCTTCACGCATCGCATCGGAAAAGCCGCACAGCGCCCGCCCAGCCGCGCGCACATCCTCGGCCGTCTCGATGGCCGCCTCGGCAATCCGCCCCCGCGTCTCGTCGAGCAAATCGTTGACCATCACCCCGATCTGCGCCCGCACCAGCTCGCGCAGCAGCCGCTTCTCGGAAGCATCGGGGAACCGCGCGCGCACCGCATCCCACCCCCGCGCGACCAGCGGCACGTCCAGCAGTTGATCGAGCGTGAGCAGCCCCGCGCGCAGCCCGTCATCGATATCGTGATTGTCATAGGCGATGTCGTCGGCGATCGCCGCGACCTGCGCCTCCAGCGAGCTGTGCTGCGTCAGCTCCAGCGGAAATGCCGCATCCGCCGCCGCCAATGCCCAGCCCGGCGCCGACACCGGGCCATTATGCTTGGCCAGCCCCTCCAGCGTCTCCCAGCTCAGGTTCAGCCCGTCCCACCCGGGATAGGGGCAGTCGATCACCATCAGCGCGCGCAGCGTGTTGCCATTATGGTCGAACCCGCCCTGTCCGTTCAGCGCTTCCTCCAGCGCCCGCTCCCCGGCATGGCCGAAGGGTGGGTGGCCGATGTCATGCGCCAGGCACAGGGCTTCGGTCAGATCCTCGTTCAGGCCGAGCGTCCGCGCGACCGTCCGACCGATCTGCGCCACCTCCAGACTGTGGGTCAGCCGGACGCGGAAATGGTCGCCATCGGGCGCCATGAACACCTGCGTCTTGTGGCGCAGGCGGCGAAAGCTGATCGAATGGACGATGCGGTCGCGGTCGCGCTGAAACGCATCGCGCGGCCCGCGCGCGGTCCCCTGCACTTCGTCGTGCAACCGCCCACGGCTGCGCGCAGGATCGCTGGCATAGGGGGCAAGGGTCATCGAAAGCTGGTCACACGAATCGGCATCGCCGCCGCATAGATCATTTGACGTCGAGCTTCTCGATCTTCTGTCCCGCCTCGCTCGACCAGGCGAACGCCGACACGCCCTTTTTCTTGATCGCGTTGACGAAGTCCTGCGCTGCCGCCGGCGTCTTGAACGGCCCGGCGAGCAAGCGGTTGGTGAAGCGCAGCGGCGTCGTCCATGCCTGTTTGCCGCGGAACTCGGCGGGCGCGTCGGCCACCGCCGCCTTCCACGCTTTGGGCAGCGCCTTCACGTCGGCGCCGCCAGCAACCTGCACCCAGTGGCGCGCGGGCTCGGCCTTGGCGGGATCGACCTTGGGCTTGGCCTTGGGGTCGGTCTTTGCCTTCGCCTCGGGATCCGCCTTTGCCTTGGGGTCCACCTTGGCCGCAGTCGCTGGCTTCGCCACAGTCTCAACCTTGGGCTTGCTGGCTGCCACGGCCGGGGCTGCTGCCGGTTGTGGTTCCGGCGCGGGCGTCGGCTCGGCCTCACGCCCGGGCAGCGGATCGACGCCCAGCTCCGACGCCGGGATCGTGATCCCCGCCATGATCCGCGCGATGACATTGTCCTCGCCCCCGACGCGGGGCTTGGGCTGAGGTGCAACCTCGGGCGCAGGTTCAGGCGCACGCGCGACTTCAACCGGCGTCGCCGCTGGCGGCGGAGCAGCCGCAGAGGCGGTCGCAGCTTCGGCAGCACGCCGCGCCTCGGCTTCACGCGTCGCGCGCTCCTGCGCAGCCCGGGCATCCGCCTCGCGCTGCGCCTGAGCCGCACGCTCTGCGTCAGCGAGCCGCTGCGCTTCGGCCTGACGCTGCGCCGCGGCGACGCGTTCGATCTCCAGCCGCTGCTGCTCGGCGAGGCGCGCGGCCTCGGCCTGTCGCCGGGTCTCGGCCTCCTGTGCCGTGCGTGCATCGGCGACCCGCTTCGCCTCGGCGTCCGCCGCCGCCTGGCGCGCGGCCGCCGATTCCTGTGCCCGCCGCTCGCGCGCGGTCATCCGGCGCTCGCGACTGACCGACGCAGACTCCGATGCCGACGCGCGCGGTCGCGGTTGCGGCGGCGGCGCAGCCGCGACCTGCACCGGCGCGATCGCCGGCAAGGGTGGCGCAACCTGCGCATCGGCGATGCGCGACGGAGTCCGCCGCAGCTCACCGAAATGGACCGCAAACGCCTTGTCGGCCGGGGCGAGCGCGGGCAGGCGCCGGAAAAACGGCGCCAGAGCCGTGCCGACGCCGCCCATCATGCTCGAGGCAATCCGATCCGCTCCGGCGGCATCGCCATTCATCGCCAGAATGAACGCCCGGGCCCGCCACGCCGCGCGGTCGCTCCGGCGCAGCAGCGGGTCAAGGACCCTCATCGCCTCGTCGGTGCGCCCGCTGATCCCAAGCGAATAGGCATAGCGGCGCGCGGTCTCGTCATCGCCCCCCTGCGCCATCGCGATGCGATGCTCGCGCTCGGCATGCGCCTGCGCGCCGATCAGGTCATAGGCCAGCCCGCGATCTGACGCATAGGGCGCCATCGCCACCCCGCCACGCTCGGCCAATGCGAACAGCCGCAGCGCCTCGCCCGGCCGCTCGGACCGCACCATCACCATCGCCTGCCCCGCCGCGACGCGCGGATTGCCCGGCGCCAGCGCCTGCGCGCGGGCAAAGAACCCCGCCGCCGCCGCCGGATCGTTGAGCCGCGCGCTCAATTCGCCGGCCGCAAGCAACGCGGGGACGTTGCGCGGATCGGTGGCCAGAATGCGCATCTGCTCGGCCAGCCGGTCGGCATTGGGCGTCGGCGGCGGCGCGACTTCCTGCGCGGCCGCCCGCGGCGCAACCGCCGGGGCGATCGCGACCAGCGCGGCGCTCAAAAGCAAGGGAATGCGGCTGGATCGGGCTGCGCGTGTCATGGGAGTCCGCAGGCTACACCATCCGTGGTCTGAACATCAGCTGTCGGTGCGATGCGCCGGAGACAGGCCGGGGCATGGTCGCGACAGGATGCCGGGGCCCGCACGCCAGACGCGCCGGGCCCCGTTTCCGATTACTGATTGTTCTGGCGGTTAAGGAAGCGCGGAATGTCCAGCGGGTCCTTGTCGTCGTCATCCTTCGACCCGTTGCGCGCCGCCGCCATCCGCTCGAACAGCGTGCCGCCGGTCTTCTTCGGCGCTTCGACCGGGGCCGGGGCCGGAGCCGCAACCTCCTCCTCATCGCCGCCGGTCAGCCAGCGGCGACGGATCGTCGGCTCGCGCGGCGGTTCCTGCGCGGCAGGCGCTTCGGGCACCACCGCGTCGGAGCCGAGCACCAGCTCGTCCGCATCGTCGGCAGGCAGCGCGGCCGGCGCTTCCAGCGTGAATTCGTCCTCAGCCGCTGCAACGGGTGCCGGAGCGGGCGCTTCCGGCTCGGGCGCCACCTGCGCGACCGGCTCGGGCTGCGGTTCGGGCGCAGCCGCTGCGGGTGCTTCCGCCGCCGGAGCAGCGGCACCCATCGGGCGACGCACGGTCCCGAACGAGAAGCTGCGGCTCGCCTCGGGTGCCGCCGGAGCGGCCGGCTTGGCCGACGCATCCGCCTCGATGCCGGTGGCGACAACCGACACGCGGATCTTGCCTTCCAGCTCGGGGTTGAACGCCGACCCCCAGATGATGTTGGCATTGTCGTCAACCAGCTCGCGGATATGGTTCGCGGCTTCGTCGACTTCGAGCAGGCGCATGTCCTCGCCGCCGGTGATCGACACGATCACGCCCTTGGCACCATCCAGCGACACGCCGTCGAGCAGCGGGTTGGCGATCGCCTGCTGCGCCGCCTCGATCGCGCGGCTGTCGCCGCTCGCCTCGCCGGTGCCCATCATCGCCTTGCCCATCTCGCTCATCACGGCGCGCACGTCGGCAAAGTCGAGGTTGATCAGGCCCGGCATGACCATCAGGTCGGTGATGCCGCGCACGCCCTGCTGCAGCACCTCGTCCGCCATCTCGAACGCTTCCTTGAAGGTCGTGTTGGCGTTGGCGACCAGGAACAGGTTCTGGTTGGGGATGACGATCAGCGTGTCGACGAACTTCTGCAGTTCCTCGATGCCCGCTTCCGCCGACATTGCGCGCTTCTTGCCCTCGAACGCGAACGGCTTGGTCACCACGCCGACGGTCAGGATGCCCATGTCGCGCGCCGCCTTGGCGATCACCGGAGCCGCACCGGTGCCGGTGCCGCCGCCCATGCCGGCCGCGATGAAGCACATATGCGCGCCCTTCAGCGCTTCCTGCACCATCTCGATGGTTTCTTCGGCGGCGGCACGACCGATCTCCGGTCGGCTGCCCGCGCCCAGACCCTGGGTGATCTTGGCACCCAGCTGGATGCGCTGGCCAGCGCTCGACTGCTTCAGCGCCTGCGCGTCGGTGTTGGCGACCAGGAACTCGACGCCCTGCACTTCGGCGCGGATCATGTTCGCGATCGCGTTGCCGCCCGCGCCGCCGACGCCGATCACCGTGATGCGCGGCGTCAGTTCATCCAGGTCGGGCGGAAGGAAGTCGATGCTCATCGTCTGTGTGTCTCCTCAGGCGCGCACCCCAAGCGACACCTGTTTGTAACGTTGTTTCTGCACCATCGCCGGGGGCCATTCCAGCGTTATCCGCCGATCGCCCACAGGAAATGTCAATAATTGGCCCTAAATGCCGCCATCATCCGCTGGATCATCGCTTTCGGATTGCTCCGCACGACCAATTGCCCGCGCGACGGCTCCAGCGTGCGCAGGTCAACCGGATCGGCCGCCGCGAATGTCGCCAGCCCCGCCAGCGTCGCGAACGCCGGCCCCGCATGCGCCTCGGGCAGAGCGCTCAGGCCGCGCGGACGCCCGACCCGGACCGACCGGCCCAGCGCCTGCTGCGCATAATCCGCCACGCCCTTCAGCTCGGCGCCGCCGCCCGTCAGCACGATCTGCCGCCCGACCGGATCCTCGAAGTTGAGGCGCGTCAGCTCCTTGGCGATTTCCGCCATCAACCGGTCGAGCCGCAGGCGGATCACCGCGATCAGCTGCGCCCGCGTGATCCGCGCGCCCTCGCCCTCTTCCTCAAGGCTCGCCGGGGCAATGTCGATCATGTCGTGATTGTCGCGCGGCGTCATGTTGGCGCTGCCATAGAAGCACTTCATCCGCTCGGCCTGCCCGCGCCGCGTCCCGAATGCGCTGGCGATATCGTCGGTGATATCTGCCGACCCCTGCTGGATCGACGACAGGCCGGTCAGCACGCCGTCCTTGTAAACCGAGACATTGGTGACGCCCGCGCCGATCTCGACCAGCGCAACGCCCAGCTCGCGCTCTTCCTCGGACAGGCAGGCCAGCCCCGTCGCGACCGGCGCAGCGATGATCGACCGCACCTCCAGATGCGCCGACCGGACGCACAGGTCCAGGTTGCGCACCGGCGCGCCCTCGGTCGACACGACATGGATGTCCACGCCCAGCCGCTCGGCATGCAGCCCGCGCGGCTGCTTGACGCCCGCCAGCCCATCGAGCGTGTAGCGCGTCGGCTGCGCATGCAACACCATCCGCCCACCCGGATTGATCGCCTCACGCCCCGCGCGCAGCAGGTCGTCGATGTCCGACTGTTCGACGCGATGCCCGCCCAGATCGACCTCGAGCCGCAGGATATTGGACTCCAGTCCCCCGGCGGAGAAGCTGACCCACACATCCTCGATATTCGTGCCCGCGATCCGCTCGGCCTGCTCAACCGCCTCGCGCACCGCGACTTCGGTCGCGGCCATGTCGGCGATATAGCCGCGCTGCACGCCCCGGCTCTCGCGCTGGCCGGTGCCGAGCACGACCAGTTCGCCGCCATCGCCCTTTTGCGCGATCAGCGCCGACACTTTCGACGACCCGATATCGAGTGCGGTAATCAGTCCTTCGGGCGCGGTCTTGGCCATGTCTTATTCCCCCTGCACATTCACACTGGCAGTTTCTGCCGCCGATTCAATCTCTTTGCGGACCACCTGCCCCGGCATCCGCACCACCAGCCGCGTCGGATCGCGCAGGTCAAAGCGCAGATAGCCGCGTCCCAGCAACCGGTCCGCCCCGTCCAGCTCGGCGAACTTGACCAGCGCCTTGGCCGCAGCCTCCTCGCCTTCGGGCAACGCCAGCCGCTCGCCGGTGTTGAAGGAAAGGTCCCAGCGGCGATTGCCGATCCACGTTGCCGCCTTGACCAGCGGGCGCAGCGCGGGTGCCGCTGCCAGCAGGCGCTGATAGGCCGGCTGCTGCGCATAGGCGCCATCGCCGATCACCAGCGGCAGGTCGGGCATCGCGTCCGCCGATACCGGCTCCAGCAGCACGCCCTCGGCGTCGATCAGCATCAGCTGTCCCTGATGCTGCCACACCGCCGCCGCCTTGCGCTCGACGATGTCGACCACCAGCGGATCGGGCAGGCGGCGCGACACGCGCGCATCGGCGACCCAGCCGATCGTCATCAACCGCGCGCGCACCTCGTCCAGATCGACCAAGGGCATCGCGCGGCTCTTTTCGTCCAGCGCGTAATTATACACCGTCATCTTGTCGGCGCGCTTGATCCCGGTCACCTCGACCTGCTGCACGCGAAAGCCCGCCTGCCCCACGCCTTCGGCCAGCGCCGTCCCGACCGCGCCGGGCACACCGAACAATGTCGCGACGCCGATCAGCGACGCGACCGCGATGCCGGTGATGCTCCACGCTATGATCCGGTGCAGCGTCGCTTCGCTCACCGGCATCGCCGCGACCATCCGGTCGAGCAGATGCGGCTGCTTGCGCTTCGATTGCGCGCGGCGCTTGGGCCTGACCGTGGGGCGCTTGGGCGTGGGCTTGCGGCTCATCCCGCGCCATCCTTCATCGCCTCATCGACGATCGCCTGCACCAGCTGCGGATAGCTCATCCCCAGTGCCTTGGCCTGTTCGGGCACCAGGCTCAGTGGCGTCATCCCCGGCTGGGTGTTGACCTCCAGCAGGAACAGCCCGTCCAGCCCCTGGGTGTCATCCCAGCGGAAGTCCGACCGCGACGCACCCTTGCACCCGAGCAGGCGGTGCGCCTCAAGCGCCAGCCGCTTGCACGCCTCGGTGATCTCATCCGGAATCTCCGCCGGACAGATATGGTCGGTCATCCCGTCGGTGTACTTCGCGTCGAAGTCGTAGAAGCCGCTCTTGGGCTTCAGCTCGGTGACCAGCAAAGCCTTGTCGCCCAGCACCGCCGTGGTCAGCTCGCGCCCGCGAATAAACGGCTCGGCGAGCAGTTCGTCGAACTCCTGCCACGGCCCCTTCGCCTGCGCCGAGATCGGGTTGCCGTAAGTGCCCTCGGTCGTGACGATCGCCACGCCCACCGACGACCCCTCGTTGACCGGCTTCAGCACATAGGGCCGCGGCATCGGATCGGCTTCGTACAGCGACGCGGTCGACACGATCTGCCCGCCCGGCATCGGAATGCCATGCGGCACCAGCGCCTGCTTGGTCAGCACCTTGTCGATCGCGATCACCGACGTGACCATGCCGGAGTGCGTATAGCGCAGCCCCATCAGGTCGAGCATTCCCTGCACCGTCCCGTCCTCGCCCGGCGTCCCGTGCAGCGCGTTGAACACGACATCGGGCTTCGCCGCGGCCAGTTTCGCCGCAACATCGCGATCCATGTCGATCCGCGTGACGCTATGGCCAAGCGACTCCAGCGCCTCGGCAATCCCCGCGCCCGACATCAGCGACACCGGCCGCTCAGCCGACCAGCCACCCATCAGAACTGCGACGTGGAGGGGGGTAATGGTCACGATACTACTCCGTCGCCCCGGCGCAGGCCGGGGCCCCCCTGTGGCGGTGCTTGAACTTCAAAACTTGGCGGCCCCGGCCTGCGCCGGGGCGACGGCATGTTCGTCACTTCGCCACCCCCACGCGTCCTGGGTTGGCGTCGTCGGCGAACACGCCGACACGCTGAATTTCCCACTCAAGCTCGACACCGCTCGCCGCCTTGACCCGCGCGCGGACCTCGTCGCCCAGCCCTTCGATATCCGCGCTGGTCGCGTCGCCGGTGTTGATCAGGAAGTTGGTGTGCTTCTCGCTCACCTGCGCTCCACCGCGCATAAGGCCGCGACAGCCCGCCGCATCGACCAGCCGCCACGCCTTGTCACCCTCGGGGTTCTTGAAGGTCGATCCACCCGTCTTGCTGCGCAACGGCTGCGACGCCTCACGCGCGGCGGCGATGCGGTCCATCTCCGCCTGGATGGCGGCGGGTTCCCCCGCCTCGCCACGAAAGGTCGCGCTCACCACCACAGCGCCCTCGGGCAGGTCGGAATGGCGGTAGGTGTAACCGAGCGCATCGACCGGCAGCGTCACGCGCTCGCCCGACCGCAGCACCACCTCGCACGCGACCAGCACATCCTTGGTCTCGCGCCCATAGGCACCGCCATTCATCCGCACGAACCCGCCAACGGTGCCTGGGATAGAACGCAGAAACTCCACCCCCGCAATCCCCGCATCGCGCGCGGTCGAGGACACCAGAATCCCGCTCGCCCCACCGCCACAGGTCAGCGTTTGCGCCTCGGCCTGAACCTTCGCGAACGGTTTCCCCAGCCGCACCACCACGCCCGGCACCCCGCCGTCGCGTACGATCAGGTTCGACCCCAGCCCCAGCGCCATCACCGGCACCGCCGGGTCCAGATCGCGCAGAAACTCGGCCAGATCATCGACATCCGCCGGTTCGAACAGCCATTCCGCCGTCCCGCCGCTCTTGAACCAGACGAGCGGGGCGAGCGGCGCATCGGGGGTCAGCTTCCCCCGCACCTTGGGGAGAGTGGAAATCATGCCAGCCCCCGCATCCCATTCACCGTCATCCCCGCGCAGGCGGGGATCCATTCTGGCTGACGTCGAAGCAAGAGCCGCCCGGCCAGCGCCAATGGATTCCCGCCTTCGCGGGAATGACGAATCTGGATTGCGGCGGATGGACTCACTTCATCCCCCACAACTTCGCCCATTGCTTCCAATAGGACAGGTTCGCCTCGGCGGCCTTCACCCCCGCCTCCTGCAGCTTTGCGACGTCCTTGCCCGCGTCGAGCATCGTCTGCGCCGCGTCCATCTGCGCCTTCTGCGCGCGCAGGATTTCGCGCTGCATATCGGTGGCGAGGGTGAACCAGTCGCTCATGCCGCCACGCTCCGCTTCGCATCGACCGCTTCGGCCAGGCCAGCAGCCCATTTGGTGATGTCGCCCGCGCCCAGGCACACGATCAGATCGCCCGGCAGCGCCACCTCCGCGATGCGCGCCGCCAGCGCGTCCGCATCCGCAACGCTCTCCGCCAGCCGATGCCCACGCGCCAGCGTCCGCTCGACCAGCGCTTCACCGCTCACGCCCTCGACGGGTGCCTCGCCCGCCGCATAGACCGGCGTCACCAGCACCATGTCGGCGTCGTTGAACGCCTGCGCGAAGTCATCCATCAGATTGCCGAGCCGCGCGTAGCGATGCGGCTGCACCACCGCGATCACCCGCCCCTGCGCACTCTCCCGCGCCGCCGACAGCACCGCGCGAATCTCGACCGGATGGTGGCCATAATCGTCGATCACGATCGCCGGCGGCTGCCCGTCGAACGCGATCTCGCCGACCTTGGTAAAGCGCCGCTTGACCCCGCCGAACTTGGCAAAGCCGTTCTGGATCGTCGCGTCGTCGATGCCCATTTCCAGCGCGACGCCGATCGCGGCGAGCGCGTTCTGGACATTGTGGCGCCCCGGCATCGGCAGATCGATCCCCTCAATCGAGCGCGTCGTGCCGTCGCGATGGCGGATGATCGCCTCGAACTTGTTGCCGCCCGGATAGGGCTGAACATTCACCCCGCGCACGTCCGCGCTGGCAGCAAAGCCATAGGTCACGATCCGCCGATCGCGCACGCGCGGAATGATCGCCTGCACCTCCGGGTGGTCGAGGCACAGCAACGCCGCGCCATAGAACGGCACATTCTCCACGAACTCGACATAGGCGTCCTTCGCCCGCTCGAAGCTGCCATAATGGTCGAGATGCTCGGGATCGATATTGGTCACCACCGCGATCGTGCCGTCGAGCCGCAGGAAGCTGCCGTCGCTCTCATCGGCCTCGACCACCATCCACTCGCTGTCGCCCAGTCGCGCGTTGGAACCGTACTGGTTGATGATGCCGCCATTGATCACGGTCGGATCGATCCCGCCGGCATCCAGCAGCGCCGCGATCATCGACGTCGTCGTGGTCTTGCCATGCGTCCCCGCCACCGCGACGGTGGACTTGAGCCGCATCAGCTCGGCCAGCATCTCCGCACGCCGCACCACTGGAATACGCGCGGCATAGGCGGCCTGAACCTCGGGATTGTCGCGCTTGATCGCGGTCGAGGTCACGACGACCGCAGCATCGCCCAGATTGTCCGCGCTTTGACCAATGGTAATGTGGATGCCGCGCTTGCGCAGACCCTCGACGACATAGCCCTCGGCACTGTCGCTGCCCTGCACCTTATAGCCCAGGTTATGCATCACCTCGGCAATGCCCGACATGCCGATCCCGCCGATGCCGACGAAATGGATCGTGCCGATATCCTTGGCGACACCCTTCACGCAAACGCCTCCCCGCCCTGCGCGATCTTCACCGGCTCGGCATGTCCCATTCCTGCCGACGCCCAGTCGGCGTCGATCGACTCCACCAGATCGGCGAGGTCGCGCACCGCATCGGGCCGCCCGACGCTGCGCGCACACGCGGCGGCATGCGCCAGCCCCTCGGGGTCCAGCCCCAGCTTCTGGATCTGCTTGGCCAGTTCCTGCGCGGTGAACGCCCGCTGCGGGATCGTCCGCGCCCCGCCCGCCGCACTGATCTCGCGCGCGTTCGCGGTCTGGTGATCGTCGGTCGCACTCGGCAGCGGCACCAGGATCGCCGGACGCCCCGCCGCAGTCAGCTCGGCAATCGTCGACGCCCCCGCCCGCGCAATCACGATATGCGCCCAGGCCAGCCGCTCGGGCAGATCGGGCAGGTACGTCGCGATCTCCGCCGGAATGCCATGCTCGGCATACTTCCGGCGCACCTCGTCAATATCCTCGACCCGCGCCTGATGCGTCACCTGCAACCGGCGGCGGAAATGCACGGGCAACAGCGCCAGTCCATCGGGCACGACCTGCGACAGCACCGACGCGCCCTGGCTCCCGCCCGTCACCAGCACACGGAAAATCCCGTCCTCCTCCAGCGGCGGATAGGGCCGCAGCCGCAGCTCCAGCACCGCCTCACGCACCGGATTGCCGGTCAGATGCACCTTCTGCGCATAGGCCGGCTTCAACCGCGCCACCTCGGCATAGCTGGTGGCGATCGCCCCCACCTTGCCCGCGACCAGCCGATTGACCCGGCCCAGCACGGCATTCTGCTCATGGATCACCGTCGGCACCTTCGCAGCGAACGCCGCCGACAGCGCGGGCATCGACGCATAGCCGCCGAACGCCACCACCGCCGCCGGGCGCAGCTGGCGATACAGCTTGCGCGCCTGCGACCGCCCCTTGGCCATCGTGTTCAGCGCCTTCAGCCACCCGATAGGCCCGCCCGCAAAGCGCGATGCCGGGACGACATGCGTCTCGATCCCGTCGAACAGGTCGGGGAAGCGCACCCCGCGCTCGTCGGACACCAACGCGACGCGATGCCCGCGCCGCATCAGCTCCGCCGCCAGCGCCGCAGCGGGAACCATATGTCCGCCAGTACCCCCGGCGGCGAGGACGTATTGCCGTCCCGATGTCATTTACCGTTACCTCGAACCGTATAGTTGGAGCGCTTCAGATACGGGTTCCGCCGCGTGAAAGCGAGCAGCAGTCCCATCCCGATCGACAAAGCCACCATCGACGATCCGCCATAGGAAATGAAGGGCAAGGTCATCCCCTTGGAGGGGGCAAGGCCGGTGTTGACCGCCATGTTGATCACCGCCTGAATCCCGAATTGGGCCGCCAGCCCCGCCGCCGCGAGCAGGCGGAACGCATCCTCCTCATCCAGCAGCTTGATCAGCACGCGCACGACGATGGCAAGGTAGATCAGCGCGATGACGATACACGCGATGAGGCCGAATTCCTCGCCCATCACCGAAAAGATGTAATCGGTATGCGCCTCGGGCAGCTTGAACTTGACCGTCCCGCCGCCCGGCCCGGTACCGGTCGCGCCGCCGGCCGTCAGCACCGCATGCGCCATGTCGGTCTGATAATGCTCCGCCGCCGCCTTTTCCGGATCGGGGAACAGGAAGCTGTCAATGCGGGTGCGTGCGGTGTCGTAGAACAGATAGGCCGCGATCACCCCGGCCACGCCCGCGCCGCCCAGAAACCCGATCGCGCGCGTCGAAATCCCCGCCAGCATCAGCAGCACGACCCACACCGCGGCAAAGATCATCGTCTGCCCGAAATCGGGCTGCTTCATCAGCAATGCGGCGATCACCGCGGTCAGCACGCCGGTCACCGGGATCACCGGCAGGCTCGGGTCCTTGGCGCGCAGCGACAACAGCCAGGCGGTGGTGACGATGTACAGCGGCTTCAGAAACTCCGAAGGCTGGAACGACGCGATGCCAAAGCCGATCCAGCGCCGCGCGCCGTTGATCTCCGAACCGAAAAACGCGGCAAGCCCGACCAGCACCACGCAAATCGCGGTGCCCAAAATCGCCCCGCGCCGCGCGAGTCCCTCCGGCAGCATCGACACGATCAGCAGCACCGGGATCGACAGCCCGATCCACAGCGCCTGCCGCCAGAAATAATGCATCGATGCGAACTGCTTGGTCGCGTCCGAATAGCGCTCCGCCGAGGCCGGCGACGCCGCCGCCACCGCGACCAGCCCGATGCCGATCAGCAGAAAGGCGAGCAGCAGCAGGATCCGGTCGATTTCCCAGAACCACAGGCCCAGCGGGGTCTTGCTGCCCCGGCTCAGCTGGTCCTCGAACCGTTCGCGCAGCGGCTTGCGCTTGGTGGTCGCGCGGATCACGTCGGTCATGACAGGGCCTCCACTGCCGCGCGGAACTGGTCGCCGCGATCCTCATAGTCGCGGAACTGGTCGAACGACGCGCACGCCGGGGACAGCAACACCGTCTCCCCCGCCACCGCATGCGCGGCCGCTGCGCGCACCGCTTGCGCCAGCGTGCCCGAGCGTTCGACCGGCATCTCGTCCTTCAGGATTTCCGCAAACATCTCGGTCGCGTCGCCGATCGTATAGGCGCGGACAATATGGGGGAAACCCGGACGGCAGGCGTCGAGATCGGCAGTCTTGGCCTTGCCGCCCAAAATCCAGTGAATACGCGGATAGGCGGCCAGCGCCGGCGCCGTGGACTCGGCATTGGTCGCCTTGCTGTCATTGACGAACAGCACGCCGTTCTTCATCGCAACCCGCTCCATCCGATGCGGCAGGCCGGGAAAGCTCTCCAGCCCGCGGTCGATGCTCGCCTGATCGACGCCCAGCGCCTCGCACGCGGCAATCGCGGCGAGCGCGTTCTGCGCATTATGCGGCCCCTGCAGCGCGGGCCAGCGCGACTGGTCCATGCAGAAACCCGGCGCGATCTTGGTCACGTCCTCGGCCCGTCCCGAGCGCGCAACCTGCTTCGCCACGCCCTGCGACGCTTCATCGCCAATCCCGATGATCGCGGCATGCCCCCTGGACTGCATGTCGAACAACCGCGCCTTCGACGCCGCATAGGCTTCGAACCCGTCATAGCGGTCGAGATGATCGGGCGTGATGTTGAGCAGCACCGCGACCTCGCAATCGAGGCTCCGGGTCAGGTCGATCTGATAGCTCGACAGTTCGAGCACATAGACGCCCCCCTCGGGCAGCGGCTCCTGCCCCAGGATCGGCAGTCCGATATTCCCGCCCAGCCGCGCCGGAATGCCCGCGCTATCGAGGATATGGTGGATCAACGCGGTCGTGGTCGACTTGCCATTGGTCCCGGTGATCCCGACGACCTTGTGCGCCGGAAGCTCGGAACGCGCCTGTGCGAACAGCTCGATATCGCCGACGATGGGTACACCCGCGTCGCGCGCTTTGGCGGCGATGGGATGGGTGTTCAGCGGAACGCCGGGCGAAACCACCACCCCCGCAAACCCGCTGAGGTCGATCTCCAGCGGGTCGACCAACGCAATAGCCCTCTCCCCTTCAGGGGAGAGGGTTGGGAGAGGGGCAGTGTCGGCAAGCGCGATCCGCGCCTCTTCCTTGCCATCCCACGCCACCACCAGCGCCCCGCCCGCGACCAGCGCACGCACGCTCGCCGCCCCCGACCGCGCCAGCCCGAGTACCGCAAAGCGTTTCCCGCGCCAGGCGGCGGAAACGATCACCGCAGTTTCAGCGTCGCCAGCCCCGCCAGCGCGAGGACAAAGGCGATGATCCAGAACCGGATCACGACCGTCGGCTCGCTCCAGCCAAGCTGCTCGAAATGATGGTGGATCGGCGCCATGCGGAACACGCGGCGGCCGGTGCGCTTGTACCAGAACACCTGGATGATGACGCTCAGCGCCTCGACCACGAACAGGCCGCCGATGATCCCCAGCACCAACTCATGATGCGTCGTCACCGCAATCGCGCCCAAAGCGCCACCCAGCGCCAGCGACCCGGTATCGCCCATGAATACCGCCGCCGGCGGCGCATTGAACCACAGGAACGCCAATCCCGCGCCGACGATGGCTCCGCAGAAAATTGCCAGATCGCCCGCCCCCGCGACATGCGGGATGCCGAGGTACGTCGCGAACACCTTGTTGCCCACCACATAGGCGATCAGCATGAATGCCATGCTCGCAATGATCACCGGCATCGTCGCGAGGCCATCCAGCCCGTCGGTCAGGTTCACCGCATTGCCGAACGCCACGATCGTGAACGCGGCAAAGACGATGTAGAAATAGCCGAGGTCGACGCTGAACTGGCTGAAGAACGGTACATACAGCATCGTCCCGTTCTGCAGCGTGATCACCCACGCCGCCACGCCCGCAATCGCGAATTCGCCGAGCAACCGAACCTTGCCCGAAACGCCCGCGGTGCTCGCCTTGCGCACCTTGTCATAATCGTCAAGGAACCCGATCATCCCGAAGCCGAGCGTCACGAAGATGCACGCCCAGATATAGGGGTTGGCCAGATCCATCCACAGCAGCAGCGCCAGCGTCAGGCTGGTCAGGATCATCAGCCCACCCATGGTCGGCGTGCCCCGCTTAGCGAGGTGGCTCTGCGGCCCGTCGGCGCGGATCGGCTGTCCCTTGCCCTGACGGACGCGCAGCCAGCCGATGAAGCGCGGCCCGATGATCAGGCCGATGAACAGCGCGGTCGCCACCGCCGCCCCGGTGCGGAACGACAGGTACCGGAACAGGTTCAAAATGCCCGGAAAGCCCAGCCATTCGGCAAGTTCGTACAGCATTAGCCCCTTCCCGCCAGCGCCGCGACCACCCGCGACAGCCCGACCCCGTTCGAACCCTTGATGAGCACCGCGTCCCCGGCGCGCAGCATCGCCTCAAGCGACACGCGGGCGCTCGCCGCGTCGGGCACATGGACCAATTCGACCCGCCCCTCAAGCGCTGCCGCGAGCGGCGCCATCCCCTCACCGACAAGGAGCACCGCTTCGACGCCCGCGCCCAAAACCGGCTCCGCCAGTTCCGCGTGAAAGTCCCCGGATTGCTCTCCGAGCTCGCGCATTTCGCCGAGCACCGCGATCCGCCGCGTTGCCGGGGTCGCGGCCAGCACCGCCAACGTCGCGCGCATCGATGCCGGGTTGGCGTTATAGCTCTCGTCGATCACCAGCGCCTCGCCGCCAGCGACCTTCGCGCCGAACCGCGCACCGCGCCCGGCAAGTCCGCCCATCTCGCCCAGCGCAAGTCCCGCCTGCTCCAGATCGCCGCCCGCGGCATCGACCGCCGCCAGCACTGCCATCGCATTGGCGACCCAGTGATCGCCCGGCTGCGACAGGGTAAAGCTCAGCGTCTTCTCGGCCCCGATCTTGGCGGTGACGAACGTCCCGCCCGGTTGGCCATGCAGCACTTCTACCGCGCAGATGTCCGCGCCCTTGCCCAGGCCGAACGTCACGATCCGCGCCGCATGCCCGGTCGCCGCTGCGATCAGCCGGTCGCGATACGGGCTGTCGAACGGAACGATCGCGGTCCCGCCCGGCTCCAGTCCCTGGAAAATCTCGCCCTTGGCGTCGGCAATCGCCTCGACACTATCGAAGAATTCGGTGTGCGCGGGCGCGATGGTGGTGACGATCGCGATATGCGGCCGCACGATCCGGGTCAGCGCGGCCAGCTCGCCGGCATGGTTCATGCCCATCTCGAACACGCCGAACCGCGTATCGCGCGGCATCCGCGCCAGGCTCAACGGCACGCCGGTATGGTTGTTGTAGCTTTTGACAGAACGATGCGCCTGCCCCGGTTCGGGTCGATCAAGGCACTCGAACAGCGCTTCCTTGGTCCCAGTCTTGCCGACCGATCCGGTCACGCCGATCACCACGCCCGCCATCCGCGCGCGGCTGGCCCGGGCCAGATCCTGCAGCGCCGCCATCGTGTCTTCGGTCAGGACATGCCGATGCGCCGTTGCCCGCGACACCACCGCCCCCGCCGCGCCGCTGGCAAAGGCCTGGTCGAGAAACCGGTGCCCGTCGGTCGTCTCACCGGTCAGCGCAAAGAACAGCGCGCCCGGCCCGACCTCGCGACTGTCGAACGCCACCGCGTCGACGGTGAAATCCGCCGAAGCGGTGCCGCCCGTCGCCGCTGCGATTTCGGAGGAAGTCCATAGGCTCATAAGCCCCTCCCCTTCAGGGGAGGGGTTGGGGTGGGGCCTATCCTCTTGGCGAGCGGTCTCGGTGAGACTGACAGGCCCCACCCCCAACCCCTCCCCTGAAGGGGAGGGGCTTGAAGAAGAACCCCACTCACGCCGCCGCCTCGCGCGCGACGCTCACATCGTCGAACGGCAGCACCATGTCCCCCACGATCTGCCCCTGCTCATGCCCCTTGCCAGCGATCAGCACGATATCTTCCGGACCCGCCGCCGCCACCGCAGCCATGATCGCCGCACGCCGGTCACCGATCTCGGTCGCCTGCGGGGATCCCTTCATTACGTCGCGCCGGATCGACGCCGCATCCTCGCCGCGCGGATTGTCATCGGTCACGATCACCAGATCCGCGCCCGCCACCGCCGCCTGTCCCATTGGCGCGCGCTTGCCCGGGTCGCGGTCGCCGCCCGCACCGAACACCAGGATCAGCCGCCCCGCCGCATGCGGTTTCAGCGCCGCAATCGCCGCCTCGATCGCATCGGGCGTATGCGCATAATCGACATAGACCGGTGCCCCGGTCTTGCTGATCGCCGCGCGTTCCAGCCGACCCCGCACGGGCTGCAACCGCGCCAGATTGGCAAAGGTCTGTGCCGGATCGCCCCCGGTCGCGATCACCAGCCCCGCCGCAACCAGCGCATTGGCCGCCTGATACCCACCGATCAGCGGCAGCCCGACGCGATAGGTCTCACCGCCAAACGCGATCTCAAGCTTCTGGTCGAGCAAGGTCGGTTCGCGCGATACCAGCCGGATCGTGTCGCCATGCTCGCCGACGGTGATGATCCGGTTCCCGCGCATCCGGGCAATGTCGATCACCCGCTCGCTATGCGGATCGTCCGCCCACACCACCGCCGTCCCATCGGGATCGAGCACATCGGCAAACAGCCGCAGCTTGGCGGTCAGATAATCCGCCATGTCCTTGTGATAGTCGAGGTGATCGCGGCTCAGATTGGTGAACGCCGCCGCCGCCACCGGCAGCCCCTCGGTGCGGTATTGCGACAGCCCGTGGCTCGATGCCTCGAACGCCAGATGCGTCACGCCCTCACGCGCCAGTCCCGCGACATTGGACAGGAATGTCACGACATCGGGCGTGGTCAGCCCGGTCGACACCATCTCACCCGCCGTGGTGACGCCCAGCGTGCCGATCGACGCGGCATGATGCCCCGCCATCCGCCACAATTGCCGCACCATCTCGACCGTCGATGTCTTGCCGTTGGTTCCGGTGACCGCCACCGACGTCTCCGGAAACGGCGCAAAGAAGCGCGCCGCAATCCGGGCAAACTCCGTGCGCGGATGGTCGCTCGCGATATGCGCCGCGCCCTCGACCGTCACCTCGGCCCGCGCAACCACGGCAATCGCCCCGCGCGCCACCGCCTCGGCGATATAGTCCTCGCCATTGAAGCGGGTGCCGCGGAACGCGCCGAACACAGTGCCCGGCGCGACCTTGCGGTGATCGATGGCAAAGCCGGTAACGATGTCCTGCTCGTCCCCGCCGGTCAGGTCAGCGAGCTTCACTCGTCCACCCCCGCGCCGAGCGCAGCCACGGCGGCAGGCTTGCCCTTCGCCTCCGCCTTCCACAGCAGCGGCGTGAGGTCCGAAACATCGACATCCCGCCGCTCGTCGGGAACCACGCCCAGCATCGCGCCGGTGCGCATCACGACGCGGTTGACGACGGGGGCCGCAGTCCACCCGGCGGTGGACTGGCCTGCGGACTGCGCATTTCCGATCGGCGAATCGAGCATCACGAGCACCACATAGCGCGGTGCGTCCATCGGGAAAGCCGCTGCGAACGTCGAAACATTCTTGTTACGCTGATATCCGCCACGTCCGGGGACTTCGGCGGTGCCGGTCTTGCCCCCGACGCGATAGCCCGGAGCGTCCGCCTTGCTGCCCGTGCCATGCGTCACGATCAGGCGCATCAGCTGGCGCATGCGCGCGCTGGTCGCTTCCGAAATCACCCTGCGGCCAGCCGGAGCCTTGCCCGGTTCGATCTTGCGCAGCGTCGCCGGACGCCACACCCCGCCATTGACCATCGCGGCATAGGCGCTGGCCAGATGCAGCGGCGTCACCGCGATGCCATGGCCATAGGCGGTGGTCATCACCGTCGTGCGCGCCCAGTATTTCGGCCACAGCGGCCCGGCCACGCCGCCCAGCTCGATCGGCGCCTTGGTGTCGAACCCCAGGCCGCGGAACATCGCCTCCATCCGCTCCTTGCCCAGCTCGTCGGCGATCCGCGCGGTCGCAATGTTCGACGAATGGATCAGCGTCTCGGGGATGTTCAGCCAGCGCTTCTGCGCGTGGTCGTCGCGAATGCGAAACGCGCCGACCTGCAATGGCTCGGTCGCATCATAGCGCTTGGACATCGAGGGCGCGATTCCGGTCTCGATCGCAAACGCCATGGTCAGCGGCTTGAAGGTCGACCCGAGCTCGTACACGCTCTGCGTCACATTGTTGCGGAAATGCTCGGGATTCGCGCCCTTCACGTTGTTCGGGTTGAAGGTCGGCAGCGACGTCATCGCCACCACCTCGCCCGTCGCAACGTCCAGGATCACCCCCGCCGCGCCGCGCGCCTGATAGCTTGCCATCGCCGCGCCGAGCTCGCTGTCGAGCGCCGCCTGTGCGCGCAGGTCGATCGACAATGCCACCGCCTTGCCGCGCTGCGCCGGGTCGGTCAGCTGGCGGTCGAGGATATGCTCCATCCCGCTCACGCCCTTGCCGTCGACATCGACAAAGCCCAGCGCGTGCGCCGCCAGCGTCGCCTGCGGATACAGCCGCTGCGGCTCGCGCGCGAACTCGATCCCCGGCTCGCCCAGCGCATGGACCGCCGCGACCAGTTCGGGCACCGCGCGCCGCTTGAGATAGGTGAAACTCGCCTTGCTATTGAGCAGCTTGGCATATTCGCCAGCGCTCTTGCCCGGCAACGTCGCTGCCAGCATCTGCGCCAGCGCGGTCTTGTCGCCGATCACCCGGTCGGGCCGCACGCCGATCGACCAGGCGTCGATCGTGCGCGCCAGCGGCGCGCCGTTGCGGTCGACCAGATCGCCGCGCAGCGGAACCAGCATCGCGTTGACGCTCGGCGTCTGCTGCGGCTCGGCAAACATCGCCAGCAGCGCCAGCCGCCCCACGATCACCGCGAACGCCGCCGCGAACAGCAGCGTCAGGATCATCAGCCGGATATGCGCGACCGCAATCGGCGACGCACCCTTGCCGTCACGTGCGCGGATCCGCGGCGCAGGGGCGACCAGCACCGTCACCGCAATTTACGCGCCTCTGCGCGGACGCCCTGCATCAGGTCGCCAAAGCTCGAATCCTTAAGCAGGCTGCGATCCAGCGCCGCCACCGCCTTGTCCTTTGCCACCACCGGGGCCGGTGCCACCGCGCGCTTGGGCTTGGCCACGGCAGCAGCCGCCACCGCGACCGGTGCCGGCGCCGCCTTCTCGACCACCGCCGGCTTGACCGCCGCGACTGCATCGCTCGCCACGTCCGGACCGCTCACCACCTCGGGCAACCCCTGCGGCACGACCATCGCGGCATAGCGTTCGGCGGTGCCGTCACCCTCCATCGGGCGCAGCGCCGCCAGTTCGGTATCGCTCGCCAGGAACTGGCGCGGGGTCGGCGCGGTGTAGCGCATCACCTCGCCGTTCCAGCGCTCCAGCTGGGCAAGATTGGCGCGCGTATCGAACTCGGTCTCCAGGCCCCGGATATCCTTGTGCGCCTTGGCGATCGCGCGCTCGACCGCCTCGACCTTCGAGCGCTCGGCCGCGACCTGCGACGACACGAGGTAGCAGGCCGGCGCCACGATCACGCCGGTCAGAAACCATCCAAAGCCGCTCAATGCCTTGATCGCCATCACCGCCTCCTCAACGCCACGCCGGTGCCGCCGTGCGGCGCGCGACGCGCAACGTCGCCGACCGGGCACGCGGGTTCACCGCAATCTCATCCTCGCCGGCCCGGATCGCCTTTGCGGGCGGTTCGAAGCTCGGCGCCTGTTCCGCCGCGACCATCGGGCGATGCCGCGATCCCGTCGGCTCGCTCCCGCTGCGTTCGCGCAGGAATTTCTTGACCATCCGGTCTTCCAGGCTGTGGAACGTCACCACCACCAGCCGCCCGCCGGGCTTCAACGCCCGTTCGGCCGCAACCAGCCCTTCCTCGAGCTCGTCGAGCTCGCGGTTGAGGTGAATCCGGATCGCCTGGAAGGTCCGGGTGGCCGGGTCCTTCTTCTCATGCGGACGGTACCCAAGCGCCCGCCGCACCACATTGGCCAGGTCCCCCGTGCGCGCGAGAGGCCGTGCCTTCACAATCGCTTGTGCCACACGTCGGGCCTGTTTTTCTTCCCCGTAATTCCTCAGTATCGTGGTTAAATCAGACTCACTGATTTCGTTAACCAATTGGGCGGCAGTCATGCCCGACTGGTCCATTCGCATGTCCAGCGGCCCGTCCGCCTGAAAGCTGAATCCGCGCTCCGCCTGGTCGAGCTGCATCGACGACACGCCGATATCCAGCGTCACGCCATCGACCGGCGACAGGCCGCGCGCGTCCAGCTCGCGGTCCATCGCGGAGAAGGGCGACTGGATCAGGATCAGGCGATTTTCGCTCGCTTCTACAAGGGCTTGGCCGCCTTCGATCGCATCAGGATCGCGATCGAAGGCGGCCACCTCGGCGCCCCGCTCGAGGAACGCGCGCGTGTATCCGCCGGCACCGAATGTCCCATCGACATGGCGCTCGCCGGGCTGGATGGCGAGGGCATCGAGCACCTCGGCCAGCATCACCGGAATATGTGGACGATCCTGGTTAACGGCGTCGTGGGTCAGGGGCGCGGTCACAGCGTCACCCCCTTCTCGTCCAGGCAATAACGGCACGCCGCCTTGATCTGTTCGGAGATGGTCGGGTGGTCGAGCAAGGTGCGCGGGTTCCACAGCTCGATCGTCGCGCCGACGCCCATGAAGAAGGCGTAGCTGCCCTTGGGAATCCCCGCGAGATGGCCGAGCATCCCGGGCAGCACGAAGCGGCCCGAGGGGTCGAACGCGATATTCTCGCTCGTCCCCACGCCGTCGCGCCAGATATTCGGATCGGTACGACCGCGGTCGCCCGCAAATTCGAGCGCGCGCGCGTCGAGCCGCTCCATCAGCGAGTCGAAGAAGGGCTCGTCATAGGCGACCAGGCACTTGTCGGTTTCATGGGTCGACAGGATCGCGACGCGGGCGTCCTTGCAGTCGGTCGGGTGGCCGCTGTTCTTCTCCAGCGTCGCGCGCAGGCCCGCGGGGATGGCGACACGACCCTTGTCGTCCACCAGCTGTAAGCCGACCCCTCTGTAGCCGCTGCGTGCCACCCTTGCCCCTTGCCTCCCGGGCACACCTCTCCGCCTGTCGCGGCGCGCCATCGCACGCCCCGGACCCATGATGGCCGACGATAAAGGTTACCCTGTTAACCGCTGGCCTATCGCAAGCGGTCCGGGTTTTCAATGCCTGAACTCGGGATTTCGCGGGAATTTGCCCCAATTAATGCCTTGGGTTACCGCTGTTTTCACTTCATTCGTTAAGTGAACACCTTCTGTTCCATCCGGCTGGCTGGGCGAAATGGGTCGATCCGCCGCCATTGCGGCGGGACAGGCGGACAGTGGCGGCAATTCCCGGAAATTCCCGCGATGCAGCGCGGAGTCGCGGGCGGGCGGCGCTCATTCCCCGGCGGACGGGGCTGGCGTCACGTCTGGCGCGGGCGATTCTGCGGTGCGCGGCGCGATGCCGAGTTCGGCGATCGGTTCGTCCTTGGGCTCGGCCGCGCTGTTGGTGACCATGCCTTCGGTCATGTTGGCGACCACTTCCGGCTTGGGCGCGCCCTCGGCCACCACCGGCGCCTCGTCACGCGCCGACGTAAAGATCGCGCTGGCGACGCCCATCAGCAGCATCACGGTGGCGAGCCCGGTCAGTCCGACGCGGACCCGCTGCATGCTGGAGTGTGGATCGCTGGGCATCGATTTCATAAGCTGTGGCATAAATGTAACGCCTTAACAGCCGATTGTCGAACCCCCTTTTGTCGGTTGCTTTATCCGCGATCGAGCCACTCAGGCACCTGCAACCCCCTGAGTCGCAGCCATTCCGGGTTGTAAAGCGTTGAAAGATAACGAAATCCCGTATCACACAGGATCGTCGCAACCCGCGCGCCCGGCCCCAGTTCGCGCCCCAGTGCCACCGCGCCCGCGACATTGATCCCCGAGGACAGGCCCAGGCACAGCCCTTCCTCAGCCAACAACCGGCGGACCCACTCCATTCCCTCATCGTCACCGATGCGGAACTGCGTATCGATGGGCGCCCCTTCCAGGTTCGCGGTGATCCGCCCCTGCCCGATCCCCTCGGCCACCGACGACCCCTCGGCCTTCAACTCGCCATGCGCATAATAGTTATACAGCGCCGCGCCATGCGGATCGCTCAGTGCGATGCGGACCTTCTCGTCCTTTTCCTTGAGGCCCAGGCCCACGCCCGCAATCGTGCCCCCGGTGCCGGCGGCGCAGGTGAACCCGTCGATCCGCCCCTCCATCTGGGTCCAGATCTCCTCCGCCGTCCCGACGATATGCGCGCGGCGATTGGCAATATTGTCGAACTGGTTCGCCCAGATCGCGTTAGGCGTTTCCTCGGCGATCCGGCGCGAGGTGTGCACGAAATGCCCAGGATTGGAGTAAGGCGCGGCCGGCACCAGCACCAGCTCCGCGCCGAGCGCGCGCAGCGTGTCCATCTTCTCGCGACTCTGCGTCTCGGGCATGACGATGATCGGCTTGTAGCCCTTGGCATTGGCGACCAGCGCCAGGCCGATCCCGGTATTGCCTGCGGTCCCCTCGACGATCGTCCCGCCCGGCTCGATCAGCCCGCGCGCCTCGGCATCCTCGACGATGAACAGCGCCGCGCGATCCTTCACGCTCGCGCCGGGATTGGCGAATTCGCACTTGCCGAAAATGTCGCACCCGGCGGCCTCGCTCGGCCCTTTCAGCCGGACGAGCGGGGTGTTGCCGATCAGCGCGATGGTATCCTGTGCAACTTTCATGACCGGAACATAGGCACTGCCCTCGCCGCGCCGCAAGCAAGCGAAACTATGCGGGCACCGCTACGGGCTTGCTTCGCCTGCAAGCTGGCCCCCGTCCATATGCCATGGTAGAATGCCTCAGGCCGGAGGTAGATATGGGCGCACAACTCAACATCAAGGACGCCGAAACCGTCGAACTCGCGCGCGACCTCGCCCGCCAGCTCGGCAAGAGCGTGACCGAGACAATCAAGGAAGCTCTCGAAGAAAAAGCCCGCAAGCGCGAGGCGGAGATCGAGGAAAAAATCGCCGCGGTTCGGGAGATTGCGCGCGAATTCCGCGACAGCATGCCCCCGGAAATGCGCGGCAAGACGTCCAAGGAATGGATGGACGACATCTATGACGAGGACGGCTTGCCACGATGATCGTCGATACCTCGGCGATCATGGCCATTGCGTTGCTCGAGCCTGAAGCCGAGGCGTTCATGACGCGACTGGGATCAGCCGACACCCCGTGCATCTCCGCCGGAAGCTGGATCGAACTTTCCGTCGTCGTCCTCCGCCGGCACCCCGAAAAGGCGAATCTGGTCGACCGCATCATGCAGCGCTTCGGCATCAACGTTGAGCCGGTAACGGTCGAACAAGGTCGGATCGCGCGCGAAGCCTATGCCCGGTACGGGCAGGTTTCGCGCCACCCAGCCCGCCTCAATTTCGGCGACTGTTTCGCCTACGCCCTCGCCAAATCCACCGGCCAGCCCCTGCTGTTCAAGGGCGATGACTTCATCCACACCGACATGACCCCCGCAGCATGATCCGCAAGGCCAGCTTCCCGCCCGTCACCGACGCCCGCACCCGCGTGCTCGTCTGCGGCAGCCTTCCCGGTGAGCGCAGCCTCGCCGCGCAGCAATATTACGCCCATCCGCAAAACCAGTTCTGGCGCCTGATCGCCGCCGTGATCGACCGCGCCGACCTCCCCGCCCTCCCCTACGAAGCCCGCCTCGCTGCCCTGCTGGAGGCCCGCATCGGCCTGTGGGACGCCGTCGCTAGCGCCACGCGCACGGGCAGCAGCGACGCGGCCATCGCCAACGCGCAAGCCAACGACCTCGCCACCCTCGCCGCCACCCTGCCCGACCTCGCCGCCATCGCCTTCAACGGCGCCACCGCCCACCGCCTCGGCCTGCGCCAGCTCGGCGCGCACGCATCGCGCTGGACCATCCTCGCCCTCCCCTCGTCCAGCCCGCTCCACACCATCGGCCTGCCCGCCAAGCTTCCCGCCTGGCACGCCCTGCGCCCCTTCCTCGCCTGACACCCCAGCTTGCAAAAGCGCCGCCACGCCAGCAAAGCTGCGCGCAATTCGGGCAGGGGAAACAGATGAGCAGCGATAACCGGGTCTCCTTCGCACCCGGCACCGACCGGGCAACGGCCGTCGCCGAGGCGATCGCGATCCTGCGCCGCGACGGCGTGGTGGTACTCGACGACCTGATCGACCCCGCGCTGGTGGCTGCGTGCAGCGCCGAAATCGCGGCGCGCCACCCCGACATGGCACAGCCCGACCGCAGCAAATATTTCGGTCCTTATGTTGGCCGGCACACGATTCCCCTGCTGGTCGAAGGCACGCTCGCCGATCCCGCGATCCTCCTCCCCAAGCCGGTCGCGCACATCGCCACCGAGTTGCTGGACGAGGCGTTCAAGGTCGACTCGGTCGGCCTGCTCGTCGCCGTCCCCGGCGCGGAGGATCAGATCGCCCACCGCGACGCCTGGCTCTACCCGCGCGAAGGGCTCGACCGCCTCCTGCCCCCGTTCGCGCTCGCCTTTGCGGTCCCGCTGGTGACGATGGACGAAGTCAGCGGTCGCACCGCCTTCTGGCGCGCCAGCCACCGTTCGGGCGCGACCGCTGCCCCGACCACCCCGCACGACCTCGCCCCGACCGTCCACCCCGGCAGCGCGATCCTGTGGGATTACCGCATCTATCATACCGGCCTCGCCAACCACGGCACCGCCCCACGCCCGGTGATCTTCAGCGCCTTGAGCCGCGAATGGTGGGTCGAAATCGACCCGCCCGAAGCCACCGCCTACCGCAAGCTCAACGTCGCGCGCACGGTGTTCGATGGATGGAAGCCACGCTGGCAGGCGCGCTTCAGCCGGGCGGATGTGAACGACTGACGGGCAATCACCGATCAATCCTGCCTCCGCCGCGCGATCTCGAACGATAAATCCACCTATATTCATTGATTTGTCGCGCGATCCGGTCATTGTCACCGCATTTGATCTTATACTTCTGGGGGACATCGATGGTTGAGTTTGGCGCCGCTGGCCGGCTGGTTGCGGGCAGAATGCAAGATGCGCCACAGCCTCTCGGCATTGATGTCGATAGCGCAGACGTGCGCGGAACCGATGGCGATGATGTCCTGAACGGCGGCGACGGCAACGACACGCTGGTCGGCGGCGCGGGCAGCGACACCTATGTGGTCGATAGTGCCAATGATGTCGTGAACGAGAACGGCGGTGGCGGGGTCGATACGGTGCTCAGCGCGATCACCTATACGCTGGGCAGTCTGGTCGAGAATCTGACGTTGACGGGCTCTGCCAACATCCACGGCACCGGCAATCTGTCCGATAACATCCTGATCGGCAATTCCGGCAGCAACCACCTGAACGCTGCCGGCGGGAACGACACGCTCCGGGGCGAGGCTGGCGACGACATCTTGCAGGGCATGGACGGCGACGACACGCTGGATGGCGGCAGCGGCGCCGATACCCTCGATGGCGGCAATGGTGCCGACTATCTCGATGGCGGCACGGGCGCCGACACGATGTACGGCGGCGCGGGCAGCGACACCTATGTCATCGACGATGTCGGGGACCGCGCGGCGGATGTCGGCCCGACGGGCGATACCGATCGCGTATTGAGCTCTATCAGCTACACGCTCGACAGCGCGCTCGAATGGCTGACGCTGACCGGATCGGCGCATATCAACGGAATCGGGCATCAGTTCGCCAATCAGATCGTCGGCAATTCGGGCAACAACGTCCTCGACGGCGCCGGCGGCAACGACACGCTGCGGGGCGAAGCTGGCAACGACACGCTGCTGGGCGGCGATGGCGATGATGTGCTGGACCGCGGCACCGGGGCGGACCAGCTCTTCGGGGGCGCGGGCAATGACAGCTTCCATGTCGATCGCCAGGACGATCTGGTGTTCGAGGATGCGGGCGCAGGCACCGACACCGCCATCGCGACCGGCAGCTACTATCTCTACGCCAATATCGAAAACCTGACTTTGGCCGAGGGTGCAGGCGACCTGTTCGGCGTCGGCAATGAACTCGCCAACACCATCCTCGGCAATAGCGGCTCCAACCTGCTCATCGCCGGCGCGGGCGACGATACCGTCCGTGGCGGCGCCGGCGTGGACTCACTGTTCGGTGAGAGCGGCAATGACCAGCTCTTCGGCGACGCCGGCATCGACTATCTCGTCGGCGGCATCGGCAACGACACGCTCGATGGCGGCACGCAGGACGATGCGCTCTATGGCGAGGATGGCGACGACATCCTCATCGGTGGGTCGGGCTTCCACACCGACATCCTCGTCGGCGGCGCGGGCAACGACATCCTGCGCGGCGACAGCGGCCTCGGCGATTACGATCGGATGGACGGCGGCGCGGGCGATGACGCTTACTATGTCGACACCCCGGACGACCTCACCTTCGAAGCGGCGAATGGGGGCACCGACACCGTCTACGCCTCCATCACCGGCGCCGGCTACTACCTCTACGCCAATGTCGAAAACCTCGTGCTCGGTGGCAACACCCCGTACGGCGTGGGCAATGAACTCGACAATCGCATCACCGGCAGCGCCAACGCCAACTGGCTGCTCGGCGGCGCTGGTAACGACACGCTCAACGGCGGCGCAGGCAATGACGTGCTGTTCGGCGAAGCGGGCGCCGACACCTTCGTCTTCGCGCGCGGCACCGGCGCAGACGTGCTCGGCGACTTCACCGTCGGCACCGACCGCATCGACCTCAGCGCCTATGGCCTCGACTGGCAGACGATCGTCAACTCGATGCACGAAAATGGCGGCACCACCGCGATCGACTTGGGCAATGGCGACATGATCGTCCTCAACGGCGTCGCCAGCGCGGCGCTGTCACAGAGCGATTTCATCCTGTCGGCACCCACGCAGGACAAGGTCCCGGTCATGGAAGACATCAGCCGCGACCTGTTCGCCGAGCTGATGCACGACTTCCACAACCCCCGCCTGTTCGTCGATGTGATCTGATCCGCGCACCGGGTCGCCGCACCGCGCGGCGACCCGGCCAGCACGTCAGGCCCCGGTCGCGCCGACCTGTTCCACCATATGCGCCTGCAGCAGGTCGATCCCCTCGCCAAAGCGCCCGAAATCGCGCGGCCGCTCGAACCGGAACATCCGCACCCGCGCCGCAATCCCGCCAATCTGGGTGAACAAAGCCGCCGGATCGCGCAGCTTCAGCGCCCATTCCGGGCGGTACAGCGCCTGATACAGCTGCGCCACCGTCTCAGCCCCCGCCACCGGCGCGATCGCCGCCGCGCCGTCCGACCAGCCCAGACTATAGATCAGCGCCAGTCCCGCATCGTCCGGCACCGGACCGCCCGTGCGCGGCGTGTAGAATTTCTCACGCTGCAGCACATCGCCGACCGCGGCCCCGCGCTCCAGCCCCAGCGCGTCGATCGCATCGCCCCACAGCTTCGTTTCCTTGGGCGCCCCGCGCACGGTCAGCCGCACATCGGCGGGATCGATCACGCACGTATCGTCGCACAGCAACGGCCAGCCGCGCTGCGCCATCCCGGCGGTCAGCGTCGATTTCCCCGCGCCCGACACCCCGGTAAAGGCCACCGCGCGCGCGCCCACCGCCACCGCACTGCAGTGCAGCGGCAGCCACCCGCGCTGGTAATACAGCACGCCCCAGGCCGACCCGGTCAGGTACAGCAGGACATCGGCATCGGCGACCGTCGGCGCGCGCGCAATCTCGATCCGCCGCCCGCCCGTGATACGGAACGTCAGGCCCGGCATCGCATTGAACCCGAAATCCGCCGCGCTCGCATCCGCCCACGGCCCCGCGCGCGGCACGACAGCGCCGGGCGCAGCGGCCTCGACCGCCACGATCTCGACATCGGGCACGTCCCCCGCCGCCCCCGCGACCGCATCGGGCGCGGCAATGCGCATGTCGGACCGGACGTTCAGGCCGCCAATGCGATACTGGTACACGATACCCCCCGGCGGCCCGTTCAGGCGAAGTGGTTCAACCGATCGAGTCGGTCACGACCGTGCCCACCCATCAGCGCGGCAGATAATAGCCCCGGCTCGCTTCGTCACGCCGCGCCGCGCCGGTCGCGACCAACGTCTCCAGCACCTGCTCCACCCGCTCGCGCCGTTTCGGCGTGGCGCGCCCGGCATAGGCCCCCGCCAGCGCCGGCACGGTAATCGGCGATTCCGCCCGCGCCAGCAGGTCGCGGACCGACCGGATCTGGTCCAGCCCGTCGCTCGGCCATTTGACGTCCTGCGTCACCACGACTTCGCCCAGATCGGCCTCGACCTGCACCTCGCCCTTCACCTTGGCGGCCAGGCGCGGCTTCTGGAACTCGGGGCGCAGCCACTGCACCACCCCCGCCTGCTCCGCCGCTGCGCGTTCCTGATTGAGCGCGACCAGCCGCACCAGCAATTCCTCCTCCGCCGCCTCCTGCGCCGCGCTCTTGTGCGCGCTAGGCGTCGTCCCCCCGGGCTTGCCGACCAGCGCCTCGCCCAGGTCGCTCCAGCCATAGGCGGCGAACACCGCGCGATCGATCTCGTCGTGCAGCTCCTTCAGGATCGCGATCTGCCCGGCGTCATAGGTATCGCGCTCCGCCGCGCTCAGCGGTTCGCCGATACCGGCATCCAGCTCGCGCACCCGCTCCAGCGCATTGTACAGCCCCGTCATCGTCAGAAAGTCATGCGCCGCCAGCCGCTCCTTGCGAAACGCATCGAGCCGCTCGCCGAGTTCGGTCAGGCGGGGGGACGGGTTCAGGGGGAATGGGAAGGGGTCGAAGGTGCGGGTCTTTGAATAGCGCGGATCGTTGCCCATTCCGAGCCAACCGCCAAGGTTGATTGCCCAATGGACGTGCAGGCGGGACGACAGCACTGCTAGGCTCGCCGAGTTCTCCAACCCAATCGCGACCAGCATGTTGTCAGGTCGGATACTTGGATCGAGAAACTGGAAAAACCGGTGCTTAGCCGTCTCTACCGTCGCAATGTAGCGGCTGAGGCCCGCAGAGTATTCGCGGAACGCGGGGGCAAGTTCGCCGAACAGCCACCAGTTGTCGCGCCGTGTTGCCCGGTTGTTATGATCGCGCTCCGGCTTCACCAAATCGACTACACGCTGATACACCGCTGGAAACCGCTGCATGACTTCGCTGGCTGTTAACCCACACAAGTCGATCACCATCACGCCGCGCGGCCGCTGCGCCAAATCGCGTCCATGCCGATAGTGCAGAATATGTCGGTCAAGGCCCGGAACCGTTCCCAGTCCCAATCCAGCCGCCTCCTCCGGCGTTACGATGAAGCCCGCTCCGTGAAGCGAGACTCCTCGACTTGCCAGCGCCTCGTTGGCGAGCAAGGGGCCAGCTGCTGACAAGTCGGCACCCAGCGTCAGATTCGACGTCACCTTCCCCTCACGCCGCTCCAACTCCACCTTCGGCGCATCGCTATTCAGCTCGGCCTCACCCACCACCTCGGCCAGCACGCCCTCATGGTTCCCCGCCTGTGCCACGGTCATCGCGATCCGTACCGCCGCCTTGTCCGCCGACTTCATCCATGGATGATCGGGCACGGCATAGATCAGGCTCAGCGGGTCTTTCGCATTCATCCACCGTTCCACCACGCGGCGGCTGAACGTCTGGGTGATCGAATTGGTGGTGATGAAGCCGAACCGGCGCAGCGGGTTGACCGCGCCCTTCTTGGCCGGCTTGGCCACCAGCCGCCGCGCCGCCTCGTCCCAGAAATGCATCACGAAATCGGCCCCGCCCGGCACATCGGGCCGCACTTTCCAGCACGCCTCGGCATAGCCGTCGCCCAGCTCGGCGCGCATGTCCTTGCCGCCGATGAAGGGCGGGTTGCCGACGATGAACTCCGCCTCCGGCCGCTCCGCCCGGCGCGGCTTCACATAATGGTATGTCTCCTTGCGCGCATTCTCGTCCGGCACTTCTTCGCCGGTGATCGGGTGCAATTTCTTGGTCACCCCGTCCCACATGGTGATGAGGTTCCCCTGCCCGTCGCGCGCCAGCTCCTTGCCGTCATAGGCGATCAGCGCATCCTGATGCCGGATCGTACCGTACGCATCGAGGATGGGTTCGGTGAGCTTGTCCAAGCCAACCGTCCGAATCTCCCATTTTAGATAGCCAAGCCAGAGGACCAGATCGGCGATCTCGACCGCCCGTTCGTTCAACTCAAGGCCATAGAACTGGGCTGGGCTCACCTTGAAGCGCCCAAGGCTCCGGGCAAGCTGCTGGCCCTTGGTCCAGTGTTCCGGATAATCTTTGATGCTTTCTGGCTCGCCGCCCAACGCCTGGATCGCCTCAAGAACCTCACCTTCAAGGCGCTTCATCAGTTCGAGTGAGACATAGAGAAAATTGCCAGTGCCGCACGCCGGGTCCAACACGCGGGTGGTACAAATTTTTCGGTGGAACGCCTGCGCCGCCCTAAGCGCACCCCTTTCGTCGCCCCGCTGGCGCAAGTCTTCGATGCGCGTCTGTGTTTCCACCCAATCGCTACGTAACGGCTCCATGATCGTCGGAATCACCAACCGCTCGACATATGGGCGCGGCGTGTAGTGTGCCCCCAGCTGCGATCGCTCGGCTGGGTCGAGCGCGCTCTCCAGAAGCGTGCCAAAGATCGCCGGTTCCACATCGCCCCAACGCCGCTTCGCAGCATTATGAAGTTCGAGGATGTCGTCCTGATCTAGCGGTAGCGCTCGGACGTTCCGAAACAGACCACCATTGAACTCCCTGATCTTGGCATTGAGCCGTGATTCATAGCCGCCCGAGTTCATCACCCGCCACAGGCTTTCTAGCGCCGGTGCGAAGTGCTGGGGCGTGTCGATCATCTGATGAAGTAATGATTCGAACCCGCGATTGGGGATCAGCCTTTGTGCCTCGTCCTCCGGCCCGACATCCTCCGCGAACATCGTGAACAGGCACCGCATCAGGAACTGGGCGATCTCGACCGGCGCGTATTTCTTTTCCAGCCGTTTGGCGATCCGCGCCAGCCGCTCGGCAATGTCGCGCGTCACTTCCGCCGCGCGCAGCGTGGGGTTCAGCGTTTGCGGCGCGGTCCAGATCGCCGTCAGCCGTTGCTGCACCTCCGGCAGCAACAGATCGTCCATCGACAATCGGTAGCTGTGCCGGTCGGGGAAATGGTCGTAGTTTTTGCCCAGCCCCGAAAAATCAGCATAAACTTCAATGACATTGCCGACATCGACGATCAGCAGGAACGGCGGATATCCGTGATCGACCGGCAGCGCGCGGGCATAATCCTCCGCCTGCCGCCGCGCCGCGATCATCACCTTGTCCCAGCTTTTGGTCCCGCGCTTGGCATGGCCCAATTTCTGCGTCGTCTCGATGCCCGCCAGCGCCAGCTGCTCGCTTTCCACCGCCTGTTGCCGCTTGGCCGACTGCTTCGCCTCCAGGACGAAGCACCCGCGCTTGTAACAGTCGATGCGCCCGGTCGAACTCGTGCCATTGGGATGGTGGAACGTCACGTTCCGCTCGAACACATAATCGTTGAACCGCGTTTCCTCGCGCGCAAACTCGGGCTGGGGCAGGCCCAGCGCGCCGGTCAGCCGTTCGACGAACAGCTGATAATTGGCCATTTCCGATCCGCCCGACGCCTTGGCCTTTTCGACCAGCGCCTCCAGCGGCCCGACGCTCACATCCCCCATCGTCATTCCCCGACGCTACTCAGCACCGCCCCCGCTGACCAGCCCAATCCGCTCTGCCACCCCGTGACTCTTGCGCCGCGTTCCTTTATTGTTCCGCCATGGCCGACCCGGCATTTCTCGATCTTCCGCCCCGTCCGCTGCGCTGGCTGTATCTCGACCTCAACAGCTATTTCGCGGCGGTCGAGCAGCAGTTGAACCCCGACCTGCGCGGCCGGCCGATCATCGTCGCCCCGGTCGACAGCGACACCACCGTCGCCATCGCCGCCTCGGTCCAGGCCAAGAAATACGGCATCCGCACCGGCACCCCGGTGTGGGAAGCCAAGCGCCTGTGCCGCGACCTCATCGTGACGCCGGGGCAGCACGAAAAATATGTCGAGTTCCACGAGGCGATCGTCGCCGAAATCTGGCGGCACATCCCGGTCACCGCGGTCTGCTCGATCGACGAAGTCGCCTGCCGCCTGCTCGACAATGAAAACAGCCCCGAACAGGCCATGGCGCTGGCCCGGCGGATCAAGGCCGGGATCATCGCCAATGTCGGCGAATGCCTCACCAGTTCGGTCGGCATCGCCCCCAACCGCCTGCTGGCCAAGCTCGCCAGCGACATGGAAAAGCCCGACGGCCTGACCGTGCTGACGCAGGAACAGCTGCCCGACCGCCTGTTCACGTTGAAGCTGCGCGACATCGCCGGCATCGGCGCCAAGATGGAGAAGCGCCTGGCGCAACAGGGCATATTGGACATCGGCCAGCTGTGCGAACGCCGCCCGCGCGACGCCGGATCGGCCTGGGGCGGGGTCAATGGCGACCGGCTCTGGTATCTGCTCCACGGTTTCGACCTGCCCGAAAAGCCGACGCAGAACCGCACCATCGGCCACAGCCACGTCCTCAGCCCCCGCAAGCGCGGGCTGGAACCCGTCCGCCTCACCGCCCGCCGCCTCGCCCTCAAATGCGCCGCCCGCCTCCGCCGCAAGGACTATGTCAGCCGCCTGCTGGTCCTCCATGCGAAGTTCGAGGATGACAAGTCGGTCTGGCGCACCTCGATGAAGCTCCCCGCGACACAGGACAGTTTCGCGATCCTCGCCGCGCTCGACGCCATCTTCCCCCGCCTCGCCGCCGCCGGCCGCACCCGCCCCGGCGGCTTTGCCATAAGGATGATCGGCGTCACCCTCTCCGAAATCGCCCCCGTCGGCGCGGCCCAGGACTCGCTGTTCGCCGCGCTCGATCCGAATGATCCGCTCGCCCGCGAAACCCGCACCCTCTCGCTCAGCAAGGCGATGGACCGGATCAACGAGAAATTCGGCCGCCACGCCGTCTCGGTCGGGCCGATGGACGGTAGCCGCACCGACCGCGTCGGCACCAAGATCGCCTTTGGCCGCATCCCCGATCTGGACGAATTCCACGAATGAGACGGGATATTGTATCGATGCGACGCAATATGCGTTGGATGTCTGTTATCCGTTATATCTTGACCCCCGATGCTGCGTGCGCAAAGGAAAGTCCCGCTATGAACATGCGTCTCCTCCCCGCCGCTGCGGTCGCGCTGCTCGCGCTGTCCGCCTGTAATCCCGAACCCGAAGTGATCAGCGAACGCGCACCCGATCCGATGGAATCGCAGCTTGCGAACGCCGCGCCGGTCGAACTGCCGCCGTCGATCAAGGCGACCGTGTCGATGCGCTGCCAGCCGGGCAATGCGCTCGTGTTCGTCGAATTCTTCAACCAGGACAAGCTGGTCACCGTCGCCACCGAAAAGGGCGGCACCAAGACCCGCCTGACCGCGCCGGAAGCAGGCCAGCCCTTCACCGCTGAGGGCGGCTGGAAGCTGACCGGCACCCCGGAATCGGCCACCGTCGAAATCCCGGGCAAGGGCACGCTGACCTGCAAGGGCTAAGCACTCAAACCACTCGTTTCACAAAAGAGCCGGCAACAACCGGCTCTTTTTTTATGCGCGGTGTCACATCCGCCGTTCCTGCCTCGTCATGTCAGCGCAACCCAACAAGGAGCATGACGATGACCGCCAAACTCGACCCCTTCGCCGCAGCCCCCGGCGTGATGAAACCCTGGTTCGCCGCCTCCACCACGATCGCCGCCAGCCTCGAACCGGCGCTGATCGAACTGATCAAGATCCGCGCCTCGCAGGTCAACCAATGCGCCAACTGCATCAACATGCATACCGTCGAAGCGCGGGCCAAGGGAGAGAGCGAACAGCGCATCTACCTCCTCTCTGCCTGGCGCGAAGCCCCCTGCTACACCCCCCGCGAACGGGCCGCGCTCGGCTGGACCGACGCCTTGACGCGCCTGTCCGAAGGCCACACCCATCGCGCAGCCTATAACGCGCTGGCGGCCGAATTCAGCGAGGAGGAGCAGGTGAAGCTGACCATGATGATCAACATCATCAACGGGTGGAACCGCCTTGCGGTCGGCTTCGATCTGTGGATCGAGCCAGCAGCTGCGAAAGCGGCGGCGTGACGCCGCAAGAGCATCAGGGCGCAGCGGAGTCATTCGATCCGCTGCGCTCCAAACTCATCCGCGTCGCCTATCGCATGCTCGGCTCGGTCGCCGATGCCGAGGATACGGTGCAAGACGCCTTCATCCGCTGGATGGGCACCGATCGTTCGGCGGTACGTGAGCCCGAGGCGTTTCTGCGCCGCACCGTCACGCGGCTGTGCCTCGACCGGCTCAAATCGGCGCGTCACCAGCGCGAAACCTATATCGGCCCGTGGCTGCCCGATCCGCTGATCGAGGAAGCACCGGACGAGGATGTGACGCTCCCGCTGATGCTCGCACTCGAACGCCTTTCCCCACTCGAACGCGCCGCATTCCTGCTCCACGACGTGTTCGGCGCGTCGTTTGAGGAGGTGGCGGCGACGCTCGACCGCGACCCCGCCGCCTGTCGCCAGCTCGCCGCACGCGCCCGCGACCATGTCCGCGCCACTCGCCCCCGCTTTCAGGTCGAGCAGCAGCGCGGGCTAGAGATCGCCAACGCCTTTTTCAACGCGAGCCGCACCGGCGACCTCGCCGCACTCGGCGCGATGCTCGCCGACGATGTCAGCATTCATTCCGATGGCGGCGGCAAGCGCACGGCGGCAGTCCGGCTGGTGTTGGGCTTCAAACATGTGATGAAGCTGCACAAATCGCTCGCCGTGCTGTTCCGCAAATATGGCTCACACCTGCTGCGCGCCGGTTTCGTCAATGGCCTGCCCGGCTTCGTCACGATGGAGGGCGATGGCGAGATCCAGACCACCGCGCTGGAGATCGAAGGCGACCGGATCGTCGCGATCTACATCACCCGCAATCCCGATAAATAGCGCCACCTGCATTGATCGCGCCTGTCGTTCTCTTGTTATCTCGGTAAGGAACAAGGATGATGGGTCCGACCAGAGCAGGAGGAAGCAGCGGGTGGCGACGATCGCAGTGTACAGCCTCAAGGGCGGCGTCGGCAAAACCTCACTGGCGGTCAACCTTGCCTGGTCCGCCGCGACCCGCTCCGCGCGCCGCACCCTGCTTTGGGACCTGGACCCCCAGGCGGCCTCGACCTTCCTGCTGGGCGGCGGACAGGGCAAGGCGACCGCCCAATCGGTGTTCAGCAAGGATGTCGAACCGGCCAAGCTGATCCGGCCGACCGACATCGACCGGCTCGACCTGCTCGGCGCCGACGCGTCGCTGCGCGGCCTCGACCTCTTATTCCACGAACTCGACAAGAAGAAGCGGCTCGCCAAATTGCTCGGCCAGCTCGACGGTGCCTATGACCGGATGATCCTGGATTGCCCGCCGGGCCTCACCGAAACCAGCGAACAGGTGATGCGCGCCGCCGATCTGATCGTGGTGCCGGTCATCCCCTCCCCGCTCTCGCAGCGCGCGCTGGACGAGGTCGAGCGGCATCTGGGCGGAAAGGCAAAGGTGCCGCTGATGCCGGTCCATTCGATGGTCGACCGCCGCCGCCGCCTCCATGCAGAAGCCTTGGCGCGTCATCGCGACTGGCCCGTCATCCCGATGGCCAGCCTGATCGAGGGGATGGCGGTGCGCCGCGCCCCGCTCGGCACCTTCGCCCCACGCAGCCCCGGTGCCCGCGCCGTCGATACGCTGTGGCAGGCGATCGAGAAACGCCTCGCCACGCCGCGCAAAGGGGCCAAATGACGCGGCACACCGCCCGCGCCAGCGATCTCGACCCTGATCTGGTGCTGCGCGCCTATGCGATGGGCGTGTTCCCGATGTCCGAACATCGTGACGACCCCAGCGTCTTCTGGGTCGAACCGCGCCAGCGCGCGATCCTCCCGCTCGACGGCTTCCACCTCTCCCGCTCGCTGCGCAAGACGCTCGTCGCCGATCGCTTCCGCATCACCGCCGACACCGCGTTCGAAGCGGTGATCGCGCTCTGCGCCGAAAGCGCCGAAGACCGGCCCGACACCTGGATCAATCCCGCGATCGAGCGCGTCTTCACCGCGCTGCACCGGCGCGGCTTTGCCCATTCGGTCGAATGCTGGGACGGCGACCGCCTCGTTGGTGGCCTCTACGGCCTCGCCCTCGGCCGCGCCTTTTTCGGCGAGAGCATGGTCAGCCGCGCGCGCGACGCGTCCAAGGTCGCGATCGCCGCATTGGTCGCCCGGCTGCGCGTCGGCGGCTTCACCTTGCTCGACTGCCAGTTCATGACCGACCACCTTGCCTCATTGGGTGCGGTGGAGATCCCGCGCGACGACTATCTGTCGTTGCTGTCGGACTCGCTCGGCGAAGGCGCCGCCGGGCTGGCAGCAGCCGCAGGCGGCGTCGCCTCGGTCTCGGCCGATTTCGGTGCGCTCGACCGCTTGGGCGCATCCGCAGCGCCACCGCCCACCACCTCGCCCCCGGTATCGGGGAAGGTCATCGCACAGCTTTTGACCCACACGTCATAGATCGGGTGCTGCACGACATTGAGCGCCGGGCGCTCCTTGTACAGCCAGCCGGAAAAGACCCGCGCGACCTTGCCATCGGTGCCGCGAATATCGACCTGCGCGAACGCCCCGGTCAGCTGATCGGTCTCCCACGGCGCAGTCTTTTCGCACGCGCGCAGCCGCACGATGACATCGCCCGCGCGCACCGCCCGCCCCGGCTTCAGCGTCAGCTCGCGCGCGACGCCGTTGCGCTTGTTGAGCAGGCCCAGCACCGCCACCCGCTCGGCCATCGGGGTCACGCCCGTCACCGACGCGGTCGGCCCGGCATCGACCGCGACGACCTCCGCCCCCGCCGCGCCCGCAGCCTTGGGCTGGACCTCGACCGTATCCACGGCATCGGCCTTGTTCTCAGCCGGCTTGCCCCCGCATGCCGCAAGCGCGACCGGCGCCAGCAGCAGCGCAGCCATCCGGCTCCGGCGCATCAGGCGCCGGGCGTCCAGGCTTCGTAATCGCCCGTCGCACCCACGCGCTGGCCACCCTTCTCGAGCGCGCCCGGCGGACGATAGGCCAGCGCGCTGCCGGTCAGGTTCGGCACGGCAGGCTGTTCCCATTTGCGCACCGGCGGCAGCGCGCGATCGGGCACATCGTCGATCTGATGGTGCAGCCAGCTGAACCACTCCGGCGGCACGCGGCTCGAATCATTCGACCCCTTGTAGATCACCCAGCGGCGCGGGCGGCCGTGCATGTCGGCCCCGCCCTGAAAATACAGGTTGCCGAGCGCGTCCTCGCCAACCTGATCCTTGCCGCGCAGCCCGACCCAGGTGCCAAAGGTGGAGCCGTTCCACCAGGTGAAGATGTTCGCGAAGATTCCCATGGCCGCGCTTTACGCCGCGCGCGCGACGGGGGCAACGGCGATCATCGCTTGATGAACCCCGCAATCGCATCGACCAGCCCCGGCGTCAGCGGCAGATCGGGGTCGTTATAGGTCGCGAAATTCGCCGCAGGATCGGTCGGCGCATTTTTGAGCGCATGGTTCATCTCGGGAAACACCTTGAGCGTGGCCGCAGGCTGCCCCGCCTTCATCGCATTGGCGTCGTCCATCGTCGTCTGCAGATCGCGCCCGCCCTGCACGATCATCGCCGGGATCCTGATCGTCGCGATCAGCTTGCCCGGATCGTAGGCGCCGGTGTCGATCAGGTAACGCTGGTTCGCCGGGGAAAAGATCGGGGCGAGCGCCGGATGCATCGCGCTGGTATCGCCGACCTTCCCCGCCTCGATCGAATCGAGCACGGCGGTGATCTGGGGCATCAATGGCGCATTGCCGGGATTCTTGGCGAATTGTTCGCGCATCACCAGCGTCATCTTGCGACCCAGTGACGCGGCCAGCACCACGCCGCACAAATCCTTTTGCGTCTGCGCGGTCGCGAGCGCGACCATGCCGCCTTCGGAATGGCCGATCAGCCACACGCATTTCGCGCCGGTCTTCGCGCGCGCCGTCGCGACCCAATTGCCGACATCGGTGACATAGTCTGCGATCTTCGTGTCGCTGCCCGGCGCCTTGGCACCCTTGCTGCCATACATGCCGCGCTTGTCGATACGGATGGTGGAGATGCCCTGCGCCGCCAGCCCCTCGGCCAGCATCTTCAGATGCGCGGCCTTGACCCCCATCGGATTGTTGCCGTCGCGGTCGGTGGGGCCCGAACCGGGGATGATCACCGCGACCGGCGCGCCCTTGCCCGCGTCGAGCATCGTGCCTTTGAGCGGGCCTGCTGGCCCCGTCGCCTCGACCTCGACCCCCGTTGGCGGCGTCTGTGCCGCGATTGCGCCGTGCGAAGCGGTCAGCAGAGCCGCCGCCGCCAATCCCCGAATCATCATCCCGCCCTCCGTGAAATTATGATATCATAATTACATCGTTCTCGGAGCGAGAACAAGCATCACCAGCGCACCCTGTCTCCGGGCGAAATCCCCAGCTCCGCCGCGCGGCCGCCGTTAATCTCCAGCACCGCCGCAACCGGCCCGTCGGACCGGACCGGATCGTCGGCAAAGGGAAGGGTATTTTCGGCGATATTGGCGATCGTGCCGTCGGCGCGGATGAAGATGATGTCGAGTGGCATCGGCGTGTCGCGCATCCAGAAGCTCGCCTCCTGGGGACCGCCGCCCTCGGGCGGATAGGGCGCGAACAACATGCCGCCATCCGCCGCAATGTCGGTGCGGAACATCAGGCCGCGTTTCTGCTCCTCTGGCGTGCGCGCAACCTCGACCTTGAACATATGGCGGCTCGCTCCGGATTCGATCGTCACGATCGCGCGCCCGGCATCGGCCTGCGTCGTCGCATCTCCCGCCCCAGGGCTGCACCCGGGAACCAGCAGCGCCGCGCCAAGTGCGACCATCAGCGCGCGGTCAGGCCGGCTCCACCACGACCGCGAGCGGCCCTTTTTCGCCCTCGACGATGCGGGCACGCAGCGGCTGATCAGGTTCGATGTCATAAATCTCCGCTCGGCGCAGGGTTTCCATATGCACGAATATATCGGCGCTATCGCCGTCTCGCACCAGAAAGCCATAGCCTTTGAGCCGGTTGAACCATTTGACGGTCACCGGTTCGAACGGCCCGGCTTCCTCGATCAGCTTGATCCGGTCGATCCGGTCGCCCGCACCGGGGCGCAGCCGCACCGGCTCGACCGCGTCGGTCAGGTCGATCGACAGGATATCCTTGGCCTGCAACCCGCGCTCGCGCTGCACCACCGAACATTCGACCCGCGCCCCTTCGGGCAGGCTGCGGCGGCCATGCGGCTGCAGCACCGAAAAGTGGATCAGGATATCGCCAGCGTCGGCATCATCGGCGACAATAAAGCCAAAGCCGCGCGTAACGTCGAACCATTTGACCGTGCCCCAATGGGTCTCATCGTCGGGGTCGCGAACGAGCATGGGGGACATCGCCGGCTCATCCGGTTCCCCCTCCAGAATCGGCACGCGCTGCAGGTCGGCTCGCATTACACTATTTCCCCCTGACCGGCGATATTAACACAGCATTTCGCGAAGGTGCGAATCCTTTGTGGTTAATGGTCGTCGAGCAGGAAATCCGGGTCATCACCCGGATTCATCCGCGCCAGTTGCCAGGCCAGCCCCGGCGCATGCCCCGCGCGCACCATCGCCGCCACCTGTTTGGCGATCCGCTCGCGATCGGCCGGTTCGGCGGCGAACGGCCCGATTCGCTTGCGCCGGGCAAAGTCGATCGCGCTCTGTCCGACGCGCGCATCGACCTGTGGCGCGATCGCCTCGGCATCCTCCGCCTGCACCCCGGCATGGCGCAGCGCTTCCCCCACCCGGCGCGCGCCCAGCCCCCGGCGCGCCATCGCCGCCGCCTTGCTTTCGGCATAGAGGCGGTCATTGACATAGCCCAGTTCAGCGAAGCGCTCAGCAATCTCGGCCGGGTCCGGCGGGGCCCCGTCGAACCCGCGCTCGCGGATCTTGCGGGTCAGATAGGCGGCCAGCTTCCCCCGCGTCGTCGCGAACCGCTCGACATAACGCAGCGCCAGCCGATCCAGCGCAGGGCGGTCCAAAGGCGGGACAGGGCGGCGAGTGGGGCGCATGCGCCTTGTTTGTGCCACACTGACAACCGAATTTGAACGCCAGAGCGTAGCAGAGCCGCCCGCATTTCTTGATGTGGGGCCTATCGTCGATGACGGGCGGGTGGCCTGACACGATCAGGGGGCACGGATTTTAGGATATGGCTTTGGACGTCAAGGATCAGGTTGAGTTGAACGGCGCAGCGCTGCAGCCGACCCCGACCGAATGCGGGCTTCCCCGCCGGTTGGCAGAGTTTGAAACGCTCGGCGATGCGCTGGATTATGCCGCGCAGGGCAGCCGCGGGCTGAACTTTCACGACGCGCGCGGCACACTGACGCGCCCGTACCCGTTCCGCGAGATGCGCGACGATGCGCTGGCACAGGCCCGCCGCCTGATTGCCGCCGGCGTGAAGCCGCAGGACCGGATCGCGCTGATCGCCGAAACCGGCACCGATTTCGCCTCGCTCTTCTTCGGCGTGATCTATGCCGGCGCCTGGCCGGTGCCGCTGCCGCTGCCCACCAGCTTCGGCGGCAGCCAGCATTATATCGACCAGCTTTCGGTCCAGCTCGAAAGCTGCGACCCCTCGATGCTGTTCTACCCCGCCGAACTGTCGGCGATGGCCGGCGAAGCCGCGCGCCTCAAGGGTGTCGAAGGCATCGACTGGGAAAGCTTCGCCACCCGCGAAGCCCCCGAAGTCGAGCTGCCCAAGGCCGACACCAACGACATCGCCTATCTTCAATACAGCAGCGGCTCGACCCGCTTCCCGCATGGGGTGGCGATCACCCACCACGCGCTGCTCAACAATCTCTCGGCGCACAGCCATGGCATGAAGCTCGAAGACAGCGACCGCTGCGTCTCGTGGCTGCCCTGGTATCACGACATGGGCCTGGTCGGCTGCTTCCTGTCGGTCGTCGCCAATCAGGTCTCGACCGACTATCTGAAGACCGAGGACTTCGCCCGCCGCCCGCTCGCTTGGCTCGACCTCATCTCGCGCAATCAGGGCACGACCCTCTCCTATTCGCCGACCTTCGGCTACGATATCTGCGCGCGCCGCATGTCGAGCCAGACCAAGGCGTCGGAGCGGTTCGATCTCAGCCGCTGGCGCGTCGCGGGCAATGGCGCGGACATGATCCGTCCCGACGTCATGCAGAGCTTCGTCGACGCCTTTGCCGATGCCGGCTTCCAGGCCAGCGCCTTCCTGCCCAGCTATGGCCTGGCCGAAGCGACGCTCGCCGTATCGATCATGCCCCCGGGTGAGGGCATTCTGGTCGAACTGGTCGAGGAAACCCAGCTGTCTGGCGGCGTCAATGGCGGGGATCGCCCCCAGCGCTTCCGCGCGATCGTCAACTGCGGCAAGGCGGTCAAGGACATGGAAATCCAGATCCGCGAAGAGGACGGCACCCCGCTGCCCGACCGCGCGATCGGCAAGGTGTGGTGCCGTGGTCCCAGCGTCATGGTCGGCTATTTCCGCGATCCCGAATCGACCGACGCCTGCATGAAGGATGGTTGGCTGGATACCGGCGACATGGGCTATATGTCGGAAGGCTATATCTACATCGTTGGCCGGGCGAAGGACATGATCATCGTCAACGGCCGCAACCACTGGCCGCAGGACATTGAATGGGCGGTGGAACAGCTCCCCGCCTTCAAGCAGGGCGATGTCGCCGCCTTCGCGATCACCACGCCGGGCGGTGAAGAAACCCCCGCCGTGCTCGTCCAGTGCCGCACCAGCGACGATGACGAGCGCCAGAAGCTGCGCGAGGAAATCCGCGAGCGCGTCCGCGCGGTCACCGGCATGAACTGCGTGATCGAACTGATCCCGCCGCGCACCCTGCCCCGCACCAGTTCGGGCAAGCTCAGCCGCGCCAAGGCACGCAACCAATATCTCAACGGCGAGATCAAGCCCTACAGCATCGCGGCGTAAGGCAGACGCCTCCCTCAATCCTCCCCCGCCAGGGGGAGGTGGCGCCGAAGGCGACGGAGGGGGAGGAAGCACTGAAGCGGGAGCCGTTAGGACATCGCCGTCCTCCCCCTCCGTCAGGCTGCGCCTGCCACCTCCCCCTGGCGGGGGAGGATTGCTACATACCAGCCCCCCTCCCGGAAATATTTTCCCCACCCCCGCCATCTCTAACCGATCGCTAACCTACCCCCCGGTAATCTACCCGGGTGACGAGCCAGACCACCTCCCAGTTCGCGCGGCCGCGGATCGATATCCGCGCGCTGCTCGGCCTTTATGACCCGGCGGATACAACCGACTGGGGGCCGATCCGTGCGGCCCAGATGAATGCCGGCAGCCAGCTGGCACTTTTCATGCTCGCGGCCAATGTGCTCGGCGCGACGCTGATCGTCCTGAACTTCGCCAGCCTCGTGCCGCTGTGGAAACTCGCCAGCTGGGGCGCGCTCGTCGCTGCAGTCGGCGTCGCGGTCGCCTTCCGCCGCCTCGCGGTACGCCACCGCACCGAACGCACCGCCAGCCTGCGCGACGTGCGCGACACGGTGCTCGACGGGCTCGCGCTCGGCGCGGTCTGGTCGATCGCCCCCCTGCTGTTCGGCTCCGTCGCCAATGCCGAGGCTGCGACCGGCCTTTGGATCGTGCTGTCGATCCTGATGGTCGCCTCCTCGGTCGCGATGGCGGCGCTCCCGCTCGCCACGATCAGCTTCCTCGTCGTCCTCGGCAGCGCCAATGCAACCGCGCTCGCCCTCACCCAATCGCCCGCACTCGGCGCGGCGGCACTGCTCTTCACCCTGCTGCTCGTCATCGCCTGCTTCGCGCGCGGCAAGGCGCTGGTGGTCATCCGCGCAGGCGAGATCGCGCTCGCCGAACGCGACGAAACGGTCAGCCTGTTGCTGCGGGAGTTCGAAGACAAGAGCGCGGACTGGCTGTGGGAAACCGACGCGCAGCGCCGCGTATGCCGCGCCAATCCCCGCTTCGCCGTCTCGCTCGGCGTCGATCCCAAGGCGATCAACGGCATGCCCTTTCTTCAGGTGCTGGCCGGCTCGGCCTGGGAAAGCGGCAATTTCGCGCAGGGCCTGCGCGATCTCGCCGACTCGCTCAAAAAGCGCGAACCGTTCCGCGACATCCTTCTTCCCGTCATCGTCGATGGCGAGGAACGCTGGTGGGAGCTCACCGGCTCGCCGCGCTTCAATGAGGAAGGTGGGTTCGTTGGCTTTCGCGGCGTCGGCTCCGACGTCACCGAAGCGCGCGAATCCGCGAACAAGATCAGCAAGATGGCGCGCTACGACACGCTCACCGGCCTGCCCAACCGCCTGTTCATCAACGAAGCGCTCGCCACCGCGATGGCCGAAGCCGAGAAATGGAACGCGCGCTGCGCCTTCATGATGATCGACCTCGACCGGTTCAAGGCGGTAAACGATACGCTCGGCCACCCGGTCGGTGACCGGCTGCTGATGCGCGTGTCCGAACGCCTCAAGCAGCTGATGACCCCGAACGAGATGATCGGGCGGCTGGGCGGCGACGAGTTCGCCGTCGTGGTGCGCGACGCCAATGACACCGTCGCGGTCGAACAGCTCGCCCGGACCATCATCGACGTCCTCTCCGCGCCCTATGACGTCGACAACCACACCCTCTATATCGGCGCCAGCGTCGGCCTCGCCTTCGGCCCGCGCGACGGGCGCACGGCAGAAATGCTGATCCGCTCCGCCGACCTCGCGCTCTATCGCTCGAAGGACGCCGGCGGCGGCAATTTCCACGCCTATGAACCGCAGCTCCATGTCGAGGCGGAGGAACGCCGCGTCCTCGAAATCGCCTTGCGCGCCGCGCTCGAAAACGACCAGTTCCATCTGCTCTATCAGCCGGTGGTCCAGGCCGGCACCGGTGCGCTGATGGGGTTCGAGGCGTTGCTGCGCTGGACCCACCCGGAACTCGGCCCGATCTCGCCCGTCAAGTTCGTGCCGCTGGCCGAAGACGCCCGCCTGATCGCCCCGATCGGCGAATGGGTGCTGCGCGCCGCCTGTCTCGAGGCGGCCAAGTGGGACGACCCGATCCGCGTCGCGGTCAATGTCAGCCCCGAGCAGCTGCACAATGCCGGTTTTGCGTCGTTCGTCAGCCGCGCGCTCAAGGACAGCGGCCTCCACCCCAGCCGCCTCGAACTCGAAGTGACCGAAAGCGTGTTCATGCGCGAAGGCACCGCTGCGGTTCAGACGCTCGAGGCGATCCTCGACATGGGCGTGCGCCTCAGCCTCGACGATTTCGGTACCGGCTATTCCTCGCTCGGCTACCTGTCCCGCACCCGTTTCAGCTCGATCAAGATCGACCGCAGCTTCGTGCAGGGCGCGTCCAAGGGCCAGAAGGAAGCGATCGCGATCATCCGCGCCGTCGTCGCCCTCGCCGAGAGCCTCGGCATGGCCACCACCGCCGAGGGTGTCGAGACCGAGGACGAACACCGCCTGATCCAGACGCTCGGCTGCACCAAGGTCCAGGGCTATTATTTCGGCCGCCCCCTCCCCGTCACAGAGGCCCGCACGCTGGCGACCCGCGACAGCCTGCAGCAAGAGGTGCGCGTAGCCTAACCGGCCAGCCGATAGCCCGGCGCGAATCGGCCTATTTTCCATTTTGGACTTTCGGATTTTCAACGCATCCTCGTTCTGGGTCAGCGCGGGGGGAATGCGATGGAGCCAAACAAGCCGTTTCGGGCGTTTGTCAGCTATAGCCATGCCGATCGCGATTTTGCCGCACGGCTGCAACGCCGGCTCGAATCCTATCGCCTCCCCCGGCGGCTCGCCGATCGGGTAACGCCGCTGCCCGGGCAGGCGCCGGGACGGATCGGCCCGATCTTCCGCGACCGCGCCGACCTGTCCGCCGCCGCCGATCTGTCGCAAGCGGTGCAGGATGCGATCGCCCAGTCGTCCGCGCTGGTGGTCGTCGCATCACCCGATGCAGTCCAATCGCAATGGGTCGGGCGCGAGATCGAGCTGTTCCGTAACTTGAACCCCGCCGCGCCGATCCTGGTCGCCCATGCCCGCGGAGAACCGGATCGGGCACTGCCAAATCCCCTGCGCGGCGAAGCCGAACCGCTCGCCGCGGATTTCCGGCGCGAAGGCGACGGGCCGCGCCTCGCCTTTTTGAAGATCGTCGCCGGGCTCGCCGGTCTGCCGCTCGACGCGCTGGTTCAGCGCGATGCACAGCGCCGGTTGCGCCGCGTGACGGCGGTCACGCTCGGCGCGCTGCTGATGGCGCTACTCATGGCCGCAACCACCGTCTTCGCGCTCGTGTCCCGGGCACAGGCGGTCCACGAACGCACTCAGGCCGAAGGGTTGATTGAATTCATGCTGACCGACCTGCGAACAAAATTGCGCGGCGTGGGTCGGCTCGATGTGATGGAGTCGGTCAACCGGCGCGCCATGGCCTATTATGCCGATCAGGGTGACCTGTCGCATCTGTCCGACGACAGCCTCGCCCGCCGCGCCCAGATCCTGCATGCGATGGGTGAGGATGACGGCGACCGGGACCGGCTCGCCGACGCGCTCGCCAAATTCCGGGAGGCGCATCGCACGACCGGCGCGCTGCTCGCGCGCAACCCGACCGACCCCGACCGCATCTATGGCCATAGCCAGAGCGAGTTCTGGCTGGGCAGCGCCGCGCTCAAACTCGACCAGCGCGACACGGCGCAGCAGCGCTTCACCGAATATGCCCGCCTCTCGCGGCAGCTCGTCGCCATCGATCCGCGCAACAAGGATTGGCAGATGGAGGGCGGCTATGCCGAGAGCAATCTCGGCACGCTGGCGTTTCGCAGCGATCGTCCGGCCGAGGCGCAGGCCGCGTTCGAGCGGGCTGGCACCCATTTCCTCGCCGCGCGCAAGCTGGCACCCGATGACACCGGAGTCTTGCGCGACCTCGCCGACAATCATGGTTGGCTCGCCGACAGCCTCTTTGCCCAACAGAAATTCGACCGCGCTTATGATGAGCGGGTCCGCGAACGCAGCCTGATCCTCAAGCTCGTCGAGGGCGATCCACAGAACGCCAACTATGCCCGCGACCTTGCCGAATCCGCGATCGGGCTCGCGCGGATTGAGGTCGCGCTGGGCCGACGCACCGCGGCTCTCGCCCGGCTGCGCGCCACGCGCGCCGTCGTCGAAACGCTGGCGGCGCGCGATGTCGAAAACAAGCGCACCGCCCGGCTGCGCGCGGCGATCACCCTTGCGCTCGCCGACCTGCTTGCCGCGGACGGCCCGACCGCGCCCGACGCACCCGCGATCATCGCGGACGCGCTGAAGCTCTGCGCCGCGCCGTTCACTGTGGCGGACGGCGACGACAAAAAACGCATGTGCGCGCAACTTCGCACACGCCAGTCCCGCGTATCGGTTCACTGACACAGAGGAGATACAAGATGGCCACCATTGCGTTCATGCCGCCCAGCGAAAAGGCAGGCGCCCTGTTCTTTCCCCACCCGCGTCGGCTCACCGCGTGGACCGACCCGGAGCCGGAATATGATCGAATCTATGTCGTCAAGATCGACGACGCCAACCCGGCCCGGTTCCGGGTCGCGGTACGCAGCATTCCGGTCGCCGGCATCAACGCCCGGACCCAGCTTGGCACGACCCATCTGGACGATGCCGACGACCTCAGTCGGCACGTCCCCACCGCCAACAGCGGCCGCAACCTCGATCTCAAATTCGAATCGAAAAAGAATGCGCTGGTCATTTTTCACCTGACGGACCCAAATGCCCGCTTTGTCGAAAATGTCGCGGACAGCGTCGTGAAGAACGCCGACGAACCCGGTGCTGACATGTTCTACCATGCCGAATGGGTGAGCGGACACGACCACAAGGCGGTGAGCGTGATCATGGTCGGCGGACCGAGCGGTCCGACGAAGCGCGACTACGGCCTCGGCGTCCGCCTCAAGAATGACGATCCGCACGGGCCGGGCTATACCACGATCATCATCGACCCCAAGGTCGAGAACGAAGGGCATAACTGACCTCGACTCCCGCTCATCTGCCCGCGCGGCTTGCGCTGGTAGGTGGGCGGGCGGCGATTTCAGGCGGTGTGTAACAGGCGGGTGAAGCTGGAATGAGTTTGTCGGAAATTCGCGCGCTTGCCCGCGCCGGGGCGACCGACGCCGCCTGGTCGCTGCTGGCGGCGGAGCCCGCCGGGACCGAGACGCTCACGCTGCGCGGCCGCCTGCTCAAGGACCGGGCCGCGACTGCACAGGGCACCGCGCGCATGGCATTGCTGCGCGACGCGGCCGATGCCTATGTCCAGGCGGCGGCGGCGCGGCCTGCCACCTATCCGCTGATCAACGCCGCCACCCTGTCGCTGCTCGGCGGCGCCCGCGCCCGCGCGGCTCAGCTCGCGACCGAGACGCTGGCCCTGCTCGACAGCGGCGCGCATGAGCCCGACACGCGCTACTGGCTCGCCGCCACCCGCGCCGAAGCCCTGTTGCTGCTCGACCGTGAGGTCGAGGCGCGCGCCGCCCTGCGCGACGCCATCGCCGGCACCCCGCGCGCGTGGGAGGATCACGCCGTCACGATCCGCCAGTTCCGGCTGATCCTGGCCGAACTCGATCGCCCGGCCGCCTGGCTCGACGCCTGTCGCCCGCCCGCGCCGATCCATTTCGCCGGCCCCATCGGCATCCGCGCCGACGACGCCCAGTTGGGGACGGAGCTCGCCGCCGCCATCGCCGCCAACGGTGCCGGCATCGCGGTCGGTGCGCTGGCAGCGGGCTTCGACATCCTCGCCGCCGAAGCGCTGGTGAGCGCCGGGGCCGATCTGCACATCGTCCTCCCCGCCCCGCCCGATGTCTTCGTCGCCCGCTCCGTCACCCCCGCAGGGGAGGCCTGGCGCGCCCGGTTCGACGCCCTGCTCGCCGCTTCGGCCCAGGTCGATATCCTCGACCTCCCCGCCGGTCTCAGCGCCGCCGCGGTCGCGCTAGCCGAGGAAATGGCGATCGGCTGCGCTGTCCGCAGCGCGCAATTGCTCGACCGCGAAACGATCCTGCTGCGCCTCGCCGGAACCGAAACCGAGCGCGACCCGCCCGCCCGCGCGAACCTGCGCCGAATCGACCTGCGCGGCGGCGACGTCGGTTCAGGCGGCTGCGATCTCGGCCCGCCAGATCATGTCGCGACTTTGCTCGCCACCGCCCATGCCGCCGCCGACCGCCTGGCCGCGCTGACCGGTGCAGCCCCGCAGCCGCTGCCATCCGGCTGCTACGTCACCCTCACCGACCCGGTCGCCGCCGCGCACGCCGCACGCGCGCTGTGCGAAGCGACAGGCGACAACGCCGCCATCGTGCTCGACCAGCGCCCGCCCGGCGCGGACGGCGCGCCCGACACCGCCGCGCTCGCCGCGCTGCTCGCCCTCCCCCCGCGCCGCTACCCGATCGCGACCCGCTCGGCAGCGCTCGTGCTGGCCGCACGCGGCGCGCCCTTCCGCCTCGCACTCGCGGGCGCCAGCGACGCGCTACCCGACTGCGACGAGTTCTTCAGCCTCTGGCCCATTCTCAAATCACCAGATCCGACAACAACCGCGGCGAGCTGATCCGCAGCCCCGCCGCGTCGCGCACCACGATCCCGCGCCGCTCCAGTTCGGCAATCATCCGCGACGCCGTCTCGCGCGTTGTCTGCGCGGCATGGGCGAGCTCGGCCACCACCGGCGGCGGCGCAATCACCAGCCCCGCCCCCGCCCGCGCCAGCAGCTCGGCACAGATCCGCCCCCGCGCGGTCAGCGTCGAGCGCGCATCCAGCCGCGCGGTCGCCGCCTCCAGCTGCCGCGCGAACGACGCCGCCAGCGCCGCCCCCAGCTCGGCATGCCGCTCCGCCAGCCCCGGCAGCACCCCCGCCGCAAAGCCCAGCAGCACCGCCGGCTCCACCACCACGACATCCGCCACCGCCGCCGTCGCACGCGCATACTGCCCGACCCAGTCGCCCGGCCCATGCAGCGCCAGCTGGCTCGACCGCCCCGCCGCCGAGCTCGACTCGATCTTCATCCGCCCCTCGATCACCAGCCACAGCGTCGCGACCGCGTCCCCCTGTCGCGCAAGCGTCTCCCGCCGCCCACAGCGCCGCACGCGCCCGGCATCGGCCAGCAGCGCCGCGACGCCCGCGCCACAGCGCAGCACCATCGCCACCGTCGCGCGCAATTCCCCCGCCTCCCCTGATCCAGCCCCCGCCGCCATGACTCGAGCATAACCCGCATCGGCGCAGGCGCGAACCGGCGATTGCCCCACTCCCCCCTTGCAATGTTGGATTTCGTTTCGGAACACTCACCGGTGACCGGAACCCGCCCCTTCAATCGGCGTCAGGCCAAGGAGAACGCCGCCTTCCTCGCCGCGCTGCGCCGCACCGGCAATGCGCGGGAAGCGGCGCGCAGCCTCGGCTTCCACCGCTCGACCATGACCAAGCGCCGCGCGCGCAACCCCGCCTTCGCCGCCGAATGGGACGCCGCCCTCGCCTTCGCCCACGCCCGCCTGAACGAAGCCGTGCAGCAACCCGACCAGCCCGACACCAGCGAGCCCCGCGCGATCCGCACCGCATCGGGCCGCATGCAGCTGCGCGCGCGCCCCGCCCGCGCGCTCGACCGCGCCGCCGAACAGGCGTTCCTCTCCGCGCTCAGCGCCACCGCGAATGTCCGCCTCTCCGCCGCAGCCGCCGGCTTCAGCCACTCGGCGTTCTACGCGAGGCGCCGCCAAAGCCCCGCCTTCGCCCGCGAAATGCAGCTCGCGCTCGAAACCGGCTATGAGCGCGTCGAGATGGCACTGATGGAGGCCGCGCTCGCGTCCAGCTATCGCGACGACGCCTGGCGCCACAACGATCCCCCCGCGATCCCGTCGATGACGGTGGACGAAGCAATGATGCTGCTCCGCCTCCACCACCAGAGCGTCCGCCTCCAGGAAGAACCCCCACACATCAAACGCCGCCGCGGCGAAAGCCGCGAAGCGCACAGCTTCCGCCTCTCCGCCATGTACGAAGCCCGCCTGCAACGCGCCCGCGACGCCTTCGACGTCGCCGAAGCCGAACGCCGCTCAGCGACGGCGGCGACCAGCGAAAGCCCGCATGAGGAGCCGTTCCCGACGCTACCGGCGCTCGATCAGGTCACGGGGTGGCGGAAGGGGAAGGGGTGACGGGGGGCTATGTTTTGGAATTGCAGATTGGGATGCGAGAGCGAGCGGGGATTAACGCCGTTGCCGATCTAACTATTGTTGGAAAGGAAACGCCGAAAGCCTATTACTCGTAAATCAAACATCTAGAGTAGGCATATGGTCGACCGAAAAAATCTACTTCAGGGCATAGCCAACTTGGTCTCGGATTATCGCGCCGGCGAAATCGCCGAAATCGACGCAGCGCGGGTCGACAAATGGGTTCGGCAATTTCCGGACGGGGTTCAACTTCCTCTCCTTGCTGAACTCACGCATGTGCTTAGCAAAACCTATCTGAGCAAAGCGGCGTTTGAGCAATTTCTCGAAACGGTCGCCTCTTCTAAGAATTTTGTCGGCACAGATCCCAAGTCCTTCTGGCAAGGGGTCCATTTTCTACACCTGCAGACCGCAGGGAACAGCCAGCGCGATATGCTGACGCTGTTCGACGCGATCCTTCATGCGAAGTTCGGCCTATCTATCGCAGAGTGCGGCGCTGATCCCCACACCTATGTGTACCTCGACGACGCTCTCTATTCAGGTGGCCGAATAAAGTCGGACCTTATCGGCTGGATCAAAGGTGCTGCTCCAGCCCAAGCGAAGGTTGCAATCATTACGATCGCGCTGCACTCGCTGGGTAAATACTTTGCCAACAACGACATTCAAAAGGCGATCCAAGCCTCAGGGAAGAACATCGAAATACAATTCTGGCGAGCAATCGAGGTTGAGGATCGCAAAACTTATATGGGCGTTTCAGACGTGCTCAGACCTACGATTATTCCGACCGACCCCGAGGCACAGGCTTATGTCGCAGGGCTCGGCGCGGCACCTATCCTTCGAACCCCTGGCAACGTTGGTGGCCATGAATTTTTTTCAAGCGACGCTGGGCGCATCCTTATGGAGCAAGAATTTCTGAAGGCGGGCGTCCGAGTGCGGAACATGTGTCCTCATCTCAACATCTATATGCGACCGCTCGGCTGCACCTTGATGAAAACCACCGGATTCGGCTCGATGATGGTCACCTACCGCAATTGTGCAAACAATACCCCTTTGGTGCTATGGGCAGGCGATCCATGGTATCCCTTGTTTCCGCGCAAAACGAATTGAACATGACCGAAACCGAGCTTCGCACTTATCGACGCGACGACGTCATATCCTTCCGCAAGACGGGCGAGGCATTCGGCGGCTTGTCGAACATGGCGCCGGGCTTTCCGATATGGATTTTCGAACGGCGAGTGCGCACCGCAGAGGCTCTGTATCAGGCGTGTCGATACCCGCATCTTCCGCACGTACAGCGAATGATCCTCAATGAAGCCAGCCCAATGACGGCAAAAATGCGCTCGAAGCCATACCGCGAGGAGTCGCGAGCAGACTGGGAGCGGGTGCGCGTCCCCATCATGAAATGGTGCCTGCGGGTAAAGCTCATCTACAATTGGCAACGGTTCTCGGAACTGCTGCTCGCAACCGGTGAAAAGGCGATCGTCGAGGATTCCCGCAAGGATCAATTTTGGGGGGCGAAGCCCGATATTGGTGACAACACGCTGACGGGTCAGAACGTCTTGGGACGGCTGCTTATGGAGTTGCGCGAGCAGCTTCGCAGCAGTCCGGACGCGTTGCGAAGCATCACGCCTGTCCGCATCGACATGTTCTTGCTCGACGGTCGCTCGCTTCCGACGATCATGATTTCGGAGCCGTCTTCGAATAAAGGTAGCACTAATGGGCCGCAGGCCGTGCAGGGCAGCTTCTTATAGGCAAGCCCCTCAACCATTCGCACACCGGTTAGTCCCACAAACCAGAAAAGCCGGGGCTCTCACCCCGGCTTTCCCATAACCCAAAACCGTATCGAAGCCTTACTTCGACCGCTCCACCTGATCGAAGTCCAGCTCGACCGGCGTCGCACGCCCAAAGATCGACACCGAAACCTTGACCTTCGACTTGTCGAAATCCAGTTCCTCGACCACGCCGTTGAAGCTCGCGAACGGGCCTTCCAGCACCTTGACCGCGTCGCCGATCTCGTAATCGACCTTGACCTGCTGCTTGGGCGCGGCGGCGGCTTCTTCCTTGGTGTTCAGGATGCGCGCGGCCTCGCTCTCGCTGATCGGCTGCGGCTTGCCCGACGAACCCAGGAAGCCCGTCACCTTCGGCGTGTTCTTGACCAGGTGATAGACGTCGTCGTTCATGCTCAGCTTGGCGAGGACATAGCCGGGGAAGAATTTCCGCTCCGACTGCACCTTCTTGCCGCGGCGCACTTCGGTCACCGTCTCGACCGGCACTTCGACCGATTCGACCAATGCGTCGAGGCCAAGCCGCGTCGCATCGGCCAGGATCTGGTCCCGAACCTTGTTCTCAAAGCCCGAATAGGCGTGAATGATGTACCAGCGCGCCGCCATGGATGTTCCCGTTATCTGGCCGCTCAGCCCGCAAGGCCGAGGAGGAAGTTCACGATCGCGCCGAACAGACGGTCGACGCCAAAGAAAAAGAGGCCAAGCAGCGTCGCCATGATGAACACCATGACCGCGGTCATGATGGTTTCCTTGCGGGTCGGCCACACGACCTTCTTGGTCTCGGCCTGCACCTGGCGCATGAATTCCAGCGGATTGGTCTTCGCCACTTGTTGCCTCGCGAATAAAATGCCCGGCTCCGGGACAGGTTTCTCCGCCCGGCTCCTTCAGAAAGGAACCCGGCGAACCCCATCACGATGTCGGATTGGGGACGCTATCTAGCGACTTGGGTAGAGGGGGGCAAGGGGCTTGGGATTCACCAATTCCTCCCCTGAGTTTATCTCAGGGGAGGGGGACCGCCGCCGCAGGCGGTGGTGGAGGGGCGGCCGCGCAGACGCCCGCGAACATCTCGGCAAAATTCCGCCCTCTGCGAGGGCGGCCCCTCCGTCGCCTGCGGCGCCACCTCCCCTGCAAGCAGGGGAGGAATGAGCCCCCGCCCCCAGCTCGTCACCCCCGCGAAAGCGGGGGCCCATCTCCCGCAAGATCGGCGTAACGAACCGGCGCGGCAGGTGGACAGTCCGGGAGATGGGGCGCCCGCTTTGGCGGGGGTGACGGGTTCGTGCGTGCCGAACGCGCCACGCCGCCCTCACCGCAACTCCACCACCTCAACCGCCGGCAGCGTCACCCCCGCCCCCTGCTCATCCCAATGCGCGTAGTTGAACACCGACCCCTCGGCCCGCACCCGCGTAACCTTCGCCGGGTCGATCTCGCCGAACACCCATCCCGGCGCATCGATCGCGCCCATCGCCACCACGCCATCGGCGGGAAAGCCCAAGTCCGGCGGCCCATACATCCCCGCCGCGCCATGGCTGGTGCCGAGCGAGGGGGTCCATTCGGCCTCCCCCACGACGGGAGCCTGCACGACGTAACACTGGTTCTCCAGCGCCCGCGCCTGCGCCCCCACGCGCACGCGGTGGTATCCGTGCAGGCTGTCGGTCGCCGACGGCGCGAGGATCAGGGTCGCCCCCGCCTCGACCTGCGCGCGGACCAGCAGGGGGAATTCGACATCGTAACAGATCGCGATGCCGATCCGCCCCAGATCGGTGTCGAACACATGGAGCGGCGCGCCGCCGCCGATATTCCATTCCTCACGTTCGAACCGTGTCATCACGATCTTGCGCTGCGTCCCCATCTTCCCGCTTGGCGCGAACAGCCGGGCATGGTTGCGGAACACGCCATCATCCTCGCGCACCGGCAGACTCCCGGCACAAATGTACATGCCGTGCCGCATCGCCAGCTCGGCATGCAGCGCATCGACCCGCTCCACGAGCGACCCCAGCGCCGCGATCGATCCATGCAGGTTCTCGACGCTCGCGGGGTCGAGCGCGGTAAGCTCCATCCCGGCATATTCCGGGAACACCGCTAGTTTCGCGCCGCAGTCCGCCGCCTCTGCGACCCAGCGCCCGATCTTGGCCGCATAGGCATCCCAGTCGGCCAGCTGCTCGACCGGATAGGCCGCGGCGGCGAGGATGAAGCCGCTCACAGCGCGCGGCTCCAAAATTGCAGCCGGTGCGGCGTCTCCCCCGCATCGCCCAAGTCCGCCCAGTGCATCGTGCAGACCAGCCCCGGCACTTCGCGATAGCCGCGCGCGGTCCAGAACGCCGCATGGCTGCGCGCACCCTCGGGCCGCATCGGGTGGTCGTCAGGCCGGATCACCGAACAGAAGGTCGCAGTGCGCGCCCCCGCCCGCCGCGCCCCCGCCTCGCGCTGGTCGAAAAACGCATGACCGATCCCGCGCCCGCGCCACTGCGGCAACAGCACCGATTCGCCGAAGTAGAAGGTGGTGGGAACATCGAACCCGTGCGCCGCGACCGGCTCCAGCACCGCAGCGCCTTGCGCGGCCAGCGGCGAAGCGGTCGCCATACCGATGATCGCCTCGCCATCGAACGCCGCGACCAGCACCGCATGCGGCGCGGCGGCAAAGCTGGCGAGATACCCGCTCTCATACCCGGCATCGCCGTCGTACAGATAAGGCCATTCGCGAAACACCGCGATCCGCAACCGCGCCAGATCGGCGATGCGGTCCTGCACCTCGCCGGGGTCGAGCGTGCGGACGGAGATGCTCATCCCCCCAACCGGGTCGGGCTTACCTGGGCGATCCAGTCGGTGAGGTTGTAATAGACCGACACCCGCGCGATCAGCCCGTCGCGAAGCTCGAAAAACGCGCCGGCCGACAGGACATAGGCCTGGCCGGTCGCGGGCGGCAGCCCCTCATCGGTCGTCACATAGGCGCCATGCACGACAAACTCCGCCGCCGCCCGCGCACCGTCGGGTGACGTCATCACCACGATATCGGTCAGCCGCTCGCGGTAACACCGGTCCATATGCGCCAGAAAATCGCGAAACGCCGCCTTGCCGCTCTGCCGCCCGCCCTGATTGATGTCGTGCGCGACATCCTCGCTCAGGCACGCGAGCATCGCGTCAGTGTCGCCGGCGTTGAACGCGGCGTAATAGCGCTCGATCAGCGCGCGCGCCGCCTCCGCGCTCACAGCAGCGCCACCAGCGCGAACCCGCCGATCAGCGCGGCCAGCACCAGCCACCCGATCAGGTTAAGCCGCTCCTCGATCACCTTCTGCACCGGCTCGCCATATTTCTTGAGCAGGAACGCGACGAGAAAGAAGCGCGCGCCACGCGTGATCGTGCACAGGATAATGAAGATGCCGAGCGGATAATGCGACAGGCCGCTGGCGATCGTCACCAGCTTGAAAGGGATCGGCGTCAGCCCCTTCACCAAGATCAGCGCCGCGCCATATTTCTGATAGGCGGCGGTAAAGTCCTCGAACGCGCCATGCCGAAAAAACTCCAGCACCTGATGCGCAAACCCGGTCAGGAAATATCCGATGGCGTAACCAAAGATGCCCCCAAGCACCGAAGCAATCGTACAGATCGTAGCGATCCGATACGCCTGCTCACGCCGCGCCAGCACCATCGGCACCAGCATCACGTCGGGCGGAATCGGGAAAAAGCTCGATTCGGCAAAACTGACGGTGGCCAGATAACGGTCGGCATGACGATGACCGGCGAGCTTCAGCGTCCAGTCATAGAGCGCGCGGAACATGCGGGGCGAAACCTCTGCAAGGGGTCCGGGTGCGCCCGGAAAAGTTGGCAGGGGAGCTCGGATTCGAACCGAGGGCCTTCGGTTTTGGAGACCGACGCTCTAACCAGCTGAGCTACACCCCTGTGCGGTGGTGCGCTTTAGCGACGCTTTGGAAATCGCACAAGAGCCGCTTGCGACCAAATGCCAGACGGAACATATTTAGAACATATGAATCCCAACATTGCAAGCTGAAAAGCCCGCGCTTGCCTTCTCCCAGCTTCCCCGCTAAGGGCGCGCGCTTCCACCGGCTACCGTTGGAACTGCGGGAGCACCGGATCGCAAGTCCGGGGCGTCTGGACCGCTAAACTTGAACCGGGCGTGGCCGCAAGCTGCGTCCAGCGACAGAGTGAGAAACATGGCAAAGAAGATCACGGGCTATATCAAGCTCCAGGTGCCCGCGGGCGCCGCCAATCCCTCGCCGCCGATCGGCCCTGCTCTGGGTCAGCGCGGCGTGAACATCATGGAATTCTGCAAGGCGTTCAACGCGGCGACCGACGGCCAGGAAAAGGGCACCCCCCTCCCCACCGTCATCACCGTCTATGCCGATCGCAGCTTCAGCTTCGAGACCAAGCAGCCGCCGGCAACCTACCTCATCAAGAAGGCCGCGAACCTCAAGTCGGGCTCGAAGGAGCCGGGCAAGATTTCGGCCGGCAAGATCAAGCGTTCGCAGCTCGCCGAAATCGCGACCGCGAAGATGAAGGATCTCAACGCCAACGATCTCGATGCCGCAACGCGCATCATCGAAGGCTCCGCCCGCGCGATGGGCCTCGAAGTGGTGGAGGGCTGAACCCATGGCTAAGCAGACCAAGAAGCAGAAGGCCCTGGCCGGCACCGTCGACCGCGAAAAGCTGTATGGCGTCGATGAAGCCATTGCGCTGGCGCAGAAGAACGCGACCGCCAAGTTCGACGAGACGATCGAAGTCGCGCTGAACCTGGGCGTCGATCCGCGTCACGCCGACCAGATGGTGCGTGGCGTCGTCACCCTGCCCGCCGGCACCGGCAAGACCGTTCGCGTCGGCGTGTTCGCCAAGGGCGCGAAGGCGGACGAGGCCCGTGAAGCGGGTGCGGACGTCGTCGGCGCCGAAGACCTGCTCGAGATCGTTCAGGGCGGCAAGATCGAGTTCGATCGCTGCATCGCGACCCCGGACATGATGGGTCTGGTCGGCCGCCTCGGCAAGGTGCTGGGTCCCAAGGGCCTGATGCCGAACCCGAAGCTCGGCACCGTCACCATGAACGTCGCCGAAGCGGTCAAGGCTGCCAAGGGCGGCCAGGTCGAATACCGCGTTGAAAAGGCCGGCATCATCCATTCGGGCATCGGCAAGGCGTCGTTCTCGGCCGCCGACCTGCGCGCGAACTTCGACGCGCTGGTCGACGCGGTGGTCAAGGCCAAGCCGTCGGGCGCCAAGGGCAAGTATCTGCGCAAGGTCGCGGTCTCGTCCTCGATGGGCCCGGGCGTGAAGGTCGACGTCGCCCAGGTGTCGGCGCTCTGATCTTCGCCTCCAAGCGAACCACGAAGAACCCCGGGGGCGACCCCGGGGGTTTTTTGTTGGCGCGAACCCCGCGCTCAGCAAATGCTCACCCGCCGCTCATGACGCCGCCGCCGCGCGCCTGACACCAGCCCACCGGTTCCAACCCGGAGGGCCTTCTCTTGCGCATCCTGCTCGTCAACATTCCCCACCCCGCGATCGGCAGCCGCATCCCGCGCGAACAACTGCCACCGCTCGGCCTGCTCGCAGCCGGCGGGCCCCTGATCGACGATGGCCATACGGTCGAGCTGATCGATGGCGAGTTCGGCCCGATGCCGCTGTCCGAACTGGTCGCGCAGATCGTCGCGCGCGCGCCCGACGCCATCCTGTTCGGCCATTCCGGTTCCTCCTCGGCCCAGCCGATCATCCGGCACGTCGCTGCACGGGCGGCTGCGGCACTACCCCGCGCCACCATCGTCTATGGCGGGGTTCACCCCACCTATTTCTGGCGCGAAATCCTGCGCGACGAGCCGCACGTCCACGCCATCGTCCGCGGCGAGGGTGAGGAGACCGCCCGCCGCCTGATGCGCGCCATCGCCGATGGGCAGCCGCTCGACACCATTCCCGGTATCGCCTTTCGTCGCGATGGTGTGCCCTTCGGCACGCCACCCGCCCCCGTCATCACCGATCTCGACGCCTATCGCGTCGGGTGGGAGCTGATCGACCATCGCCGCTACAGCTATTGGGGCGGCAAGCGCGCGGTGGTGATCCAGTTTTCGCGCGGCTGCCCGCATCTGTGCAACTATTGCGGCCAGCGCGGCTTCTGGACCCGCTGGCGGCACCGCGACCCGGTGCTCCTGGCGAAGGAAATCGCGCGGCTCCACCGCGACCACGGCGTCGAAGTCTTCAACTTCGCCGATGAGAATCCCAGCGCAGGGCGCAAGCCATGGCGCGCCTTCCTCGAAGCGCTGATTGGAGAGCAGGTGTCGGTCACGCTGGTCGGATCGACGCGGGCGGACGACATCGTCCGCGATGCCGACATCCTGCACCTCTACAAACAGGCGGGGTTCGAACGCTTCCTGCTCGGCATGGAAAATACCGACGAGGCAACGCTGAAGCTGATCCGCAAGGGCGGATCGACCACCGCCGATCGTGAGGCGATCCGCCTGCTCCGTCGCCACGGCATCCTGTCGATGGCGACCTGGGTCGCGGGCTTCGACGATGAAACCAATGCCAGCATGTGGCGCGGCCTGCGCCAGATCATCTCCTACGACCCCGACCAGATTCAGGCGCTTTATGTCACGCCGCATCGCTGGACGCCCTTTTACCGCATCGCCCGCGACCGCCCGGTGATCCAGCCGGACGCGACCAAATGGGACTATAAGCACCCCGTACTCGGCGTTGCCGGCATGGCGCCGTGGCGCCTGTTCCTGTGGGTCAAGGCGATCGAGGCGATTGCCCAGCTTCGCCCGCGCGCGCTGTTGCGCTGGGCCTGGCATCCCGATCCGAAGATCCGCCACGCCATCCGCTGGTATTACCGCATGGGTCGCCGCGTGTGGCTGCACGAGATGATCGGCTTTCTGTTCCGCGACCGTTACCGCGCCGATGGCCGCACGGTAGCGGACCATTTCGGCGACACGCAGGACCATGAGGAAGAGGCGTCGAAACCGGCGCGACGGGTGCGACGTGCGGCCGCTTGACCACCCCCTCGCCAAACCCGCAAAAATGCGCTACGGGCGGCGCAAATCCCCGCGATAAATTCGATTCCGACGCGCTGCCCGCGGGGCGCGCGGCATATTTGTGAGCTTGATGCCCTTTTCACACCTTCCCACCCGCCTCGCCGAGGCGCTGACCCAGCGCGGATACGAAGCGCTGACCCCCGTTCAGGCCGAAGTAACGCAGGATGACGCACGCGGCCGCGATCTGCTCGTCTCCGCCCAGACCGGATCGGGCAAGACCGTCGCCTTTGGCCTCGCGATGGCGCAGGACCTGCTCGATGACGGCGCGCTTCCCGCGCCGCGCCTGCCGCTCGCGCTGGTGATCGCACCGACCCGCGAACTGGCGCTTCAGGTCGCCAAGGAACTGGGCTGGCTCTACGCCGCAGCGGGCGCGCGCGTCGCTACCTGTGTCGGCGGCATGGACGCCTCGCGTGAGCGGCGCGCGCTGTCGCACGGCACGCATATCGTCGTCGGCACGCCGGGCCGGTTGCGCGACCATCTCGAACGCGGCGCGCTCGACCTCTCCGCGCTCAAGGTCGCGGTGCTCGACGAGGCAGACGAGATGCTCGACATGGGCTTTCGCGAGGAGCTGGAGGCGCTGCTCGACGCGACCCCGACCGATCGGCGCACCTTCCTGTTCTCCGCCACGCTCGCCAAGCCGATCGTCGCGCTGGCCAAACGCTATCAGCGCGACGCGCTGCGCATTTCGACCGTGGGCGAGGATCGCGGCCATGGCGACATCGCCTATCAGGCGATAACCGTCGCGCCGTCGGACATCGAGCATGCCGTGATAAACCTGCTGCGCTTCCACGAGGCGGAGACGGCAATGCTGTTCTGCGCAACGCGCGACAATGTCCGCCACCTTCACGCCAATCTGGTCGAGCGCGGCTTTTCCGCCGTGGCGCTGTCGGGCGAGCACAGCCAGTCGGAGCGCAACCACGCGCTTCAGGCGCTGCGCGACCGCCGCGCCCGCGTCTGCGTTGCGACCGACGTCGCCGCACGCGGCATCGACCTGCCCACGCTCAGCCTAGTCGTGCATGTCGAGCTGCCCCGCGATGCCGAGGCGCTGCAGCACCGTTCGGGCCGCACCGGGCGCGCGGGCAAGAAGGGCACCGCCGTGCTCATCGTCCCCTATCCGCGCCGCCGCCGCGTCGAAATGACGCTGAAGCAGGCGAAGATCAACGCCGAATGGCTGCCCGTCCCCAGCGTCGAGGACATCAAGGCCAAGGACCGCGACCGTCTGATCGAAAAGATTACCGCCCCGGTCGAGCCGGACGAGGATGATCGCGCCCTCGCCGCCGAGCTGATGGAAAAGATGACGGCGGAGGATATCGCCGCCGCGCTGGTCCGCGCCCATCGCGCCTCGATGCCCGCGCCCGAGGAGCTGATCGACCGCGCCCCCGCCGACGGTCCGGCGCGCGGCGCGGTGCATCGCCCGGGCTTCGACGACACGATCTGGTTCCGCATGAATGTCGGCCGTCGCCAGAATGCCGATCCGCGCTGGATCCTGCCGCTGATCTGCCGTCGCGGCCATGTGACCAAGAGCGAGATCGGCGCGATCCGCATCGGCGCGGGCGAAACCCGCTTCCAGGTCCCGCGCGCCATCGCCGACCGCTTCATGCGCGAAGTGACCAAATCGGCGGGTCCGGACGAGGATGTGCTGATCGAGCAGGCCGACGGCCCGCCCCCGCCCGGCACGCGCGGCGACCACGAACCGCGCCATGGCAAGCCGCGCAACCACAGCCGCCCGATGCACCGCGCGCGTCCTGCGGGTCCGGGTGCGGGTCATGCGCCGCGCGCGCCCAAGCCCCATCGCGGCAAGCCGCCGAAGCGGTGACTCCGCTTAAGCCCCTCCCCTTCAGGGGAGGGGTTGGGGGTGGGGCCTATCTTCTTGGCGACCGGTCTCGGTGAGACTTTGACGCCCCACCCCAACCCCTCCCCTGAAGGGGAGGGGCTAAGGAGGAACCGATGCTCCACATCCTCGTCGACGCCGACGCCTGTCCGGTGAAGGACGAGATCTACAAGGTCGCGTGGCGCCGCGACGTGCCGGTCACGATCGTCGCCAACAGCTTCATCCGCATCCCCGATCACCCGCTGATCGCGCGGGAGATCGTCTCCGACGGCTTCGACGCCGCCGACGACTGGATCGCCGAACGCGCGGGACCGAAAGCGGTGGTGATTACCGCCGACATCCTCCTCGCCGACCGCTGCCTAAAGGCTGGGGCGACCGTACTCTCCCCCGCCGGCAAGCCCTTCACCACCAGTTCGATCGGCGCGGCGATCGCCACCCGCGCGATCATGGCCGATCTGCGCGCAGGCGGCGACCAGATCGGCGGCCCCGCCCCGTTCGGCAAACAAGACCGCTCGCGCTTCCTCTCCGCGCTCGACGAGGCGCTCGTGCGCTTGGCACGGCTGCCCTGACCGACCCAAACGCTACTCGAACCTACCCAAAGGGGTAATCGTCGCCCCAGCCCACAGCTGTTACCCTCCACGCGTCCAACAGGAGGCGCGCATGACCGAGCAACGCATCGTTCACCCCGACGGCACCGGCATCAACCTGCACAGCTGGCCGCTGGCGGATGCAAAGGCGGTGGTGGTCCTTCAGCACGGGTTCAACGCACATGGCGGCCACATGCAGTGGCCGGCTGAGCAACTGAATGCCGCAGGCTATGCCTGTTACGCGGTCGATCTGCGCGGCCGTGGCACATCGGATGGCCCACGCTATTTTGTCGAGCGGTTCGGCGACTATCTCGCCGACCTGCAACTCGCCTTCGACCAGGCCCGCGCCGACTATCCCGGCCTGCCGGTCTTTCTGATCGGCCATAGCGCCGGCGGCGTGATTGCGACCAGCTATGCGCTCAAGCATCAGGCACAGCTCGCCGGCCTGATCTGCCACAGCTTCGCCTTCCGCGTCCCCGCGCCGCGCTTCGCGCTCAACCTGCTGCAATGGATCGGCGGCTTCCTGCCCCGGCTCGGTGTGCTCAAGCTCAAGAACGCCGATTTTTCACGCGATCCCGCGCATGTCGCGATGATGGACGCCGATCCGCTGATCGCCGACGAAACCCAGCCCGCGCGTACCGTGGGCGAGCTATGGGCCGCGGACAAGCGCCTTGAAGTGTCGTTCGGCGCCTTTTCGATGCCGATCCTGATCATCCACGGCACCGATGATCACGCCACCCTTCCGGTCGGCAGCCGCTACTTCTTCGACCGCGCCGGATCGACCGACAAGACGCTGAAACTCTATGACGGCTATTATCACGACCTGCTCGCCGATACGGGCAAGGAGGTGGTGATGGGCGATATCCTCGACTGGATCGCCGCGCGCTTGCCGACCCAGACTTGACCCCTGCCTGATGGAGGCTAAGACGCGCGCCGAACACCGGGACTGCCCGGTACGGCGTGCCGCCTCTTACGGGTTTCCGGCCTGCGCGCCCGTCCTTTCGAGCCCGCACGTATGGAGACCCCGCATGGCGTGGATCATCCTCGGCATTGCCGTGTTCACCGAAATCATCTGGGCATTGAGCCTGAAATGGGCCGCGACCGCCGGCACCTGGCAGGCCGCCGCCGTGCCGATCATGCTGAGCTTCCTCAACATGGCGCTGCTCGCGCTGGCGATGCGCGATATCCCGGCGGGCACTGCCTACGCGATCTGGACCGGGCTCGGCGCGGTCGGCGTGATCGTCGGTGGCGTGATCCTGTTCGGGGACAAGGTGTCGCTGGTCCAGGCCGGGTTCATGGCGCTGATCGTCATCGGTGTCGCCGGGACGAAGTTGAACGCATCCGTCTGAACCGGGCGCGTCGGCGGGTGACAACCGCCCACGCCCGCCCTATCATCCCGCGCATCGGTGATAAGGAAACAGCTTTCGATGTTCGCACGAACCGGGCCGCATCTGGTCGCGGCCTCCCTGATGCTCGCAGCGGCGGCGCCCGCGCTGGCGCAAAGCGCAACGCCGTCCCCGCGGCCCGCGCCCGCCCCCAGTGCGACCCCGACCGCCGCGCCGCTGCAGGTCCAGCCGACCCCCGCCGCGCTGCCCTTGCCGACGGTCACCCCGGCACAGGCCGAAGAGCTACGCCGCATCATCGTGCAGGGCCGGATCGCGCATGGCCTGCGCTATTCGACCCAGGCGGCAGAAGTGCTCCCCGCTGATGACGCCGGGCTGGTGCGTGCCGCGCTCGACTATGCCCGCGCGATCCATATCGGCCGCCTCGACACTGCCGACTTTCAGGAGGATTGGGCGCTGCGCCCGGCGGCGTGGGACCCGATCCCCGGCTTGACCCGCGCGCTGGCCGACAATCGGCTGGCGCAGTGGTTCGCCGACCTCGCCCCGCCGTACGAGGGCTATGAGACGCTACGTGCCGGCCTTGCCCGCTATCGCCTGATTGAGGCTGCTGGCGGCTGGTCCGCTATCCCTGCGGGTTCGGACATGATGGCCGGCAGCACGGGCCCGCGCGTCGCCGCACTGCGCGCGCGGCTCGCGGTCGAGGATGACGGCGTCGCCCGGCTCGGCAACAGCTTCGACGCCGAGCTCAAGGAAGCGGTGATCCGCGCCCAGCGCCGCTACGGCCTCAACCCCACCGGCACCGTGTCCAGCGGCACGCTCGCCGCGCTCAACGTTCCGGTCGAGGCGCGCGTGCGTCAGATCATGGCGAACATGGAACGCTGGCGCTGGATGCCCAAGACGATGCCGACCGACCGGGTTCAGGTAAACATCGCCTCAGCCAGCGTCGCAGTGTTCGAGGGCGACCGCCCGGTGATGTCGATGCGCGGCGTGACCGGCAAGCCCGGCGGCGGCGAGACGCCAATGCTGGTCTCCAACATCCATTCAGTGGTGATCAACCCGCCATGGAACGTCCCCGCCGGCATCGCCGCGCGTGAGCTGTTCCCCAAGGGTCCGGCCTATCTCGCGCGCAACGGGTTCAAGGTCATCGGCACCGGCGCCAACCGCCGCCTGCAGCAACAGCCATCGCACTCGGCGCTGGGCAAGTTCAAGTTCGACTTCAACAACCCCTTCGCGGTCTATCTGCATGACACGCCGACCAAGGGCACCTTCTCGCGCTACGACCGGCTCGCCAGCCATGGCTGCATCCGGCTCGAACGCCCGGCGGACCTCGCCAATCTGCTGATGGCGGGCGACCCCGTCTGGACGCCGGAAAAGGTCGCGGCCACACTTGCCACCGGACAGACCACGCGCGTACCGCTGCAAAAGCAAGTTGCGGTCTATCTGCTCTATTGGACCGCCTATGGCAGCGCCAATGGCACGATGAATTTCCGCGGCGATCCCTATAATTGGGATAAGACGCTCGCATCCAAGATCGAGGCGCGCTCGGCCACCCAGGCCCAGTCCGCGCGCTGAACCACAGGGGAGAACCACATGAACTATCGCCGCACGCTCAAGCTCGCCACCGCCTTCACCGCTGCCGCTGCGCTTGCCGCCTGCTCGGGCGCATCGGAAGAAACCGCGCCCGCCGAAAACGCGGTCAATGCGATGGATCTGACCGAAGAGCTGCCCGCGGAAAACATCACCGATGCCGCGCCGGTTGAGACCGAGAATGCGACGACCCCGGCACCGGTGGCCGAACCGGCGACGCCCGACGAAGCGCAGATTCAGGACGACGCCGAAGCCGTCGGCATGACCGCGCGCGTCCAGCGCGGCGACACGTCGGGCAACCAGACTGCCCCGGCGGAGTAAGGCACGCTAAATTCCTCCCCTGCCCCGCAGGGGAGGTGGCGCCGAAGGCGACGGAGGGGCCGCCCTCGCAGAGGGCGGAATTTTGCCGAGCTGTTCACGGCCGTCTACGCGGCCGCCCCTCCACCACCGGCTGCGCCGGCGGTCCCCCTCCCCTGAGCAAGCTCAGGGGAGGAACTGAACACACCCACCCCCCACCCTTGACTCCTGTCCCCCACCCGCTATGAGCGCGCCTTCGCGTTCCGGGGCAACCCGTGCGCGTTCCGTCCGAGACAGTGGGTGTGCGGCAACTGGCCGTACTTAATTTCCCGCCAAGACGGGGACAGAGATTTTTCACCGGCCGCCTTCGCATCTGCGGAGCGTCCGGGTCAGCCCGCCGGACCCTTCCGGCCCTGACGATCATGCCCCCACGGACAATGGGGATCGGGCAGCCGCCCGGTCTCTGGCGTAACCGCTCCGGCCCTGGCCGGGGCATAGTGAGGAGACAGGCATGGATCGTTCTCAGAAGACCCAGGCCGTTGCCGAGCTGAACAGCACCTTCAACGAGGTCGCAGTGGTGGTCGTCACCCGCAACCTCGGGATGACCGTCAAGCAGTCGACGGACCTCCGCAACAAGGCGCGTGCAGCTGGCGCGAGCTACAAGGTCGCAAAGAACCGCCTTGCCAAGATCGCGATCGAGGGCACCGATTATGCGGTGCTCGCGGACCTGCTGACGGGTCCGACGGCGCTTTCCTATTCGACCGATCCGGTCGCCGCCGCCAAGGTGGTGTCGGATTTCGCCAAGACGAACGACAAGCTCGAAATCGTCGGCGGCGCAATGGGAAGCATGCTGCTCGACGCGGAAGGCGTGAAGGCGCTCGCATCGCTGCCTTCGCTCGACGAACTGCGCGGCAAGATTGTCGGCCTGCTTCAGGCACCGGCAGCCAAGCTCGCGTCGATCACCCAGGCACCTGCGGCGCAGCTCGCCCGCGTGTTCAATGCCTATGCGGAGAAGGACGCGGCCTGAGCCGTCGTTCATGTGCGATTTTTCGAACCAATCTGAATTTTTGAAGGGAATATCAAATGGCTGACCTGAACGCTCTTGTTGACCAGCTGTCGGAACTGACCGTCCTCGAAGCCGCTGAGCTCTCGAAGCTCCTCGAAGAGAAGTGGGGCGTTAGCGCCGCTGCTCCGGTCGCAGTTGCGGCTGCCGGTGGCGCCGGTGGCGCCGCTGCTCCGGCTGCTGAAGAGCAGACCGAGTTCGACGTGATCCTCACCGGCGACGGTGGCAAGAAGATCAACGTCATCAAGGAAGTCCGCGCCATCACCAACCTCGGCCTGACCGAAGCGAAGGCCCTCGTCGAGGGCGCGCCGAAGGCCGTCAAGGAAGGCGTCAGCAAGGACGAAGCCGAGAAGCTCAAGAAGCAGCTCGAAGAAGCCGGCGCGACCGTCGAGATCAAGTGAGCCTGAGCGCCGCAAGGCGCTCCGGACTCATCCCGGCGAAGGGGCACCCCGCAAAGTATTACTTTGCGGGGACCCGGCTGGCCGGGATCTCGCACGGCAAGCGATCCGCTTGCTAGACAAAGGGGGCGGTCCGGCAACGGGCCGCCCCTTTTCGTTGGGAGGCGGGCAACGGTAACGAGATTCCTCCCCCAGCTTGCTGGGGGAGGTGGCAGCGCGTAGCGCTGACGGAGGGGCGGCCCCGCAGAGGGCGGAATGTTGCCGAGATGCTTACGGCTGTCTGCGCAGCCGCCCCTCCACCACCCGCTGCGCGGGCGGTCCCCCTCCCCTGAGACAAGCTCAGGGGAGGAATTGCTCCCCTCTGCGTTGGCGGCACACCCGCAAGCTGTTAGCGATACGCGCCAATGGATGAGCACAAGCCCGCCAGCGTCGGCCTCGGCGGCGATAGCGACGAAATCGCGGCAATCGACGAGGTCGAGGCGACATTCGGCGTCACGCTCAATTATGCCGATGCGCCGTCCTGGCAAACCGCGGGCGACGTGTTCCGCTCGCTCCAGAACGCCCTCCCTGCCGATATCGCGGACGCTCCCGACATATGGGAGCGCTTCGCCACCGCGCTGACCCACGAAACCGGCGTCGATCCCGCGACGATCACGCCCGACAGTCCCCTGCTCGACGAAGCGCTTCCGTGGCGCGGCCTCGGCAATCTCAGCCGGATGATGGCGGTGCTGCTGATCGCCGGTGCGGCGATCCTCATCCTGCTCGTGCTGGTCCTGCGTTAAGCCCCAGCCGAGTCTTTCGGCACGTACCGCTTCGCCGCCAGCCGCCCGAAGCCCTCAGCGGCCCGCTCGACCCAGAGCGGCCCCAGCCGGTCGCTGCCCGGTGCCGGAACCGTCCCGATCATGAAGCTGTCGCGCAACGTGCGGATCGACAGGCCGGCATACCATTTGAGCGCCACCGGCAGGATCGGCACGAACATAGGCTTGCCCTGGACGTTGACGACGCGCATCTGCTCGCCCGCCTGCGTCACCTGACCTTTCAGCATATGGATGCCGCCCGGCGCGATGCTGAACGGCTCCGACCCCGGCGCCATCCGTGCGGCGCCGTGGAAGGCGGCGATCTGCGCATCCTGATCGGGATTGGCCGCAAACAAGCCGAGCACCGCGCGGACATTGTCCGCCGATTCCGGCCCGCGATTCTGGATATAGAGCTCGAAATCGATGCTCACCACGCCGTCACGGATCGCGGCGCGCAACGGGCGGATCTCGGTCACCAGCGGACCCGGCGGCGGCGGCACCGGCGCGACGGGCGCAGGCTGCGCAGCCGGAGCGGCGGGTGCCGGTGGCTCGGGTGCAGGTCGAAGCGGGACCTTCGTCGTCACAAGCCCTGCACGCGCCGGCGGCCCTGGCGTCGGCGGCGACGCAATCACCGGCGTTTCAGCCACTTCCGCCTCTGCCGCCGCGTCGCGGCGACGGCGACGGCGACGGCGCCCGGCAATTGCGATGCCAGCCACCAGCCCGACAACCAATGCCGCCGCTGCGCCAAGCGCAGGCCACAACCATGCCGGCAGCGGATCACCCGTCGCCGCTGGGGTCGCGCTTGCCGTCGGGACGGCACTGCCCGGCATCGGCCCGGGCTGCGGTGTCGCGACCGGCGTGAAGTCCGACGGACCAAATCGTGTCGGGCTCGGCTCGGGCGTGGGCTGCGCATCTGCAGGCGCGGCCGGACGCGGGGCAGGTTGCGTGGCTGCAGGACGCGGCAACGGCGTCGCCTGCGAGACCGGCGTCACCGCCGGTTGCGGCGCGGGCGCCGGAGTCGGGGTCGGCGTCGCGCGCGGCGTAGGATTCGGGTTGATGTCGAAATTGCCGATCGGCGGGGTGATCACCGTCGGCTGCTGGCCATTCTGGGCAGCAGCCGGGCTCGCAAGCAGCAGGATCGTGGTCAGCGCGGTGGTCGCGCGAAGGGGCGTCGCAGTCACGCGCCGCGCCTAGCATGGACAAGGCGGACCCGCGCACCAAAAAATGCGCGGGCCCGCCCGAAAAGCGACCCGCCCCGACGCAAATCGGGGCGGGCTGTGGGGTGGGACATCAGACCCGGGCCGGGACCCCGACCAGTTCGGCCTCGACATCGTCATACATCGACGGGTCGTCCTGGATCGCGATCGGCTCCAGCTGCATCCCGCCATTGCTGCGTCCGATGCGGAACGCGGCGGCCGTGCGCCCTTCCCGCCCATCGGGCAGGCGGTAGCGCGCATCGGCGACCAGCACCGGCGTGAAGCCGTCATCGTCACGGGCAATTGCATCGACCTTGTCGCGCGGCATCGTCAGCATCGCTTCGAGAGTCGCGCCGTCACCCGGCGCGATCGTCTCTGCCGACAGGCTTGAATCCTTCGGCGGATTGGTCAGCATCCGCTCAATCTCGCTCTGCTGCGCGCTATGCTCGCCCAGCATGAAGGCACCGATCCGCACGTCCTGAGCAGGCGCTCCGCCAGCGTTGGCAACGGTCAGTTCGAACCCGACCTTGGCACCGCGGCGGCTCATCCCCGCACGGGTCGGACGGATCGCGAGTTCGAGCTGCGGACGGCTGCCTGCCGGGCGCGCGCCGCCCAGCACGGCGGCGACATCCGCCGGATCCGCATCGGAAAGCTCGGCATTTTCGAGTGCCGGCTTCGGCGCCGACACCTTCGCAGCTTTCGCCTTGGGCTTGGCGACCGGTGCAATCCGCTCACCCAGTTCCGGCTCGCGACGCGGCGCAATGAAGGCCGGGGCAGCAGCGACCGGATTGGCAACCGGGCGCGCGATGACCGGATCTGCAGCGCGCGGCGTCGCCACGGGCGTGGGGACCGGCTCGACCGGTGCCGCGATGGCGACCTCTTCCTCAATCAGCGGCGCGTCTTCGCGACGACGGCGCAACAGCATCGCACCCGCGATCAGCGCGGCGACACCGCCCAGTGCGGCCAAGATCAGCCACATGGTGCCGCCGCCCTCGCCACTCGTCTCAACCGGTGCCGCGACCGGATCGGCGACGGGCTCAGTGACGGGAGGCGGCGTCTCAGCAACCGGCTCGACCGGCGTCGGTGCGCGTTCGGTCACCGGGTCGGGTTCAGCTGCTACCGGAGCTGCCGGAGCGGTACGCTGCGGCGTCTCGACCGCGCGGGTCGGACGTGCCGGACGTGCTTCGGCCTGGCGAGCAGCGGCACGCTCGCGCGCTTCCTGCTGCGCCTGCTCGACCACGCCGGGAGCAATCGTCGTGCGCGACTCACCGGCAGGCGGCGTTTGCGCGACCGGAGCCTGGACCGGCGGCGGCGTCACTGGCTGCGGCGCCGGGGCCGGCGCAGGCGTGGTTGGCACCAACACGGTCGGCGGCGTCACCGTCTCCTGTGCCAGGGCGGTTGCGGGGAGAGCGGCGGCGGCGAAAAGCAGCGCCACTGCTCGGCGAAGCGCGGGTCGCGCATGATGTGCTGTGTGGGTCATAACGGGGGGTCAACAAGTGGAACCCGCGATTCGTCGCAACCGAAGCTCAAAATTGCGGCGAGTTGTTTGCGCCCATCGGCCAGTTGAGGATTAAACATTACTTCAAAAGGAACGGGGACGACTTGCGCCATCCCCGAAATTAGTTTCCAAGAAAGCTGAACAGCTGTTCAGGGAACGGTTACCGTCTTGAATTCGATGCCCTTTAGTTCGGGCAGAGCCTGGAGCTGCGGCGTGACGACCTTCAGATCGCCGACAACCACCAGAGTCAGCTTGTCGAGCGGAAGGCGCTTCGCCGCCTCGCTGATCTGTGCATTGGTGACACTCAGCGTCGCCGGGACATAATTGTCGAGCCAGTCGCGCGGCAGACCCAGCGCATCGCGCGTCGCCAGCGTGTTGACCAGCGCACCCGGCGTCGAATTCTGAATCGCGAACAGCCCGGCCATATATTGCCGCATCCCGCTCGCTTCCTCGTCGCCCGGCGGAGTCGTCTGCAGCTCGCGGATTTCCTTGAACACTTCGGTCAGCGACGCACCCGTAGCGGTCGTCGTAACATCGGCGTTGAACGTCCACACCGCGTTGGTCGGCAACAGCGCGACGCCCGATCCCGGCGAATAGGTATACCCCTTATTCTCGCGGATATTGCGCGTGATGCGTGAGCTGAACGATCCGCCCAGCAATGCATTCATTACCCGCATCGGGATATCCCCAGCCGTTCCCGCTTCCGGCGCGGGGAAGACCAGGTTGATCGTCGATTGCGGCGCGCCGGGACGGTCGAGCAGCAGCACCTGCGGACCCACCTTGGGGTTGACCGGGATCAGCGCGCGCTCCGGCCCCGCGGCCCAGCCGCCGAACGCCTTCTCGACCGCAGCCTTTACCGTCGCCGCGTCAAACCGCCCGGCGATATAGAGATGCGACCGCTTCGCCCCGAAATTGGCGGCATGCCATGCCTTGAGCTTGGCCGCGTCATAGGCGTTGAACTGCGCCGGGGTCGGCAGCACCCGGCCATAGGGGTGGTCGGTGCCATAATAGGCCCGCGTCACCGCCGCATTGGCGAGCGTCCCCGGCTGAGTCAGCGCAATCGCGAGGCGACGGTTCCAGTTCGCCTTGACCCGCGTCAGCTCGGTTTCGGGGAAGGTCGGGCGCTGCGCGACATCGGCGACCAGCCCGATCGCGTCCGTGATCCGCTCCGACAGGACGTTGATCGACACACCGGAGGAGGTCGAACCCGACCCGGTGCCGATCCCGCCGCCCATCTCGGCGGCCTTTTGCGCGATCTGCGCTGCGGTCATGCCGCCAGCGCCCTCGCGCATCATATCGAGCGTCAGGCCGGCAAGCCAGGTATCCGGCCCCTCGTTGATCGACCCGGTATAGGTCTGCAGCGACACCACCGCCTTGGGCACCACGCCATAGGGGATCAACGTCACCTTCATCCCATTGGCCAGGACATAGGTCTCGCTCGCCGGCACCTTGAACGGCTTGGGCGCGGGGATCGGCGGCGGGGTCGAGGGAAGTTCCTGCGCGGCGACACCCATCGGCGCGGCGAGCAGGGCGGCAGCCGTCAGGCTGGCGATCATGCGGCGCATCTCACTTGCCTCCTTGCTGAGCGGCGGGCGCGGCGGGCTGGGCCGCACCGGGATCGATCACATAGATCGAGCGGTTGGTCGGACGCAGATATTCCTGCGCGGTCTTCTGGATCAGCTCGGGCGTTACCTTGGCGAACCCGTCCTCCAGCGTGTTGACCTTGTTCGGGTCGTTGTCGAACAGCGCATAGACGGCGAGCAGGTCAATGAGGCCGATCCGCCCGGTCCCGTCGATCGTCGAATAGAGCGACGAGCGCATCTTGGTCCGCGCCCGCGCCAGTTCCTCCGCCGTCACCTTCTTGGTCCGCAGCTCCTCGATCACCGCATCCACCGCCGCCTTGATCTCGTCGCGGCTGCGGTTGGCGTCATGCGTGAAGTTGAAGCTCCACAGCATCGGCCCGTGATAGTTGAACATGTTGCCCAGCGGGAAATTGATCCCGCCGCCGACCTCGCCCGCAATCCCGGTCTCTGCGACCAGCTTGCGGTACAGGCGGCTGTCATTGCCCTTGACCAGCATCTGGTCGATCAGGCCCATCGCATACCATTCGGGCGTGCCCCGCGCGGGGACATGATATCCCGCCGCCCAGCCCGGCTTGGGCGCCAGCTTGTCGGTGCGCGCGCGATATTTCTCGGCGGTCTGACGCGGCTCGCTGATGTCGGGCAGCTTGACCGGCGGCGCCTTGGGCATCCAGCCATAATATTTCTCGACCATCGCGCGGGTCGCGGCATAATCGATGTCGCCTGCCACCACGAGCACCGCGTTGGACGGCTTGTAGAAGCTGTCGAAGAACTGCTTGGCGTCCTCAACGGTCGCCGCCTCGATCTCCTTCAGCTCGCCGTAGAAATTGTGGCTGTTATACCAGTTGGTGTTCGCCAGCATCGGCAGGTCGATCCACGGCCAGGTGCTGTAGGGCTGGTTGAGGACGTTGACCTTCACCTCGTTGCCGACGACGCCCTGCTGGTTCTTCAGCACTTCGTCATTGATCACCGGCGCGGACATGCGGTCCGCCTCCAGCCACAGCATCCGCTCCAGCGCGTTCGACGGCACCACCTCGAAATAATTGGTGAAGTCGTAGCGGGTCGACCCGTTCAGGATCCCGCCGGCATTGCTGATCGTGCTGATATGCACGCCCTTGGGCGCGTTCTTCGATCCCTGGAACAGCAGATGCTCGAACAGATGCGCAAAGCCGGTGCGCTCGCGCGGCTCGATGCGGAACCCGATGCCGTAATAGACGCCGACCGTCACCGTCGGGCTCAGCGTGTCCTTGGCCAGCACCACGCGCAGGCCATTGGGCAGCGTGAAATATTGCATCTCGACCTGCAGCTTCGCAGGCGCGGTCTGCGCCGCCGCCGGGCTCGCCGCCAGCCCCAGCGGCACCGCCGCCCCGGCCAGCGCAAGCGCCGTAACCCATTGTTTCATCGTCATGGAAGTCCCCTCTGACTCGTGAACTGTGTTAGCCTAACGGCACAGCGCGCGAGGGCAAGGGCGTTCGTCGAATAGGTGGGGGCCACTCTTGACCCTCCCCCGCCAGGGGGGCAATTCCTCCCCCAGCTTTGCTGGGGGAGGGGGACCGCCGCCGCAGGCGGTGGTGGAGGGGCGGCCGCGCAGACGGCCGTGAGCAGCTCAGCAAAATTCCGCCGCCTGCGCGGCGGCCCCTCCGTCAGCACTTCGTGCTGCCACCTCCCCTGCGGGGCAGGGGAGGATCTTTAGATTCCCCCCTGCGCCACGTCCCGCCCGGCAGCCTCCAGCTGCGCCGTCAGGTCGGCAAGGCACGCCGCGACCAGCGCGTCGTCGGTTGCGCGAACGACGAAGTTCGCGCCCACCCGCCCCTCGCGAAAGAATGGATAGCTGCCGATCGCCACGCCTTCATGCGCCTTCTCGGTCGCGCGCAGCACATCGGCGACCTCGCTTTCGGCGACCCAGCAGCCGATCGTCCCGCTCACCACCGGCTTGCCGCCTTCCAGCGTGCCGGTCAGCGCGTCGAGCATGCCCGCCGTGATATGCGGCACCCCGGCCATGATGAAGATATTGCCGACCCGGATGCCCGGCGCGCCCGACATGCGGTTGGGGATCAGGTCCGCCCCCTCCGGCACCCGCGCCATCCGCAGCCGCGCCTCGGTCAGCCCGCCGCGCGTCTCGTAATAGCGCTCCAGCGTCGCGCGCGCCTCGGGATGCACCACCACCGGCACGCCAAGCGCCGCTGCAATCGCATCGACGGTGATGTCGTCATGCGTCGGCCCGATCCCGCCGGTCGTGAAGCAATAATCGTAACCGGTGCGGATCGCGTCCACCGCCTCGACGATCCGCTCCTGCACATCGGGCACCACGCGCACTTCGGACAGGCGGATGCCCTGCACGTTCAGCCACACCGCGATCTGCGCGACATTCTTGTCCTGGGTCCGACCCGACAGGATCTCGTCCCCGATCACCACCAGCCCGGCAGTCCAGATGCGCTCGCTCATAAACCCGCCATAGCGCGCGCTTCCCTCCTCGCAAAGTTGCCCTTTTGGCCCTATATGACGCGCATGACTGAATATGTAGCCGTAACCGCCGACACCAATTTCGCCCGCGATGGGGCGATCAAGCTCTATGGCCCGGATGGCTTCGCCGGGATGCGCGCCGCTGGCCGCCTTGCCGCCGAGATCCTCGACGCGCTGGTGCCGCACGTCGTGCCCGGCGTGACCACGGCGGAGCTGGACGATATCGTCCGCCGCATGACGCTCGACGGTGGCGCGGTCCCCGCGACGCTCGGCTATCGCGGCTACACGCATAGCTGCTGCATCAGCATCAACCATGTCGTGTGCCACGGCATTCCCAGCAACAAGACGCTGAAGGACGGCGACATCGTCAATATCGACGTGACGCCCCTGCTCGACGGCTGGCACGGCGATACCAGCCGCATGTACCTCGTCGGCGATGTGCCGTTGAAGGCCAAGCGGCTGGTCGACGTCACCTATGAATGCCTGATGATCGGCATCGAAATGGCCAAGCCCGGCAACACGATGGGCGATATCGGCCACGCGATTCAGCGCCATGCCGAAAAGCACCGCTACGGCGTCGTCCGCGACTTCTGCGGCCACGGCCTTGGCCGCGTATTCCATGACGCGCCCGAAGTCGTCCATGTCGGCCGCCCCGGCACCGGGCCTGAGCTCAAGCCCGGCATGTTCTTCACGATCGAACCGATGATCAATATCGGTCGCCCCGATGTGAAGCTGCTCGACGATGGCTGGACGGCGGTGACGCGCGACCGCTCGCTCTCGGCCCAGTTCGAACATTCGATCGGGATCACCGAAACCGGCTGCGAAATTTTCACCCAGTCGGCGACGGGCCGCCATCAGCCTCCTTACGCATAATGGCCGAGGGCAAGTTCGAACGCCACCGCCAGCCGTGGCGGCAGGACGAGATCCAGAAGCTGCACACGCTGGCGAAAAAGGGCATGGCGCTCAAAGCCATCGCCAAGGCGCTGACCCGCAGCGAGGAATCGGTGAAAGACCGCGCCAAGGAAGACGGCCTGTCGATCGCGAAACTGCGGTAGGCCACGCCCCGCTCGTGCTGAGCCTGTCGAAGCACCGTTCTTCTTTCCGCGCGGTCCAGTAGAAGGGCTGCCCTTCGACAAGCTCAGGGCGAACGGTGAATCAGGGTTCCACCTCCTACGACGCCATCATCCTCGGCGCAGGCGCAGCCGGCCTGATGTGCGCGCTCACCGCCGGCCAGCGCGGACGCCGCGCCCTGCTGATCGACCATGCCGATCAGGTCGGAAAGAAAATCCTGATCTCCGGCGGCGGCCGCTGCAACTTCACCAATCTCGGCATCGCACCCGACCGCTACCTCTCCGCCAACCCCCATTTCGCCAAGTCCGCACTGCGCCGCTACACCCAGCACGACTTCATCGAACTGGTCGACCGGCACGGGATCCCCTGGCACGAAAAGACGCTCGGCCAGCTGTTCTGCGACGGCAGCGCCAAGCAGATCGTCGCGATGCTTCTGGACGAATGCGAGAAAGGCGCCGTCGAAATCGCGCTCGGCCACGCGATCCGCGACATCACCCACGCCGATGGCCGCTACATGGTAACCTGGGGCGACCGCATCGCCACCGCCCCCGCGCTCGTCATCGCCACCGGCGGCCCGTCGATCCCGAAAATGGGCGCGACCGGCTTCGCCTACGACCTCGCCCGCAAGTTCGGCCTCAAGGTGGTCGAGCCCCGCCCTGCGCTCGTGCCCCTAACGCTCGGCGGCGACGAAATACTGTTCCGCGAACTCTCCGGCGTCGCCGCCCCAGTCGCCGCCCGCGCCGGGAAGACCCGCTTCTGCGAAGCCGCGCTCTTCACCCATCGCGGCTTGTCCGGCCCGGCGATCCTCCAGATCAGCTCCTATTGGCGCCACGGCCAGCCGGTCGAGATCGACTTCCTCCCCGACCGCGCGCCAGGCTGGCTGACGCAAGCGAAGCGCGCCGCGCCGCGCACCACGCTGCGCAAGCTGCTCGGCGAAGCCCTCCCCAACCGCCTCGCCGACACGCTCGCCGACAGCCTTGCACTCGACGGCGAGCTCCAGAACGCTGCCGACAAGCGCCTCGCCGAAGCCGAGCGCCAGCTGGCCGCCTGGACCTTCCACCCCAACGGCACCGAAGGCTATGCCAAGGCCGAAGTGACGATCGGCGGCATCAGCACCGCCGACCTCTCATCCCAGACGATGGAGGCCCGCAATGTCCCCGGCCTCTACGCGATCGGCGAAGCGGTCGACGTCACCGGCTGGCTCGGCGGCTATAATTTCCAATGGGCCTGGTCGAGCGGCTGGGCGGCGGGAATGGCGATTTGACACTCGAATTCCTCCCCTGAGCTTGCTCAGGGGAGGGGGACCGCCCGCGCAGCGGGTGGTGGAGGGGCGGCTGCGCAGACAGCCGTGAGCATCTCGGCAAAATTCCGCCCTCTGCGAGGGCGGCCCCTCCGTCAGCGCTGCGCGCTGCCACCTCCCCCAGCGAGCTGGGGGAGGAATTTCGACCGCTCGATCCCCACACCTTCCCCGACACTTGCCCGATTTCGACCGTTGCCCCCGCCCCTCCCCGCTGCCACACATCCGCGCGGGAGGCCCCGATGCGTAGCGTTGCCCTGATCCTTGCCCTGCTCGCCGCCGCGCCTGCCTTGGCGCAACAAGCACCCGCCTCGCCCGCCCTCCCGACGCTGTCGCCGCAGGACCGCGACCGCGCCGACGCGCTGCTGATCGAGGCGCTCGCCCACCTTCTCGCCGATCGCCGCAAGGAAGCAGCCCCCTTGCTGCGCGACGCCATCGCCATCGCCGCCCCGCCCGGCGACAATGCCGCGCTGCAGGGGGACGGGCGCTTCGACGTCTTCAAACGCTGGATCGACGCACGCACGGCGGCGATGGAGGCACGCGACTATGCCGGTTTTGCCTATTGGGCATGGCTGATCGCCGCCGACCGGCTGCTCGCGGTCGCCGACAGTCGCGGTATCTCCGGCGCCGATCCGATCACGGCGGAGACCTTCGACGACATCTACTACATGGCTTATGGCTATGCGCTGGCCGGAGACGCCGCCCGCTTCCGCCAGTTCGCGGCGCCCATCCTCGCCGCCCCCCGACCCGACGCCGAAATCGCCTTCGCCAAGGATATCGCCCAGCGCAGCATGAGCATGCGCAACTGGGGTGGCGAGCGCAAACCGATGGCGGAGGCGCTCGCCACGCTGGCCCTGTCCGTGTTCGACCGCCCCGGCGGCCGCGCCGCCGAACCGGTGCGCAGCTTGTGGAACTTGGTCGGATCGATGCGCCGAACATCGGGCGACATCGCGGGTGCGCGCGCGGCCTATGCTAAGGCGCGGGTCCCCGGCGCGCCGCTCGACGACGCGGAAATCGCGTTGATGTTCGACGCGGGCGAGACCGACGCCGCCATCGCTGCGGTGCGCGCCCGGTTCAAGCTCGCGCCCACCGCGCCCTTGTCGCTCGCCGCCACCGATGCGCTGATCGAGATTGGCGGTCAGACCGGCGGCGGCCAGACCGGAACCATCGCCATCTATCGCATCGCCTATGACAGCTACCGGCGGCTGCTCAAGCCCGGCGACCGCAAGCTCGAGAGCGCCGGCTCCGTCCTCGCACGCGCCTATCTCGATTCAGGCGATCCGGGCGCGTCGGAAGCGGTGCTAATCCCGCTGCTCGCCAGCGCCGAAAAGCGCTGGGGCCCGGAATCCAACGGCGCGATCGACTATGCCGTCGCGCTCGCCACCGCGATCGAACGGCAGAGCCGCTATGGCGAGGCCGAGTTGATCTATCGCCGCGTCTGGGACCTGTCGGTCAAATATGACAGCTACGACTCGACCGACAGCAACGACAGCTTTGCCGGCATCGCCCGGACCCTGATCGCGCGCGGAATGCAGGGCGATGCGCTCGCCTTCACCGCCGACGGCATCGCCCGCGTGCGCAAGGCACAGGACGTTAATGGATGGCGGCGGATGTATTATCTCCTCACCCGCGCGATGGTGCTGGAGACCGCGGGTCAGCTTGCAGATGCCGAATCCTTGGTGCGTGAAGCGGTCGCGCTCGGCGACCCCGACGACAAGCTGAACGTCGCCGCCGGCTTCAACGACCCCAATATCGACAGCCGCGACCGGCTGGCCGCCCTGCTTGAGAAACAGGGCAAGGCAGCAGAGGCAGAGCCGATCCGCCGCCTGATCCTGCGCAGCATCGAAAAGCAGGACATGATCCCGTGGGAAGGTGAAGTGCGGGGCGAAGCGTTGCTCGCGCTCGCCACCAACCTGACGCTACAAGGCAAGGCGGAGGGCAGCGACCTGTTCAGCGCCCGTGTCGCCGCGAGCAGCCGCATCTACGGCGCGGACAGCCCACAACTGCTCGACGTCGCCGAACCCTATGCCCGCGCCCTGCTCCGCTCGGGCCGCGCCGGTGCCGCGCTCACCCCAGCCCGCATCGCGCTCGCCGCCCGCACCTCCGCCCGCTTTACCGGCGACGCCGCCCGCGCCAGCGCCAGCGATATCGCGCTCGGCCGCAAACGCACCGAGGCGGCACGACTGATGGTCGAAGCGGCGTGGAAGGCGAGCCGCTGAGGTCGGCCTACTTCACCCCCGCCACCCAATCGTCGATCTTCTTCTCCAGCACCGGCATCGGCAGCGCGCCGGTGTCCAGCACCGCGGCATGGAAGCCGCGCGGGTCGAACTTCGCGCCCAACGCCGCCTTGGCCTTCGCCTTGGCTTTCAGGATCGTCAGCTGCCCGATCTTGTAGGCCAGTGCCTGCCCCGGCATCGCGATATAGCGCTCGACCTCGGCGATCGCGTCGGTGCGCGACATGGGTGAGTTGGTGACCATGTAATCGATCGCCTTCTTACGGCTCCACCCCTTGGCGTGCAGCCCGCTATCGACCACCAGCCGCATCGCGCGCAGCATCTCGTCGTTCAGGCCGCCCATGCGCTGATACGGCTCCACCGCGACGCCCAGCTCGGTGTAGAGCGTCTCGGCGTAGAGCGCCCAACCCTCGGCATAGGCGGTGTTGCCGCCGAAGCGCATGAAGGCGGGTAGCGCCGCATTTTCCTGCGCCAGGCTGATCTGGAAGTGATGCCCCGGCGCGCCTTCGTGCAGGTAGAGCGTCTCCATGCCCCAGGTGTAGCGCGTGGGCAGGTCGTAGGTGTTGAAGTAGAACACCCCCGGGCGCGACCCGTCCGGCGTTCCGGACGAATAGCTGCCCGCCGCATCGGTCTTTTCGCGATAGGCGGGAACCGGGCGGATTTCGAGCGGGGTCTTGGGGATCAGCGAGAATTGCTCGGCGATCCGTGCATCGACCCGTTTGCCGATCGCTTCATATCCGGCACGCAGCGCATCGGCGCTTTCCGGCTGAAACCTTTTGTCGGTGCGCAGGTGCGTGAAGAACTCCTGCAGCGTGCCCGTAAACCCGACCTTGGCCTTCTGCGCCTCCATCTCCGACAGGATGCGTTTGACCTCCGACAGCCCCAGATCGTGCACATAATCGGCGGTCAGCGGCAGCGTCGTGTTGCTCTCGATCGCATAGGCATAGAGCGCCGCCCCGCCCGGTAACGCCGACGTCCCAACGCTGTCGCGCGCGGCGGGGAGATATTCGTTCGCCAGGAAGTCGCGGATCTTCTTGTGCGCGGGCACGATCACGTCGCGGACCTGCGCGGCATAGGCCGCCTTCAGCCGTGCCTGATCTGCCGCCGAAATGCCTTCGGGGAATTTCTTGACCGGGCCGTAGAAGACCGATTCCTCCACCCCCTGCGCGATCAGATTGTCGAACTGGCCGATCATGTTGGTGACGACCAGCTTGGGCTGGACGATCCCGCGCTGCATCCCCTCGCGAAACAGACCGATCACCCGGTCATAGGTCGCGGCATATTGGACGTTGCGCTTCAGGTTATTCTCGTAATCCGCAACCGTCTTGAACGGAGCCGCGCCCTCGCCCGACGCAAAGCTGGGATAGAATGCCTGGAAGCCGGTGAAATGGTCGATCGGCAGATATTTGCTCACCGCCAAAATCGTGTCGTCGAAGCCCTTTTGCGTGCGCAGCTGGTCGGCCTCGAACACGTCATAGGCGATTCTGTTGACCGTGGTCAGCTTCGCCCGGTCGATCGTGCGCAGCGCCGCCAGGTCCGCCGCATTCGCCGCCTTCTCAGCCGCGATGAAGGCGTCCGTGTAATATTCACCGAGCTGGTCGGCATAGCGCAAGTCGCCGCGGAACAGCGCCATCAGCGGCTGGCGCTTGAGCGACGCCTCGTCGCTGGCGTGGAACAGCGCCTTGAGTTTCGCATCCTCCGTACCCTCGCCGGGCAGTGCCGCCGGGGCGGGCTGCTGCTGCGCGACGGCTGGGAGTGCGGATACGCCGGCGAGCAGGGCGGCAAGAACAAGCGGAACAGCACGCATCGGATATCCTCGGCGATTTGGTGTAATATCCGGACATTACACCCGCCCGTCGCGCGCGCAAGGTTGCACCGCAATCGCGCAATCAACGCGCGCCGCTGCCCATTTGTTAGGCAGTTGTTAACCCGCGCCCGCCCTCGCCCTTAGCATTTGCGCGATCGAGCAAACTGGCACGCCCTATGCAAAGTCGCGCGACAGGGGCGTTCCACTTGATCGTGAACCATTCCACGGCCACCCTGGCCGCGGAACCGGACCAATCGGGACTCGCACCACGTCACAGAGGGAAGAAACCGTGAAAAAGATCGAAGCCATCATCAAGCCGTTCAAGCTGGATGAGGTGAAGGAGGCGCTTCACGAAGTGGGCGTGTCGGGCATCACCGTGACCGAAGCCAAGGGCTTTGGCCGTCAGAAGGGTCATACCGAGCTGTATCGCGGCGCGGAATATGTCGTCGACTTCCTGCCCAAGGTGAAGCTGGAAGTGGTGGTCGAGGACGCGCTGGCCGACCGCGTGGTCGAGGCGATCGCCAACGCCGCGCAGACCGGCCGCATCGGCGATGGCAAGATCTTCGTCACCGCGATCGAGACCGCGCTGCGCATCCGCACCGGCGAGCGCGACGAGAACGCGATTTGATCACTCCGCAGCGCGCCGAATTGACGCACTGCAAAAATTTCACGAAGCTGCACCGCAGCGCAATATGATTCTCCGCACCTGGGTTTCAACTGGGGCGGATCGGGACAAAACAGAAAGGGCTTGGTTCCATGGCTAATACCGCCGCCGACATTCTGAAGATGGTCAAGGATCAGGAGATCGAATGGATCGACCTGCGCTTCACCGACCCCAAGGGCAAGTGGCAGCACCTCACCATGGTCGCCAGCGTGCTGGGCGAGGATGAGCTGACCGACGGCCTGATGTTCGACGGTTCGTCGATCGAGGGGTGGAAGGCGATCAATGAGTCGGACATGATCCTCAAGCCCGATCTCGACGCGGTTTGGACCGATCCGTTCAGCGCCACCCCGATGCTGATCCTGGTGTGCGACATCGTCGAACCCTCGACCGGTGAGCTCTACGCCCGCGACCCGCGCTCGACCGCGAAGCGTTCGGAGGCCTATCTCAAGTCGCTCGGTATCGGCGACACCGTCTATGTCGGCCCGGAAGCCGAATTCTTCATGTTCGACGACGTGCGGTTCGAAAACAGCTATGCGACCAGCTATTACGCGATCGACGATGTCGAACTGCCCGGCAATTCGGGCAAGGAATATGAGAGCGGCAACCTCGGCCACCGGCCGCGCGCCAAGGGCGGTTACTTCCCCGTCGCGCCGGTCGACAGCGCGGTCGATATTCGTGGCGAGATGGTTTCGACCATGCTCGAAATGGGCCTGCCCTGCGACAAGCATCACCATGAAGTCGCCGCGGCGCAGCATGAACTCGGCCTGACCTTCGGCACGCTGGTCCAGACCGCAGACCGTATGCAGATCTACAAGTACGTCGTGCACCAGGTCGCCCATGCCTATGGCAAGACCGCGACCTTCATGCCCAAGCCGATCAAGGAAGATAACGGCTCGGGCATGCACACCCATATGTCGATCTGGGACAAGGGCACGCCGCTGTTCGCGGGCAACGGTTATGCCGGCCTGTCCGACATGTGCCTCTACTTCATCGGCGGCGTGATCAAGCATGCCAAGGCGCTCAACGCCTTCACCAACCCGACCACCAACAGCTACAAGCGCCTGGTGCCGGGTTACGAAGCCCCGGTGCTGCTCGCTTATTCGAGCCGCAACCGCTCGGCCTCGTGCCGCATCCCCTACGGCGCGGGCAGCAAGGCGAAGCGCGTGGAGTTCCGCTTCCCGGACGCGCTGGCCAATCCGTATCTCTGCTACGCCGCGCTGCTGATGGCCGGCCTCGACGGCATCCAGAACAAGATCCATCCGGGCGACCCGATGGACAAGAACCTGTACGATCTGCCGCCGGAAGAGCTGAGCCTCGTCCCCACCGTGTGCGGCTCGCTGCGCGAAGCGCTCGACAGCCTAGAGGCGGACATGGACTTCCTGCTCAAGGGCGACGTGTTCAGCAAGGATCAGATCGAAGCCTATATCGAACTGAAGCGCGCCGACGTCGCCCGCTGGGAAATGACGCCGTCGCCGGTCGAATACGACATGTACTATTCGGCCTGATCAGCCGGACCTTCGTCGCCGCTTCGGGGGAGGCGGCGTCGAACAGCAACGCCCGGGTCGAAAGACCCGGGCGTTTTTTCGTGGTGACGCGGGACGACCCGCCGAATTTCGTTTCGCATGACGATCATTTGCAGCATGATCGATCCAAAGCAGGGTCACGCCCCCACCCGCTCAAGTTGGAGACGATGATGTCAGATCCGAAGCCACCGCTCCCGCCGCTCCCTGACCGGCTTTCCGCGATCAACACCCCGGTTCCGAATGACATTCTCAGCGCCCAGCTCGGCGCGGCGGCCAACATCGCCGCTCAATCTGCACATCAGTCCGCGATTGAGGCCGCGAGCTTGGCAACGCAGCCCAGTATCGCGGTGTCGTTCCGCACGATGGGGATTGAGACGACATATTTTACCCCCGACGCGGAGGGTCACGTGCGGGTAGAGGTCAACGCCCTCGGAGAGCCCGCCCCTCAGCCCGCTACTCCTGCGGCAACGCCAAATCCCAATCCCACGACGCCTAAAGGACCCAGGCGCTGACCGCACGGCAGCCGCAAAAACGGTCGCCGACGTTTCCCTAACCGTTACCTCCGCGCAACGTCACGCAAGAGTCATCGTTCCGCCACCGTCCTGAAACCCAACTCACGCGGAACTGACACGCACGTCACCTAGGCGCGCCCTCGACTCATCTCGGGGGACACAATGAAATCGATTCTCACGTCGCTGGCTGGTGCCAGCATCGCCACCATCGCGCTCGCGACGGCATCGCCCGCGCTGGCGCAGGACGCCCCCACCGCCGCTGACGAAGGCATCGAGACCGCCGAGGAAATCGTGGTCAAGGGCACCATCGCCTATCGCAACCGCAGCGAAGGCGCCGAGCCCGAGCTGGTCTATGACCAGGACTTCTTCCAGCGCTTCGAACCGCTGACCGCGGGTGACGCCCTGAAGCGCGTCCCGTCGGTGACCTTCCTGTCCGACGTGATCGAGAGCGACGGCGCGCGCCTGCGCGGCCTCGACCCCGGCTATACCCAGATCCTGATCAACGGCGAAAAGGTGCCCGGCACCAATGCCGACCGCAGCTTCTTCCTCGACCGCATCCCGGCCGAGCTGGTCAAGCAGGTCGAGATCGTCCGCTCCTCCTCCGCCCGCCGCACCGGCGACGCGGTCGCGGGCACGCTCAACATCGTGCTGCGTGACGGCTATCAGCTCGACGGCGGCTATATCCGCGGCGGCGCGCTCTTCTTCGACGACGGCAAGGTCAAGCCGAGCATCGGCGCAGTATTCGGCACCGAAGTCGGCCCGGGCCGCCTGCTGATCGGCGCGAACCTTCAGGGCCGCTACAACCCCAAAAAGAAGTTCAGCCTGCGCTACGGCGAATCGCCCGAAAATGATGCCAACTACACCGCCGACTTCGACAATCGCGAAGACCAGTCGGACGTCCGCAACGGCACCGACTACGCGCTCAACGCCAGCTATTCGATCGATACCGAAACGACCGACTTCGAACTGTCGGGCTTCTGGGTTCACACCGACCGGCTCGAGACCGAGCGCTCGTTCGAATATGGCACCCTGACCGGCTCGGGCGGCTCGGTCCGCAACGGCGCAGGCGGCAACCTGTTGGTCGACAATTCGAACATCAACAACATCCTTCAGTACAATTACAGCCTCGCCGCCAAGGTCAGCCATGAATGGGCCGCGGGCGAGACCAAGCTGAAGGCCGGCTTCGCCAAGTTCATCGACGACCAGTGGGAAACCGAAAACGAGATCGAATTCGACCGTTCGGCCCCGCGCTTCACCGGCGACCGCTTCGACACGCGCATCGTCGACCAGGAGCTGTCGTTCGGGCTGGAGCACAAGGTGCCCGCCGGTGAAGGCTTCGATATCGTGTTCGGCGGCTTCTATCAGGACAAGGACCGCGACACCCGCATCGTCGAGGCGACGCGCCAGCGCTTCAACCTGCCGACCTCGCTCCACACCGGCTACAGCCAGTTCTCGGGCAGCCCCGAGAGCTTCGTCGGCGAGTTCGGCGGCTTCGCGCCCGTCCTTGGCGGCTTCAGCACGATCGAGGAACAGCGCAAGGATCTGTTCGCGCTGGTCGAGGGCAAGTCGGGCGCGATCAAGTGGGAAGTCGGCGTGCGTTGGGAAAACACCAATGTCGCGATCCGCGATCTGGCGCCGGGCGGGGTCAGCATCGACACCGACTACAACCACCTCCTGCCCAGCGCTTCGGCCAAGATCGAGCTGGGCGATGGCCGCGTCACCATCTCGGGTGCGCGCACCGTGCGTCGCCCGCGCTTCGATGACGCGTCGCCCGTCCTGCTTGAGGAAGAACTGGGCGACAACGACTTCCTCGGCAATCCGCTGCTCAAGCCGGAATCGGCGTGGGGCGCGGACCTTGGCTATGAACATCGCCTTGGCCGCACCGGCGTGATCGGCGTCAACGTCTTCTACCGCCGCATCACCGACCTGATCGAGCTGGCCAACACCGGCGTCCCCGGCGCAGCCGACGATCCCACGGGCGACCGCACCTGGGTCTATCAGCCGCGCAACACCGGCGACGGGTCGGTCTATGGCGTCGAATTTGACCTGTCGACCAGCCTTGGCTTCCTCGGCCTGCCCGACACCGGCATCTTCGGCAATCTGTCGCTGCTGGAAAGCGATATCACCGACGAACTGGGCGAGCGCCGCTTCAACGGCCAGTCGAACATCGTGTATAATTTCGGCTTCATCCAGGACATCCCCAGCTTCGGCGCGGCGTTCGGCGCGACCTATCGCAAGCAGGGCGCGGCCTATGACCGCTTCGTCGCCGAAGAAGTGCGCACCACCTATGGCGCGGACCTCGAAATCTTCGTTGAGAAGCGCTTTGGCAAGCGGTTCACGATCCGTGCGGTCGGCTCCAACCTGCTCGACGGCGCCAAGGCGGAGAGCTTCAACAAGTTCAACACCACGCAGGATCAGATCGATCGCAATTTCGACGAATATGAGCTCGAAAGCGAAACCGCTGGTCCGGTGTTCCAGGTCATGGCACGTCTCGCCTTCTGATGATCAAGTACCTCACCCTTGCCCTGCTGCCATTGCTGGCAGCAGGTTGTGCGACCACCGGGCGTCAAGTCCCGGTGGTCCCCACCACCCCCGCCGCCAGCGTGCAGGCGCGCGGAGAGACCGATGCGGTCGGCACTGCCAACGCCGATGCGGCGGACGATCCCGCGATCTGGCGCAATCCGGCGGACCCCGCCGCGAGCCTGATCGTCGGCACCGACAAGAAGGCCGGGCTGCACATCTATGACCTGACCGGCAAGGACCGGTTCTTCATCGACGCGGGTCAGGTCAACAATGTCGACCTCAAGGACATGGGGCCGCTCGGCATCATCGTCGCAGCGAGCGACCGCAACGACCGCAAGAATGCCAAGCTCGCGCTGTTCCGGCTGGACACCGCGGCGGTGAAGCTGATCCCGCTCGGGACCGTCCCGGTCGGCGCCGGCGAAGCCTATGGCGTCTGCCTGATGGCAGTCGGCACCACGCTCCACGCGTTCAACGTGATCAAGGACGGCACGATCCGTCAGGTCGCGCTCGACCTGTCTGGCACCGCCCCCACGGGCACGATCGTGCGCACGATGAAGCTCGCCACGCAGTCGGAAGGCTGCGCCGCCGACGACCGCACCCAGCGGCTCTATGTCGGCGAGGAAAATGTCGGCCTGTGGCGCTTCGACGCCCGTGCCGATGGCCCGGTCGCCGGCACGCTGATCGCGCCCGCCGACGGACAAAAGCTGGTGATCGATGTCGAGGGCGTGACCCTTGCGCCCGAAGGCACCGGCAATGGCGGCTATGTGATCGTCTCCAGCCAAGGCGACCACGCCTACACCGTCTATCGCCTGTCCGACGATTCCTATGTCGGTCGCTTCCGGATCGCCGCGGGCAGCACCATTGGCGCTACGGAAGAAACCGACGGGATCGACTTCGCTCCCGGCGATTTCGGTCCCAACTATCCCGGCGGCCTGTTCGTGGCGCAGGACGGCTACAATCCGCCCAAGGCCCAGAACTTCAAATATGTCGCCTGGGCCGACATCAAGGCGGCGCTGGGGATCCAATAACGTCGACTTGCAGGGCATTTCGCGGCACAAAGCGACACCCCGGTTAAGACCGGTGGCGCGTTGTGCCGCTACATGTTCGCTTTGGAAATTTCGGCGCTCCAACAGCAATTCCATACCGCACATTCGAACTCCGCTGCGGCTGGTGGAACCTGGTCAGTCGCTCCAGTCGCTCAGGTCCGCCGTTTCGAGCGTTGCCCGCAGCGCCGGATAATCGTGATCGATCACCGCAAGGGTCTTGCGAAACACCCCGCGCAGATAATCCTTCAGTTCGGCTTCGGCATCCGCCGCCTCGGCCCCCGCCATCCGCACGAATATCGCCAGCGCCGCGGTCAGCGCCTCCTCGCTCAGATACCCCTGCCGCCGCATTTCCCAGCCCTGTTCGCCATCGCGCTGGAATTGCGCGAAATTCTTCGCGCCATTGGCCATGAACACGCCAAAGCCCAGGAACACCGCCGCGACATCGGTGGCATGTTCCTCCAGCGCTGCGCCGCCCGGCGGCATGCTGCCATCGGCGTGGATCAGATAGTGCGACAGCTCATGCGCGAAGGTCGCGACGAGATCGGCCGGTCGCGCGAGCGCCGAGGGGTTGTAGGTGATGACCACCCGCTCGCCGTCATGGCCGAACGTCCCGCCCGGCGGGCTGTAGTCGTGCTTCAGCGCATGGCCCGGCGCGACCCAGGTCTCGCGCTCCCCCTCGCCCGGCACCAGCGCGCAATCCCATTCCGCCATGCCGGCATGCGCGCGGACCTGCTCAAACAGCTCGACCGCGCGATCATGTCCCTCCGCCACACTGGTCGGGAAGAAATCGCGGGTCGGCAGGATCAGCACCGCGTCGCGATACGCCTTGTCGCGATCGACCGTCTGGATCAGCCAGGCAAAGGTGGCGAGCAGCCATTCGAACTCGTCACGGTCGATCGGCAGCTTCGGCCCAAACCATCGAAACATCGGCACCCCCGCGCACCGATCTAACGCGCGCGCGGCCAGTTACCATCCTGTTTGGAGGCAATTTCATCCAAAATGAAGCATTGGCCCGGCCTTGCCGTGCGCAGCCCAAGCGGCTTTACTGGCGGCATGTTTCGCGCCCTCGCCCCGCTCGCCCTGCTCCTCGCCGCCCCCGCCGCCGCGCAGTCCCCCGCCGAACAGAAGATGGCATCGACCATCGCGGCGGAGACTGAGCGCCACGTCGCGCTGCTGGAGCAGCTGGTCAACCAGAACTCGGGCTCGCTCAACATCGATGGCGTGACCAAGGTTGGCGCAATGGTGCGCGCCGAACTGGAGCCATTGGGCTTCGCGGTCGAGTGGATCGACATGAAGGAAACCGGCCGCGCCGGACATCTGGTCGCGACGCACAAAGGCAATGGCAAGGGCAAGCGCATCCTGCTGATTGCGCATCTCGACACGGTGTTCGAGCCGGAATCGCCCTTCCAGAAGTTTGTCCGCGACGGCGACCGCGCGACCGGCCCCGGCATCGGCGATGACAAGGGCGGGATCGTTGTCATCATCGCCGCGATGCGCGCGATGCAGGCAGCGGGAACCCTTAAACAGGCCGACATCAAGATCGTGCTGACCGGCGATGAAGAGCGCACCGGCAGCCCACTCGCCATCGCCCGGCGCGACCTGATCGCGGCGGGAAAATGGGCCGATGTCGCGCTGGAATATGAAAATCTCGCGCGCGAGGATGGCAAGGACACCGGCACGGTCGCGCGCCGCAGCTCGACCAACTGGACGCTTCGCACCACCGGCAAGACCGGGCACAGCAGCGGCGTGTTCGGTGCCTCGCTCGGCTATGGCGCGGCTTATGAACTGGCGCGCATCCTCGACGAATTCCGCCGTACCCTTCCCGAGCAGAACCTGACCTTCAACGTCGGTGTGATGGCCGCCGGCACCCCCGCGACGCTGGCGGACAATAATTATCAGGTGAGCGCGGGCGGCAAGACCAACATCGTCGCTGCCGAGGCTGTCGCCCGCGGCGACCTGCGCGCGCTGACGCCGGAGCAGGAGGCCAAGACCCGCGCCGCGATGCAGGCGATTGTGGCGAAGAATCTGCCCGGCACCACCGCCAGCCTCGACTTTCAGGAAGGCTATCCCCCGATGGCCCCAACCGATGGCAACCGCGCGCTGCTGGCCAAGCTCAATGCGGTGAACCGCGACCTGAAGCTCCCCGAAATGGCCGAAATGGACCCCGCCCGGCGCGGCGCCGCCGACAGCGCGTTCGTGGCGGCGGATGTCGACACGCTCGCAGGCCTTGGCGTCGCAGGCGGCAACGCGCATGCCGAGGGCGAATGGGTCGATCTCAAATCGATCCCGCTCCAGGCGCTGCGCAGCGCCGCCTTCATCACCCGGTTGAGCCGCGAAAAGCGCAACTGACGGAACGCTTTAGCATCCCCGCGCGTCATGCGGAGATGCTGAACGCCCTAGCCCTCAACTGCACGCTCAAGGCCGATGAGTCCGAGCGCTCCTCCACCGATGCGATGATCGCCGTCCTCGCCGACGCTTTCGCCAAGCAGGATGTCACGATTACCGAAACGGTCCGTGTCGCTGCGCTGAATATCAAGCCCGGCGTTTCGTCAGACGAGGGCGAAGGCGATGAATGGCCCGCACTGCGTGAACAGATTCTCGCCGCCGATATCCTGATCTTCGGCGGCCCGATCTGGATGGGTCAGATTTCGAGCATCGCCAAGCGCGTGCTCGAGCGGATGGACGCCTTCATCTCCGAAACCGACGATCAGGGGCGGATGCCGAGCTATAGCAAGGTCGCGGTCGCCGCCATCGTCGGCAATGAGGATGGCGCGCATTTCAGTTCGGCGCAGCTGTTTCAGGCGCTGAACGATGTCGGCTACACCATCCCCGCCGTCGCCGCCTGTTACTGGGTCGGCGAAGCGATGGGCTCGACCGACTTTCAGGACCTCGACAAGACCCCGAAGAAGGTCAAGGAAACCGCCGGGATGGTCGCGGGCAACGCCGCGCACCTCGCCGGTTTGCTCAAGGCCAAGCCCTATCCCGGCCAGGACTGACGCTCACGGGATCAGCAGCGTCGCGCCCATCGTCTCCCCGGCGGCGATGGCACGATGCGCTTCCGCCGCGCCTTCGAGGGCATAGCGCCGCCCGATCTCGACCTGCAGCACGCCGCGCGCGACCAGATCAAATACCCGAGCCACGCCCGCGGCGCGTTCCTCGGGCGTCGCATAATAGTGATAGAGCGTCGGCCGCGTGACGAACAACGAGCCATGCTGGCTCAGCGTCCCCAGATTGACCCCGGTGACCGGCCCGCCGGCATTGCCGAAGCTGACGATCATCCCCCGCCGCGCGGTGGACTTGAGCGACGCTTCCCAAGTTGATCCGCCGACCCCGTCGAGCACCACCGGCACGCCTTCGCCCCCGGTGATCTCCCGCACCCGCGCGGCGATGTCTTCGTCCTTGTACTCGATGACATGATCCGCGCCGATCGCCCGCGCCCGCTCTGCCTTGTCCGCCGACCCGACCGTTCCGATCACGGTCGCGCCGATATGCTTGAGCCACTGGACGATCAGTTGCCCGGTTGCCCCCGCAGCAGCGTGGACCAGCACCGTCATCCCCGGCTGCACCCGCGCGCAGCGTTCGATCAGATACTCCGCCGTGCAGCCCTTCAGCGTCACCGCCGCCGCCACGTCGAACCCGATGCCGTCCGGAATCGGCAACAGCGCATCGGCCGCCACATTGCGCGCGCTGGCATAGGCGCCCAGCGCGGGGCCATAGGTTGTCACGCGGTCACCCACGGCGAAGGCGCTGACGCCCTCCCCCACCGCCTCGACCACGCCCGCCGCCTCGCTGCCCAGGCCGCTCGGCAACGGCACCGGATACAGGCCCGAACGGTGATAGGTGTCGATGAAGTTCAGCCCCACCGCCTCATGCCGCACCCGCACCTCGCCCGGGCCCGGCGGGGGCAGATCGACCTCGACCCACTCGATCACTTCGGGTCCGCCGGTCGTCCGGATCACTGCCTGCCGCGCCATCGCTTCATCTCCAGTTTCAGGTTGCAACCAATGCCCCCGCCCGCCAAATAAGCCTCCATACCCGAACCTCAAATTTTTCGGAGATCAGGATGCGCAGCTATCTCAAACACTATATCGGTGGCCAATGGGTCAAAAGCGAGGGCGGCACTGTCCATCAAGTCATTGATCCCGCTACCGAATCTGCCACCACCGAAATCACTTTGGGGTCTCAGGCCGATGTCGACAAGGCCGTCGCCGCAGCCAAGGCCGCGTTCGAAACCTTCAGCCGCACCAGCGTCGAGGAGCGTCTCGCGCTGATCGATCGCGTCATCGCCGAGTACAAGGCACGCATGGACGACATGGCACAGGCGATCAGCGCCGAGATGGGCGCGCCGCTCAGCCTCGCCAAGACCGCGCAGGTCGGCTCGGGCATCGGCCATCTGATGTCCGCCGCGCGCGCGCTCAAGGAGTTTCAGTTCGAGGAGGCGATCGGCAACAGCCTGGTCGTGCATGAGCCGATCGGTGTGGTCGCGATGATCACCCCCTGGAACTGGCCGCTCAACCAGATCGTGTCCAAGGTCGCCCCCGCGCTCGCCGCTGGTTGCACCATGATCCTCAAGCCCAGTGAGGAAGCGCCGAGCTGCGCCGCGATCTTTGCCGAGGTGATGGACGCAGCGGGCGTGCCTGCTGGCGTGTTCAACCTCGTCAACGGCGACGGCCCCGGCGTCGGCACCGCGCTCAGCAAGCACAAGGGCGTCGACATGGTGAGCTTCACCGGATCGACCCGCGCAGGCATCGCGGTCGCCAAGAACGCCGCCGACACGGTCAAGCGCGTGCATCAGGAACTGGGCGGCAAGTCGCCCTCGCTGATGCTGGAGGGGGCAGATGTCGCGGCGGCGGTGAAGGGCACGTTGTTCAGCGTCCTGCTCAATTCGGGCCAGAGCTGTATCGCCCCCGCCCGCCTGCTCGTCCCCGCCGCGCTCGAAAAGGAAGCCGCCGCTGCCGCCGCCGAGGTGATGAAGGCGACGACCTGCGGCAATCCTGCCGAAGAGGGCCGCCATATCGGCCCGGTCGTCAACAAGACCCAGTGGGAGAAGATCCAGGGCCTGATCCGCAAGGGGATGGAGGAAGGCGCGACGCTGGAGACCGGCGGCCCCGGCCGTCCCGACGGCATCGACACCGGCTATTTCGTCAAGCCCACGCTTTTTTCAGGCGTGCGCAACGACATGACGATCGCGCGCGAGGAAATCTTCGGTCCCGTCGTCACGATCATCCCTTATGACAGCGAGGAAGATGCTGTGCGCATCGCCAACGACACCGATTACGGCCTGTCGGCGGTCGTGTTCGGCAGCCCCGAAGCGGTCAAGCGCGTCGCTCCACGGCTGCGCGCCGGAATGGTCTATATCAATGGCGGCCAGCCCAATCCCGACCTGCCGTTCGGCGGCTACAAGCAGAGCGGCAATGGCCGTGAGCACGGCAAATATGGTCTCGCCGAATTCATGGAAGTGAAGGCGATGGTCGGCGCGCTGGCGTGATCCAGTTCCTCCCCTGAGCCTGCTCAGGGGAGGTGGCATTGCGAAGCAATGACGGAGGGGCCGCCCCGCAGAGGGCGGAATTTTGTCGAGCTGCTCACGGCTGTCTGCGCAGCCGCCCCTCCACCACTCGCTGCGCGAGCGGTCCCCCTCCCCCAGCGAGCTGGGGGAGGAATTGGCTCAGTCGAACAGCTCTTCCAGAAAGCTCTTCTTGCGCTTCTGCTTGTAATAGCGCGGGTCGTGGCCCTGATGGCCATATCCGCCGCCATAGCCCTGCTGCTGCGGATAGCCGCCCGGCTGCGGCCACGGGCTGCCCTGCGGCGGCATCGGCAGCTGGGGCGGCATCGGGGGTTGCGGTGCCTGCGGAGCGGCGGGTGCCTCACCGGCGCCGCTACGTTCGATGATCTTGTCGAGCTCGCCGCGATCCAGCCAGATACCCCGGCATTGCGGGCAGTAATCGATCTCGATCCCCTGCCGGTCGCTCATATGGAGGCCCACCTTGCACACGGGGCACAGCATTCCGGCAACGGCTTCGGGGGTACGCATGATCTCTCCTCTCGTTGGTTCAATGGACAGCTAGGAACGCCTCGGGGCCTGCGCAACTAGGCGACCGGCCAGACCCACAGGATCAGCGGCGTTCCCACCACCAGCACGATCAGCGACAATGGCGCACCCAGCCGCGCATAATCGCTGAAGCGATAGCCGCCCGGCCCCATTACCAGCGTGTTGCACTGGTGCCCGATCGGGGTCAGGAAATCGCACCCCGCACCGACGGCGGTCGCCATCAGGAACGCCTCCGGCCGCAGCCCCAAATCGCCCGCGAATGTGGCGGCGATCGGCGCCATCACCAGCACCGTCGCAGCGTTGTTGAGGAACGGCGTCACCGCCATCGCCGCCGCCATGATCAGCGCCACCGCGCCCCAGGGTGGCAGGCCCGCTGCGGTCGCGGACAGCCAGGTCCCGATAATCTCGGTCACCCCGGTACTGCGCAGCGTGTCGCTGACCGGGATCAATGCGCCGAGCATGATCAGGATCGGCCATTCGACATGGTCATAGGCTTCGCGCAGGGGGAGCGCGCCGAACAGCACCACCGCCGCCGCCGCCGCGAAGAAGGCGATCGTTACCGGCACCGCGCCCGTCGCGGTCGCCGCCATCGCTACCGCCAGCACCGCAATCGGCAACAGCCCCTTGCGCACGCTGCCCAGCCGCAGCTCGCGTTCGGCCAGCGGCAGCGCGCCCAGCTCGTTCAGCGTCCCCGGCAGCGCGCCCAACGGCCCCTGCAGCACGACCACATCGCCCGCACGGAACACGACGTTCGGCATGCGCCGCACGATCCGCTCGCCCCGCCGCGATACCGCGATCAGGTTGATGCCATAGCGCTGGCGCAGCATCAGCGATCCCGCAGTCCCGCCGACCAGCGGGGATCCGGGCCCAACCACCGCCTCGATCACCCCGATCTCATCGCCCTCGCCCGATTCGGGCGCTTCGCTGGTGCCGACGAAATCGAGCCGGTCGCGCGCAATCGCCCGCTCCAGGCTGTCCGGCGTGCCGCCCAGGATCAGGATATCGCCCTCGCGCAGCAGCATGTCGGGCCATGGCGTCGCGCGCACGCCGTTGCGCAGGAACATGGTGATCGCGACCTCATGGTCGTGCCGCTCGAGGAAATCGGCGACCCGCTCGTCCTTCGCCGCCGATTGCGCGACGATCTTGGCCTCGGTCGCATAGTCGTGGATGTCGAGCGCTTCGCCCATCGTCGGCGCGGCGCGGCGGTCCGCCGGCAACAGGCGATAGCCAAAGCGCAGGAAGATCAGCCCGACCAGGGTCAGCCCCAGCCCGACCGGCGCGTAATCGAACATGCCGAACGGCTGCCCGGTCATCTCCTCGCGCACGCGGCTGACGATGATGTTGGGCGAGGTGCCGATCAGCGTGATCAGCCCGCCGAGCAGCGACGCGAACGCCATCGGCATCAGGAACACGCTGGGCGAGCTGTTCGACTTCTTCGCCATCTGGAACGCGGCCGGCATCATCATCGCCAGCGCGCCGATATTCTTGACCAGTGCCGAACCGAAGCCAACGCTGGCGGACAGCAACAGCAATTGCGAGCGCACCCGCGTCACCCGTTTCTGCAACAGGCGCATCAGCTGCTCGATCACGCCCGACCGCTGCACGGCGCCCGACAGCACCAGCGCCGATCCGACGATGATCACGATGTCGTCGGAAAAGCCCGAAAACGCGTTCTCCGGCGCGACGATGCCTGCCGCCACTGCCGCCAGCAGCGCCATGACCGCGACCACATCATAACGAAAGCGCCCCCACAGAAAGAGCGCCATCATGCCCACGAGCACGGCAATCGACAGGATTTGCGGTAACGTCATCTGGCCCCCATCCGCACATAACGCGACTGGAACGACCGGGTTGCGTCACCTCGCCATGTTGGCGACCATTATCTCAATGGACCGTGCCCACGGCGCGGTTGACGCTCATCAGCACGATCAGCCGCTCGATCTGGCGCCAGCGGCAGAAATTGATGTGGTTGCCCAGGTCGCGGAACTTGTCCGCGCGCGCCGCCGCCTCCAGCCCCGCATCGGCGCCGAAAGCGCGGATCAGGTCCGCAGCGTCGAACACATGGGCACGGTCGGCGAGATAGGGGATGGGCGACATCGATAATCCTTGCACAGTCTCGCGCGCCTGCACGCACCGCGCGTGCCAGCTTGCGCGGAATCGCACCGCACTGCGGGATGCGAGGGTAAATTGCTGGAAACCATAGGCGTTTTGCCCGTGCCACGCGTTTCGCGACGGGACAGTGGCGTCCCAGCACGGGACGTGGCATGGCGCGACCATGAACCGCTCATCCAAACCCGCCCCCATCGCCGGCGGCGCGCTCCTCGCTTTGTCGCTGGTCGTCGGTACCGTCGTCGGGGTGCGGCAGGGACAGCCCTCGATCGGCTTCCTCGCCGGGCTCGGCATTGGCATCGCGCTGCTCGTCATCGTCGCGCTGATCGACCGGGTGCGCGGCAGCCGCTGAGACTTGCGGGCGTCATAGTCACGTGCGACGGTCACGAGATGCTGACCTCACTCCTGTCGCTCTCCGCCATCGCCGCGTCGCCGGTTCAGGCTGACCCGCCGCTCACGCCGCTGGGGAAATGGCAGGTCAATTGGGGCGATACCAACTGCCTCGCGATGCAGAATTACGGCGATGCGTCCGCGCCGATCACCTTCGGGTTTAAGCCTTCGCTGAACGGCGACGTGATCCGCATGATCATCACGCGCAAGGGCCCCTATCAGAACGCCGCCCATTTTCCGATCACGCTGGGCGATGTGAAAACCACCGCACTCGGGTTCCGGCCCCCCAAGACGAACCGCGAGATGTTCTGGATCAACATCCCCCGCGCGGATTTCGACCGGCTCGCGACCCTCCCAGCTGTCGCAATCAAAGGACGTCGGCTCGATTTCAGCCTGTCGACCTCAGGGTTCGCTGCCGCAACTCGGGCGCTCGACACCTGCAACAAGAACCTGCGCGCGCACTGGAATGCGGATGAGGCAGGGCTGGCGCGCATCGGCACCATGTCCGCCCCGCTGGTCGCACCCGCACGGCTGGTATCGTCGCAAGACTATCCCGGCCAGGCAATTTTCGAGGGCCGCGACGGGACGACCGGCGTCTCGCTGCTGATCGATGAACAGGGCGTGCTCAAGGACTGCGTCGTCGAACAGGCGAGCGGTGTTGCGACGCTGGACGCGCAAACCTGCATCCTGTTCCAGACGCGCGGCAAATTCTCGGCCGCCAAGGACAAGGACGGCAAGCCAGTCAAAAGCCGGCTGTTTTACCGTTTTCGCTGGAAGACCGGCTGACCGAAGGGCTCACACCAGCGCGCGGTGCATCCACACCACGCGGCCCACCACCTCGATCGCATGCAGCGGCACAATCTCGCGCCCGTAATCCGGGTTGTCGCTGGCCAGCTCAACCTCGCTGCCCATCACGCGCAGCCGCTTGACCGACAGCAACCCCTCGCGGCGGAACACATGGATCGCTGGGCGCGGCCCCGGCACCCGCCGCGCACCATCGACCAGGATCTCGTCGCCATCGCATAGGGTCGGCTCCATCGACGCGCCCTCGACCCGGATCGTCGACGCCATGTCCGCCCGCACGCCCAGCCGCCGCAGGAGTGCCGGGTCGAGCAGCAGCGGGCTTGTCCGCTCGCTCTCGACCACCCGGCCGCGCCCCGCCGCCGCCCCGGCATCGACCCGCGCCACCGCCACCAGCCCCTCGACCAGCGGCCCGCCCAGCGCCGCATCGCTGACCCCCAGATAGCGCGCCAGCCGCCGCCGATCGCCCTCAGCCAGCACCCGCGGGCTGCCCCGCGTCACGAACTGCTGCAGATAGGCGGCGTTGCGCCCGATCAGCCGCGACAGCTCCGCCAGCGACGCCCCCCGCGCCGCCGCCGCCTGCGCCAATGCGCGCCGCTGCTCATCCGATTCCATATCCCATCCATAGTCGCAGGATTTTTCCTAGACAAGTTGGAAATGAGAACATCTAAAGAACATATGAGTCGGGGAGCGGCCCCGCGAGTCGAGGAAGGACAATGGCAATTTTGGGAAGGATCGAGCGGTATCTGCGGCAAACCGGCATGCCGCGCACCAAATTCGGGCGGCTGGCGGTCAACGATCCGCGGCTGGTGGATGACCTGCGCAAGGGCCGCGATCCCGGCCCGGAGCTGTGCGCGCGGATCGAGGCGCAACTGGCGCGCCCCGCGCCGACGCCGGAGGCAGGGCGATGAGCTGCGGTCCCGATGCCGGCGTGCTGCTCGAACGCGCGCTGCTCCGCCACGCCGCGCTGCGCGGGGTCGACCTGTCGATCGTCTCCGCCAGCTGGACGCGCTGGGCCAGCGCGACCTTTGCCGGCGCGCGCCACGACCTGCTCCTCTCCGCTACCCCTTCCCCGGCGCTGGACGCGTGGATCGCCGACCTGCCCGAGGCGGAGTTTGCGCTACGCGGCCATCTGGTCGCGGACCTGACGGTGGAGTCGCATAGCCGCGTCGGCGACCGCGTCGAGCTGAGAATCGGCGTGCTGACGGTCGAAGAGCGGTGACTTCACTTCCCCTCCCTGAAAGGGAGGGGTAGCAAAACCTATGCCCGCATCGCCATCCGGCGCAGTTCGGACAGCGTGTCCTCAAGCTTGCGCTTGGGACCGGGAGCCGGCTCTGGCGGGGGTGGTGCGAACTTGGTCAGCCCACGCTCAAGCCGGTCGAGCAAGGCCTGCACGCTCGCCTCGGTCTGCGGGGCGGTGATCGGCGCTGCCACTTCCGGCTCGGGCGCAACCACCGGCTCCGGCGTCGGCCGCACCGGCGGGGTCAGCTCGAACGTCTCGAACCGCTCGCCATCGTCGAAAATCGGCGCGCGCGCTGCACGGCGGCGCAGCGGCCGCACCGGGGGCGGCGGCGCCATCGGCACCGCCGGAATGGCATAGGGATCGAACGCCGCGAGTGGCTGATCGAGATCGGCGGGCAGCTCCTGCACTTCGGGCAGCGGCGCATGGATCGGACGCCCCTCGGACGGCGGCCCCATCGCGATCACCGGCTCTTCGGGCAGCGCGGCATCGGACAAGTCGAGGATGTCGGCCACGCTGACCTCAGGCTCCGCCACCGGAACCGGATCGAGTGCCGGCATGTCGAGATCGCTGGCACGCAGCGGGACCCGCGGACGCGCGTCGGGATGTGCGTCGGCGCGGCGCACGGTTGGACGAGGCTCGCCCTCCGCTGACTCCGCACCGCGCGAATCGAGCCATGCGATCAGCGCCGACAGCCCCATCCACGCGATCAGCGCGATCAGTCCGCCGCTGAACAGTCCAATGCACAGCCGCGCCGTCGTCCCCAGCGGCGGCTCAGCCGCCGGCACGAACGCCGCAATCCCGCTGGAGAGCACCATGTCCTCAAGCAGCGCGCCGGGCAGCACCAGGCTCGCCAGCACCGCACACGCGCCCGCGCCTCCAGCCAGCGCAAGCGCCACATTGGGGGTCAGACGTTGAACGAGGGCGTACGCAACCATTTGGATTCCCGTGATCGGGCGTCGATCAATCTTTGGTAAACAGGTTCGTAGCGCGAAATGTTTGACGACCAGTTACGCTCGGCCTCGACCCATCGCCGCGCGCGCTCCTTTTGCGCCTCCCAGCCGGAGCGATCCGCGAACACCCCCGCCACCGCATCGGCAAGCGCCGCCGGATCGTCGGGCGGGAACAATGTCCCGGTATCGCCATGCCGGATCAGCTCGCGATGCCCGCCGACATCGGACGCCGCGACCAGCCGGTGCTGCGCCATCGCCTCGATCGGCTTCAGCGGCGTCACCAGATCGGTCAGCCGCATGTGCTTGCGCGGATAGACCAGCAAATCGATCAGCGAGTAATAACGCTCGACCTGCTCATGCGGCACGCGCCCGACGAAATGGATCGCATGCGCCGCGCTCGACACCGCCGCCTGCGCGCGCAACGCCTGTTCCATCGGCCCGCCGCCAACCATCACCAGCCGCGCCCTGGGCCGCTGCGCCAGCAATGTCGGCATCGCGGCGATCAGGTCGTCCAGCCCCTCATAATCGTAAAAGCTGCCGATGAATCCGATCGTGTCGGCATCGTCGAGCCCGAGCTTCGCCGACAGTTCCGCGTCGCGCGGCGCAGGTTCGCCGAACAGATGCAGGTCAACGCCATTGGGCGACACCATGATCTTGCCCGCATCGATCCCGCGCGCAATCAGGTCGCGCTTCAGCCCCTCACAAATCACCGCCACGCCATCGACCCGCCGCGCCGCCCAGGTCTCCAGCCCCCGGATCGCGCGATATTTCGCCGACCCCTCGGTCCCGGTCCCGTTGCCGACCGCCGCATCTTCCCAGAATGCACGGATTTCGTAGAGCAGCGGCAAGCCATAGCGCTTGGCCGCACGCATCGCCGCCAGCGGGTCGATCACCGGCGAATGCGCGTGAAGGATATCCGGCCGAAACCGCTCAACCACCTCGCCGATCCGCCGCGCGAACGCAGCGATCTCCGCCAGCTCGCCGACGACTGGCGGCAACCGCCGCATCTGTTTGGTACGGTGAAAGTCGATCCCGTCGAGCGTCTCGAATGGCGAATCGCCGGTATGGTAACGCGGCCCGGTCACCCCCGCGACGGTCCAGCCGCGCTCCATCTGCGCCTTCAGAATCGCGCGCGTGCGAAAGGTGTAGCCGCTGTGCAACGGCAGCGAATGGTCGAGGACGTGCAGGATCCGCATGGCCAATCCTTGCCACGCGATCACTTAACGGCCCGTCAACCGGAAGCGGCTATCCCCGCATCACGATGATCGACACGCTGGTTCTCGCGCTAACCCACGGGCTGCTGCTCGTCGTCGCCTGGCGTCTGGTGAACAGCCCGGCGGTCGATGACGACGGCCTCGACGGCAAGCCGCCACCGCCCAAGCGCGGCTGGAAACGCCCCGGTGCGTGACCTCGCCTTCATCGCATTTCTGGGAGCCATCTTCGCGCTCGGCCTGCGCCGGCCGTTCCTGTTCGTGCTTGCTTATGTCTATATCGACATCGTCTCACCCCAGCGGATGAGCTATTTCCTGCTCAACGCCTTCCCGATCTCGGCGATGGCGGTGGGGTTCGCGGTGCTGTCCTGGCTGGCGATGGACGACAAGCGCGACATGCGCGTCGCCCCGCGTCAGGGGCTGATGCTCGCCCTGCTCGGCTGGTGTTACTACACCACGATCAACGCCGATTTCCCGATCGACGCGGCGTATAAATGGGACTGGGTGTGGAAGGCGCTGGCCTTCGCGATCTTCCTGCCCCTCACGCTGCGCACGCGCTTGCGGATCGAGGCATTGCTGCTGTTCATGCTCCTTTCCGTTTCGACGATCATCATCGCGGGTGGGGTCAAGACCGCGCTCGGCGGTGGCGGCTATGGCCAGCTCAAGCTGATCGTCGACAATAATAGCGGCCTGTTCGAAGGCAGCATCATCTCCGCCGTGTCGATCTGCCTGATCCCGCTGATCCTGTGGTTCACCAAATACGGCACGATCTTCCCGCCCGACTGGCGCGTGAAGGCGTTCGGCTATGCCCTGATCTTCGCCTGCCTGCTGATGCCGGTGGGGACGCAGGCGCGCACCGGTCTCCTCTGCATCGGCCTGCTCGCCGTCCTGATGCTGCGCGACGTCAAGCGGCGCATCCTCTACATCGCGGGTGCGGGCTTCCTCGCGGTCGCGTCGGTCCCGTTCCTCCCCGCCAGCTTCACCGAGCGGATGGGGACCATCTCGACCTATCAGTCCGACGCAAGCGCCTCGACCCGGATCGAGGTGTGGAAATGGACCTGGGAGTATGTGAAGACCCACCCGATGGGCGGCGGGTTCGAAGCCTATCGCCAGAACGAGATCAAATACGACAAGATCGAGATCGTCGGCGAAGGCGCCAGCCGCACGGTGGTGCGCACGCCCGAAATCGACAAGTCGCGCGCCTATCATTCGGCCTTTTTCGAAATGCTGGGCGAACAGGGCTGGCCCGGCTTCATCCTGTGGCTGATGATCCATCTCGGCGGCATCCTGCGGATGGAGGTGCTGCGCCGCCGCTACCGCGACGTGCCGCCCGACAAGGCATGGATCGCCCCGCTCGCCACCGCGCTTCAGCACGGGCACATCATCTATCTGTTCGGCTCGCTGTTCGTCGGCATCGCGCTCAATCCGTTCGTCTACATGCTGGTCGGCGCGCAGATCGGGCTCGACACCTATCTCGCGCGCAAGCGGGCCGAGGAAGGCATCCGCCCTATGGGCCGGAAGCGCGTTTCCCCCACGCCCGCGGCGGCGTGATCGGGTAGAGCGCAGCCATGGCCAGCCTGTTTCTTGTCCGGAACGATGACTCACGCTTCGCCGAAGCGGCGCTGGGCGAGGCACGCGCAGTGCTGGGCGAACAGGGCTTTCCTGAGCCTGTAGCGGTCGCGATCCCGGGCTGGACCCTGCTCCACGCTGGCCACATCATCGCCGGCCCACCCACGTTGCTCCGGCGCGGCGACGATCTGGTGGCGGTCGCTGGCACATTGGTCGTCGATGGCAAGATGGGCGAACCCGCCCTCGCCGCCCTGCTCGCAATGAACCCGCTCGCGCTCGACTGGGACCGGCTCGGCGGCCAGTTCGTCGCGCTCGTCCGGCGCGGCGGTCGCAGCTTCCTGTTCGGCGACTATTTCTCCGCGTTCCAGCTGTTCCACGACACGCAGGATCGCGTCTTCGCCACGACCTTCCTCGCCGCCGCCCGGGCCCTCCCGCGGCTCAGCTTCAGTGCGCAGGGCGTGTACGAACTCGCGTTCAACGTCATGCCTGTCGGCGACGATACGGTATTCGAACAGCTCAAGACCCTCTCGCCCAACAGCGTCGTCGAACTGACCGCGACCGGCACCGTCCGGCACAACGTCGCCAAGCCGCTGCCCGCCGCGCCGAGTCACGACGCGCTGCCCGATCGCATCGCGCGCCACCGCGACCCCCTGCTCGCCATCGTCGGCGCGCATGTCGATGCGCTGGGCGGCAATGTCCGTGCGCCGCTGTCGGGCGGGCTCGACTCGCGCCTCGTCCTGGCCGCGTTGCGCGCGCGGGGCTGTGACCCGCATCTCTATGTCTATGGCGTTCCGGGCGACGAGGATGTCGTGATCGCCCAGCACATTGGCGCCGAACTCGGCTTCCCGATCGAATGGCTCGACAAGGAAGACGGCGTCGTCCCGCCCGACGCCTTCCCGGATTTGGTCGCTCGCAATTTCCACCAGTTCGACGGCTTGCCGACCTTCGGCAACATCTTCGACAACGGCACCAACGGCGCGGCCCAGCTTGCCCGCCACGCCGATGGTGCGCTCGCCGTGTCGGGTGGGTGCGGTGAGATTTACCGCAACTTCTTCTACCTTCCCGATCGCCGCTTCACCGCGCACGACATCGCGCAGACCTTCTTCGCGCGCTTCACTCCCGCCGACGCCACCGACCGCTTCGATCCGCGCGGCTTCATCGACGCGATCGCGGGCAAGATCGCCGCATCGCTCGCCCCGCCCGACGCGACCGGCAAGCTCGCACGCAACCGCGTCGAGCAGATCTATCCCCGCATCCGCTGCCGCGCGCTGTTCGGGCGCGAGATCAGCCTCGAGGCGCGGTTCAGCCCATACCTCATGCCCTTCCTCGACCATCGCGTCGTGGCAGAGGCGATGACGCTGCCCATGCCGCTCAAATATGCCGGACGGTTTGAGGCGGCGTTGCTCAACGCGATCGACCCGGTGCTCGCCGCCCAGCCCTCGGCGTACGGCCACGACTTTACCGGCCCGCCCAATCTCGCGCATCGCCGCACCGAATGGCTCACCCGCATTCGCCCGGTCTGGCTGCGCCGCCACACTTACGCGCTGCGCCGCCGCCTCGGCGCGATGGGGGACGAGCATGGCGGCACGCTCACCCCCGACTACATGAGCCGGGTGATCGACCTCGATTTCCCGGCGATGCGCCGCTTCTTCAACCCGTCCGCGATCAACGACAGCGCCGTGTGGCGCCGCATCGCCAACCTGGAATATCTCGCGGCAAAGCTGGGTTCGCGCGTGGTAGGGTGAGCTAATTCCTCCCCCAGCTTGCTGGGGGAGGGGGACCGCCGCCGCAGGCGGTGGTGGAGGGGCGGCCGCGCAGACGGCCGAAGCGGCTCGGCAGAGCACCGCCCTCTGCGAGGGCGGCCCCTCCGTCAGCACTTCGTGCTGCCACCTCCCCCAGCGAGCAGGGGGAGGAATTGGCTCACCCCTCCGCGGGTGCCGGCATCAGCGCATCGTCCTTCGCATTCGCCCGCTGCGCCGCCTCGCGTCCCTGCACCCGCGCGACGAACGCCACGAACGCATTACGCTTGGGGATCGACCCGAACTGCAGACCCCAGCTCAGATGCGCGCCGACATACAGGTCCGCCGCCGTGAAATGGTCCGCCGCCAGCCAGCCATCGCCCGCCGCCTTCACCGCGTCCTCCAGCGTGTCGATCGTGCGGTCGAAATTGCCGAAGCCCAGCATTCCCTGCTTTTGCGGGTCAGCGTCAGCACTCCACCCCATCGCCTTGCTCGTCACCGCCTGTTCCAGCGGCCCGGCGGCGAAGAACAGCCAGCGATAATAGGCTCCGCGCGCATCCACCGGCGGCGCCAGTTTCGCCGCCGGAAACGCGTCCGCCAGATAGGCGCAGATCGCCGCGCACTCGGTCACGACGACGCCATCATGGACGATCGTCGGCACCTTCCCCATCGGGTTGACGCCCAAGAATTCTGCCGGCTTGTCGCGCCAGTCGACCGTCACGACGTCATATTCGGCGCCCGCTTCCTCAAGCGCCCAGCGCGCGATCCGTCCGCGCGACATCGGATTGGTATAGAGCGTGATCGCCATCGTGTTCCCTCCGAGTCGATTGAGAACGAAATAAGAACGTATTTACGCCATCGGTCAAGCGCAAAGTCCCCCCCCTTGCGGGAGAGGATCACCAGGTCACAACCCCTTGAACGTCGCCAGCAACCGCGCCCACGCCCTTTCCGCCTGCACCTGATCATAGACCTGGCTGTCGGGCGGGCACCAACCATGGTTCGCCGGATACACCTCGATCTCCGCCGCCAGCCCGGCATCGGCGAACGCCTTGCGCACCAATTCCTTCTCGTTCGGATTGCGCTTGTCGTCATTCTCGGCGACCGCGAACAGGAAGCGCGCCTTCATCTTGGGCACCAGCAGATGCGGGCTGTCCGGCTTGTCGGTGGCCAGGCCCCCGCCATGGAACGACCCGCCCGCCTTGACCCGGTCGGGCAGCGCCGCGGCGGTGCGCATCGTGAACGGCCCGCCCATGCAGTATCCGGTGGTGCCGACTCCGCGCTTCTTGTCCACCGCGCGCTGCCCGTCGAGCCAGGCCACCGCCGCAGTCGCGTCGCGCACCACCGCATCGGGGGTCAGCAACGCGCGCCACGGTCCGATCTTCTCGCGCACGCTCGGCGTTGCATAGCTTTCGCCCGGCTGCAGGAAGCGTCCCTTCACCGACCGGTAGAACGGATTGATCGTCAGCACCGCAAAGCCCGATTGCGCCAGCCGCTCACCCATCTGGCGGAACGCGGGGCGCAGGCCCATCACGTCGGGCCATACCAGCACCGCCGGGTGCCGGCCCTTGTTCGGCGCGGCATAATAGCCGTCGGCGGTCCCGTCGGGGGTCTTGAACGTCACGTCCGACGACTGGATGCCCAGCGCATTCGCAGGGGTCGGCAACAGCGCCATCAGCCCCGCGGCGCCCGCCGCCGCGCCAAATTCGCGCCGGCTCATGCCCTTGATCAGCTGTTCATTGTCGGCGTTGGTCAGATCGTCGCACATCGCATCGCTCTCCAGAATCAGGCCACCCGGCGAGCGGACGCTAACCTAACCCGTTTTCCGATACCACCACACGCCGTCGCGCACGTCGCGCACCGCCCGCCCCTCGACCTCCAGCCGCCGCAGATGCGCCAGCGTCTCGCCGGTCGCGAGGCCCAGCATGTCGCCGGTGATCGTCCTCCGGAACATGCGCCCGAAACAGTCGACCGCCCGGCGCGGCTCGGTCAGATGCTCGGCCAAGATGCCGAGCCGCTTGCGATGCTCGTCGCGCAGCGCCGCCAGCCGGACATGCAGTCCTGTGAACGGCGCGCCATGCGCCGGGAGCACCAGCAGATCGTCGGGCAGTTCCAGCAATTTCTCGATCGACGCCAGCCATTCGCCCAGCGGATCGGCCTCGGGCTCGCTCACGCCCAGCGAAACGTTGGAGCTGATCCGCGGCAGCACCTGATCCCCCGCGATCAGCACGCCTTCGGCCTCGTTCCACAGGCACGCATGTTCCGGACAATGCCCCGATCCGACCACGACCCGCCAGGTCGCATCCCCAATCGCAATCTCCTCGCCATCGACGATCCGGCGATAGCCCAACGGCAGCGGCGCGACCATGCGGCGAAACTGGCCATAGCCCTTGGCGGCCGCCACCGCGATCTGGTCGTCGTCCCATCCGGCCGCGCGCCAGAAGGCGATCTGCTCGTCCGGCACCGCGTCGCGCACATCGGCGGTCAACAGTCGGCCCATCAGCCACTCGCCGCGCGTCATCCACAGCGGCGCATCGAACTTCCGCCCCAGCCATCCGGCAAGGCCAATATGGTCGGGATGAAAATGCGTGCAGATCACGCGATGCGGCGGCGCGGACGCCAGCGGCTCAACGTCGAACAGCGCGCGCCACGCCTCCACCGACGGATCGACGTTCAATCCGGTATCGACGATGGTCGTCGCTGCACCATCGGCGACCAGCCAGCAATTGATATGGTCGAGCGGCCCGGCCATCGGAATGCGCACCCAATGCACCCCGCGCGCAACCGCAATCGCCTCCCCCACCGCCGGCGTGCGCTCGCCCAGCGGATAGGTCAGCCCGCGATGACTGGTCGCGACGAAGCTTTCGTCCTGCGTCAGCGAGATGTCGGGAGAGATCGCCGGTTCAGCCATACCGGAAACAGTGACGGCGCGGGACCCGCTTGTCGAGTCCGCGCGCCGCCGTGATACCCAAAAATCGAAAATGGGGCTGAGCCGGGAGCCGTTCTTCCCTCTCCCCTTGATAGGGGAGAGGATAGCGAAGCTTGGCAAGGGGTAGAGCGGAGCAAAGCTCCGCTCGGCTACTGCGTAGCCGCCCACCCCTCTCCCAGCTCCGACTAGGGCCTTGCTCCGCAAGACCCAAGTCTGCGCATCCCTCTCCCCTCCTGCGGAGGGGCGAGGAAGATACGGCCCAGATCAATCAGCTCTTGAACAGCGTATCCCGGTCCAGCTCGACGCCCGGCGTCGTATCCCGCGACGCCGCCTCACGCTCGGCGCGCAGCTGTTCGAGCAGCGCCTCGCGGTCGCCCTCCAGCCGCGTGTCGACCGGGGCTTCGATGCCCGCTGCCTTCGCCGCCTTGGCCACCGCCGCGTCCAGCTCGCGCTGGCTGGTCAGGCCCAACGTCACCGGATCCTTCGGCACGATGTTGGCGATGTTCCAGTGCGAACGGTCGCGGATCGCGGCGATGGTGGTGCGGGTAGTGCCGATCAGCTTGCCGATCGCGCCGTCCGAAATCTCGGGATGGTTGCGGATGATCCACGCAATGCCGTCGGGCTTGTCCGCACGCTTCGACACCGGCGTGTAGCGCGGCCCCTTGGTGCGGCGGATCTGATCGGGCCCCTTGCTCATCTTCAGGCGGTAATCGGGGTCGTTCTGCCCCTTCTCGATTTCCTCGAGCGTCAGTTCGTGCGCGCGGACGGGATCGCGACCGGTCAGCTTGGTCGATGCGGTGTCGTCCGCGATCGCCTGCACCTCCAGAATGTGCAGCCCACAAAAATCGGCGATCTGCTCGAAGCTGAGCGCGGTATTGTCGACCAGCCAGGAAGCGGTCGCGTGCGGCATGAGCGGCTGAGCCACGTCAAAGTCTCCAGAAACAATAAGGGCCGCCCTCCACGGGCGGCCGACTACAGGCTCGATCTAGGCAAATGGGCGCGCAGAGGCAAGTCTTTTGCCTCCTTTTGCAGCAGATTGCGCTTCGCCGGAACGGAACCTAGTTTCGGTTCAGGCGTCCTGCCCCGAACGACCATCGTTTCAGAGAGGAACACGCATGAAAAAGGCCCTTCTTCCGCTCGCCGCGATCGCCGCGCTCGGCCTCGCCGCCTGCAGCGACAAGGCGCAGAACGAAACCGCCGAAGCCGCCGAGGCAATCGGCGCCGATGCCAATGCGACGATGAGCGAAGCCGCCGATGACGTCGAAGCCGCGACCGACGGCGCGCTCAGCACCGCCGAAAACGCCGCCGACCGCGCCGGCGCTGCGATCAGCGAAGGTGCCGACCGCGTCGGCAACGCCGCCGATGCCGCCGAGGACGAGCTCGACAAGAACAACTGAGATCAGGCCGGGGCCGTCGCGCCGACGGCCCCGCGCAGTTCCGGGGGGAACCATGCGCGCCATTATTCTGCTGCCACTGGCACTGCTCGCCGCGTGCAACGGCACCGACGAGACGACCGGCGTCTCGCCCGACGAGGCCGCGCAGCTCAACGCGGCCGCCGACATGCTCGACGCCAACGCCACCGAACCCGATCCGCAGGCGACCGCCGCGGCGGAATGACCAGCCCATTCCTCCCCCAGCTCGCTGGGGGAGGTGGCAGCACGCAGTGCTGACGGAGGGGCCGCCCCGTAGAGGGCGGAATTTTGCCGAGCTGTTACCGGCTGTCTGCTCAGCCGCCCCTCCACCACTCGCTGCGCGAGCGGTCCCCCTCCTCTGAGACAAGCTCAGGGGAGGAATGAATCGCGCGCCTGTGCCCACGCATCCCGTGGCGTCACAGGGTTGACGCACTCCCGATCCAGTGAAAGCCTCGCACGCGTAACGCGTATGCGGAGGCCGCTATGGATCATGTCGCCCAGTATCGCGAGCACGGCTATGCCGTTGTTCGTGGCGTCTTTTCACCCGAAGAGGTCGCGCGGATCGCCTCCGCCATCGACGCGGTCCATGCCGAAGGGGTCGCCCATGGCCGCAGCTTTCGCCACGGCAATCTGTTCTACAATGTTCGCCCCGACGACAGCGGCACCCCGCTCGTCCCGATGGTGCAATGGCCGTCCTACCACAATGCGGTGCTTAACGCGGTCCGGCTCGATCCGCGCTGGGTCGATCTGCTCTCCCCGCTGATCGGCGACGACCTCAAGCAGATCATCAACCAGCTGCACTGGAAGGCGCCGGGGTCGAAGGGCGACTTCGCCTGGCATCAGGATTCGCGCTTCCGCAAGCCTGACGCGGCCTATCGCAACCTCGGCAGTTCCTACATCCAGACCGGCCTCGCCATCGATCCGCACACGCGCGCCAGCGGCGCGATGCGGATGATCCCCAACAGCCACCGCAGCGGCCCGCTCGCGCTCGACACCGAAACCGAGGTGCTCGGGAATGAAATGACCGACGACGCCCTGCGCGCCGCCGGGATCGACCCCGCCAGCGTCGTCGATCTCGAAATGGAGCCCGGCGATGTCGCGATGTGGAGCCCCTATCTGGTCCACGGATCGGGTCGCAACACCGCCGACCACCAGCGCCGTTTCTACATCAACGGCTATGTCCGCGCGGCCGATTGCGACCGCGGCGAATGGGCGTTCCGCAACGGCCAGCCCGTCCCGCTCGGCCCCGAACCGGTGCTGGTGCATTATGAGGCGCTCCACGAAAACTCTGAGCCGCATTATGTCTGAATCGGCCTGCCCGTCCGGCCCTTCAATCCCCTCCCTGAAAGGGAGGGGCTAGGGGTGGGTGCGCGCGTCTGCGCGCTCCAAAGGACCTTTCGCCATTGCCTCAAAAGCGGCATGCGAGGCATCGAGCCTCGCTTGCCGCTGGCCCCACCCCCTGCCCCTCCCTTTCAGGGAGGGGAGCACCGTGCCGAACCAATTTAGGGGCTGAACCCATGCGCCTGCGCCAGCTCGAGATCGTCCACGCCGTCTACCAGCACGGCTCGATCAGCGCGGCGGCGCGCGCGCTTGGCGTCTCGCAGCCGTCGGTCTCGAAAACGCTGCATCATGCCGAGGACAATCTCGGCTTCCGCCTGTTTCAACTGTCGCGCGGCCGCCTGATCCCGACCGATGAGGCGCATGCGCTGATGCGCGAGGCCGGCGACCTGTTCGACCGACTCGGCACGCTTCAGCTCACCGCGCGCAACCTCTCGCATTCGGGCGGCGGGCATATCCGGCTCGGCATCGTGCCCAGCCTTGCGCTCGACATGGTGCCGCAGGCGATGGCGCTGTTCCGCCGCGACTGGCCGCGCGTCACCTTTGAGGTCCATACCCACCATCATGACGACCTGCTCCGCTCGCTGATCGAGCGCGAGGTCGACGTCGCCATCGCCTACACCCCGCCCCCGCACCCCCGCCTGGCGCGCGAAGCGATGGCCGAGGGGGAGCTGGTGGTGCAATTTCCCGAAGGCATGTTCCCGGAGGCCGATGCACGCTTCCCGCTCGATCAGCTCGCCGACCGCGACGTGATCGGTGTCGCCGCCGCCGGCCCGATCGGCGCAGTGCTGACCGAGGCCGCCCGCGCGCGCGGCATCGTGTTTCGCGAAACCGTATCGGTGCAGACCTTCTTCATCGCCGCCCGCCTCGCCCAGCTGGAGCGCGGCGTGACGGTGATCGACGAATTCACCGCCCGTGCCTGGCGCGCGCCGGGCTTCGCCTGGCTACCGACCGATCCGCCGCTGCGCTTCACCATTTCCTGGGTTACGCTGGAAGAGCGCCAGCCATCACGCGCGGCCCGGGCCTTTCTGCGCACCTTCCAGCAGGTACTTGAGGAAAACCGGGCAAAACCATAACCGGCGTTTATACCCTGCGCAGCAAATGGGCGGTTTTCGCACGACCCGCGCACATTAATGTCACAATCCGGGGCGCAATTGGAAGTTCGTCCACTTGCATGCGTGGGGAGATTTCAGCTGACCATCCGCCATCCGGGGCCAAACACCGCATGACCGCGCCGCGCGACGTGATCGTGCTGGGCGCGGGTGTGGTCGGCATGGCGACGGCGCTGACGCTGACGGAGCGCGGCCACCGCGTCACCGTGATCGACAGCGCAAAGGGGCCAGGTCTCGGCACGTCGTTCGCCAATGGTGCACAGCTCAGCTACGGCTATACCGACGCGCTGGCGAGCCCGTCGACGCTGGCGCAGATTCCGCGCGTGCTGCTCGGGCTCGACCGCGCGCTGCGCTTTCACCTGCGGCTCGACCCCGATTTCATCGCCTGGGCTTTCGCCTTTCTGCGCAACGGCAGCGCCGCCCGGTTCCGCGACAACACCGTCGCGGGCCTGGCGCTCGCCGCCCGTTCGCGCAGCGCGCTCGCCGGCCTCGCCGCGCGCCATCAGCTCGATTTCGGCCATGGCGCGCCGGGCAAGATCCATATCTACCGCAGCGCGGCGTCCTTCGCCGCAGCGCAGGACATGGCCGCGCTCAAGGCCGCGCATGGCGTCGATCAGGCGATCCTCGATCCCGATGGCGCGGTCGCGGCCGAACCGATGCTCGCCCCGATCCGCAATTCGATCGTCGGCGCGCTGCACACCCGCGACGAAGAGGTCGGCGACCCGCACCGCTTTTGCGTCAGCGCGCATGATGCGCTGCTGCGCGCGGGGGGCAGCTCGATGATGGGGGTCAGTGTCGACCGGATCATGGCCAACGGCTCCGGCCCGGCGCTCGTCACCAGCGACGGCGCGCGCGTCGGCGCCGACCGGATCATTCTCGCCGCCGGCACCGGCTCGACCCGCCTTGCGCACCAGCTCGGCGTGCGCCTGCCGATTCAGCCGATGAAGGGCTATTCGATCACCCTGCCCCCCGGCGCCGCCGCGCCCAGTGCCAGCATCACCGATGTCTCCAACCGGGTGGTGTTCGCGCGCATCGGCAACCGCATGCGCATCGCGGGGCTGGCCGAGCTGGGCCGGCGCGATACGCGCGTCGAACCGGTGCGGCTGCGCGTGCTGGTCGACAGTGCCCGTGCGGCATTGCCTCAGGCTGCCGATTATGACCAAATCGAGTCGAGCTGGGCCGGCCTGCGTCCGATGACCCCGAACTCGCTGCCGATCACCCGGACCATTGCGCCGGGCGTGATCGCGGCGACCGGGCATGGCGCCTTGGGCTGGACCTATGCCGCCGGCAGCGCAGAACGCGTCGCGGAGCTTATCGCAGAGGGGAGCTGAAGGCGCACCAGACGCCAAGGCTAAACATAACAGGGAACAGGGAAGACACGACCATGAAGACACTCCGGATCGCCAGTCTGTTGGGGAGCATCTCGCTTCTCGCTACCGCCACCGCCGCCATCGCCCAGGACGCGCCGCAGACCGCCGCAGATGTGCAGGACGATACGACCGAGGAAGTCGTCGTCATCGGCTCGCAGATCAAGGGCGCGGACGTCGCCGGCGCGCTGCCCGTCACCATCCTGAACGAGGATGACATCGCCGCCACCGCCGCCACCAGCGGCGACGATCTGTTCCGCTCGATCCCCCAGGCGGGTGATGTCGCGTTCAACGAGAGCCGCGACGCCGGCGGCATCAACGATGCGCGCGGCGACACCGCCTCGATCAACCTGCGCGCACTCGGCACCGGCAACACGCTCGTCCTGCTCAACGGCCGCCGCATGGTCCTCCACCCCGGCACGCAGAGCGAGAACCTGGTGCCAGTGCAGAGCGTCAACACCAACACCATCCCCGTGCTCGGCGTGCGCCGGGTCGAAGTGCTGCTCGACGGCGCCGCCGCCATCTATGGCTCGGACGCGGTCGCCGGCGTGATCAACACCGTGCTCAAGGACAATTTCCGCGGCCTGCGCACCACCGCCGAAATCGGCTTCACCGAGGATTCGGGGCAGGTCGAGGCGGAATTCGCGTTCGAGTTCGGCCATCGCTTCAACGGCGGCAAGTCGAACATCTCGGTGTTCGGCTCGTACAACCATCGCGACCCGCTCTACGCCCGTGATCGCCGCAACTCGCAATCGGCCGATCTGCGTCCGCTTGTGGCGGGTACCCCGTTCGCCGGCGACAGCGACTTCGACAACACCTCGGTCGACAGCATCTGGGGCGAATTTCAGCGGCTGACCAACAGCTTCGTCGCATCGACGACGACCGCATCGGTCAACGGCACGTCGCTGACCAGTAGCGGCATCTTCCACATTCAGCCGAACACCAATGACGGCTGTATCGCCGCCACGCCCTATGCCGGCACCTGCTGGGACAACAGCTCGCTGTCGACCGCCTCGACCGACAACAATCTGAAGTACGACATCAACGATGTCCGCACGATCATGGGGCGCAACGACCGCATCAACCTGTTCGGCTTCTTCAACCATGAATTCGACAGCGGCCTGGAATTCTTCGCCGAGGCGGGCTGGTATCGCGCCGATTTCCAGTCGCAGCGCGAACAGGACACCGCGCTCGCCAGCCAGCGGCTGATCATCCCCGCCAACGGCTATTACAACCCGTTCGGGCCAACCGGCAGCGCCTTCCGCATCCCGGGCCTTTCCGGCGTCGCCACCACCGGCGTCCCGATCGAGCTGATCGACTATCGCCCGGTCGATGCCGGGCCGCTGGTCGTCAATGTCCGCAACGACACCACCCGCTTCCTCGCCGGATTCCGCGGTGAAGTGCTCGGCTTCGATTTCGACAGCGCCGCGCTCTATTCGCGCGCCCGCACGTCCGACAGCATGCGCACGGTCAGCCTGACCAAGTTCCAGGAAGCCTTGAGCCGCACTGACGCCAGTGCCTACAACCCGTTCAACGGTGGCGACCCGCTCAACCCGGGCCGCTATGACTCCACGCCCAACCCGCAAAGCGTGATCGACGGTTTCATGGTCGATATCGGTCGCATCAGCACGACCGAACTCGCCATGGCCGATTTCAAGGTCAGCAAGAACGACCTGTTCACCCTGCCCGGCGGCCGCGTCGGCATGGCGGCGGGCGTCGAGTTCCGCCACGAAACCTTTGCCGACGACCGCGACGACCGGCTCGACGGCACGATCCGCTTCGTCGCGCTCGACGGCAGCTCGAACGGCAGCGACACGATGGGTGCCAGCCCGACCCCGGACAGCAGCGGCGCGCGCGACACCATCTCCGGCTTCCTCGAATTCGCGGTACCGCTGGTCGCGCCCGACATGAACGTGCCGCTGATCCATTCGCTCGACCTGCAGCTCGCGGGGCGCGTCGAATCCTATCAGGGGTTCAACACCGTCGCGAAGCCCAAGGTTGCGGCATCCTGGTATCCCTTCGCCAACCTCCAGCTGCGCGGCAGCTGGTCGCAGGGCTTCCGCGCGCCGAACCTGCCGCAGCTGTTTGAAAACGGCATCCAGCGGTCGAACACCCGCACCGACTGGGTCAAGTGCGAAGCCGACTTCCGCGCCGGCCGCATCGCCAATTTCGACGCGTGCACGCGCAGCCAGGGCGTGGTCAGCAACCGTTCGGGCAGCCAGAGCCTGACGCCGGAAGAATCCGACAACCTCTCGCTCGGCGGCACCTTCCAGCTCAACATGGGCAAGATGGGTCGCCTGACCTTCACCGCCGATTACTGGGAAATCCGGCAGGATAACGTGATCGGCCTGTTCGGCGACGGCAATGCGCTGATCCTCGACTATCTGCTGCGGCTGCAGGGGTCGTCGAACCCGAACGTCCAGCGCGCCGATCCGACGCCACAGGAAATCACCGACTTCGCCGGCACCGGCATCGCCCCGGTCGGTCGCGTGATCCAGGTGATCGACAATTACACCAACCTCGCGCCGCGTGCGGTGCGCGGCTATGATCTTGGCGTCTATTATCAGGTCAAGGACACCGGCATCGGCGATTTCAGCGCGCGGGTGAACGCCGCCCGCCTGCTCGAATTCTATCAGACGCCGACCCCCGCGGCACAGGCACTGATCGACGCACAGGCGGCCGGGACGATCGACGACACCATCGCGATCGCCGGGGCACAGGACATCGTCGAACAGAATGGCCGCCCGAAATGGCGCGCCTCGGCCAGCGTCACCTGGCGCTACAACGGCTTCGGCCTCGGCTATTATGGCAGCTATGTCGGCCCGGTCACCGACACCTCGGCCTCGCTCGCCGACGGCACCCGCTTCCGTGTCGACGACTATATGACCCACAGCCTCTATGCTCAGTATGAGGTTGATGGCGGGCCGATGGACAGCCTCCGCCTGCGCGTCGGCGCACGCAATCTGTTCAACACGCTCGCCCCGATCGCCGATAACAGCAACGGCTATATCGGCGATCTCTATGGCAACCGCGGCCGCCAGATCTATTTCTCGATCAGCAAGCGGTTCTGATGCGTCTGCTGGGGCTGACGGCTCTGCTGCTCTTAAGCCCCTCCCCTTCAGGGGAGGGGTTTGGGGTGGGGCCTATCCTCGCAGGCTACGGTCTCGGTGAGACTGGAACGCCCCACCCCAACCCCTCCCCTGAAGGGGAGGGGCTTGCGGCACCCCTTACGATCGACCTGGTCATCACCAATGGCCAGGTCATCGACGGCACCGGCACCCCGGCGCGGGTGGCGGAGATCGGCGTGGACGGCGACCGCATCCTCTATATCGGCCAGCGTCCGCTTGGGCTCACCGCGCGGCGCAGCATCGACGCCCGGGGCCTCACTGTTACCCCCGGCTTCATCGACCCGCACACGCATAGCGGCCCCGACGCCCGCTCCCCCGATGCGGCGAAACGCGCGCTCGCCAATCACCTGCTGCAAGGTGTGACCAGCATCGCCATCGGCAATGACGGCGGCGGCGACAGCGATATCGCCGGCCTGTTCGCGCGCCTCTCGGCCAACCCTACCGGGCCCAATGTCGCCAGCTTCACCGGCTTTGGCACGATCCGGCTGCAAGTGGTCGGCAACCGCGACCGGGCGCCCACCCCCGGCGAACTCGAAACGATAAAGGCCAACGTGACCCGCGCCATGTGCGACGGCGCGCTCGGCCTCTCCGCCGGCCTCTATTACGCCCCGCAAAGCTTCGCGCAGACCCCCGAAGTCACCGCGCTCGCCACCGTCGCTGGCCGCTTCAACGGCATCTACGAAACCCATCTGCGCGACGAGGGGAGCGCCAGCATCGGCCTGATCCCAGCAATCGACGAAGCCATCGCCATCGCCCGCGACGGCCGCCTGCCCCTCCACATCGCCCATATCAAGGCGCTCGGCGCGGACGTTCAGGGCATGGCTCCAAAGGTCGTCGCCCATATCGCCGCGGCGCAGAAATCCGGCATCACCATCACCGCCGACCAATATCCGTGGGAAGCCTCCAGCACCTCGCTCGCCGCCGCGCTCGTCCCCCGCCGCGCACAGGACGGCGGCGCGCCCGCAATGGTCGCCAACCTCAAGACGCTCGACCCCCAGCTGCGCAAGGACATGGCCGAACAGCTCCGCGTCCGCGGCGGCGCCCACGCCATCCTGCTCGTCAGCGGTCCCCACAAGGGCCAGCGCCTCGACGCCCTCGCCACGCAATGGAAACTCGACCCGCTCGACACCGCCGCGCGCATCCTGATCGCCGATCCCGGCGCCAGCATCGCCAGCTTCAACATGAGCCAACCGGACATCGACGCCTTCGCGCGCCAGAGCTGGGTCGTCGGCAGCTCCGACGCCACCAACGGCCACCCGCGCCGCATGGGCAGCTTCGCGCGCGGTTGGCGCATGTTCGTGCGCGAGAAAAAGCTGATGTCGCCCGAACGCTTCGTCCAGCGCTCCTCGGCCCAGACGGCACAGATCCTCGGCCTGCCCAATCGCGGCATCCTCGCGCCCGGCAAGTTCGCCGACATCGCGATCCTCGATTCCGCCATCTACGCCGAACGCGCCACTTATGACCGGCCCGACCTCCCCAGCACGGGCGTCCGCTATGTGCTGGTCAACGGCCGCCTCGCCGTCGACAAGGGCCAGCTCACCGGCACCCTTGCCGGCCGCCCGCTAGCCAAACCGCGCCAACCCGAATGGAACTGCCCCGCATGACCGAAACCATCGCCCCCGAAGCCGAACGCCGCGGCCCGATCAAGCGCGCCTTCGCCTGGTGGTTCGGCATCGCGCTGTGGAAGCGCATCCTCGCCGCGCTCGTCCTCGGCGCGGCGGTCGGCTTCGCCTGGGGTGAGGGCGCAACCGCGATTGGCTGGATCGGCACGCTCTTCGTCCGCCTGATCCGCATGCTCGTCGTGCCGCTCGTCTTCCTGACGATCGCGTCCGGCGTCGCCGCGCTCGCCGATCCGAAGCGCCTCGGCAGCATCGGCGTCAAGACGCTGGCAATGTATGTCTTCACGACGGCGCTCGCGGTCACCACCGGCCTGATCGTCGCCACCCTCATCGCCCCCGGCCTCGGTGCGAGCTTTGCCGGCGCCATCCCCAAGGCGATGGGCACCCCGCCCGACACCGCGCAGATGTTCATGGAGATCATCCCCGACAACCCGATCGGCGCGATGGCCGAGGGCAAGACGCTGGCCGTCATCTTCTTCGCGATCCTCGTCGGCGCGGGCGTGATCGCGGCGGGCAAGGGCGCGGAGCCAGTGCGCCAGCTGCTCAACGCCGGCTCCGAAGTGATGCTCAAGATCGTCGGCTTCGTGATGGAAACCGCGCCGTTCGGCGTGTTCGCGCTGATCGCGGTTGTCATGGGCACCACCGGCCCGTCCAGCTTCCTGGCCGTGCTGAAACTCGGCCTGTGCGTCGTGGTCGGCTCGGCGATCGTCACCCTGCTGATCCACGGCCTCATCGTCGTGCGGCTGATGGCGTGGCTCTCGCCGCTCCCCTTCTTCCGCGGCATTGCCGACGCGATCATGGTCGGCTTTTCGACCTCGTCCAGTTCCGCCACCCTCCCCGTCGCGATCCGCGTCGCCGAGCGTAACCTCGGCGTCTCGCCTCCCGTGGCCTCGACCGTCCTCCCGCTCGGTGCCACCATCGGCATGGACGGCGCGGCGATGTATGTCGCGATGCTCACCCTGTTCTCGGCACAGGCGTTCGGGGTCGACCTCCAGCTCGCCGATTATCTGGTGATCGCCGCCACCACCACCATCGTCGCGATGGGCGTCGCCCCGGTCCCCTCGGGGTCGCTGTTCGTCCTCGCCGCCGTGCTCCACGCCATCGGCATCACGCCCGAACAGACCGCGATCGTCGTCGGCTTCATCCTGCCGTTCGACCGCATCCTCGACATGACCCGCACCGTCCCCAACGTCACGTCGGACCTCGCGATCGCCACCGCCGTCGCGCGTTGGGAGGGCGAGATGGATGTCGCCGTGTACAATTCCAAAGACGATGTTTGAGGCCAACCCCATTCCTCCCCCAGCTCGCTGGGGGAGGGGGACCGCCGCGAAGCGGTGGTGGAGGGGCCGCCCCGCAGAGGGCGGAATTTTGCCGAACTGCCCACGGCTGTCTGCGCAGCCGCCCCTCCACCAGCTTCGCTGGTCCCCCTCCCCTGCTTTGCAGGGGAGGAATGAGAGAGATGCCCATGTTCCTGCGTAAGCTAACCCTCGCCCTTTCCGCCTTCGCCCTCGCGCTCCCCGCGCCCACGCTGGCGCAAAGCCGCCACCTCCTCGAATACCCCTCGATCCACTCGCCCGTCGTCGGCACGCGCGGGATGGTGGTCAGCCAGAATGAGATGGCGAGCAGCGTCGGCGCGCAGATCCTGCGCGACGGCGGCAATGCCGTAGACGCCGCAGTGGCGGTCGCCTTCGCCCTCGCCGTCACCCTGCCGCGCGCGGGCAATGTCGGCGGCGACGGCTTCATCACCGTCTATGACGCCAAGTCGAAACAGGTCCGCGTGATCGATTTCCGCGGCATCGCCCCCCGCGCCGCAACTGCGGCGATGTTCGTCGACAACAAGGGCAAGGAACGCGGCATCGCCTCTTATGGCTATCTCGCCCCCTCGGTCCCCGGCAGCGTCGCGGGGCTTGAGCACGCGCACAGGAAATGGGGCAAGCTCCCCTGGGCCAAGGTGGTCGAACCCGCGCTCCGCCTCGCCCGCGACGGGGTCAAGCTCACCGCCGACGAAGCCTTCGTCTTCGGCTGGGGCCGTGAGCGCCTCGGCAACAGCGTCGCGGGCAAGGCGACCTTCTACAAGCCAGATGGCAGCCTCTACGCCAAGGACGACGTCCTCAAACAGCCCGACCTCGCCTGGACGCTGGGCGAAATCCAGAAGGGCGGCGCCAAGGCGTTTTATACCGGCGAAATCGCCCGCCGCATCGTCGCGGATATGAAGGCCAATGGCGGCCTGATCACCATGGAGGACCTCGCCGCCTACAAGCCGGTCGAGCGCGACCCGCTGGTCGGAACCTATCGCGGCTACACCGTCTATACCCCGCCGCCGGCCAGCGCGGGCGGCGCGACCCTGCTCAACATGCTCAACATCCTCGAGCAGTTCGACCTGAAGGCGGCAGGGCAAGGCAGCGCCGCCTCGCTCCACCTGCTCGCCGAAACCATGAAGCTCGCTTATGCCGATCGCTATCGCGTGCTCGGCGACCCCGCCTTCGTCACCGCCCCGGTCAAGGGCTTCACGTCCAAGGCCTATGCCATCGAACGCGCCAAGCTGATCTCGCCCGACAAGGTCATCCCCGGTGCCGATGCCCCGGTCGGGGACCCGCTCAAGTTCGAAAGCCCCTCGACCACCCATCTCTCGGTCGCGGATGCGGAGGGGAACGCCGTATCGCTCACCACCACGCTGGGCTCGGATTTCGGCTCCGGCGTGATGATCGCGCGCACCGGCATCCTGCTCAACAATCAGATGAACAATTTCAGCCATGAACAGGCATGGGAGGCACAGCGCACCGGCACCCCGCCCCCGCTCAACGCCATGGCACCGGGCAAGCGCATGCTGTCGACGATGATGCCCACGATCATCTTCAAGGGCGACAAGCCCTGGCTCGTCACCGGCACCCCGGGCGGCAGCACGATCCCGACCACCGTGGTTCAGGTCGTCGTCAACGCGATCGACTATGGCCTCAACATCGACGAGGCGACGCACCGCCCGCGCATCTATCAGGGCAACAACGCCACGCTGCGCGTTGAACCCGGGTTCAACCCCGACACGGTTGCGGCGCTCAAGGCAAAGGGGCATCGCATCACCTCCGATGAAACCATGGGAAGCGCGCACTCGATCATGATCACCGACAATCTCTTCCTCGGCGCCGCCGACCCTCGCCGCCCCGGCGCAAAGGCCATCGAACCATGAACACCGCACGCAAGCCCTTCGCCGTCGCGCTGGCATTCGCGGCGCTCACCGCCTGCGCCCCGCGCGGCGCGGTCGAAACCGCCGCCCCCTCGCCTGTAACTGCGCCGGAGCGGCAAGCATTCGTCGCCGCCGCCCACCCGCTCGCGGTGGAAGCGGGCCTCAACGTCCTGCGCAAGGGCGGCAGCGCGGTCGACGCCGCCGTCGCGGTGCAGGCGATGCTCAGCCTGGTCGAACCGCAGAGCAGCGGCCTTGGCGGCGGCGCGTTCATGGTCCGCTACGACGCAAAGACCAAAGCCGTCACCGTCTATGACGGCCGCGAAACCGCCCCGGCAGGCGCGACCCCCGACATGCTGATGGGCCCCGACGGCAAACCGCTCGGGTTCCGCACCGCCGTCCTCTCGGGCCGCGCCACCGGCGTCCCCGGTGTCGTCCGCATGATGGCACTCGCCCAAGGTAAGCATGGCAAGCTCAAATGGCGCGACCTGTTCACCGATGCGCAGCAGACCGCGACCAGCGGCTTCACCGTCACTGCCCGCCTCGGCCGCTTCATCAACTCGAGCGGGCCACAGGCGAACACCCCCGACTCGCTCGCCTATTTCCGCAACGCCGATGGCAGCAAGATCAAGGCGGGCGACACGCTGCGCAACCCCGCCTATGCCGCCTTCCTCCGCCGCCTCGCCGCACAGGGGCCGGACGCGATGTACAAGGGCGAAACCGCCCGCCGCATCGTCGCCAAGGTGCGCGAAGGCGATCTCGCCAGCAGCATGACCGAGGCGGACCTCGCCGCCTACAAGCCGGTGGTGCGCGAAGGCCTGTGCAACCCGTATCGCAGCTACATCCTCTGCGCCCCGCCCCCGCCCTCCTCGGGCGTCGGGCTGTTGCAGCTGATGGCAATGATCGAGCGCACCGATATCGCATCGCGCGGTCCCGACGACCCGGTCGCCTGGGTCAAATATGCCGAAGCCAGCCGCCTGATGTACGCCGACCGCGACGCCTATGTCGGCGACATCGCGACGGTCCCGGTCAAGGGCATGCTCGACCCCGCCTATGTCGCCAGCCGCGCCGCGCTGATCGGCGACCGCGCCGGTCCCGCGCCGCAGGCCGGCACGCCCCCCGGCGCGATCGCCGCACGCATCGACGCCACCAATGAAGTCGCCGGCACCTCGCACTTCGTGATCATCGACGGCGACGGCAATGCCGTGTCGATGACCACCACGGTCGAAAGCTTTTTCGGCTCGGGCCGCATGGTCGACGGCTTCTTCCTCAACAACCAGATGACCGACTTCTCCTTCGTGCCGCAGGGTCCGAACGTGATCGCCCCCGGCAAACGCCCGCGCTCGTCGATGGTCCCGACCGTCATCCTGAACCCCGACCGCAGCCTCGCCGGCGCGATCGGCTCCCCCGGCGGCAACGCGATCCTGGGTTATGTGTCCAAGGCGCTGGTCGGCATGATCGACTGGAAACTCCCCGTCGCCGACGCCATCGCGCTCCCCAACCTCGTTGCACGCGGCGGCAGCTTCAACGGCGAAGCCGACAAGTTCGCCCCCGCACTCCATGCCGCGATGGCGCAGCGCGGCGTCACCGTGCGCGGCGGCACCGGCGAGGATTCGGGGCTGCACGGCGTCATGATCCGCAATGGCCGTTTCGACGGCGGTGCCGACCCCCGCCGCGATGGCGTTGCGAAAACCATCACTTTGCCAGCGAGGAAATGAAGTCACCCTCACCCTTCCCACCGCCTGCGGCGGCGGGCCCCTTCCCTCTCCCATTGGGAGAGGGAGGGAGGCGCGAAGCGCCGGAAGGGGGAGGGTGACCAAACTAGAGGAACCAGTATGCGCCACCTGCTCGCCCCCATCGCCCTGATCATCGCCGCCCCCGCCGCAGCCCAGCAGGTGCAGGTCGAGGACGTCCAGTTCCTCAGCCGCGACGGCAAGACTCAGGTCAAGGGCTACCTCTTCAAACCCGCCAATGCCCCGGAGAAAGCCCCCGCCGTCGTGATGCTCCACGGTCGCGGCGGGGCCTATTCCTCGCTGGCAAAGGGCAAGTACGACGCCTCCACCCTCGCCTCACGGCACAAGGCATGGGGCAAATTGCTCGCCGAAAATGGCTATCTCGCGCTGATGGTCGATGATTTCGGCGCGGTCGGCTACCCGGCAGGGTTCGAGGCCGGGACATACAAGGACCGCCCGCCCGAAGTCGACGAAGTCAATTTCCGCCCGCTCCACGCCTATGGCGCGCTCCGCTACCTCCAGTCGCGCCCCGACGTCGTGCCCAACCGCGTTGCCCTGCTCGGCTGGTCCAACGGCGCCAGCGCCACGCTCGCCGCAATGGCTGACGACAAGCCCGGCGACATGCGCAAGATCGGCTTCGCCGCCGGCGTCGCGCTCTACCCCGGCTGCGGCCTCAAGAAGCGCTTCGACAAGGACGGCTACAAACCCTACCACCCCGTCCGCGTGTTCATGGGCACGGCGGACGAAGAGGTGTCGCCCAAGCTCTGCGAAAGTTTCGTCGCGCGCAGCAAGGGCAATGGCCACGACATCGCGCTACGCATATTCGAAGGCGCGACCCACAGCTACGACACCCCGACAAAATCGCGCCAGTCGGTCGAGGCGAACGTGACGGCGAAGGCCGCGACCGAAGCCGATATCCTCGCCTTCCTGGCCCAACGGCTGAAGCAGTAACCAATTCCTCCCCCAGCTCGCTGGGGGAGGTGGCAGCGCGAAGCGCTGACGGAGGGGCCGCCCCGAAGAGGGCGGAATTTTGCCGAGCTGTTCACGGCTGTCTGCGCAGCCGCCCCTCCACCACCGCTTCGCGGCGGTCCCCCTCCCCTTTCAGGGGAGGATTTTCAAACGCCACCCCTTGCCCCCACCCCCCGCCATACGCCAAAGCCCCCAGCGATGACCGCCCGTATCGACATGGGACTCGACAGCGGCGGCAACCCGGTTGCCGTCGATCTGGAGGAGTTGCTCGCCACCCGTCTGCTCGTTCAGGGCAATTCGGGCTCGGGCAAGTCGCACCTGCTGCGCCGCCTGCTCGAAGGCAGCGCGGGTTACGTCCAGCAAGTCGTGGTCGACCCGGAGGGCGATTTCGTCAGTCTGTCCGAAGCCTTCGGTCATATCGCGGTCGATGCCGCCGAATACAGCCTCACCGAACTCGCCCGCCTCGCGCTGCGCGTCCGCGAGCACCGCGCCAGCGTCGTCCTCAACCTTGAAGGGCTCGAGATCGACGGCCAGATGCGCGCCGCCGCCGCCTTCCTCTCCGCCCTGTTCGACGCCCCGCGTGAGTTTTGGTACCCGGTCCTCACCGTGGTCGACGAAGCCCAGCTCTTCGCCCCAGCCGCCGCGGGCGAAGTGACCGAGGAAGCCCGCCGCACCTCGCTCGCCGCGATGACCAACCTCATGTGCCGCGGCCGCAAGCGCGGGCTCGCCGGGGTCATCGCCACCCAGCGCCTCGCCAAGCTCGCCAAGAATGTCGCCGCCGAAGCGTCCAACTTCCTGATGGGCCGCACCTTTCTCGACATAGACATGGCCCGCGCCGCCGACCTGCTCGGCATGGACCGGCGGCAGGCCGACACGATCCGCGACCTCGCGCGCGGCGAGTTCCTCGCGCTCGGCCCCGCCATCACCCGCCGCCCGATCAGCGTCCGCATCGGCGCGGTCCAGACCGGCTCCAAGGCCGTCAGCCCCAAGCTCACCCCGCTCCCCACTGCACCGACGCAGGACATGCGCGACATGCTCTTCGCCCCGCCGACGGAGGACGAGGCCCCACCCCCGCCGCCGCCCGCCCCGGTGCCGATGGCCGACCTGATGCGCGCCGTCGCGACCCCCGCCCCCGCCCCGGTCCCCGACATGCCGGTGCTGGAGGAAGGCGAACAGGAAGAGATCCGCCGCGCGATCCTCGCCGAGATCGGCGCGGAGGACAGCCGCGCGCCCCTGGCGACGATCTTCCAGGATTATGGCGTCCGCTGCAAAATGCGCGGCGTAGATCCGGGCCTCGACTTGCCGGGTTTCCGCAGCGCCCTCGCACTCGCCCGCGCCGGGATCACCGACCGCGCGGGGTGGGACGACGCGCTCACCCTCGCCGCATCCTTGCCCGAAGAAATGCTCGCCCCCTTCCTCGGCATTGCCAAGGCGGCGCGCGCGGGCGAACCCTGCCCGTCGGACGCGCGCATCGCCGCGCTCTACGGCACCAGCTCGATGGGCCGTGCCAAGCGCATGATGGCGCATATCGAGGAAAAGGGCCTGATCGTCGCGCGCACCGACCTGTCGGGCAAGCGCAGCGTCAGCCTCCCCCATCTCGGCTGGACCACCGCCCCATCCTGGCCCGACCCGACCAAGCCGCCCCCCGTCGGCCGCACCGCCGTCCGCGCGGCGGAACGGGCAAAGCTGCTTTAGTGAAAAGCTAATCCTCCCCCGCAAGGGGGAGGTGGCACACGAAGCGTGGCGGTGGGGGAGGAAGGGAGTTCGCTTAAGCCGAAAGGACACAGCCGTCCTCCCCCTCCGTCGCCTGCGGCGACACCTCCCCCTGGCGGGGGAGGATTATGTGTTCAAACCAGCACCAGCCCCACGATCACCAGCACCGCACACGCCCCGATCGCCTCGATATAGGCACACCAGCGCACCGCCGGTTCAGGCGGCGCCTCCGCCGGCGTCTCGCGAAACAGCTCGGTAGCGGTATCCATTAGCGACATCCGCATCACATCCTCCCCAAAGGAAGCCGCATGCTGCGCCCCGTCCGCGGCGCTGTCCAGTCACAGAATCGTCATACGGGTTCACCCTTACCCAGAATGGGATCAACCTTGTAGGCGGCAGTCGAACTTACCTCCCCTCGCCCCTCCGCAGGAGGGGAGAGGGTTGCGCAGACTTGGTCTCGCGCAGCGAGGCCTTAGTCGGAGCTGGGAGAGGGGTGGGCGGCTACGCAGTAGCCGCGCGGAGCTGCGCTCCGGTCGAACCAGGTAACCAACCACCCCCTGCCCCACCCAGCACCACAGCGGGTTA
>JASBRX010000023.1 GCA_030149245.1 Sphingomonas bacterium
GTCGCGCCATCGATCACGATCAGGCCGCCAGCATGGAGAAAAAGAAGCAGGAGGGATATTTCTGATGTCGACATCCGCCAGCGAGTCTTCCTATCGCGCGCACGACCTGATCGCCGCGGACATCGATGCCTACCTGGTGCAGCACCAGCACAAGTCACTGCTCCGCTTCATCACCTGTGGCTCGGTGGATGACGGCAAATCGACGCTGATCGGACGCCTGCTCTACGATTCGAAGATGATCTTCGAGGATCAGCTCGCCGCGCTCGAAGCCGATTCGAAGCGGGTGGGGACGCAAGGGGGCGAGATCGACTTCGCGCTCCTCGTGGACGGCCTCGCCGCCGAGCGTGAGCAGGGGATCACGATCGACGTCGCCTATCGCTTTTTCGCGACGGAAAAGCGCAAGTTCATCGTCGCCGACACGCCCGGGCATGAGCAATATACCCGCAACATGGTCACCGGCGCATCGACCGCCGACCTCGCCGTCATCCTGATCGACGCGCGCAAGGGCGTGCTCACGCAGACGCGCCGGCACAGCTTCCTCGCGCATCTGATCGGCATTCGCCACATCGTGCTGGCGGTGAACAAGATGGATCTGGTCGGGTACGATCAGGCAACCTTCGACGGCATCGTCGCCGACTATCGCGCCTTCGCCGAGAGCATCGGCATTGCCGAGTTCACCGCAATCCCGATTTCGGGGTTCAAGGGCGACAACATCACCGGCCCCAGCGGCAATACCCCCTGGTACCGCGGTCCGGCGCTGATCGCGCATCTCGAAACCGTCCCGGTTGGTGACGAGGGCGCGGCGCGCCCGTTCCGCATGCCGGTACAATGGGTCAACCGCCCCAATCTCGACTTCCGCGGGTTCGCCGGCACCATTGCCAGCGGATCGGTCAAGCCGGGCGACGCGGTGCGCGTCCTCCCCTCGGGCCGCACCAGCACCGTGGCGCGAATCGTCACCTATGACGGCGATCTGGCCGAAGCTGGGCGCGACCAGTCGGTGACGCTCACCCTGACCGACGAGGTCGATTGCTCGCGCGGCGACGTCATCGTCGCGGCGGACGCCCCGCCCGAGGTCGCCGACCAGTTTCAGGCGGCGATCGTGTGGATGGATCAGGAAGAGCTGCTCCCCGGCCGCGCCTATTGGCTCAAGCTCGGTACCCAGACGGTCAGCGCGACGGTCCAGCCGCCGCGCCACGTGATCTGCGTCAACACCATGGCGGAGCTGAGCGCGAAGACGCTGAGCCTCAACGATATCGGCGTGGCGGAGGTCTATACCGACCGGCCCATCGTGTTCGAATCCTATGCCGACAACCACGATCTGGGCGGCTTCATCCTGATCGACAAGCTGACCAACGCGACCGTCGCGGCGGGCATGCTCAACTTCGCGCTGCGCCGCGCGCAGAATGTGCACTGGCAGGCGATCGAGATCACCCGTGAGGCCCATGCCGCGCAAAAGGGCCAGAAGGCGCGCCTGTTGTGGTTCACCGGCCTGTCGGGGTCGGGCAAATCGACCATCGCCAATCTGGTCGAAAAGAAACTGCACGCGCTGGGCAAGCACAGCTTCCTGCTCGATGGCGACAATGTCCGCCACGGCCTCAACAAGGACCTGGGCTTCAGCGACGCCGACCGGATCGAGAATATCCGCCGCGTGGGAGAGGTCGCCAAGCTGATGTGCGACGCGGGGCTGATCGTCCTCACCGCCTTCATCTCGCCCTTCCGGGCGGAGCGGGAGATGGTGCGGCGAATGCTGCCCGAGGGCGAGTTCTTCGAGATTTTCGTCGATACCCCGCTGGAAGAGGCCGAGCGCCGTGACGTGAAGGGCCTCTACAAAAAGGCGCGGGCGGGTGAGATCGCCAATTTCACCGGCATCACCAGCCCTTATGAGGCGCCGATGAACCCCGAGATTCGCATCGATACGCAAAGCATGACCCCCGAGGCCGCCGCCGATCTGGTGGTCGAGCATATCCTTGGCATCTGGTCGCCCGTGCTGTGACGATGGTGAATGATGCAGTGCTGGCCCGTCAGGTCGCCGATGCCGCCGGAGCGCTGCTGCGCGCGATCCAGGACGATGGTGCCGATGGGGCGCGCGGGGATCGAGAGGCGAATGCGCTGATCCTCGACCTCCTCCGCGCCGCGCGGCCGGACGATCCGATCCTGTCGGAGGAGTCCGCCGACGATTCGGCGCGGCTGAGTTCGCGCCGCGTGTGGATCGTAGATCCGCTCGACGGGACGCGCGAGTTTGGCGAGGGGCGCGACGATTGGGCGGTGCATATCGGCCTGTCGATCGACGGTGTCGCCGCAGTGGGTGCGGTCGCTTTGCCCCGACGCGGGGTGACGCTGTGCACCGCGCAGCCGCCGGAACTTCCCCCCGCCGCCACGCCGCCGCGGATGCTGGTCAGCCGGACCCGGGCGACGCAGCTGTGTTCGAGCGTCGCCGAGGCGATCGGGGCGGAGCTGGTCGGGATGGGATCGGCAGGAGCCAAAGCGATGGCGGTGGTGCTGGGGGAGGCGGAAATCTACCTGCACTCGGGCGGGCAATATCAGTGGGACAATTGCGCCCCGGCTGCGGTCGCCGCCGCCGCCGGGCTGCATGTCTCGCGGATCGACGGGTCGCCGATCCGCTATAACGCAGCCGAACTGTCGCTCCCCGACCTGCTCATCTGCCGCCGCGAATGGGCCGAGCCGGTGCTGGAGCTGGTGGCGAAGAGCGGGGTTTGCGGGTGAAGCAATAATCCTCCCCCGCCAGGGGGAGGTGTCGCCAAAGGCGACGGAGGGGGAGGGCGGCTGTGTCCTTGAGCCTCTTGCCCCCTACCTCCAGCCGGCGTGCTTCCGCCCCCTCCGTCACGCTGCGCGTGCCACCTCCCCCTTGCGGGGGAGGATAGATTTTCGGTCAGCCCTTCTCCGCCGCGACATGCTCGCGGTACCAGCGGACGAACTCCGCCACGCCCTTCTCCACCGAGGTCGTCGGCACCCGGCCGGTCAGGGCGCGGAGCAAAGCGGGGGAGGCTTCGGTCGCGGGCACGTCGCCGGCCTGCATCGGCAGGAAGTTCTTCTTCGCGGTCATGCCCAGTGCCGCCTCGAGCGCCCCGATATAGTCCATCAGCGGGGTCGGGGTGCCGCCGCCGATATTGACGACGCGGAACGGCGCGGCAGGCGACAGGCTGTCGTGCGGACCGGCCGGTTCGCTGCCCGGAACTGCCGACACCAGGTCGACGATCGAGCGGACGAGGTCGTCGACATAGGTGAAGTCGCGCGCCATCTCGCCGTTGTTGTACACGTCGATCGCCGCGCCGCGCAGCATCGCGTCGGCGAATTTGAACAGCGCCATGTCGGGCCGGCCCCATGGCCCATAGACGGTGAAGAACCGGAAGAAGGTCGTCGGAATGCCGAACAGATGGGCATAGCTGTGCCCCATCAGCTCGGTCGCGCCCTTGGTCGCGGCATAGAGGCTCATCGGCGTCTGGGTGCGCTGCAGCTCGTCGAACGGCATCGATGTGTTCGCGCCATAGACCGAGCTCGTCGAGGCAGCGAGGAAGTGGCGGACGGGATTGTGCCGCGCCAGCTCCATCAGGTTGAATGTGCCGACGATGTTGGTGCCGACGTAATCGGCAGGATGATCAATGCTATAGCGCACCCCGGCCTGTGCGGCGAGGTGGATCACTGCATCGGGGGCGAAGCCCGTCCACGCATCGGTCAGCGCCGCACCATCTTCGATCGAGATGCGCGCCAGCTCGAAATTCTGGTGGTTCGACAGGATCGCGTTGCGGCGTTCCTTGAGCGACGGGTCGTAATAGGGGGTGAAATTGTCGACCCCCAGCACCTTTGCCCCCGACTGGAGCAACAGGCTGGAGGTATGGAAGCCGATGAAGCCCGCAGACCCGGTGACGAGGACGCGGCGATTGGTCAGGTCGGTCATCGTGGTTCATTCCCCATTGGTTTGCGGCGCGCCTAACCCAAAGCCCGGCCTTGTTCTATGCCCCTGATCGGCTATTCGCTCGGTCAGGAGATTTGACCATGACGATCAAGAAGCTGCGCAAGGCCGTGTTCCCGGTCGGGGGCCTCGGCACCCGCTTCCTCCCCGCGACCAAGGCGATGCCCAAGGAGATGCTGCCGGTCGTCGACCGCCCGCTGATCCAATATGCGGTGGATGAGGCGATCGAGGCGGGGATCGAGCAGATGATCTTCGTCACCGGCCGCGGCAAGGCCGCGATCGAGGACCATTTCGACATTGCGTACGAGCTGGAAGCCACGATGGCGGCACGCGGCAAGTCGCTCGAAATTCTCGAGGACACAAGGCTGAAGCCCGGTTCGATCGCCTATGTCCGCCAGCAAGAGCCGATGGGCCTTGGCCATGCGGTGTGGTGCGCGCGCGACATCGTCGGGGACGAACCGTTTGCGGTGCTGCTCGCCGACGATTTCATGGTTGGACAGCCCGGCTGCCTCAAGCAGATGGTCGACGCGTATAACAAGGTCGGCGGCAACCTGATCTGCGCACAGGAGGTGCCCGAATCGCAGACCGACAAATATGGCGTGATCACCCCGGGCACGCGCGACGGCACGCTGACCCAGGTCCACGGGCTGGTCGAAAAGCCCAAGCCGGGGACGGCGCCGTCGAACCTGGCGGTGATCGGCCGTTACATCCTTCAGCCCGAAGTGATGCGGGTGCTGGAGACGCAGGAGGCCGGTGCGGGCGGCGAGATCCAGCTGACCGATGCGATGGCGCGGATGATCGGCGACCAGCCCTTCCACGGCGTGACGTTCCAGGGGACGCGCTACGATTGCGGCGACAAGGCGGGCTATGCCCAGGCCAATCTCGCGCTGGCGCTGGAGCGTGAAGATATCGGTCCGGCGGTGCTGGAATTTGCGCGCGGGCTGATTCGGTAAGCACGTTTTCAGTCGGGCGGCACCGTCCTAAGCCGACTATCGGTCGATGATTAGCATCGCCAATGCCTTGGGCTGCTGCGCGCTGTTGGCGCGACTGTCAGGATGCGCTGAACGGCAACGGGCGACACTTCGTGCCGAACGGATCGCCCTGTGTGCACACGATTCGGTATGTCGCAAATTGTAACAGCGGCTCCCGGGAATATCGCCGGGATCGATCGCAACAACGATCGAACCTCAGCAATCAAAGACCGCAGAGCAAAAAAATGGCGACCCGAAGGCCGCCATTTTAAATCTCGTCCTGCAGACCAGCTTACGGGCTGGTCGGCTCATCGTCAGCGCTGGTCGCGGCATAGATGCCGAGGCCAACTGCAACGACCACGAACACGATCAGGAAGGGGAAACCACCATCCTGCAGGTTCGACTCACCCGCCGGGGTCGCAACGCGTGCTGCCTCAGCCTTCGAAACCGACGCCTGGGGCGCGGCCAGCGCCGGGGTCGTTGCAAGCGAGCAGGCCGCAACGGCCATCATCAACTTTGCCAACCGCATAAATTGCTCCCTCTTCTTATTCTCACGCAGTGTTGTAGCGCGTGCCCTATGCCACAGCCAAAGGTTTAGCTCAACAGGGTAAAACACCCAAATCGAGCACCCCCGGTTACGGCTAGAACGCCATAGTCATTGTCCGGTTCCCATTCCATCGGGCGATTTCGCACCCGCCACAATCAGAACCGAGCAACAGCCAAGACGGCCTTTGCACGGGAAGGATTAAGTTTTTGTGGCACTGACGTCAACTCGCTAGGCGTGGGACGCCATTATTCGTCTGAAATTGTGGCGATGAGGCAACGGTTTTTGCCGCAGCGCCGCATTATGCGCCGCTGACGCTGCGAATCGTACCGTCGTAACCGCTGTCGCCCGAATCACGCGCTCCGGCTTTCGACGCGATCCGCGATGGGGCATAAGGCGCCGCATGCGTTGCGGTGTCCGCCTGTTCCACCTCCTGCTGATCATGGTGTTCGCGGCATGGAGCGCACCGACTGGGGCACAGATTGCCGCCGATCCGGCGTTGTTTGAGGGATTCCGCGCCGCCGATATGCGGCTGGCCGAGGCCGGATACCGGCTGAGCACCGCCAACGCCGCATTGTGCGACCGGCTGGAGTCGGGGCATGGCATTCAGGTCCATACGCTCGACCAATATGCGCCGGGGCTGCGCCCGGCGGTGGCGGCGCATTTCCGCTTTGCCGGGCCGCTCGCGGTCGCGGGCGTGGTGGCGGGAAGCCCCGCCGATCGCGCCGGCGTGCGGGCCGACGATACGATCGTGCGCTTTGGCGACATTGCCGTCGCGCCGCAGACAGACGGGCCTCCCTCCACCCACCGGCTGGTTGCCTTTTGGAGTGCGGTAGCCGGGTTGCCCCCGACCGCGCCGATTCGCGTCGATCTGCTGCGCGCTAGCGTGCCGCTGACGGTCACGATACAGCCGGTCCCCGCTTGCCGCACGCGCTATGAACTGGCGATCACCGCCGCGCTCGAAGCCAGCGCCAATGGCGACATGGTGCGGATCAGCTCGGGCTATTATGACAGCTTCGACGGCGACCTGCCGGTGGTGGCGATCGCGCATGAGCTGGCGCACAATATCCTGCGGCACCGCGAGCGGCTGAAGGCGGTGGGCGCAGAGTTCGGTCTGCTGTCCGGCTTTGGCCGCAACATGGGCTTGTTCCGTCAGGTGGAGCTGCAGGCCGATACGCTCGCCGTCCATCTGCTCGCGCGCGCGGGCTATCCCGCCGATCTCGCCAGCCGGTTCCGCCGGCATCCGGTGGCCAAGGCGCGGTCGGGCATGTTCCAGTCGCCGTCACACCCGCATTGGCGCGACCGGCTCCGCGTCGCGCTGGCCGAAGAAGCGCGAATCGCTGCGAACGGTCCGGGCGCGCCGTTTGTGGCTGAGCGGGATTTGCCGCTGACGGGCGACTGGCGACCGCTGGTGCCTAAACCCTGAGCCAATCGCGAATCGCATCGGTCACCGGCTGTGGCTTCTCCCACGGCACGAAATGTCCGGCATCGACCTGCACGATCGACAAATCGGGGATCAGTGCATCCAGCCCCTCCAACTGGACCGGCAGCAATGCGGTATCGCGCATCCCCCAGATCACCAGCACCGGCATGGCCAGCGGCGGGAAGGGGCCGTCGAGGAACACGGGCCGCTCGGGCGTCTCGTCCATCGCGGGGACGACGATTGCACTCGCGCGATACCAGTTGAGCATCGCGGTCATCGCGCCGGGCTGGCTCCACTCGTCAATATAGGCCTCGCGTTCGGGCGCGACCAATGCGGGGTCGGTATGCTTGGCAAAGGTCGTGTCGAAAAACCGCTCGGCCCCCATCGCCGCGATTTGCGCGTCGAGCGCGGGGTTGCGGAACGCGCGGATATATTGGCTCGCCGCGCGCTGCTCCATGTCGTCGAACAGCGACTTCTGGAAGACGAACGGGTGGGGGGCGTTGACGATGATCAGCTTCTCGACCCGGTCGGGATGCTGCAGTGCCGCCATCCACGCGATCGCCCCGCCCCAGTCATGCCCGACCAGCACGAAGCGCTCCTTGCCGAAATGCGTGGCGAGCGCGAGCAGGTCGCCGACCGGCTTGTCGGGGGTATAGTTTTCGACCCCTTCCGGCTTGGATGAGCGGGCAAAGCCGCGCTGATCCGGGGCGATGACGAAGTGTGACTTTGCCAGCTCCGGGATCTGGTGCCGCCAGGTGCGGTGCGATTCGGGGAAGCCGTGGAGCAGGATGATCGCAGGGGCTGCGGGATCGCCGGCCGTGGCGACGTCGAGTTCGACCCCGGTGGGGAGCGCGATGCGTTGCAGTTCGAACCCGGCCATGTCCCTCTCCCTCATTTTCGAACCTAGGGTATGGAAGGCTGGCCGGGCTGGCAAGACTTCAGGGATAGCTGACCGTCTTCGGCACCTCCGGGATCGGAATGAATTCCTTGTCGTCGCCCGGCACCTTGGGGAACAGCCCGGCCTTCCAGTCTTCCTTCGCCTGATTGATCCGGTCGCGGTCGGACGAGACGAAGTTCCACCAGACATGGCGCGGCGTGGCGAAGGCGTCGCCGCCGCATAGCATCACCCGCCCGCCATCGCGCGAGGTCAACCGCGCGGCGATCCCGGGGCGGATGACGTAGAGCGTCTGCGGCTCAAGCTCGACGCCATCAAGGCTGGCCTGCCCCATCGCCAGATAGACCGCGCGCTCGTCGGCATCGGCATCGACCGGAACGCTTGCGGCGGGATCGAGCAGGATGTCGGCATAGATCGTCCCGGCATAGGTGGTGGTCGGCGCACTCTGACCCCACAGCGACCCCATGATGATCCGCGCCTTCGCCCCGCCGCTGTCGAGCACGGGAAGGTCGGCCTTGGCGACATGCTCGAACGCCGGGTCCATCTCCTCGAACCGCTCGGGCAGCGCGAGCCAGGTCTGGATGCCTGACAGTTCCGGCCCGGCCGCGCGCTCGGTGGCGGGGGAGCGCTCCGAATGAACGATGCCATTGCCTGCGGTCATCAGATTGACGGCTCCCGGCTCGATCGTCGCGAAGGTGCCCAGGCTGTCGCGATGGTCGATCGCGCCGGCGAACAGATAGGTGACGGTGGCCAGGTTGATGTGCGGGTGCGGGCGCACGTCGATGCCTGTCCCGACCTCCAGATGCGCTGGGCCCATCTGATCGAAGAAGATGAAGGGTCCCACCATGGTGCGCGGGCGCGAGGGCAGGGTGCGATGCACCTTGAACCCGCCCAGGTCGTGGCTGGTCGGGTGGATGGTGTGGATGAACAGGTCCTGCGTCATCAGCATGTCTCCAGCAGCGCCAGCATCGCGCCGAGGTCTTCGGGGAAATAGGGTTCGTCATGCGCGGCGAGTTCGTCGCGCGTGAACCAGCGCCACTCGCGCATCACGCGCTGTTCGAGTTCGGTGTGTGCGCCGCAGTCGATGTCGGTCACCTCGGTAACGACGGCGAAATAGCGTTCGTCGGCGCTGACCGGGTCGCCCTCGATCGTGATGAACTCGACCTCGCGCCGCGCCACTTCCGGCCCGCAATCGAGGTCGAGGCCGGTTTCCTCACGCAGCTCGCGGCGGGCGGCCTCAGCATAGCTTTCGCCGGGGTCGAGCGCGCCGCCGGGTGTGCACCAAAAGGGCGGCCGATCGTCGGGGGTGAAGCGGAACAGCAGCACACGGCCCGCACGGTCGGTCAGCAGGATGCGGGCGGCCGGGCGGGGCCGCTGCGCGCTCACACCTCCCCCGGCGCGCTGGCCTTGATCGCCATCGCATGCACGCGTTCGGTCATCAGGTCGCCGAGCGCGCGGTTGACCAGCCGCTGGCGGTCGAGGCGGGACTTGCCCGCGAACGCCGCGCTTTCGATCACCACGGTGAAGTGCGATTCGCCGCTGCCATCGTCGCCGCTATGCCCGCGATGCTTGGCGCTGTCGTTGATCACGTCGAGCCGCGACGGGGCGAGCGCGGTGGTGAGACGGGCGGTGATTTCGGCGGCGACGGGGCCGGTAGCGGTGTCGGTCATCGCGCCTATATAGGCGGTTTTTTCCCCGGAGTCAGAGTGTCCCGCGAAGCCCCCAAAGATCGCCCCAAGGCCCGTTTCCATGGCCGCGTCGAGGCGCCGGGGCGGCTATGCGCGGAGCCGGGCTGCACCGAACCGGGCGAGTTTCGCGCCCCGGCCGGGCCGGGCGGGCGCAGCGGCGACGGGCCGGGAGCCTATCGCTGGCTGTGCCTCGACCATGTCCGCGCGTTCAACTCGCGCTACAATTTCTTCGCGGGAATGAGCCCGGAGGAAATCCACGCGGCGCAGCGCCCCTATGCTGGCTGGGAAGCCGAATCGCGCGCCTTCACTGCGACCGGTGGCGCGGACCGCCCGCCGCGCTGGGCTGACTTTGCCGATCCGCTCGACGCGATCGGCGCCCGCTTCCGCGCTGCCCGCCCGCAAGAGCGCAAGGACGGCAAGCCGCTATCGGGCAAGGATCGGGAGGCATTGAAGGCGCTCGACCTCGACCTCGACGCCGATCGCACCGCGCTACGCCGCCGCTATTCGGACCTGGTCCGGCGTTACCACCCCGACCGCAATGGCGGCGACCGCAGCCACGAGGGCGCGCTGCAGAAGGTGATCGCGGCCTATCAACAGCTGAAAGGCTCGCCAGCTTTCGCGTGAGGGCTTAGCTTCCGCAGCCGCCACAGCCGCCGCCCCCACAACCGCTGCCGCCGCTATCGCTGCCGGAATCTCCGCCGCTGCCGCCGCCGTCCCCGCTCGCCGCGCGCAGCTTGTGGAAGGCGTCGAACTCCGATCCGGCCAGCACCGCAGTCCCGAACAAGGCGACCGCCATCGCGGTCTCGGCGGCCCGCGGCGCGCGGCGGATGCGGTCGGCATTCTTGCGCGCGGTGGTCAGCGCCTCGGTCCCGGCGCGCGTCAGGCGGGCAATCGTGGCGGCGCGGATCAGCGCGAGGAACGCGGTGACCACCAGCAGCGCGATCAGGAAGCCGACCGGGCGCTCGCGCGCCTCGCCGATCGCCAGCTTGGTCGCGCCGAACATCAGCAGCATCGCATAGGGTAGCAGCGCCCAATAGCGCAGGTTCGCGCGCTCGCTGCGGTCGAGCATCAGCCCTGCGCGCTCCAGATCGGTCTGGATGCGGCCCGCCTCGGGCCGCACCGCACGCTCGATCCGCGCCCAATCGAGCGGGGCGGTGAGTGCCAGCACGCCGGTCTCTGCGGCGCTGGCGGCGTTTCGGGAGAGGATATCGAACCGCCCCTTGTCGCCGACGACCAGTGCCTTGGCGGCCAGCAACCGCGCGGTCACGGTGTCGGCAAGCCGCGTGCTGCCGCCGGACAGATAGGCGAGCTGTTCGGGGTCGGTCACCGGGTGTCGCCGCCCCTCGGGCCGCATCCGTGCGGGAATGATGACGCCGAGCAGGATCACGATGAGCAACAGGGTGATGTAGAGCAGGAGAAAGGGACCACCAGTCCAGTCGAACGGGCCCATATCAGGTCACTCCAAGATAAAGCGCGAGCGCGGTCATCGTGAGCAGGACAAGCACGTAGAGCGCTGCCTGCCAGCGCGGCACGATGAATGCCTCGCGCGGATGCACCCGCCGCGCGCGGGGATCGTCGTTCAGCCGCCGGGCGGCTGAAGGCCAGATGTCGGAAGGGGGCGGAGCACCGAACGCAGCCTCGTAACGGGCCAGCGTATCGGCATATTGGCGGTAATAGCGGCGATGCTCGTCCGCCCCACCCGCGGTCGGGCCGTGATGGAGTGGACGGCCCAGCACATCGGGGCAGAAATGCTCCCAATAGTCGCGGCTATAGGTCAAATGGAGGTGCCACGCCTGATCGACCGCGTCGGACGGGGTAGCGGGGGCGTCGCCGGTGACGGCGAGGAAAACGAAGCGGCGATATTCCGCGATCACCCGCTCCGCCATCGCGGCGCTCCATCCATTTTCGCGCGCCAAGCGTGCGGAAAAGGAGAGCGCCGCTTCGGGGGGACCAATTTCGTAACTGCGCAGCATTTGCCAGACCGGGTGGCTGGCGGTGGAGCCGGGGAGGGCATCCGTGTCGCGCATTTATTCTCCTACTATCATGGTAGGAGAATCTGTCAAGCCGCTACCAGCCCTCCCCCGCATCGATCCGCGCGCGGCGTGCAACCTCTTCGGCGGTAGGGTCGGCGAACTGGAAGTCCGCAATTTCGACCGCGCCCTTGACGTCATAGGTCGCCATCGCGATGCCGTTGCGGGTCAGGCGATGCTCGACCAGCGCGAGCGACCGGGGCGGGGTGCCGTCGCCGAACATCCGCTTGCCCGTTCCGAGCACCACCGGCGCGGTCATCGTGACGATCCGGTCGAGCAGGCCGCGTTCGAGCAGCTGCGGATAGAGCGTCGAACTGCCCTGAATGACGAGGTTCGGCCCGTCGCCGTCCCTGAGCGCGGCGAGCGCGTCCATATCGGCGAGCCGTTCGCTGCCCTCCCATGCCAGCGGTGCATCGCTGGTCGTCAGCACATATTTGCGGATCGTGCGGAACAGGTCGCCAATCTCGTCGCCCTCCGGCGCGAACGGCCAGTGCGCGGCGAAAATCTCATAGGTGCGCCGACCGAGCAGCAGGTCGAACGGCGGCTTGAACACGCTGTCGATCTGGTTGCCGATGCCTTCGTCGAACAAGGCGGCGAGCCAGCCGCCCTGTTCGAACCCGCCGGTCCAGTCCTCTTCGGGGCCGCCGGGGGCCTGCATCACTCCGTCGAGGCTGACAAAGGCGGCGCCGATAATGCGTCGTGGCATTGAGTTGCTCCTTTAATCGCGGTCGGGTGCGCCGAGCGGGAAGAAATGGCGATAAGGCCGCGCGCCATCGACCGCGCGCGCGACCGAAGGATGCGCGAGCAGCCGGGCGCGATAGGCGCGGAGATTGGCGTGCGCCTCGGGGATCGGGATGATCCAGTCGGCGTAGAAGAGCGCGGGCGCGGCGGACAGGTCGGCGAGGGTGAACCCGTCGGTCGCCGCCCAGGTCCGTCCCGCGAGATACGCGTCGAACCAGGCGTAGCTGGTGGCGAGCTGGGCCGTGACCTGCTCGTCCGCCAGCGGGTCGCGCTTGTCCGCCGGCCGGATCGCGTTGAACACCAGTCGCGTGGCGGGGTCCATCACCTGCTGGTCGAACAATCGGTCGAGCATCCGCACTTGCAACGCCGCGTCCGGGTCGCCGGGAATCAGGCGCGGGCTGCCCGACAGTCGGTCGACATGCTCGGCGATGACGCTCGATTCCCCCAGCACCAGATCGCCATCGACCAGCAGCGGGAAGCGCTTGAACGGCCAGAGTTCGGCCCAGCGCGCGCTATTCTCCGCTTCGTCGGGCGCGACGATCTTCAGCGTGAAGGGCAGGTCATGTTCGTAGAAAGCGATCAGCGCCTTCCAGCAATAAGACGAAAAGGGGTGAGCATAGAGCTCCGGCGCGCTCATTTGGGCGCGACCAGTCCGAACACCGCGCCATGCGGGTCGGTGGCGTGGAATACGCGTTCGCCGCCCGGCACCTCCATCGGATCGGCGAGCGGGGTGCCGCCGAGTTCCTTCACCCTGGCATGAGCCGCCTCGATATCCGGCACGCGGAAATAGAAGGTCCAGCCGACCGGATGCTCGGCCTTTTCGCGCGGCATCATTGCGCCCCAGATGCTGTCCATCGCCTCGCCCGCATCCTTGCCGCGCAGGAAGCTGTATTCGCCCCATGGCATCGGCATGCCGCCCGCCTTTTCCCAGCCGAACAGGCCCGAATAGAAGGCGAAACCGGCGTCGGCGTCGCTGGTCTGCAACTCGTTCCAGCTGACATGGCCCTCACCCATCCGGGCAAAGGCGGTGCTGCTTTCGGGGCTGAACCCGCGCATCACATAGAAGACGACGCCCTGCGGGTCGGCGACCATCGCGAAGCGGCCGACGTCGGGGATGTCGGTCGGCGGCACATGCACCGATCCGCCCGCGGCCTTGAGCTGCTCCACCGTGGCGTCGACATCATCGACCCCGACATAGCCGAGCCATCCCGCCTTCGCTCCGCCCGCCAGCATGTTTGCGTCGAGCGTCAGCATCCCGCCAATGTCGCCATCGGGTGCGTGCAGGATGCGATATTCCGCATCGCCCGGCGCCATCGACTCCGCGTCGATGGTCCAGCCGACTACGGCCTCGTAAAAGGACCGCGACGCCGCCGCGTCGGGAGTCATCAGTTCGTACCAGATCCAGCTGCCATGGGGGTTGGTCATGTCGGGTCCCCCTCTCGATCTAACGCCCCTCCCCTTCCGGGGAGGGGTTGGGGGTGGGGCGTTCAAGTCTCACCGAGACCGATCGCCTAGTGGATAGGCCCCACCCCACCCCCCCCTGAAGGGGAGGGGCTAAGTGTGTCAGCTCACCCCTTCGCCGTATCCAGGATCGGCGCGAAGCCGCCCCACATCATCCGCTTCCCGTCGAACGGCGGCTCGGGTTCGCGGTTGCTGTCGTCCGCCATGATCGCCTCCCAGGCGGTGTCGCGCGCCGCCTTGTCGGGCCATTCGATCCAGGCATAGACGACGCTTTCGTCGGCCCGCTTGAGCGTGGCGCGGTTATAGTCGGTGACCTTGCCATCGGGGGTGTCATCAGCCCACGCCTCAACCACGCGCAGCGCGCCATGTGCCTGAAAGATCGGCGCCATCCGCGCGGCCAGTTCATGATAGGCGTCCCGCTTGGCGGTCGGCACCGGGAGGAGGTAGCCATCGATATAGCCCGGCGCGGTCGTGGCCGGCCCGGTATCGACGATCGCCTCGAACCCGGCGAAGATCATGCGGCTGCCGTCGAACGGCATGTCCTTCATCGCCTCGGCGGCATTGGGGTCGCTCATCATCTTTTCGTTCGCCGCATCGCGCGTCGCCTTGTCCGGATATTCGAGCCAGCTGAACAACACCGTCTCGTCGTCCTTCAGGCCGACCGATTGCTTGAGGTCGTTGACCTTCCCATCGGGCACATCATCGCCCCACGCTTCGACGAACCGCGTCGCGCCCAGCCCCTTGAACAGGTCGATCGCGCTATGCGCGTGCTTGATATACGCCGCCTTGTTGGCGTTCGGGACGGGGGTCAGAAATCCTTCGACATAGGTCATGGCATCTCTCCGTTTGGTTCAGGCGGACACGGCCGCTCCCGCCGCCGCCGCCTCGATCATTGCAATGTCGATCTTCTTCATCGTCATCATCGCCTGCATCGCGCGTTGCGCTGCGGCCATGTCGGGATTGTCCCACACCAGCTGCATCAGCCGGTCGGGCGTGATCTGCCAGCTCACCCCCCATTTGTCCTTGCACCAGCCGCACTGGCTCTCCGCCCCACCATCGGCGGTGAGCGCGGTCCACAGCCGGTCGGTCTCGGCCTGGTCGGGCGTGTGGATGATGAAGCTCACCGCCTCGCTATGCTGAAACATCGGCCCGCCATTCAGCAGCAGGTAACGGTGCCCGGCCAGTTCGATTTCGGCGATGATGACGTCGCCCGCCTTCTGGCTCGGCGTGTCAATCGGCGTGCGTTCAATGCGGATGATGCGGCTGCCCGGGATCAGCGCCGTGTAGAACGCCGCCTGTTCCTCGGCGGTATAGTTGCTCCAGATACAGGTCGTCATGCGCGTCATGGCAGCTCTCCTGGATTGCAGCACGCGACCGTGTCGGTGATCGCTTTGCGAAACGCAGCGGTTCGAATCGCTTGCTTGAGCGTGATGCCGTGATCAGTTATCAAAAGCAACCATGAAGTTAGAAAAAGTGACTAAGTTGATCGTGCGTCGGAAATCGCTGTGAAGAAAGAACGGCGGCGCTGGTATGACGACGCCTGCGGCACGGCGATGGCGCTGGAGCTGGTAGGGGAGCGCTGGTCGCTGATGATCGTGCGCGAGCTGATGTTCGGCCCGCGCCGGTTCAGCGAGATCAAGACGGCACTGCCTGGCATTTCGGCCAATGTCCTGACCCAGCGGCTCGAGGGGCTGGAGGAGTCGGGCATCCTGACGCGCGAGAAGCTTCCGCCGCCGGCGAACGCGCAGGTCTATTCGCTGACCCCGTGGGGCTATGAGGCGGAAAAGCCGATTCAGCTGCTCGGCGCCTGGGCGGTGCGGTCGCCCGAACATGATCCGACGCTGCATCTCTCGGCGGCCTCTGCGATGATGTCGCTGCGGACCATGCACAATCCCGGGCTGACCGGCGATCTCGATTTCGTCGTCGGGTTTCGCATGGGCGACGACGCGTTCGTCGGGCGCTACAATCGCGACGGCATCGACCTGAAGCGCGGCGATCCCGGCGGCGCGGACGTGATCTTCACCGGCCCGCCGACCGCCATTGCCGGGGCCATGTATGGCGGCGCGCTGGAGGAGCTGGAGGCGGCCGGGGTGCTGCGGATCGAGGGTGACCACGCGCTGGCCGAAGCCTTTGCCACCCGCTTCCCTCTGCCCGCCAAGTGGAATGCGGAGCCGGGTTCGGGCGCCCACTGACCTTTGGGTCGGGTGGCTGCTGGGTGCGGATTGTGCCACCGACGCCGCGCCGCGCTTGCGGAGCGGCACGCGAGCCGATACCGCACCGCAAAAGACCCGTCCCGAGTCCGAAAGTCCCCATGACCAGCATCCCGAACACCCAGCCCGACAGCCGCGACACGACGATCCTGCAGGCGCCCGACAAGACGGTCAGCGTCCGCGACCTGTTCGGCATCGACATCGACATGGAAGTGCCGGCGTTCAGCGTGGCGGATGAGCGCGTGCCGGACCTCGACCCGGCCTATGTGTTCGACGCGGACACGACGCTCGCGATCCTGGCGGGGTTCGCGCACAACCGCCGCGTGATGATCCAGGGCTATCACGGCACGGGCAAGTCGTCGCACATCGAACAGGTTGCCGCGCGCCTCAACTGGCCGTGCATCCGCATCAACCTCGACGCGCATATCAGCCGCATCGACCTGATCGGCCGCGATGCGATCGTGCTGAAGGACGGGGTGCAGGTTACCGAGTTTCGCGAAGGCCTGCTGCCCTGGGCGCTGCAGACACCGACCGCTCTGGTGTTCGACGAATATGATGCCGGTCGCCCCGATGTGATGTTCGTGATCCAGCGCGTGCTGGAGACCGAGGGCAAGCTGACCCTGCTCGACCAGAATCGCGTGATCCGCCCGAACCCGTATTTCCGCCTGTTCGCCACCGCCAACACGGTCGGCCTGGGCGACACCAGCGGGCTGTATCACGGGACGCAGCAGATCAACCAGGGCCAGATGGACCGCTGGAACATCGTCGTCACGCTCAACTACCTCCCCGCCGCGACCGAGGCGCAGATCGTGCTCGCCAAGAGCGGCGACTATGACAAGCCGGGCGGCAAGGAGCTGGTCGAGAACATGGTCCGCGTCGCCGAGCTGACGCGGCGCGGCTTCATCAACGGCGACATTTCGACCGTGATGTCGCCCCGCACGGTGATCACCTGGGCGCAGAATACCGAGATTTTCAAGGACGCCGGCTTCGCCTTCCGCCTGAGCTTCCTCAACAAGTGCGACGAAGCGGAACGGTCGCTGGTGGCGGAATATTACCAGCGCGTGTTCGGCAAGGACCTGCCCGAGAGCGTGGTGGGGAAGGCTTGATGGGTGCGGCGAGCGGGAGCCTCGTGGCAATCGCCCTCGTCGCCCTGTTCGCCCATTTGAGTTCGGACCGAAGCGTACCGGTGACCGTGCTGAACTGTTACAGCACCACGTCGGACTTCAAGGTTTCGATCGACGGTCGGTCGCTGCAGCTGCTGCCGCCTGCAGAGCGCAATGACTCGGTCGCCGTTTGCCACGACGGCACCGTGAACGTTGGTGCAACTGCGGCGGTGGTGATCGAGCGTGGGCGTGAGACACGCCGACTATTCTTGCCAATCACGCGCGATGTGCGCGTGATCGCAATTGACGCACACGCCCTGACAGCGAAGACGGCGCGCGAACTCCCGATGCTCGATTAGGAGGTTGAGGCCCGCTGGTCCGCTGCCCCAACCTGCCTGCAATGCCTCACGCCGCCGCCGCGTAGCTCCGCCGTGTCTGCGGAACCCCGTCGATATCGAACTGCGCCGCGCGGCCGGCGAGCTCGGTGGCCTCGGTGCGCAGCTGTTGCGCCGCCGCCGAGGTTTCCTCGACCATCGCTGCATTCTGCTGCGTCGTCGTGTCCATCCCGCTGACCGCGATCACGATTTCGGAAATCGACATCGCCTGGACGCGGTTGTCCTCGACCAGCGAGCCGACAAGGGTGTCGACCTGACCAAACATGTCCGCGATCTGGACCAGCGCGCTATCGACGCTGCCGACCGCGCCCACGGCATTGCCAACCTCTTCCTGGGTCACCGTCAACTGGTCGCGGGCGCGCTTGGCCTCTTCCTCGGCACGCATCGCGAGTGCGGAGACCAGGTCGGCCACCACCGCGAAGCCGCGTCCAGCCTCACCCGCACGCCCCGCCTCGACCGCCGCGTTCATCGCGAGCACGCGCGTCTGGAACGCGATCTTGTCGAGCCCCTCGATCACATCGTCGATGCCCTTGGCGCATTCGGACACGCGGTGCATCGCCGCCACCGCGCCCGATGCGACATCGCGGCCGCCGGTAACGCTGGCATTGGCGCGCTTGGCGCAGTGCAGCGTCTCATCGGCGGACGCAGCGCTGGCGCGCAGCCGCTCGTCGATCTGCGACAGCGCGGCGGAGGTCTGTTCGAGGCTTGCCGCGCTGCTCTCACTGCGGCTGGCCAGGTCCTGGGCGGCGCGGGCGATCTCGGTCGAACCGGTCTGAATGCTCTCCGACCGCTCAACGACGGCGGCGATCAGGTCGCGCAACGTGGTCGCGGTCGCGTTGAAATCGGTCTTCAGCTGCGCATAGGCCGGCGGGAAATCGGAATCGATCCGCGCAGTCAGCTTGCCCTCACGCAGCGCGGCAAGGCCGGTGCCGATCGCGGCGGTGACATCGCGCTGTTCCTCGGCAGTGCGCGCCTGTTCGCGTTCGCGCTCGGCCGCAGCGAGGCGGAAGACATCGGCGGCGCGGGCGAGCGTGCCGATCTCGTCGCTGCGATCGGTTTCGCCAACCGCCAGATGCTCGCCCTTGGCGAGCCGGTCCACAGTGTCGGACAGGCGGCCCAGCGGCAGCCCGACGACCTTCTTGGATGCGAACCACAGGGCACCCAGCGCACCGGCGACCAGGATGATCGCGATGACGACCAGCATCCAGGTCAGCGCATGTGCGGGCGCGGTGATCGCTGCCTGCGGAATGTCCACGACGACGGCCCAGCGATCGGCGATCCCGTCGATCGACACCGGCACTGCAAAGCGTGCCCAGTGCGTGCCATCTGCGGCGACATGGGAGAAGCGCTGCGGCGTGCCCGTCTTGATGACCGCGTCGATCAGCTCTTTCTGATCCTCGTCATAGGGCTTCATGCGCATTTCGGGGTTTTCGTGCGCAATCCATTTGCCGTCCTGCGCGATCAGGCGCACCCGGCCCGACCCCAGCGGCTTTTGCTGCATCAACCCGGCCGACAGATCGTCGAGGCTGATGTCGAAGCCCGACACGCCGACCACCTGATCGCCGCGTCGCAGCGGGAAGGTGATGCTGAACATCGTGACATCCTGGCCGTCGACCGGATAGCTATAGGGGATGCTGAGGCGGCCGGCGGCGCGCTTCAGGCCCCCGGCATAATAATCCTTCTGCCAATCCTCGGGCGGGCTGGCGGGCTGCGCGGTGACCTTGCCGCTCTTGTCGCGGGTCAGATACGGCGCAAATCCGCCGGCGACATTGTACATCGTGTTCCCGGCGAGTTCGGGGCGGTTATATTCGGGCTCCAGGATCGACCATGCGCCGAGCACGGTCGGAGCTGCGTCGAGAAATCCGCGCAGCTGGGCGACCGTGCGATCGGCGGCGAAGCCGTTGGTGGTCAGATCGGTCGAGATCGACCGCGCCATGGCATGCGACGCGCCCACAATCCCGTTCACATCGGTCGCAATGCCGCCGGCATAGCGCTCCGCTGTGGCCTGCGCCGTATCGCTCGACCCGCGTCCCACGACGGATGATGCCTGAAGCGTGACAATGGTGAACCCGATCGCCAGCAGTACGCTGATCGCGGCCGCGCAAAACGCGACAAGCTTGCCGGCAACGGGCAGGCGATTGAAATAGGTCGTCAAGCTGGCGGCCGACGGGCCGCCTTTGGCAGAGGCAAAGGACAAACCGGGTCTCCCGAAAGATGCGGCGCCGGATCTGGTAACGGGCGCCTTTGCCCTAGTTATAGGTCGCGCATGCCCAATCGGGCGCGCGGTCGCGCGAATCTGTCCGCGACCGATCCCGCAGGACGCTTGTGTCGCGTCGCGGCTTTGCGCATGGACGGGGCATGGCCAGCGACTCTCCCCTCGACCAGTTCAAGTCCGTCCTTGCCGGGACCGCGCGCGCACTGAGCCATGAGGCGGAGCTGGAACTCGCCTTTACCGCCGATGCGCCGGCCCAATCGGGGCGGCACATCAAGGTGCCGATGCCGGGCCGCAACCTCCCGCCCGATCAGGTGGCCGAAGCGCGCGGCTTCGCCGATGGCTACGCGCTGCGGCTCCGGCTGCACGACAGCGCGACCCACCTCAAAGCCGCACCCAAGGAGCCGGTGGCGCGCGCGGTGTTCGACGCGGTGGAGACGGCGCGGGTCGAGGCGCTGGGATCGCGCGGCTATGCCGGCATCGCCGACAATCTCGACCATGCGCTCGAAATGAAAATGCGGTCCGACCCGATCAGCCGGGCGCGGACGCGGGATGAGGTCCCGTTGTCGACCGCAGTCCAGCTGCTGGTGCGCGAGCGGCTGACCGGACGCGAATCCCCCGCCGCCGCCGCACTCGGGCTGGCACTGGTGCGCGACTGGATCGAGGACAAGGGCGGGTCCGACCTCGACGCGCTGGCGCTGGCGATCGACGATCAGGCTGCATTCGCACGGCTGGTCGGCAATCTGCTCGCCGATCTGGAACTGACCGAGGGCGATCTGGTCCCCGAGGAGTCCGAAGAGGGCGGCGGCGAAGACGAGGGCACCGACGAAGCCGACGAGAGCGAGGCCGACGCGGGCGACGAGGCCGGCGATACCGGCGAGAGCGAGATCGACGCGCGCGGCGAACAGCGCGAGGGTGAGGGCGAGGACGGCCCCGAAACCGAGCAGGAACAGGGCGAGTTCGAGGAGGGCGAGGGCGAGCCCGGCGATCCGGGCGACGAAGGCATGATGCCCGTTCGCCCCAACCGCCCCTGGTCCGACCTGCCGCCGCAGTTCGAATATGGCGCCTACACCACGCAATATGACGAGGTGATCGCCGCCACCGACCTGTGCGACGATGAGGAGCTGACGCGGCTGCGCGCCTATCTCGACACGCAATTGTCGAACCTGCAGGGCGTCGTGACCAAACTCGCCAACCGGCTCCAGCGCCGGTTGATGGCGCAACAGAACCGCAGCTGGGACTTCGACCAGGACGAAGGGCTGCTCGACGCTGCGCGGCTGGCGCGGGTGATCGTCAACCCGATGCAGTCGCTGTCGTACAAGGTCGAGAAGGAGGCCGAGTTCAAGGACACGGTCGTCACGCTGCTGATCGACAATTCCGGCTCGATGCGCGGCCGCCCGATCAGCATCGCGGCGCTCAGCGCCGATATCCTCGCGCGGACGCTGGAGCGGGTCGGGGTAAAGACCGAGATCCTCGGCTTTACCACGCGGGCGGGGAAGGGCGGGCAGAGCCGTGAGAAATGGCTGGCCGAAGGGCGACCGGCGCAACCCGGCCGCCTCAACGACGTGCGCCCCATCGGCTACAAACAGGCCGACGAACCGTGGCGCCGCGCCAAGAAATCGCTCGGCCTGATGATGCGCGAAGGGCTGCTCAAGGAGAATATCGACGGCGAGGCGCTGCTCTGGGCGCACCAGCGGCTGATCGCGCGGCCGGAGGCGCGCCGAATCCTGATGGTGATCAGCGACGGCGCGCCGGTCGACGATTCGACGCTGAGCGTCAACAGCGGGTCCTATCTGGAGCGGCATCTGCGTCAGGTGATCGGGTGGATCGAGAGCCGCTCGCCGGTCGGGCTGGTCGCGATCGGCATCGGCCATGACGTGACCCGCTATTACAGCCGCGCGGTGACGATCATGGATGTCGATCAGCTCGCCGGCACGATGATCGAGCAGCTGGCGTCGCTGTTCGACCTCGATGCCTGACGGCCCCGGCGGCGTCGTGCCGCCGCCAGGCGGGTTTCATCCGCCGGTCAAGCGATCGATGACGATCGCCGCGCATCCGACTTCGATCAGCCTTGAACCGGTGTTCTGGGAGGCGCTGGAGGCGGCGGCGCAGGCACGCGGCCTGCCGCTCAGCGCGCTGGTTGCGCAGATCGATTATCTGCGAATCCAGACCGACGATCCCCCCAATCTTGCCAGCGCGTTGCGCAGCTGGCTTCTCACCGATGCGACAAAGTTGCGACAATAATGAAAACGATTCGCATTAGTGTTGACAGTGCGAACGACTCTCAATAGCGGACTCCCCAAGAACAGCCAAAAGGGGTTTTCCATGTCACGCACCTTGGACGGCCAACGCGCCGCGCCTGCATTCCTCGCGCTCGCCGCAATTGGTTTTGTCGCATCGGCTCCAGCCTATGCTGCGGACCCTGCCGATCCGGTCGAGGAGCAGGATCGCGCCGATGTGACGGTGACCGGCGAGAAGGTGCGGTCCGAGCAGGCCAGCCCCAAGGTCACCCGCCCCGTTCGCGACACGCCGCAGACGGTCACCATCCTGACCAACAAGGTGATCGAGGAGCAGAACCTGCTCACCCTGCGCGACGTGCTGTCGACCGTCCCGGGCATCACCTTTGGCGCGGCGGAGGGCGGCATCGCGCCGAGCGACCAGATTACCCTGCGCGGCTATTCCGCCTCGTCCGACATCACTACCGATGGCGTTCGCGACAGCGCCCCCTATTCGCGCAGCGACCCGTTCAACTTGGAACAGGTCGAGGTCACCAACGGTGCCAACTCGGTCTATAACGGGTCGGGATCGGTCGGCGGGTCGATCAACATCGTGACCAAGCGTCCGCAGGCGGAGACGTCGATCGCGGTGCAGGGCGGGATCGGCACTGACGACTATTATCGCGGCACGATCGACGCCAATGTCCGCGCCAGCGACCTGATCGCCTTGCGCCTCAACGCGATGGTCCATCAGAACGACGTGCCCGGCCGCGATGTCGAGAACTACGAACGCTGGGGCGTCGCCCCCGCAGTGACGATCGGCATCGAAGGTCCGACCAGCCTGACGCTGCAATATCTGCATCAGGAAGAGACCAATATCCCGCAATACGGCGTACCCTATTACAAGAACGCGACCTTCAACGGCGCGCTGCCGGGCATCGATCGCAGCGACTATTTTGGCTATCGCAACATCGATACGCAGGAGATCACCGTCGATCAGGCGACGATCACCGCCGCCCACGAATTCAGCGACAAATTGTCGATCCGCAACCTGACCCGCTGGCAGATGGTGCAGCAGCTCACCATCGTCGGCCCGCCGCAGGGGACCTATTGCCTCACCGGCGGGATCACTGCCGCCGGAGCGACCTGCCCCGCGACCGTCCCGGTCGGCTATTATCTGATTGGCGGTCCGCGCGGCAACGTCCGCGATACGACCAGCGAGCTGATGTACAATCAGGTCGATCTGTCGGCGCAGTTCGCCACCGGCGCGGTCGAGCACAGCCTGGTCCTCGGCGCATCGGCGGGGTGGGAGAAGTTCTCATTGTCCACCGGCAACGTCTATCGCAACGCCAACGGCACAGTCGCCAACGCGACCTATCCGCTGATTAACTGGGCGAACCCCAATGAGGTCGTCGTCGGCCCGGCCGGGTTCACCTATGGCAGCAACGTCTATACCGGCCCGGTCAACTTCTTCGAAAGCGGTCGGCAGCGCGGCGAGGTAACCAACTACGCCGTCTACCTGTTCGACACGATGAAGCTCGGCAAGTTCGAGCTGAATGGCGGCGTCCGCTACGAGCGCAATGAGGGCAATTACCAGACCGACACCGGCACCGCCGCAACCGTCACCACGCCGCAGGGCGCGATCGTCACCGGCCCGCGCTTCCGCAACAATGCCGACCTGTTCAGCTACCGTATCGGCCTCGTTTATAAGCCGGTCGAAGCGGTGACGCTGTATGCCGCATACGGCAACGCCCAGACCCCGTCGCAGAGCGCGGTCAATGGCGGCTGCACTGCGCTGACCTGCAATGTCGATCCCGAAACCGCGAAGAATTACGAGATCGGCGCCAAGGCAGAGGTTGGCCGCGCATTGTTCAGCATCGCCGCATTCCGCAACGAGCGCGACCAGTACAAGGTGCCGTCGAACGACCCGGCGCTGCCCGACCAGGTGCTCGACGGCCATTCGCGGGTCGACGGCATCGCGGTCAGCGCGACCGGCAACATCACCCCGGCCTGGTCAATCACCGCCAACTACACCTATCTCGAACCCAAGCTGATCCGCTCGGTCGCGGTCGGCAGCCCCGATCCCGCAGCGGGCGCGGAGCTGCAGAATGTGCCCAACCATTCGGGCAGCCTCTACACCACCTACACGCTGCCGTTCGGGCTGAAGCTGGGGTACGGCGTCACCTATCAGGGCAGCTTTGCACTCAATCTGCCTGCGTTCGTGACAGGGAGCACCACGGCGGTGACGCCGATCTATCGCTCGGACGATTACCTCGTCCACAACGCGTCGATCTCCTACGACATCACCAAGGACCTGAGCGTGCTGGTGAACGTCAAGAACATCAGCAACGAGCTCTACTACACCCGCATCCGCAACAATGGCTGGGCCACGCCGGGCGATGCGCGGTCGGCGGTTCTGACCGTCGGCTACCGCTTCTAAGGGCTAAAGGGGGAGGAGCGGGTGACGGCAATCCCTGTCCCCCTGCTTTCATCCGCTCCGACCCCCTTTTTGTTTGTTCAGCTTCGCTGAAGCGGCACCCGCCCACTACCCCAACCCGGCCCCCACACAGCGTATCGGCGATGGGGGGGCGGGTGGGGGCGTGGGCCCGGGCCGCAGCCGTTTCAGCTTTGCTGAAACCGAACTAAAGGAGCCGCCATGCTGATCGCGATTCCCGACCTGCTCGATCCCGCCACGCTGGCAGACGTGCGCGGGATCATCGACGCGGCGGAGTGGATCGACGGCAACGCGACCTCCGGCCACCAGTCGGCGCTCGCCAAGCACAATGAGCAATTGCCCGAGGACAGCGCCGCGGCGAAGGCGGCGGGCAAGGTGATCCTCGACGCACTCGGCCGCTCGCCTTTGTTCTTCGCCGCCGCATTGCCACTCAAGGTCTTCCCGCCCTTGTTCAACCGCTATGGTGTCGGCCAGACCTTTGGCGTGCATGTCGACAGCGCGATCCGCATCCAGCGCGGCACCGATTTCCGGATCCGCAGCGACCTGTCGATGACCGTCTTCCTCGAAGACCCCACGGCCTATGACGGCGGCGAGCTGGTGATCGAGGATCATTATGGCGTGCAGCGGGTCAAGCTCCCCGCCGGCCATGCGATCCTCTACCCCTCGTCCAGCCTGCACAAGGTCGAGCCGATCACGCGCGGCGCTCGCGTCGCGTCCTTTTTCTGGATTCAGTCGATGGTCCGCGACGACGGCGCACGCCGCATCCTGTTCGACCTCGATCAAAGCGTACAACGGTTGACCGGACAGCTCGGCGGCGCGGATCGCAGCGTGATCGAGCTGACCGGCGTGTACCACAACCTCCTGCGCCGCTGGGCGGACGCGTAACCCACCACAGTTCGTCAGCCCGGGCTTGACCCGGGCCGGGGCTATTCAATCCTCCCCCGCCAGGGGGAGGTGGCAGGCGCAGCCTGACGGAGGGGGAGGAAGCACGACGGTCGAGAGGACACAGCCGTCCTCCCCCTCCGTCGCCTTCGGCGCCACCTCCCCCTGGCGGGGGAGGATTATTCCAGCATCGCCTTAAGCCCGCCCGACAGCCACTCGCCCCGACCCCGCACCACCAGCCGCACCGCCAGCTCCTCGCGCTCCGCCAGCGCCATCGCCGCGTCGGGTTCCAGCACCGTCAGCGCGCTCGCCCAGGCATCCGCGTGACAGCAATCGGCGTGGATCACGGTGACGCTCGCCGTGCCATGCGCGATCGGGCGACCGGTCCGCGGATCGATACTATGGCTCCCGTGCGCGCCAACGCGGCGGTAATCGCCCGAGGTCGCCACCGCGATCCCGTGCAGCGCGATGCGCAGCGGGGCGAGCGCCACGCCCGGCGGCGGCTCCACATCGACCCACCACGGCTGGCCATCGGGCTGTATCCCAACGCCGACCAGCTCGCCGCCAATCTCGACGAGGAAATCGGTGCACCCCATCGCCCGCAGCCGCGCGGCGACCGCATCGACGGCATAGCCCTTGGCGATCCCCGACAGGTCGAGCCGCGCGGGCCGGGTGCGGCGCAGGCGCAGCAGCGGCGCATCCAGCTCGATCGCGCCCAATCCCACCGCAGTCCGCGCAGCGTCGATCTCGGCATCGCCCGGAAGATCGCCACGCGGCCCCGGCGGACCAAAGCCCCACAGGTCGACCAGCGCCCCCAGCGCCGGGTCGAACGCCCCATCCGACCGCGTCGCGATGTCGAGCGCGACGGTCATCACCTGAACGAACTCCGGCGCGATCCCGTGCCATCCACCCGGCGCAGCGGCATTGATCCGGCCGAGCTGCGAGGACGGCTCCCAATGGCTCATCTGCGCGATGATCTCCGCCAGCACGCTTTGGATCGCCGCCGCCACGCCCGGCGGCGGCGCGACGACCGCCGCCGACCACCGCGTCCCCATCGTCTCTCCCCCGAAACGCTCCACAACCGCATGCGCCCGCCGCCGGTGAAAGGCAGCGGGCGACAGCGTCGCGGGAATGGCGATGCGGGGTTCGGGCGTCAGGGCGCCATCACCTCGACGGTCGTCACATAGCTCGCCCGGCGACCGCCGGGGGCGGGCGGGGCGCCCTCCTCGCCGCCCGCGCGGGGCGTGGTGACGTTGATCCAGGTCATGCCGGGATCGCTCCACTTGATGGTGACCTTGCCATCGGCGCCGGTCTTCAGATCCTGCTGCTTCAGCTGGTCGCGATAGCGGATGCCGCCCGGGATCACGGTGACCGACAGGCCCGGGGTCGGCTTGCCGTCGAGCAGGAACTGGAAGGTCGCGTCCTCGCCCAGCACAAGGTCGTTGGGATGCGTGACCGGCACCAGCTCGATGCCCTTGCCGGTCGGCTTGAACACCGTCGTGGTCGGCTCGCCCGCGGTCACGAAAATCTCGTTGCGGTTGCTGTTGATCGATGTGCGCACATCGGTCGCGCCCGCCGGGATCACGCTGGCGAGCTTGTCGGCGGTGGTGCCGCGCGGGATGCGCACTTCCTCGCCATTCAGCTTGTAAGACCCCATCACGCCCTCGCTGGCGTAATAGATCTTGTAGGTGCCGCGCTGCTGGATCTGCACGTCGAGCGTGGTGCGGTAGCGCCCGGTCGCCTTGTTCTTGACCTCACCCGGCGTGCCGTCGGGCAGCATCACCGCAATGTCGGCGCGCAGCGGCTGATGCTCGAAATAGAAGAGGTCGTTGGACACGGCGGCGTCGACCGTCACCCATACGTCATCGCCCTCGCCCGACACGACGGTCATCGACGGCATCATCCACTGGCGGTGCGCCTGGACGCTGGCGGGAATGGCGACCGCGGCGACGGCGGTGGCGATCAGCAGGTTGCGGAACTTGGTCATCGGTTTGGGTTCCCTGTTTGAATAAGCAATTCCGTCATTCCCGCGCAGGCGGGAAACCATTCAGGCTGGCTTATCGAAAAGAGCTGCGTCGGCATGGGCAATGGATCCCCGCCTGCGCGGGGATGACGTGGAAGGGAGCGTGCCGACTGCACTGCTCAGCGCCTTACAGTCAAACTCACTGCGCCCAGCTCGCTGGAGCCGCTGGCACGCGCGGTGCCGCCCTTGGGCAGCGAGAAGGGGATGCGGACCAGCTCGCGCCCGCCCACTTCGCGCGCGGCCTCGACCACCAACGTGTAGTTGCCGGCACCCAACTGCGGCTTGAAGCTGACCTTGTGCGTGCCGGGCGCCTTGGTCGCGCCGGTCACGCCGGCGGCGGGGAAGCGCATCGTGCGGCCCGATGCGCGCCACCATTGACGCACGTCGCGCAACCACTTGGTGCCTTCGTTATTCTTGAGGTCGACATCGTACCAGACCGACAGAGTCTGGGCCGGGCCGCCCTCCTTCTCGATCCACATCGCGACATAGGGGCGGTGATATTCGGCGACCGTCAGGCGCGGAATCGTGACCGAGACGTCGAGCGTCTGTGCCGCCGCCATCCCCGGCGCGAACAGGCCTGCGCCCAATGCGGTGGCGGTCAATCCGGTTACGCGAAACTGCATGTCGGGCGGCTCCCTTTAGATATGGATGAAGAAGATCGCGAGGATCGCGGGAATGACGAGGCCCGCACCGACCAGCGGCCAGGTGCTCGGGCGGTTCTTCGAATGCATCTGCAGCAGCACCAGGCCAGTCAGCGAAAACACGATGCAGGCGAGCACAAAGATGTCGATGAACCACTTCCACACCGTGCCGCTGTTGCGCCCCTTGTGCAGGTCGTTGAGCCAGGCGATCCAGCCGCGGCTGGTGCTCTCGGTGGTCACTTCGCCGCTCGCCCGGTCGATCGCGACCCAGCCATCGCCGCCGGGGCGGGGAAGGGCGAGGTAGATCTCGTCCGCCGACCATTCGGCTTCGCCCCGCGCGTGCTTGATGTCCAGATTGCCCTCGACCCACTCCGCAACCGGGACGGGCAGCGGCTTCTTCGCGTCGGCTGCGTCATCCGGCTTGATCGCGGGCAGCAGCGGCGCGGGCAGTTGCGCCGCGCGCTCCACCGTCTGCGGCGATCCTTCGATCTCGGCGGCGTGGTTGAGCGTGAACCCGGTCACTGCGAACAGCAGCAACCCGACCAGGCTGATCGCCGAGCTGATCCAGTGCCAGGTGTGCAGCTGCTTCAGCCAGAAAGCCTTGCGGCTGCGCTTGCGCGGCGCGGTCGTGGTGGTTCCGTGCATGAGAGCTGAGATATGCCTAATTGCGATTCGTTCGCAGCATTAGCGAGAGTGATTCGCAATTACAATGCGATCGCGAGCGTCGGACCAATCTTATCCTCCCCCGGAGGGGGAGGGGGACCGGCGCAGCCGGTGGAGGGGTAGCTCAACTCTCGGCGGCGTGCTCGACGAAACTACCCCTCCGTCACCGCTGCGCGGTGCCACCTCCCCCTCCGGGGGAGAAATGAATCATGTTCCGCTCCCGCTGCACGCTCGCCGTTTACCCATGCCACATCGGCGAGGGGATTGTCGCATGCCTGCGTAGCCCCATGGCGCGCTGTCCCGCGACATGTTCGCATCGCCTGGTTCCGCGTCCCAGGGCTGGTCGCCTCGATACCGGCCTGTTTCCGCGCGATCAGCATGTCCGCCAACAGCCGGAAACGCGCAGAAATCTGCGCTTCTCCGGGGCAGGCTTTCCTACAATAACCTATTTGGTTACAATGATGGGATTGGACGTAAACGAAGGGAGGCGAATTCACACATGGCGCATGATCTCGCCCCCCTTCAATTTCACCGCCCCAACAACACCCGCGCCTGCCCGGCGATCTGCGCCAGCATCGCGGCATTCGGCGCAGGCGCCTTCTTCGCGCGCTCGACCAGCGTCACGAACTGCGCGACGCGCGCGGCATGTTCGGCCAGCCAGGTTTCGACCTCGGCCAGCGGGTTCGTGCCGGTCCCGCGCGCGAGGAACTCCAGCCGCAATTGCTGGAAGTCGCGCGCGAGGCCCGCGATCAACAGCCGCTCCCACGGATCGCCCGCGACGATCCGCGCGGCATTGGCCTGTGCCCAGTCCAGCCCCAGCGCCTGCCCCAGATGGGTGAAGGCATGGGTCAGCTCGGTCTCGCCGATGCCGCGCCGCTGGCCCAGATCAGCAAGGCCCACCGCGCCGTCGAGTTCGAAGATGCGCACGATCTTCGCCACCAACGCCGCCGGTGCGCCCGCCGCCTCGAGCTGCGCCGCGATGCGGCCCGATTGCGCCAGCGCCTCTTCCTTGAGCAACGTCTTGGCCTGGCGGTCGAGGCTGTCGATGCCGGGCTTGAGGCGATCGAGCATCGCGCTGATGTCCTCGCCCGGACGGCACACGCGCAGCAGGTCGGCGATCTGCGAGCGGGTGGCGACCGCAATCTCGTCGAGCACCGCAAGCCGCGCACCCTCGCTCATCGCCGCAGATTCAATCTCTTCCCACAGGGGCTGCAGGCCGAACAGCCGCTCGGTCACCACGAACATCATCGCGATGTCGCGCAGCGATGCGCCTTCTTCCTCGGCCAGCTCGAACGGGTGGAGCACGCCCAACCGGTTGACGATGCGGTTGGCCAGCTTGGTCGCGACGATCTCGCCACGCAGGCGATGCTCGAGAATCGCGGTCTTGAACGTCTCGCGCATCGCGGGCGGGAAGGCGGCGATCAGGTCGGGCTCCAGCGCCGGGTCGAGGCCCAGCCCGCCAGTTTCGATCGCATCCTGCAACGCGAGCTTCGACGTCGCGAGCAGCACCGCGAGTTCGGGCCGGGTCAGCCCCGCACCGTCCTGCGCGCGGCGCAGATATTCCTCGTTGGTCGCCAGCCCCTCGACCGTGCGGTCGAGCCGACCGGCAGCTTCGAGGATTTCGGTCAGGCGGACGAAGCTGGGCACCGCGACCGGGCCGTCATTCTCGAGGAACGACAGCGCCAGCGTTTGCAGGCGGTTATCCTCCAGCACCAGATGCGCGACATCGTCGGTCATCGCGGGGAGCAGGATGTTGCGGTCCGCCATGTCGAGGCGACCTTCGATCACCTCGCGGTTGAGCGCGATCTTGATGTTGACCTCATTGTCCGAACAATCGACGCCCGCCGAATTGTCGATGAAGTCGGTATTCAGCCGGCCGCCACGCATCGAGAAGGCGATGCGCGCCGCCTGGGTGACGCCCAGATTCGCACCCTCGCCGATCGCACGTGCGCGCAGCTCCTCGGCATTGACGCGCAGGCGATCATTGGCGGGATCGCCGACCTCGATATGTGCCTCTGCGGCCGCCTTCACATAGGTGCCGATGCCGCCGAACCACAGCAGGTCGACCGGTGCCTTGAGGATCGCGGAGATCAGCGCATTCGGCTCCATCTCCTCGGCCTCGATGCCCAGCGCCGCGCGCACCTCCGGGGTCAGCTTGATCGACTTTTCCGACCGCGCGAACACGCCGCCGCCGGTGGAGATCAGCGATGGATCATAGTCCGCCCAGCTCGACCGGGGCAGGTTGAACATGCGCTGCCGCTCGGCCCAGCTCGCCGCCGGATCGGGATCGGGGTCGAGGAAGATGTGGCGATGGTCGAACGCCGCGACCAGCTTGATCGCCGTAGACAGCAGCATGCCGTTGCCGAACACGTCGCCCGACATGTCGCCGCAACCCGCGACGCGGATGCTCTGCGTCTGGACGTCGGTGCCCATCTCCAGGAAGTGGCGCTGGACGCTGACCCACGCGCCTTTGGCGGTGATGCCCATCGCCTTGTGGTCGTAGCCGACCGATCCGCCGCTGGCGAAAGCGTCGCCCAGCCAGAAGCCGCGCTCGATCGCGATGGCGTTGGCGACGTCGCTGAAGGTCGCTGTGCCCTTGTCGGCGGCGACCACGAAATAGGGGTCTTCGCCGTCATGGATCACGACGCTGTCGGGATGCACCACCGCGCCGCTGACGATATTGTCGGTGATCGACAGCAAAGAGCGGATGAAGATGCGGTAGCTTTCCTTGCCCTCCTCGAACCACGCATCGCGGTCGATGCTGGGAGAGGGGAGCTGCTTGGGATAGAAACCGCCCTTCGCCCCGGTCGGCACGATCACGGCGTTCTTCACGCGCTGCGCCTTCATCAGGCCGAGGATCTCGGTGCGGAAATCGTCACGCCGGTCAGACCAGCGCAGCCCGCCGCGTGCGACCGGACCGGCGCGCAGATGGATGCCCTCGACCCGCGGCGAATAGACCCAGATCTCGCGCCAGGGCAGCGGCGCGGGCAGGTTCGGCACGCGGCTGCTGTCCAGCTTGAACGCCAGCGCTTCGGCGGCGGCGGGGGCATAGGCATTGGTGCGCAGTGTCGCGCGGATCACTCCGGCAATCGCGCGCAGGATGCGGTCGTCGTCGATTGCGCTGACCGCGTCGAGCCCCGCCGCGATGGCAGCGTCGGCGGCGGCGATGGCGGCGGCGCTGTCCGTGGTGCGCGCCGGATCATGCGCAGCGGCGAAGCGGTCGACCAAGGCAGTCGCAACCGCCGGCGCGCGGCGCAGCGCCTCGACCACCGTGACCAGGCCATAGGACAGCCCGGTCTGACGCAGATAGCGGAACCACGCGCGCAGCAGCACGACCGATGCCGGGGCCAGCCCGGCCTCGACGATCAGCCGGTTGAACGCGTCGTTTTCCGCGCGCATTTCCAGCACGGCGGCAATCGCGCCCTCGACCGTCGCGACATCGCCCTTGAGCGTGCCGCCGCCGGGCAGCTCGACCTCGAAATCATGGATGAAGGCGTCGGCATCGCCGGCCAGCGCGGTCGGCAGCTCCTCGATCACGCGGAAGCCGAAATTCTCGAACACCGGCACCGCGTCGGATAGCGGCAGCGGCCCGCCGAGGCGATAGAGCTTGATCCGCAGCTTGCCATGATGGTCGTAGATGCGGACCGAGCGTGCCTGGGTATCGCCCAGCCCGGCGATGCGCACGATGTCGCGCGCGGCTTCCTCCGGCGGGTTGCCGTTGCGATAGCCGAACGGGAAGGCGGGGGCGTAGCGCAGCGCCAGCCGCGCCGCGCGCGAGGGCGTCGCGCCATCGTCGCGCAGTGCGACTTCGACCGCGGGCAGCCACCCGCGCACCATCCGCTCCAGCTCAAGGTCGAGCGCGGCGGCATCGGGCATCCGCCCCTCGCCGCGCAGGTCGAGCGTGTAGCGCAGCAGCGCGACCGGCCCGTCCTCCAGCGCGATCGACCAGCTGAGCAGCGAGGCATGCGCCGCGCGCGTCAGCATCTCGCCAATCGCCACGCGCCGGCCGGTCGACACCTCGTCGCGCGGCAGCCACACGAATGCGAAGAGATGGCGGCCCAGCGCGCTGCGGATCATCACAAGCTTCGGGCGCGGGCGATCGGTGACCGACATGGCGGTGAGCGCGATCTGCTCCAGCGCTTCGGCGGGGAAGGCGGTGGTCAGGTCGTGCGGCAGGCCAGTCAGGGCATGCGCCAGCGCCTTGCCGGTATGGCCACGCGGGTCGAAACCGAACTTGCTCTCAAGGCTGGCGATGCGCGCACGCAGCATCGGCACTTCGTCGGGCGTGGAATGCAGCGCGGCGCTGGTCCACAGGCCGGCATGGATCGACAGGCCGGTGACGCGCGGGCCATCACGCAACGGCACCAGCACCAGATCGAGCGGCGCGCGGCGATGCACGCTCGAAATGAAATTGGACTTGAGCAGCAGCGGCGGCTGCCCGCCTTGCTCGAACCACTCGATCGCCGCCTGGCGCGAGACGTCGGCGAGCAACGGCGTGTCGAGGTCCATGCGGCAAATGCCCGCCGCATCGGTCACGGTCCCGTCGCGGTGCCAGTTTTCGTGGCCGACCAGCGTCATGCTGCCGCCCTGGAACCAGCGCAGCAGCGCGGCGCCCTCGGCATCGGCGATCTTGTTCGCGTCGTCGCTCATCGCGCGGCGCAGCTCGGTCCAGTCGGTCACCGCGGCGCGGACATGGCCCAGATTGCGTTCGAGATCGCGGACCAGGCCGGTGCGGTCGCGCGCATCGGCGCGCTCCAGCTCGAGATAGACCATCGATTCGCGCGAACCACCGCTGCCGATGCCAGCCAGCGTGCCATCGCCCGCGCGCTCGACCGCGACGACCGGGTGAATGATGCGCCGGATCGCGATGTCGTGTGCGGCGATGGTCGCTGCGATCGAATCGACCAGGAACGGCATGTCGTCATTGACCACCGCCAGCCGCATCGCGCGGCTATCTTCGCCCAGCCCGGTTTCGAGCGCGATCCCCGGCGTGCCGGGCGCGCGCGTCGCGGCGGCCTCCGCCACGAACCTTGCGGCCGCGGCGCGGGCGGTGTCGTCGAACCCCTCCAGCTCCCCCGGCAGGGCCCCATCGGTGAGGCGCGCATTAACGGCCTCGGCGAGCGACTTGATCGGCGTCTTGCTCATGATGTGGCGCTATGCGCCCGCAGCGCGCGCGGCTCAAGGCTTGCTGCACTGCACAGTAACATTTGAGACTAAATTGCCCAGATAGCGATATCGGGGCACAAAAAAATGCGCGCGAACCGGTGTTTTCGACCAGTTCGCGCGCAGCTTGGGAGAAGGCTTCAGGAAGGATCAGCGGGTCATGCGGCAGCCTTGCGCAACGCGCGGTTGGCGAGCGCCGCGTCGTCATCGATCCGCGCGACGATATCGAGTTCGCCCTCGGCACCGGCGCGGGCGAGGAGCAGCACGAATTCCTGCGCGCCCGCGTCCATCTGGACATGCGCCAGTGCCGGACGTGCGCGCAATTCGGCGCGGACCTGGTCGAACAGATCGGGCTGCGGCGCGGGCTTGCGCAGCGCGCGCTCGGCCTTGACGATGCCCTTGATGCCGCCCTCGGTCGCGCCGATGAACGCCTCGAGCCCGCCCTCGGCGATGTCGTGGCGGCGCGCGTGGCTCATCACGGCGGCGAATTCGGTCAGGCGGGTCTTGTCGTAATCGGCGCCGAACACGAGCTTTGCCGCAGCGGTCATCGGTGCGCGTGCCTGAACGGCGATCCCGGCATCGGCGAGCAATTCGGCATAGTCCTCGGCATCGGTTTCCGAGGCACGGGCGAAGTCATAGGCCCGCGACAGAGCGCGGTAGAGCGACGAGCGGCTGCGCGTATCGGCGGCGCGGGCGGCGGCGGCGCTTTCGCGCGCGATCAGCAGCCGGTCCGCGAGCGTATCGGCAGCTGGAAGCGCAACCGTGTCGAGCACGGGTTCCGCCTCGGCTTCCACTTCGACGCTCTCGCCAAAGCCCGCGCTCGGACCATCGGCCCAGACCGGCGCGGCGGCGACCGGGGCAGGGGCGGTCCGGCGGGCTTCCTCGACCTCGCGCTCCAGCTTGGCCTGGGTCTCGGCGTCGACCAGCTCTTTCCAGTTGATCACGCCATAAATGAAATCGATCGTGTCCGCGTCGGACGAGAAGGGCATCAGGATGCCGCGATACAGCGTGTTGTGCCCGCGCTGGCCGACAAACTCGGCCTCGAACCCAATTGGGGCGCGGTTGGCGATGATCTGCAGATAATGGTCGGTCAGGCGCGAGAGCAGCGACCGGCTGGGCACTTCACCGACATGGGTGATGTCGCTGGTGACGCCGCATTCCTCGCGCAGCGACCCGCCAAGATAGCGAATCGCCGGATTCTCGATCCCCTTGCTGAAATCGAGCAGCACGCTGTGCGGGCCGAAATCGGCGATATTGCCGGGATTGAGGTCTTCGATCGACGGATAGGGGCGCCCGTGCAGCAGCGACACCCAGTGATTATAGGCGCGCACATGCATGCGGCGCTCATCGGTGCCGATCGATAGCCGATGCGCGCCCGGCCCCGAATCGCTGACGCCAGTGTCGTCATGATCGGTGTCGGGACGATCATCGAGTCCGCGGGCGGTGTCCATGCGCATGCTCCACAAAGGGCAACGGGCCCTTCTCCCGAACGACATTGCGCCGGATGTGGTAAACACTGCGTAAAGGCGCCCAATCGGCAAATCCCGCGCCGGCAACGCTTCGGCAACGCTTGTCAGCTAGGAACAAGGCTGTTAAGCGCCGCCACCTTCCCCGGCGGTGCACGCCGGGTATGCCGCTTTAGCTCAGTTGGTAGAGCATCGCATTCGTAATGCGGGGGTCACAGGTTCGAGTCCTGTAAGCGGCACCAGTTCTTCGCGAAATCGACCTGGCTTGCAGTGGCGGCGATTGCATTTCCCCGATTCGAACTGCGAGGAGAGCTCCCAATTGCGTTACGGCGCAAAGACCTGCAGGCTGCAGTGCATTCCGGCCTGGCAAGTTCGCGAGCAGCATAAGCGATGATCGACCCCCGCGCGCTGCGCACCTTTCACGCGGTTTGTCGCGCTGGAACAATCAGCGGTGCTGCGCGACAGCTGAACATTTCGCAGCCATCGGTCTCGACTGCGATTGCGGCGCTGGAGGCGCGGCTTGGGGTGGTATTGTTCAGTCGGTCGCGGGGTGGGATTGTGCTTACGCCGGAAGGGGAGGCGCTGTGCCTTCGGGCCGAGATGCAGGCCAGCCTGCTCGATCAGGCGGAGGTGGAGGTTAAGGCAGCGAAGGCTGGCCTCGCCGGAGCACTGCGGGTCGGCGGCACGCCCGGTGCGTTGGTCAGCCTGTTGCCCAGAGCGCTTAAAGGGCTGGAAGCCGAGGGACTGCCCTTCTCGCTGAGTGTCATTGAGCGGGCGGATCTGGAACTGATCGAAATGCTGCGTGAAGGTGCGATCGAGCTCGCATTTGTCACGACCGAGCTTGAGGAGCCGCCGGTCGGCCTGATCGACACAACGGTGTCGCGTGATCCCTTCGCGCTGATCGTCGGTCGCGGCAACGATGCCCTGCCGGATCGTATGCCGTTGAGCGCAGCCGACGGCTTGAGCTGGGTACTTCCGGAGGCACGCGGTGGCTTTCGGCGACAGGTCGATGCACTGTTCATTGATGCGGGCCTGCGCGTCCCCCGCGATGTCGTGCGCTGCGACTCGCTGCTCACAACCAAGGCTTTGGTGCGAGCGGGGAAGCGCGTGACGATCTTGCCGGTCGAGGTCGCGGCCTCGGAGCTGTCGATCGGGGTGCTGCGCGCGATCACGCTGGAAGGCGTTCGGCCCCAGCGCAGCGTTGGCATCCGGCGTCTGGTCGACCGCCCGCTGTCACCGCTCGCATCAAAAATGTTGGCCGCGCTGGCCAACTGATCCAAAGGCTCAGCCTATGGATGGGTCAAAAACCTGTATTTTATTGAATGAGAAAAATCTGACATCACTCTCCGCATAGATATCCGGAGAGGCAGGTTCATGCGAACGCTCATTCGTAACGTCCGTATTTTCGACGGTACCGGCCAGGCTCCGTTCGATGGGAGCGTGGTGGTCGAGGGCGAGAGGATCGTCGCGGTTGAGCATGGTTCGACCGAGCCTGCTGCGGACGAAGTGATTGACGGCGGTGGGCGCACGCTGATGCCCGGCATGGTCGAGGCGCACACGCACCTCACCTGGGGATCGTCGGTCGAGAAAATCTATCACCAGTTTATTCTCCCGCCCGACGAACTGAAGGTCGCGGCGTGGCGCAATGCGCGCGTGCTTCTCGATCATGGATTCACGAGCGCCTATTCAGCTGGTGCGCTGGGCGATGGCATCGAGGTCGAGCTGGCCGCAGCAATCGCGCGCGGCGAAACGTCCGGCCCGCGCCTGGTTCCGTCGACGCTGGAACGCAGCCCGGAAGGTGCCGAGGGCGTTGATACCGGTGATGTGTTCAATGGTCGCGGCGCTGCGGCGATGCGCGACTTCGTGCGCTACTGCAAGGAGAGCGGGGTCAAATCGCTCAAACTGGTCATTTCCGGCGAAGACGCGCTGAAGCCCGGCACGGCGCAGGACATTCTCTACACCGATGAAGAGATGGAGGCGGCGGGCGTTGCGGCCCGTGAGGCCGGGCTGTGGATCGCGACCCATGCCTATTCGCCGCGTGCGATCGAACTCGCGCTCGAAGCGGGCGCGCGGATCATCTATCACGGCTCTTACGCCGATGCGGGTGCGGTGGACCGGATGGCCGCCGCCAAGGATCGCACCTTCTACGCACCCAGCCCCGGCGTCTCGATCGCGGCGCTCGAAGCGACGCCGCCCCCGCATATCGACATGTCGCACATGAAGGCGAGCGCGGCCGAGCGGATGGAGCTGGAAGCGAAGATCGTCCCCGAGCTGAAGCGGCGCGGGATGCGCATCTTGATCGGCGGTGACTACGGATTTCCGTTCAATCCGATCGGCCGCAACGCCCGCGATCTCCAGATTTTCGTGGAGCATTTCGGCTACACCCCGACCGAAGCGCTGGTCGCCGCGACCAAACTCGGCGGCGAGCTGATGGACCTTGAGGTTGGGCAAATCCGGCCGGGCTATCTGGCCGATCTGCTGCTCGTCGATGGCGACCCGACGGTCGATGTCGCGATCCTTCAGGACAAGAACCGGCTGGCCATGATCATGCGGAATGGCCAGCTGCATAAGGCTCCGGCGGAAGCGGTCGCATAATGTTTGACGTTGCGATCATCGGTTGCGGCCCGGTCGGCGCGCTTGCTGCAAATCTGCTGGCACGCGAAGGGCTGTCGGTCGTCGTGCTGGAACAGGCGAAGGACCTGCACCCGTTGCCGCGCGCGGTGCATCTCGACCATGAGATGATGCGGCTGTTCCAGCAGGCCGGCGTGATCGACCGCGTGGCGCCCGACATGATCGCCACTGACGGCCATCTGCATGTCGGCGCGGACGGCAATGCCATCCGCTACATGGGCACGGTCGGCAAGCCGCGACCATTCGGCTGGGCCAATGACTATTTCTTTTATCAGCCCGAGCTGGAAGCGCATCTGCGCGCGGCGTTCGACGGCGACCGGGTCACCATGCATACCGGCGCGAGGTTTGTCGGCCTGAGCCAGGACGCGCAGCAGGTCGTGATTTCCCACGAGCAGGACGACCAGCTTCGTGAAGTAAAGGCGCGCTGGGCGATCGGGGCCGACGGCGCACGCAGCACGGTGCGCAAGGCGCTGGGGATCGAACTGGACGATCTGCAATTTGAAGAGCCGTGGCTGGTGGTCGATGCCGAGGTCGAGGGGCCGGTGACCTTTCCGGCGATCGACGGCGTCCCTGCGGACGCCGATCTGCAGCGGCTGTCGGTGATGATGTGCGATCCCAAGCGCCCGGCGACGATCGTCCCGGGGCGGGGCAATCATCGTCGCTGGGAATTCATGCTGCTGCCCGGCGAAGATGATCAGGAAATGATGCAGCCCGAGCGGGTCGGCGCGTTGGTCGGCGCGTGGATGCAGGACGTTCCGCACCGCATCGTGCGCGCGGCGACCTATCGCTTTCACGGCCTGGTGGCGCATCAATGGCAGCAGGGTCGCGTCTTTCTGGCCGGAGATGCGGCGCACCAGACTCCGCCCTTTTTCGGGCAGGGCATGTGTCACGGTTTGCGCGATGTCGCCAACCTCGCCTGGAAGATGGCGGAGATCGTCAGGCACGACGCCAATCCGGCGCTGCTCGACACCTATCAGATCGAGCGCGACCCGCATGTCCGCGCGGTGATCGGCGCTGCGGTCGAGGCGGGACGCTATATCTGCGAGCTCGATCCCGAGCGTGCCGCTGCCCGCGATCAGGCGATGCGCAACAAGGCGCCGGCACGCGATGGCGAAACCGCGCATGACCTGATCCCGGCAATCCGCGAGGGGATCGTCGATCCGGCGAGCGCGGCGGCGGGTGAGCGGTTCATTCAGCCGGTGCTGGATGATGCGCGCAAGCTCGACGATGCCACCGGCGCGGGCTGGCGTCTATTCCTCCGCAATGCCGACATTGCCGGGACCGCGCACGGCGTTGCCCGCGTTGATGCGGGCGCCCTTGCCGACAGTGGCGCGGTGCTGCGCTGGATGGATGCGCATGGCGTTGACGCGGTGCTGGTGCGCCCCGATCATTATGTGTTCGGGACCGCGCGGACCTCGGCGATCCCGTTGCTCGATCTGCGTGCGCGGCTTCTGGGCTTTCGCGAAAGGATCGCGGCATGAGCCTGTCGCTTGCTTATGCCCAGCAACTGGTGGCAGGCGCGCTATCGGCGGCGCGTGAGCGCGCGTGCAAGCCGCTCGCGGTGGTTGTGCTCGACGCGGGCGGTCATCCGGTAGCGTTCGCGCGTGAAGATGGAGCTAGCCTGTTCCGCTTCGACATCGCCCGCGCCAAGGCGCTCGGCGCGCTCGGCATGGGGGCGGACAGCGATGTGCTGGCGGAGCGCGCGAAGGGCAATCCGGTTTTCTTCGCCAGCGTATCGGCCGCTGTCGGCGGCAACATCGCCTTTTCGCCCGGCGGCGTGATCGTTCGCGACGGCACGGGCGCCCCGATGGGTGCCATCGGCATCAGCGGCGACACCGGCGAGCGCGACGCCGAATGCGCGCTGGCCGGAATTGCCGCAGCCAATGCCATTCAGGAGACATCGCAATGAAGCTGCGCAGCATCGAACTCGCGCTGCCCGATCCCGCGGCCGCTGCGGCCTTCATGGTCGATATCTGGGGCATGGCTCCGGCGAAGGTGCAGGATGGGACGCATTATCTGCGCGGATCGGGCGCATTCCCCTATCTGGTCGCGTTCGAGCCGTCCGAACAGGAGTTCGTGCGCTCGACGACCTTCGTCTGCGACGAAGCCGAACTTGCGCGCATCAAGACACAGGTGGCGGAGGCCGGGTGTCCGGCAACGCCGACCGTGTCGCAGGACCCAGGCGGCGGGCACGGCATCATCGTCGAGCTTCCCGAGGGGGAACTGCTGCGCTTTCTGGTCGACACGCAGGAGGTCGATCCGATCGCTGGCGGCGACCTGCCGGTCAAGCTGACGCATGTGGTGTTCAACTCCGCCGACGCCGAGGCGTCGGGCGACGTCGCTGAACGGCTGCTCGGCTTCCGGGTGTCGGACCGCACGCGCGGCATGGTGTTCGTGCGCTGTAACGACAGCCATCATTCGACGGCATTCGCGCGCGCCGGCTTTGCCAGCCTCAATCATATCGCGTTTGAAATGGCGGATCTGGACGCGGTGATGCGCGGCATCGGTCGCTTGCGCGATCATGGCGCGACGCCAGCCTGGGGACCAGGGCGACATGGGCCGGGCGCGAACGTCTATGCCTATTACATCGCACCGTTCGGACCGGTGATCGAGTTTTCGACCGCGGTCGAGAAGGTGCCGGATGACTATCGCGTCGGGACCCCGGATGACTGGATCTGGCCACCCAACCGCATCGATCAATGGGGCATTTCCGACAAGGATTTCGACGGGCTGCGCAAGGCCGAGGAGCGCTTCCGCTTCCGCCGCGACTGGGAGCCCGAGCCGCTTGGAAATTGAACGCCGTGTCTTGCTGCGCGCCGCATTGGCCGCGCCGGTGATCGCCGCAGCAGGACATATTGGCACAGCAAAGGGAATTGGAATGACGCGTTATCTCAGCTTCAGGCGCCCCAATGGCGTGCCGAGCTTTGGCCGGATCGATGGGGAGACGGTGTCCGACCTCGGCGCACCCGGCGCGGCGGCGTGGATGCGTGACGCCTTGGCGGACGGCCTGGAGCGCCTGCCCGTGTCCGCAACCTATGCGCGGAACCAGCTGCGGCTGCTCCCGCTCATTCCGAACCCAAACAAGATCCTGTGCATCGGGCTCAATTATGCGACCCATGTCGCAGAAACCGGGCGCGAGCAGAAGGAGCATCCGGCTGTCTTCACGCGCTGGACGGATACGCTGGTCGCGCAGGGCGAACCGTTGGTGCGCCCACCGGAAAGCACCCGCTTTGACTATGAAGGCGAACTCGCGGTCATCATCGGCAAGGGTGGGCGACGCATCCCACGCGCCCGCGCAATGGAGCATGTCGCAGGCTATTCGATCTTCAATGACGCATCGGTCCGTGACTGGCAGCGGCACAATATCCAGTTCACGCCGGGCAAGAATTTTCCCGGGACCGGTGCCTTTGGGCCCGAGATGGTGGAGCGCGACGCGGTCGGCGATGTCACGGCGCTCCGCGTCCAGACCCGGCTCAACGGCACGGTCGTGCAGGATCAGCCGGTCAGCGACCTGATCTGGGATATTCCGTACCTGATCGAATATTGTTCGACCTTCACCGAGCTGGCGCCGGGCGATGTGATCGCGACCGGCACGCCGGGCGGGGTCGGCGATAAGCGGACACCCCCGCTGTACATGAAGGCCGGCGACCGGGTCGAGGTCGCGATCGGCGCAATCGGCACGCTCAGCAACCCGGTGATCGACGAACACTGACACCACAACACACACCAGCCCACACAACATATAGACTGAGGGGAGAGGAAAATGATCAACAAGACGGCACTGAGCCTGGCGGTCAGCGCGCTCGCGCTGCTTGCGCCGCCAGCATTCGCGCAGGACGCAGCTCCCGCGCAGGACGAGAGCGCGGAAACGACGAAGGGCCTTGAGGAGATCGTCGTGACCGCACAGCGGCGCGAGGAGAATTTGCAGAAGGTCGGTGTTGCTGTGTCCGCAGTGACCGGCGATGCGCTGACTGCGGCAGGCATTTCCGAAACGGCCAACTTGTCCAAGCTGGTGCCGTCGCTGGTCATCCAGCCGACCGGCGGGTCGGGAACCAGCTTCTACCTGCGCGGTGTCGGCACGCTGTCGGGCAATTCCTTTGCCGAGAATGCGGTTGCGTTCAACTTCAACGGCGTGTTCATCGGTCGCCCGACCGCTCCGGCAGGCGCGTTCTACGATCTGGAGCGCGTTGAGGTCGTCAAGGGGCCGCAGGGCACGCTCTATGGCCGAAACGCAACCGGTGGCGCGATCAACGTGCTGCCGAAAAAGCCGCGGCTCGGCGTGTTCGGCGGTGACGTGACGCTGGAATATGGCAATTATGACAACAAGAAGGGCGCAGCCGCGCTCAACGTGCCGATCGGCGACAGGGTCGCGCTGCGTGTCGCGACGCAGATCGTCGATCGCGACGGCTACCTGTCGGATGGCAGCTCGGACGAGCGTGGTGAGGCAGTGCGCGCCTCGCTGCTGATCGAGCCGTCGTCCAGCTGGTCGATGCTGCTGGTCGGCGATTACTTCAAGCAGCATGGCCGCGGCTATGGCAGCGTGCTGGTGCCGAGCGCGACCTTTGCCGCGCCGTCGCTCGATGAGCTGGTCGGCGGTGCCGATCCGCGCGCGGTGGCAGCGGTTCGCGCTTATGCGGCCACGCTGACTGCGCCGCCCTTCTGCGGCGGCGCCGGCGGGTTCGTGACGAGCAACTGCGTCTACACGCCGCGGACCGACAGCTATATCGACAATGAGTTCTTTGGCGTCAGCGCGACGGTCGAGGGTGACCTGGGCTTCGGCACGCTGACGGTGGTGCCGGCCTATCGCCGTTCGGACACCAATTTCAGGTCGTATCTGCCCGGTTTCCTTCAGGAAATCGACGACGTCACCGACCAGATGTCGCTTGAGGTTCGCCTGAACTCGAACGCCGATCAGCGGCTGCGCTATGTCATCGGGGGCTTCTACTTCTTCGAAGATCAGTCCGCCGCCAACTATTTCGCGCAGGGTGAACTGTCCACGACCCGCTTCACACCGCGGCTGAAGACGGAGAGCCGTGCAGTATTCGGGCAGGCGACGTTCGACGTTAGCGAAAGCTTCCGGTTGATCGCCGGCGCGCGCTACACCAGCGAGAGCAAGACCCAGCGGACTTCGGTCGTCTCGGGTGGACGCCCGGGCGTGGTCAATCCGCCGCTTCCTGCACCGTTTGACGGTGCACTCGATTTCGAACGCGTGACGTGGAAGGCGGGCGTCGAATGGGACGCCGGGCCACGCTCGCTAGTCTATGCGAACGTCGCGACCGGTTTCAAAACGGGCGGCTTCTTTGCGGCTGCCCCGCCCAACAACAGCTTCGCTCCGGAAAAGCTGACCGCTTACACGCTGGGTACGAAGAACCGTTTCCTCGACAATCGTCTGCAGCTGAACGTCGAGGCCTTCTACTGGGACTATACCGACCAGCAGATCACGTTCGTTGGCGGCATTCGCGGTCAGACCGGTGTGTTTGCACAGGGCGGCACGACGCTGAACGCCGGCAAGGCTCAGATGTACGGGGCCGAGGTCGAACTTCAGTTCGCCCTGACGCCGCGCGACATGTTTCGCGCAAACGTCCAGTTCCTGGAAAGCGAGTATAAGAGCTTCATCACCCCGATTTTCTCCAACACTGGCGCAGCGGTGCCGACCGGGTGCACGGTCATCGCCTCGCGGCTCGCCAATCCGGGTGTGAACAATGCACGTTTCTACGACACCGATTGTTCGGGGAAGCCGACGCTCAACTCGCCGAAATGGTCGGCCAATCTGGCGTATGAGCACACGTTCGAGCTGGGCGGCGACATGGAGCTGGTCGCCGGTGCGCGCACCACGCTGGAGTCGAGCCGCTATCTGGCACCCCAATATCTGCCGGAACAGCGCCAGGACGCCTACATGATGTCGGACGCGTCGCTGACGCTGGAGGGGCCGGAGGATCGCTGGACGATCACGGGCTATATCAACAATATCGAGGACGAGCGCGTCAAGGCGCAGGCCGGTCAGCGACCGATCCTGAACATCGTCTATGCGTCGCTGCGTCCGCCGCGCACCTATGGCGTGCGGTTGGGCTTCAAGTTCTGACGATGAGCGGGCGGCGGCAGGCATCGCCGCCCGCACCAATGAAGACGAGAGGATTGCGCTGATGAAGAGCGTTGCGCGACTGCGCGCCGGACTGTTGTTCCCCTTGCTGACCATGGCCGGTGCGGCATGCGCCGATCCGACGGGGACGCCAGCAGTCGCCGAACGCGAGCCGACACCGGCGGCGCAATCGACCGAGGCGGTGTCGCTGACCTTGCTCGGCACGGGGGGCGGGCCGGGCGGGCGCAAAACCCGCGCGGGGATCGCGACGCTGCTGCAGGTTGGCGGCCGAAACTATCTGATCGACGCGGGTGAGGGGGTGTCGCGGCAACTCGCCGCTGCCGGGCTGCGCGATCAGGAAATTCCGGTCGTGTTCCTGACCCATTTGCACGACGACCATTATGCAGGCCTGCCGGCATTGGCGACATTCGCCTACACCCTGCGGTCCAAGAGCCTGAACCTGATTGGCCCGACTGGGACGAACCAACTGCGCACGGCGCTGGCCGATCTGCTTCAGGTCAGCGCCAGTATCCGAATTGTCGAAAACCGCCTGCCGCTCACCCCGGCGCAGTTTCTGACGGCGTCGGAATATGGGCAGAACCCGGTCTATGCCGATGACGGGGTGAAGGTGACGGCGATCGTGAACCGTCACTTCCGCTTTGCGCCGGACAGCCCGACTGCCGTGAACAAATCCTATTCGCTGCGGTTCGAAACCGGCGGGAAGGTCATTGTGTTCACCGGGGACACCGGCCCGGATCCGCGCGTCGACGCGCTGGCGCAGGGCGCGGACGTGCTGATCGCCGAGATGGCGTCCTACACCGATCGCACGCTCGTGCCGCCGATGATCCTCAAGCATATGGACGAAGAGCATCTCTCGCCGACCGAGGTGGGGAAGCTCGCCGCGCGCGCCGGGGTCAAGAAACTGGTGCTGTCGCACGTCGGCGTGGTCGGCGATGCCGATCTCGCGGAGATCAAGCGACATTATTCCGGACCGGTCGTGCTGGGCACCGACCTCGACCGGATCGATCTGTAATGAAGGAAATCATGATGACCAAGTTGACCGCGCGCACTGCCTGGCTGGCGCTCGCGCTGACCGCCACCCCGCTGTTCAGTCTGCCCGCTTTTGCCCAGGCAGAGGCGACCGCGCCGACCAAGGCCGCCGGCGCCTATGAATGGGTGACGCTCGGCACGATGGGCGGCCCGATGCCGAGTGCAACGCGCGGGGAGCCTGCCAACCTGCTCAGCCGGAAGGGCAGCGCCCATCTGGTCGATGTCGGCGATGGCGCGGCGTCGGCGATGGCGGTGGCCGGCTCCGACTATCGCGAGCTGCGGACGATCTGGATCAGCCATATCCATTTCGACCATATCGGCGGTCTGTTCGGGGTGCTTGGGCTGCGCCTGCAGACTCGCGGAACGACCCCGCTTACCGTCTATGGCCCGCCGGGGACCAAGGCGATCGTCACCGGGCTGATCGACGCAATGCGTCCGAGCGCACGCTCCGGCTTCGGCGTGCCGGGCGAAGTGCCGATCGATCCGGGCGCGTCGATCACGGTGGTCGAGCTGGATGATGGCGCGGTGGTCAAGCTCGACGACTTCACCGTCCGGGTGGCCAGCAACAGCCATTACAGCTTCCCGCCCGACTCACAGAATGCGAAAGATTTCCGGTCGCTGTCCTTCCGCTTCGACCTGCCCGAGCGGTCGATCGTCTATACCGGCGACACCGGACCGAGCGACAAGGTGACGGCGCTGGCCAAAGGCGCGGACATGCTCGTCACCGAGCTGATCGATATCGAGGCGACATTGACCAATCTGCGCCGTCGCGCGCGGCAGCTCTCGCCCGAAGAGGCCGCAAACATGGAACGCCACCTGCGCGACCATCATGTGACCACGACCGACATCGGCAAGATGGCCAGTGCAGCAGGCGTCAAGGAAGTGGTTGTCACGCATCTTGCCGGTGGCGGTGCAGCGACCGAGCCGGGTGCCGCAGATCGCTACGCCGCCGAGATCGGCAAGCTGTTCAGCGGTCGCGTGCGGATCGCCAAGGATCAGGACCGGTTCTGACGATGCGCCCGCTGCTCCAGCCCGAGGCACATCGCAACGCGATTGCCGCGATCGGACGCGCGATGGGTCCGGCGGTGCTCGCCGACTGCCTGGCGATCTTTGAGGATGAGCAGCGCGCGTTGCAGGCGACGATGCCGCCGCTCGTGTCCAACGCGGTTTATGGCGACCATGCCCGTCACCGCCTGGATCTCTACGGGTCGGGGCAGGGGGAGCGTAAGCCGGTTCTGTTGTTCGTGCACGGCGGTGGGTTCGTATCGGGCGACAAGGGCGACGAGGGCGCATGGGCGAACGCCAATGTCGGGCGGATGGCCGCGTCGCTGGGCATGGTCGGCGCCGTCATGAACTATCGCTTGGCGCCCGAGCATCAGTGGCCGTGCGCGAGCGAAGATGTCGGGCTGGCGCTCGACTGGCTGCGCGCCAACGTGGTCAGCCATGGCGGCGATACGGAGCGGATCGTGCTGATGGGCACGTCAGCCGGTGCGATCCACGTCGCCGGACTAGCACGGCTCCGCCCTGACCTGACGGATCAGGTGCGCGGGTTGATCCTGCTGTCCGGGCTCTACGGGTTCACCCCGCCGGAGGACAAGGATCTGCGCTATTTCGGCGACGCGTCCGACTATCCCGACCGCGCACCCGGCCAAGCACTACTGTTGTGCGGTGTTCCGATGCTGCTGGCCTGCGCGGAATACGACCCGGCTCGTTTCCAGCGTGAGTTTCTGGAGCTGGAGTCGGCGCTGCTTGAGCGGCACGGCGCGATGCCCGCGACCTATGTCGCGTCCGGGCACAATCACTACACGCTCTCGCTGCATCTCGGCACGCGCGATGTCCGACTCGCCAGCGAAATTGCGTGGTTTGTCGAGGAGTGCACGCGATGACTGACTTTGCGACCTATCGCCGCCGCGAGACGCTGGTCAGCGCCGCGATCAATACGGCCTTCAGCGCGCTCTTTTACGCGATCGTTTTCGGTCTCGCCGAGGCGTTGCCCGTGCGCGGGATGGGCGCGTTCGCATTCGACTTTTTGCCGCAGTCGGCAGCCATCGGACTGATGGCAAGCCTGATCCCCGGGTTGCTCTTGCGCCGCGCCATGGCGCGCGGGGCGTTTACAAACATCCCGGCGGCCGACGAACGGCACCGGATCGCGATCATCGTCGGCATTTCGATCGCCGGAGCAGTCGGCTGTGGGGCGGTTCTTGCCGGCTTATTCTGGCTGGTCGCACCCGACCAGATTGGTCGATCCGCCGCGATTCCCATCAAGCTGGTCTATGGTGCCGCGCTCGGGGCAACGGTCACCTATGTCAGCCTGTCCGCGAGCCGCCGCGTCACGTGAACGGCCTTGAGGCCATTCGGCGCATCCGTAGCCCACAGGAGTGGCTGTGGAGCGTGTGTGGTCGGCGCATTCAGGGAGGGTAAGAAGATGCAGACCCCGTTTCTACGCAACAGCTGGTATGTCGCTGGCTATAGTTCAGAGCTGATCGAGGGCCGACTGCTCTCCCGGACGTTGCTCAACGAGCGCCTCGTTATGTTCAGGACATCCGAGGGTGAACCGGCCGCCATTCAGGATCGCTGCCCGCATCGCTTTGCACCGCTGAGCATGGGGAGCGTGGAAGGCGATAGGGTGCGGTGCGTTTATCACGGCCTGGCATTCAACCGCGTCGGAAAATGCGTTGATAATCCGCACGGACCGATCGGAGCGCTTGCAATCAGATCTTTCCCGATCCTGGAACGGCAGGGGCTGTTGTGGGTATGGATGGGAGATGTAGAGTGCGCGAATTCCGAGCAGGTGCCGCGGTTCGACCAGCTTGATCCTTCCACCGATCATGTGCGCCACGGCTACATTCATGGCAACGCACATTACGAACTGATGAGCGACAATATTCTCGACCTCAGTCACATCGAATTTCTGCATCCGATGCTGGGGACGCCTGCCGTGAGAGCGGCGAAAGTCACGGTCGAGCAGCGGGGTGATCGCATTGTCGTGCGGCGGAAGATTGAGAACGAAACACTGCCGCCCAATCTGGCCGCGACCTATCGCACGGCTGCCCGTCCGGTAAACCGCACATTGGAGGTCACTTGGACCGCTCCGGCGAACTTGATCCTCAAGGTGGCGATTGAAACGGAGGACGCCGGGCCGAAATGGTCCAGCGGCTCGCAATCGCTCCACCTATTTACACCTGAAACCGAAGGTTCCACCCACTATTTCTACGTCTCGAGCATCGCCCGGGACAAAGCGGATAGCGATACGGCCGATCGGTTCGCGACCGCTCTGGCCCATGTCTTTGCACATGAAGACAAGCCGATTATCGACGCTCAAGCTGCGAACATTGGCGATGCAGACTTCGAGGCGCTGAAGCCGGCACTCATGGCGATCGACAAGGGGCCGGCGCTTGCTCGTCGTCGTTTGAAGCAGTTAATCGCGGAGGAGAAGGCTGCCCCCTGAAGAGGGATATAGGTCGTCGAAATCTGTCTGGCCGGCTGCAAGCGCTCTTCAGCCCGACTGAACCCGGTATCGCATTGGTATCGCAAAGTCGGTCAAACCGCCCCAAATGTGGGGCTGACCCGCACATAATTTGGCTGTTTTCCGCCATTTTCTGCAGGGCAGCGCGCATTCGTAATGCGGGGGTCACAGGTTCGAGTCCTGTAAGCGGCACCATTTCCCCGATCGCTGCAGTTCGTCACAGGGTAGAAAATACCAGAAATGTAATCCTTTCGGCTGTCCTGTCCCACCTGCAGAAGCCGTTTCACCTCGTCACTTCGTCACTTCGCTCGATTAACCGCCAGTCCGGAAAAGCACGAGCGATACGATCATGGGGTACCCAAAGCTGTTCTTGCCGTGGCGCTCGACCAGGATCGCCCGCGCCGATCGGACCTTTGCCTCGAAGTTGCGAGGCAGCGGCGCATTGTATGAAACGGGCGCGCGGGGCGCATCTGGATCACTGGCGAGTGCAATCAACCGGTCCTTGAATGGTTGAGTGCGATTGACCCGAAAGTGGCGCAATAAGCATCGACCGCACAAGGCGGTGACGTTCCTGGCCGGCGGCGCGCGTGTCATCACCGCCGCGCGGTCAGTCCGCCGCAATCTCGAGCCGAAAGGGAACCACCGGCAGCCCCGATCGCGCATAGAGGTTGATCGCCGGGCTGCCCTGCCACGCATAGCGAACCGTGCTGGCCGGGCGGCCATCGTCGATCACCAGCACCCTTTGGTCACGCACAATCGCGCGCGCAAAGCGGCACGCGCCGTTCGCCTCGCACAGCTCGAACCCGACTGGCTCGACCGCGCCCATGACGGCCAGTCCTTCGGCGGAGCGCAGGGTGATTGCGATCCCCTCGCGCGTGCGGGTCGCCCGCACCGGCTGTGGCGCTGGCGGGACGGCTTTGCCATAGGCGACGCGCAACGCTTCCTGCCCCATGCGTTCGCCGACCACGTCCTTGTGCGCCGGGTGGATATCGGTCGCGATGCCGAGGTCGATGGCGACGGCCAGCCCGGTCGCGGGGTTCTCATTGGCAACGATCCGCTGGGCCTCGCGCAATTGCGCCCAGGGCGCATCGACCGGGCGGGGGCTGCGCGGCCCATAGCCGGGCAGCTGGACGATCACCACCGGCAGCGCCGGGTCGGCGAAATGCGCGCGCCAGCTCGTCCGCCATGTGCGCAGCGCGGCGGCATAGCCTGACGCACGGCTGGTGTTCGATTCTCCCTGATACCAGGCGATGCCGCGCAGTCCGGTGCCCGCGAGCGGCGCGATCATGCCGTTCCACGCCATGGTCAGCCCGCGCGGCATGCTCCACGGGATCGCGGGCGGCGCTTCCTTCCACGCGCTGTCGGCGGTGCCGCGACGATAGCGCCATGATCCGGCCAGCGGCTTGCGCGCACCGCCTGGCAGCACCAGCGCGAGCGCGTCGGCTGGACCGCTGAAGCCGCCGCCGCCCATTTCGTCGATCACCCGCACCGCGATGCTGTTCTCCCCCGCGCGCAGCACGCCCGCCGGGATGCGGTAGGCGCGCTGCTCGGCGGCAACCAGCTGGGCGCCCACCGGCACGCCGTTGATCCACACCCGGTCGCGCTCGTCGATCCGGCCGAGCTGGAGCACCACGTCCTTGCCCTCGCCAAGCTCGGCGGAGGTCAGCGTGACGGCGGTGCGGAACCACATGATCCCGTCATAGCCGCCAAGCCCGTCGAGCCCGGACCGCTCCCATTGGCCCGGCACCGCGATGCGATCCCAGCCGCTGTCGTCAAAGCCCGGCGCGGCCCATGCCGCTCCGGCGGACCCCGGATCGACCCGCTCCGCCCAGCGGTCGGTCGCCGTCACCGCTGCGGCGAGTGCGGCCGTCGGGTCGGACGCATAGCGGTCGAGCCAGCCGAACTGCTCGGGCGACGCGCCGGTCGTGCGGAGCGCAGCTGGCGACATCCAGTCCTCGATCGTCGACCCGCCCCAGGCAGCGTGGATCAGGCCGAGCGGAGTCTTCGGGTCATTGCGCAGGATTTCGCGCGCCATGTGCCAGCAGGCGGCGGAGAAGCCCCCGAGATTGTCCGGCGCGGCGCGCGACCAGGTGAGTTCGGGCACGATATCGCGTGCGGGCTTTGCCTCGGCGGTGCGCTTCACCTTGAGCAGGCGGATCGGCAGCCCTGCGCTTTCGCGGGCGGTACGGTCGGGGTTGGCGCTGCCCGACACCGGCAGGTCCATGTTCGACTGGCCCGAGCACAGCCAGACATCGCCGGTGGCCACGTCATCCAGCTGCAGCGACGCGCCGCCCGCTGACCGGATCGTCACCGCGCCGCTCTGGCCGCGGGGCAGGGCGGGCAGGGTGACCTGCCAATTGCCCTGTGCGTCGGCGCGCGCGGTGGCGGTGGCGGTGCCAAAGCTGACCGCAATTTCCTCACCCGGCTGCGCCCCGCCGCCTCGAATCGGCGCAGGCTTGCCGTGCTGCAGGACCATATGGCTAGCCAGGTGCGGCGCGACGGTGAGCGGTCCGGCCAGTGCCGGGATGGCAGTGGTCAGCGCGAGGGCGATCAGGGCGGTTCGGGTCATGCTCGTTCCGATGGGTTCAGCGCGGATAGGGGATCAGCCAGCCGGAATCTTCGGCGGGCACCTGGGGCGGCATCAGCCCCGCGTCGCGGAAGCCCCATGCAGCAAGAGTCAGCATCGTGTCGCTCTCGGTCATCGCGCGCGCGCGGCGGCCGGGGTCGGCAAGGTCGATATCCTTGAACGACCAGCTGTCCAGCTTGGCGCGATAGCCGGCGAGATTCTCGACTCCGCGTCGCAGCGGATTGGCCTTCGCATCGCCCCGCCACAGATCGACCCCGACGCATTCGCCCAGCATCGCCATCTGGACCCCGGCGCGCAGCGTGAAGGCGGAATAATGCCAGCTGCGCGTCCGCGCGGTTTCGGCGGGCAGGGTGCCGGCGGCGTCGATCTGCGGTCCGAGGCGGCGGGTCAGGAAATCCTGTGCCAGCCGTTGCGTCACGCTGTCCATCCGCGCGAAGAGCGCGAACTGGCCGAGCAGCGCGTCGTAATAGACGCCGTGATTATTCTTGGCGGCGCGTTGCCCCTTGCCATTCGGGCTGGTCGCCATCCAGGTCGCGAAGTTGCCGAACCAGCTTTCGATCGCACGCTGATCGTCGGCGGTGATCGCCTTGCTCGGGCCGAGCACGCCGATCGCCTCGATCACCGGGACCAGTCGTGTCGCTTCGATAATGCCCTCCGGACGTCCGGCTGACGCGCCGGGCACCGCCTGCGCATAATCGAGATTGGGGTTCATGCGCGTTTCGGTGGTGACGAACCAGGCGCGCAGCAATTTTGCGGCATGCTCGGCATAGCGGGCGTCGCCAGTGGCGTGCCACGCCAGCGCCAGCGTCTCGACATCGCGGCTGAACGCGCCCAGCCGCTGGACATCGAAGCGGTCGCCATTGCGCTCCGGGTTCACTTCGCCGTCGCGGCGGCGATAGGGTTCGCCATCGGGTTTCGATGCGTCCGGCCACCAATAGGGGCCGATCGACAGATAATCGCGCTTGTCGCCGCTGCCCGCCGCGCGCGGCTTGTCGGTGACGCTGTAGGGACCACGGCGCAGCGCCGCGTCTGCGCCGCGGATCAGCTGGCGCAGCGCCGCATCGTTGGCGGCGGCGGCACGCTGGGCCGCCAGCCATTCGGGCCGCCACAGGAATGTCCGCTGGCCGCTGGCGAGATAGCCGTCCGAACCCTTGCACTGGGCCAGGGTCGGGGCCGCTGCGGCCGGGGCGGCGGCGAGCAGCAGCCCAGCAATGATCGCAACGCCGTGCATCAGAACTTCACCGTGACGCTCAGCGCGCCCGTGCGGCCATCGAAATCGGCGACGCGGTTGAGGCGCGGGTCGCCCTCATATTCCTCACGCCGCGAATTGGTGATGTTGTACACCTCCAGCCGCAGTTCGAGCCATTTGCTCGGCTTGAGCGCGCCGGAGAAATCGAGCTGCCCGCGCGGCCGCACGCGGCTGGCGCTGCCGGTGAAGGTCGATCCGCCTGCCAGCTCGATCTCGGACGCATGGTTGTATGCCATGCGCAACTGGACGACGCGATCCTCATAATAGCCGATGATGTTGTAGGTATCGTTGGCGACATTGTAGAGCTTGGTGCCGTTGGCTCCGCCCGAGCGGACGCGGGTGTAGTTGAACACACCGCCGGTGTTGCGCAGGAAGCCGGGCAGGAAGTCGAAGCGCTGCTGGATCTGGAATTCCAGCCCGTTGACATTGATCGCGTCGGGATTGTTCACGATCTGGTTGATCGTGATGCGCTGGTTCGCGGTCTCGATCGGGTTGCCCTGATTGATCCGGCACCGGCCCGACCCGTCGATGAACAGCGGGCCAAAGGTCTGACCCTCGATCGTAAAGCTCTGTCCCGCAGGGCAGAAATTGTTGAGGGTGAGGATGTCGTTGGTCACCCGCTTGTTGAAATAGCCGATCGCGATCACGCTGCCCGGGCGGTTATACCACGAGATGCCGAGGTCGAACGCGCGCGAACTGCGCGGTTGCAGGCCGAAGCGGTTGACGTCGATGCGCACCGCGCTGACCGTATCGCCCGCATCCGGATCGACGTCTTCAAGGATACGGGTCGGCGCGGGGCTGAACTCGACCAGGTCGAATGCCTCGAAGGTTTCGTAATAGGCTGCGCGCGCCACCAGCTTCGGCGTGATCTCATAGATCAGGTTCGCCGAGGGCAACCACGCGCTATACTTGCCCGTCGCCGGTTCGGGCGGAAGGAAATAGCCCGGCCGGAAATCCGCTTCGGTAAAGCCGAGTGCCGTGTAGAAATCGAGCGCCTGATCGCGCGTGATGCCCGACAGGTTCGAGCGGACATAGCGCATCCCGATATTGCCGCGGACCGGCAGGCCCTTCCACTGCTCCAGATCGAACTTGGTCATCGCGAACAGTTCCAGATTGTCGCGTTCGGAGTTGAAGTTCTGCCCCTCCACCCGATTCAGCGGAAAGCGCTGGATGAACCCGGTCAGCGAGTTGCGCGGGGCAAGCGCGAGGATGTTGGCATAGGTGATCCGGCTGCGCGCGGCCGGGGTCAGCTCGGGGAAGAAGGCCGCGAGCTGTGCCGCGGTCGGCGCGAAGGTGACGCCGGGCGGAACCGTGCTGATGACCGGGTAGATCGCCGCTTCGATATTGCGGATGTTGAGCGAGTAGAAATTGCCGAACTCCGCCCCCGGTGCGCCGCCGCCAAAGAAGGTGCCGCCCGAGGTGACCGCGTCGTTCAGGCGGAAGATGTTGTTGGTCAGATTGTTGAGCTGCGTGCCGATATTGGCGTTTTCCTGCAGCGTCTGGTCCGCCGTCTCGCGCTGATAATAGGCACCGACCTTCACGCTGGTGAACGGGCCGAAATCGACGAAACGCTCGACCTTGAAGTCGGCGGCGAGCATGTCGCGCTTGACCCGCACGCCATTGCCGCTGGCGGTGAACACGACATTCTGCGGACGGGTCGAGTTGCGCGCCTGGATCGCGTTGCCCGCGCTGACCGAATAAGTGCCGTTGCCGACATCGAGCAGCGCGGCGGGAACCGTCAGGTCGAACAGGAAGTCGCCATAATTGCCAAGCCCGGTGTTGATGATCGCGTAGGCGCCATTGCCCGCGTCATCGATTCCGTCGCCATTGGCATCGGCGCGGCCGGTATTGGGCTGGATGCGCTGTTCGTACAGAAACTCGCGCTTGTCCCCGACTGCCTTGGACCAGGTGCCGACGAAATCGACTGCCCAGTCGTCATTGCGGAAATTGACCTGCGGGTAAATTGCCCAGCTCTGGTCGATCGAGGGGAAGTTGCGGTTGCCGATCGGGATCGCAAAGTCGCTCGCCGCGATGTTGTTGACAACATAGACATTCTCGACCGAGCCATTGGAACCGCGATCGAATGTGCCGAGCGCGACCGGGGCCGATAGCGGGGTGACGATGCCGGTTGCGTCCTGCGGAAAGGCGATCAGCAGGTCGAGATTGGCGTCGGACAGGTCGCGGCGGGTGTAGATGCCGTCGACTCGCACTTTGAGCGCGTCGGAAATCTCCCACTCCATGCCCGCGCCGCCGGACAGGCGATAGCCCTGGTTGGTCTGCGAAATCTGGCGGACCTCCGACGGGAAGACGACATCGTTCGCCACCCCGCCGGCATCGGTCGCGGGAATTGCGAAGGCGGGATTGGTCAGCGCCAGCTGGTTGAGGCGCGCCTGGGTGAACGAAGTGTAGGAATTGACCCGGATCGTGTCGCGGCGAAAGCTCTGCTTGGCGTAGGAGCCGGTTGCGTAAACCCCGAAATTGGGCGTGATCCGCTTGACCGCCGAGAGGAAGTAACCGGGGTTGGCGTCCTCGGTCGTCTCTTCATATTGCAGCTCGGCCCGGGCGACGAACCCTTGCTTGCGCGACAAAGCGGAGCGCAGGCGCAGGTCGACGTTCGAGGCAAGCCCGCCCGCTGGAATCTCGGCAGTGAACGACTTGATGACGTCCGCGCCGCTGAAGATCGCCGCGTCGAAGATGCCGAACGGATTGCCGTTGCCGCGCGTGCCGAATGTCGGGGTCGCGATGCTCTGCCCCATCACCGTGGTCTTGGTGTACTGGCTGGGCAGACCGCGCACGCTGATCGATGCGTCGCGGCGGTCGGCCGAGCGGTTGATCTGGACACCCGGGATACGCTGCAGCGCTTCGCCGAGGTTGAGGTCGGGGGTGCTGCCGATATCGTCGGCGGAAATACCGTCGAGGATCACGTCGGCCTTGCGGCGGATATCGAGCGCGTTTTCGAGCGAGGCGCGGATGCCGGTGACGACGACCTCTTCTTCCGCCTCGGGCTCCTCGGCGGGTGTGGCTTCGGTCTGTGCGTAAGCCGATGGTGCCAGTGCAATGGCGAGCCACGCGGTCGAACTGACTGCGGCAACTCTGGCCGCGTGCGCGAAGTTCCTCATCTGCTCTCTCCCCAATATTCTAATTTTGATACCGGTGTCATCTTGCGGCGCAGCTGATTGTCCCTGCGCCCACCGCCTATTCGTCGATATTTTTGCGGAACGTCTCTGGCAGGAACAGCAACCCGACCACCAGGGTGAGCCCGGCGACGACGATCGGATACCACAGGCCGTAATAGATATCCCCGGTCGCCGCGACCATCGCGAAGGCGGTGGTCGGCAGGAAGCCGCCGAACCAGCCATTGCCGATATGATAGGGCAGCGACATCGAGGTGTAGCGGATCTTGGTCGGGAACAGCTCGACCAGCATCGCCGCGATCGGACCATAGACCATCGTCACCAGCAGCACGAGCCAGGTGAGGATCGCCACCACCAGCGGCTTGTTGATCGCCGCCGGATCGGCCTTGGACGGATAGCCAGCCGTCGTCAGTGCGGCCTTTAGTTCGCCCTGGAACGCTGTGATTGCGGCCTTGCGGTCGGCGCCGGTGACCTTAGCCGGATCGGGCGCGGTGAAGGTTGCGTCACCCACCTTGACCTGCGCAATCGCCCCGGCCGGCGCCTCGACCGAGCTGTAGCTGATCGCATTCTTGGCGAGGAACGCCTTGGCGATGTCACAGCTCTTGCTGTCGAACTTGTTGCCCCCGACCGGATCGAACTGCAGCGAGCAATCGGCGTCGTTGGTCACCACCGTGACCGGCGCGGTCGCGGCGGCGCGGGCGAGCGCCGGGTTGGCCGCCGATGACAGCGCCTGGAACGCCGGGAAATAGGTCAGCACTGCGAGCGCACAGCCGGCCATGATGATCGGCTTGCGCCCGACCTTGTCCGACAGCCAGCCGAAGAAGATGAAGAACGGCGTGCCGATGGCAAGCGCGATGGCGATCAGGATGTTGGTGGTCGCACCATCGACCATCAGCATCTTTTCAAGGAAGAACATCGCGTAGAACTGGCCAGTGTACCAGACCACCGCCTGCCCCGCGACCGCGCCGAGCAGCGCGATCAGCACCAGTTTGAGGTTGCCCCATTTGGCGAATGCCTCGGTCAGCGGCGCCTTCGACGTCTTGCCCTCGTCCTTCATCTTCTGGAACACCGGACTCTCTTCGAGCTGCATCCGGATCCACAGCGACACGCCGAGCAGGATGATCGAGACTAGGAACGGCACACGCCAGCCCCAGTCGCGGAACGCCTCTTCGCCCACCAGCGTGCGGGTGCCGATCACGACGAGCAACGCCGCGAACAGGCCGAGCGTCGCGGTCGTCTGAATGAAGCTGGTGTACAGCCCGCGCTTGTTGTTCGGCGCATGCTCGGCGACATAAGTCGCCGCCCCGCCATATTCGCCGCCGAGCGCCAGGCCCTGAATCAACCGCATCAGGATCAGCAGCACCGGCGCTGCAACCCCGATGGTGGCGTAGGAGGGCAGCAGGCCGACGACAAAGGTCGCAAAACCCATCAGGCCCATGGTGACGAGGAAGGTATTCTTGCGCCCGACCAGATCGCCGATCCGCCCGAACACCAATGCCCCGAACGGCCGCACCGCGAAGCCCGCCGCGAACGCCGCGAGTGCGAAGATGAATCCCGTCGTCTCGTTCACGCCGGAAAAGAATTGCGCCGAGATGATCGTCGCCAGCAGCCCGTAGAGGTAGAAATCATACCATTCAAACACGGTGCCCAACGACGAAGCGGTGATGACCAGCTTCTCGCTCTGGGTCGCCTTGTGATGCTTGGGCATGTCCTGAACCGGGCTAACCATGCGCGCTCAACTCTCCTGATCGATCCGCCTTCTATCCCGCACGCGCGGTTCGAGGCGGGGGTGATCATGGCTGCGGCGACGCTGAAAGTCATTACGACAATGGTCGTAGATGTATGACATCATGAGCCGACGCATCGGCCAGTGCGGAGGCACGATCAGGCGAGAAATGTGCCGGATTGCGTGACTTGTCGTCCGTTCGGGGTTAGTTGAAGGGGCAGTGGAGGGAAGCAGGCTTGGCGCAATCCGTTCTAATCGCCGACGACCATCCCCTGTTCCGTCAGGCCCTGCGGCTGGCCGTACGAAATGTCCTGCCCGATGCGACTATCGTGGAGGCGGGTACGCTCGATGCAGCGGTCACCGCTGCCGGGACTGCCGATGCGCTCAGGCTCATTCTTCTCGATCTGAAAATGCCCGGCGCGGTCGGCTATTCGGGCATCGCGCTCCTCCATGCCGAGCGACCGGAGGTGCCGATCCTGGTCGTGTCGAGCTCCGGCCCTGAGGTCGCGGCACAAGCGCGCGCATTCGGCGCGATCGGCTATCTGCACAAGGGCAGCGACCTGGATGCGATCGAGGCGGCGATCGTCACTGCGCTCGACAGTCCGGTTCCTTCGCAGGTCGATGTTCAGGAACAGCCGGTCGATCAGGTGCGCGCGACCGTCGCGAGCTTTACCCCGATGCAGCTCAAGGTGTTGCTGGCGGTGCTTGACGGACAGCTCAACAAACAGATCGCCCACCGCCTCGCCATCAGCGAGGCGACGGTCAAGGTTCACATGACCGCGATCATGCGCAAACTCGACGTGCGGACGCGGACCCAGGCGGCGCTGGTCGCGCGCTCACTCGGGCTTGACCTGCGCGGCTGAGGCGCGTCGCAGAAAGGCTTCGATTGCCGCAGGATTCGCGGGTTTGGCGAGCACATCGACACCGAGCGCAGCCGCCTTGGTGCGGACCTCGGGCGCGGTTTCGGCGGTGAGAAGCAGTGCCGCCAACCCCGCGCGTTGCGTGCGCAACTGCGCGATGAGGTCAAGCCCGGTCAGCGCGCCGCCCAGCTGATAGTCGACCAGCGCAGCATCGATCGGATCGGTCACGGCCAGCGCTTCCGACCCGCTACGAACGCCGATCGCGCGATGCCCGAGCGCTTCGAGCAGAGCGGTGCTGGCGGCCACGATGCGCGGATCGTCGTCGACGACCAGGACGCGGAGCGGGCGCGGCGGCACGTCAGCGACAGCGATTGGTGGCGGGGGTGTCGGAACATCTTCATGGACCGGTAGCGAGAGGCTGAAGCAGCTGCCATGACCGGGGCGGGAGCGAACATCGAGCTGTCCGCCGATCAGCGGCACGATCCGGCGGACCAGTGCGAGCCCCAACCCCAGACCTTCGGTTTCGATCGTGCCGAGCCGCCGGAACTCGGCAAAGATTTGCGACAGCTGCGACGGCTCGATCCCGACGCCGGTGTCGACGATATCGATGCGCCACAACGCGCCGCGCCGACGCACGCCGATCAGCACGCCGCCGCTGATCGTGTAGCGCAGCGCGTTGCTGACGATATTCTGCAGCACCGACCGCAACAGTCCCGCGTCGCACCGCACGGTGCCGCGCGGATGGGCGAGGCGCAGCGTCAGCCCCTTGTCTGCTGCGATTGGGCGAAAACTCTCGGCGAGTTCCGTCAGAAACGGGCCGAGCGCGATCGGCACCGGGTCGGGCGTCACGCCGCCCGCGTCGAACTTGCTGATGTCGAGCAGCGACCGCAGCAAATCCTCGGCGGCGAGCAGCGCCTGGTCGACCTGATTCAACAGACCGGCTTGTCCGGCCGCTGCGTCCCGCGACAACGCGCTGGTGAACAATCGGGCGGCGTGGAGCGGCTGCAGCAGATCGTGGCTGGCTGCGGCCAGAAACCGCGTCTTGTCGCGATCCGCCTCAGCCAGCCGCGCATTGGCATCGCGCAGCTCGCTGGTGCGCTGTTCGACCCGGCGTTCCAACTCGTTGAGCGTGGTGCGCAGCGCGGCGCGCATCCGCGCCTCTTCGCTGATGTCAGTGAACGACATGACATAGCCGCCGCCCGGCATCGGGCCGCCGACGGTCTTGATCGTCTTGCCATCGTGGCGCAGTCGTTCGAACTGGTGCGGCTGGCCATTGCGCAGATGCGCGAGCCGCTTGCGCACATGCATCTCGATGTCGCCATCGCCAAAGTCGCCATGCTGCGCATTGTGCCGGATCAGGTCCGCGACCGGCGCGCCGACATAGACCATGCCCGGCGGATAATCGAACAGGTCGAGATAGCGGCTGTTCCACGCGACCAGGTTCAGCTCGGCATCGACGACGCTGATCCCCGCCTCGACATTTTCAAAGGTCGACGCCAGCAATTTGCGCGAGAATTGCAGGCTCGCCCCGCCTTCGTCGAGCATACGCGCGACATCGTGTGCGCTCAGCTTTCCGCCCGCAAGCGCCGAAGCGACCAGCGCGCGGGCCGATGACGATCCCACGACCTGCGCGATCAGGCCGCGGGCCCGGCGTGCCGAGCGGCGATCGACGGCAGCCGCCGGATCGACGTCGCTGAACGCTCGCTCGGCTTGTTCACGCCCGACGAAACTGCCGGCCAGCTGGATCAGGTCGCGCTGGTTGCTGATCAGCCGCTCGCCGCCGAACATGCGCGGGAACTGCGGCCGGTTGAGGCCCCGTGCGGCAATGACGCCAAAGACGAGCAAATTGGCGCCCACGCTCCAGATCGCCCCATGGGTCAGCGGCGTGGCGGCTCCGATGCCGAGCAGATTGGTCGGATCGGCCGGCCCGCCCCGCAACAGCGCCATCACGCCATCGGGCAGCACCGGGGGCAGTGCCAGCGTGTAGAGCCAGACGATCAGACCGGTCGTCAGGCTCGCCCGCGCCGCCAGCGCGTCGCGGCCCTTGCCGGTCGCGGCGAGGATGAAATGCGGCACGAACTGCGCCATCGCGGCAAAGGCGATCAGGCCGATCGATGCCAGCGAATCCTGCGACGACACCAGCAACGCCCATGCGAGGCCGAGCAGCATGATGCCGAGGATGGTGGCGCGCCGCAGCATCAGCATCCGCTGGCCCATCGCACCTGATGTGTTGGCGCTGGACAACATGCGCCGGCGCACCATTGTCGGGAACAGCAGGTCGTTCGACACCATCGTCGCCAACGCCGTCGAATCGACGATCGCCATTGATGCTGCGGCGCTGACTCCGCCGAGCAGTGCCGCCGCCAGCACCAGGCTGTGTCCCTGCGCCGCGGGTAGCTCCAGAACATAGACATCGGGGGACACACTCGGGTCGAGCAGCATCGTGCCGGCCAGCGCGATCGGCAGGATGACCACGGCCATCACGCCGAGATATCCGGCAAGGCCAAAGCGTGCGCGCACCAGATCGTCGGGATGCCGTGCCTCGACCAGCCCCATATAGAATTGCCGGGGGAGCACGAGGATTGCGGGCATGGCGATCAGAAAGATAATCGCGACTTCCAGTGACATGCGGTCGGCGCGGAAACTCTGCTGAAATCGCTCGATCCCCGCCTGCATCGCTGTGGCATCGGCGTTGGCGATCACGATGATGGCGATGCCAGCGACGAGCAGCAGCGCCAGTAGCTTGATCGCGGATTCGAGCGCGATGGCATAGACCAGCCCTTCGCTGCGGCCGGCCAGCTCGAACCGACGCGCGCCGAACAAGGCTGCGAACACCGCGAGCAGGGGGGCGGCGACGAGCATCGCGGGCACGCTGACATCGGCGCCCGAAACGATTGACAGCGCCGCGCCGATCGAGCGGAGCTGCAGCGCGATATAGGGGATGGTGCCGAGCAGCGCGATCAGCGTCACCAGCCGCGCGACGACGATGTCATGGCCAAAGCGCGCGGCGATGAAATCGGACACGGTGGTCGCGCGCTCTTCGGCGACGGCTTCGGCCAGCCGACGCAGGAAGTGCGGGGCGGCCAGCAACAGGATGATCGGCGCGGCATAGATCGGCAGATAGCTCCACCCGTCGCGCACCGCGCTCCCAACCGCGCCGTAAAAGGTCCAGCTGGTGCAATAGACGCCCAGCGCCAGCGTATAGGCCCGGCGGCGCAGCCGCGCATCGGCATGCTCCGCGGCGTTCCGCTCGACGATCGCGGCGACCGCGAACATCACGACGATCAGCGCCAGAGCGACCAGAGACGCGACATGGAGGCTCATGCGGTCCTGCATAGCATGATCCGCCCGGCGCCCGGCAAGCCCGTCACATGGCGTTGCAGATCAGGGCTGTGCGTTGCTCCGCAGCGCGTCGCCCAATGCGGCGAGCTTGCGGTTGAGGCCTTGCAACTCCTCCGGCTGCATTCCGGTTGCCGCCAGCATCGCCGCCGGAATGCAACCGATCGCGTCGTCGATCAGCGTGGCGCCGGCATCGGTCAGCGCGAGGCGGACGACTCGTTCATCCTGCTTGTCGCGCGTCCGGGTCACTAGCCCCGCCGCTTCGAGTCGCTTGATCAGCGGCGTCAGCGTGTTCGACTCGAGATGCAGCTGCGCCCCCAGCGCGCTCACCGTCTGTCCGCCGCGGCCACGCAACGCCACCAGCGCGAGATATTGCGGGTAGGTGATGCCGAAGCGGTCGAGCAGCGGCTTGTACACGCGGTTAAACGCCAGCCCGGTCGCATAGACCGAAAAGCACAGGAACTGGTCGAGCGGGTCGCCGTCGCGGGCGGCAGGGGGCGTGTCAGTCATGTCGAAAATATAAATCGCACACGATTTAATCGCAAGGGTTGACAGCGCGAAACGTCCAGCTATTTAGGTCGTACACGATCTAATCGTGCACGATATAAAAAGGACCATTGCTCATGCGCACCATGCCTCGCCTCGCTGCTCTCGCTTCCACCGCACTGCTGGCCCTGTCGGCTGCCCCCGCTTCGGCGCAGACGCTCGAACCGTCGGCCAAGGCGTTCGCCGATGCCGCCGCTGCCGGACAGCCGATCTACGAACTTCCCTATGCCGACGCCCGCGCCGTCCTGGCGAGCATGCAGGCCGACAAGGTTGCCGCCTCCGCCGCGACCAACACGCAGGATCTGGTGTGGAAAATTGGCCCGACCGGCCAGGTCCGCGTGCGCATCGTCCGCCCCGCCGATGCGAAGGGCGCGCTGCCCGCGGTCCTTTACTATCACGGCGGCGGCTGGGTGATGGGCGACCGCAATACCCATGACCATTTGATCCGCGAGCTGGCGGTGCAGGCGCGTGCCGCAGTCGTCTTCGTCGAATATGATAATGCGCCCGAAGTCCGGTATCCGGTCAACAACGAACAGGCCTATGCCGCGCTCGACCATGTCGCATCGCATGGCACCTCGCTCGGCATCGATCCGTCGCGGCTGGCGGTGGCGGGGGACAGCGCCGGTGGCAACATGGCGATTGCGGTCACAATGATGGCGCAGGACCGCGCCGGCCCGAAGATCGCGCACCAGCTGCTCTTCTATCCGGTGACCGACGATGTGTCGGACAATGCCTCATATCGCGCATTCGGCAACGGGCCGTTCCTGACGCGTCGCGCGATGGATTACTTCCTGGAGGCGAACTACCCCGCCGACCGGCGTAAGGATGTACTGGCCTTCCCGCTGCGCGCCTCGCTCGACCAGCTGAAGGGACTGCCCGTCGCCACGGTGATCGTCGCCGAGAACGATCTGCTGCGCGATGAGGGCGAGGCCTATGGCCGCCGTCTGATCGAAGCCGGCGTGCCGGTCGCGGTGACCCGGTACAACGGCACGATCCACGACTTCGTGATGCTCAATGCACTGGCGGGCAGCGAACCGGCGCGCGCCGCCATCGCCCAGGGCGCCGCGCGTCTGCGCAGCAGCTTTGCCAACTGATTTCCAACCCCACGAAAGGACGATGACAATGATGAAGATCCTCTACACCACCCGCGCTACCGCAACCGGCGGCCGCGACGGCACGGCGCGCACCGATGACGGCACCTTTGAAGTGGCGCTGGCCACGCCGAAGGAACTGGGCGGCAACGGCGCGGGCAACAACCCGGAACAGCTGTTCGCCGCCGGCTATGCCGCGTGCTTCTTAAGCGCGATGAAGTTCGTGGGCACACAGGGCAAGCACGCCCGCCTGCCCGCCGATGCCAGCGTCAGCGCAACGGTCGGCATCGGCCCGCGCGCGGACAAGGGCTTTGGCCTGACCGTCACCCTCGATATCGCGCTGCCCGGTTTGAACCGGGACGAGGCCGAAGCACTGGTGGCCGAAGCCGACACCGTCTGCCCCTATTCCCACGCGGTGCGCGGGAACATCGCGGTCAGCCTGGTGATCGCCTAGGGCGCCTGACCCCGCGACGGCGACCCGGACGGTATCGTTGCCGTCCGGGTCGTTCCTGTCATGAAACCGACATCCCCCGCTAAATAATCCGATCTGACCGTGGAGTCGCGACAAGGGCTGGACAATCCAAGAAAAGCCGATGCACAGTGTCGGTCAAGGACGGGGGGAATATTCCGTTGAAATATTCGCGCTTTATGGCGGGGCTACTCGCTGTGCTTGTGGCCGCATGTGGTCAGGCTCCCGAGAAACCCTCGGGCAAGGACCCGCGCGCGTGTTTTCCAGCCGAAGCGCGCCGCTGGATCGCGCTGAAGTCGGATTCCGACAAGCCGGCACCCAAAGTCGAATCAAAGGCTAGCCGCGATGCCGTCATCTATGTCGACCGCTCCGGCAGCATGGAAGGCTATCTGGCCGGTGCGACCAACGCCGAGCGCCCGTTCCACGATATCGTCTCGACCCTTGCAGGAAGTCTGGCGCCGCACGGGTTCCGCACGCATCACCGCTCGTTCGGCACGACGGTCAGCGAGAATCTTCCGGATGGCGGGAGCAAGCTGCTCGACCGGGCGAGCTACCGCTGCCCGCAGGCCGGAGCATGCGACAATTCCGAATCGCGGCTCGATCGCGTATTCGCGCAGATCAAATCGACCAATTCGCCCCTGTCGGTCGTGGTCACCGATTTGTGGTTCACCAATTCCGACATTCAGTCGAGCGGGATCGCCGCGCTGCAGCCGCTGCTGACCGATCTGCTCTTCGCCGACAAGGTCGTCGCCATCTATGCGATCGCAGCGCCCTTTACGGGCAAGATCTACGATCTGCCGGATGCCGGGACCGACAAATTCTCAGTGCCCTATGCCGGTCGCCATCCGCTCTACATCGTCGTGGTCGGGGACAAGTCGGCGATCGTCGATTTTGAAAAAGGGGTGCGCGGGGGCGGGTCGAACTATCTTGCCGCGGGACTCGAAAACGGAACGATCAAGCGCGCCCTGTTCGCGATCGACCCGGGCCCCGAAAGTCCCGCCGAGGCGGCACCGCTGAGCGCCGGAACCGACCCGGCGGTACGGGTGAGCAATTTCCAGCTTCCGCCGGGCGTCGCGGTCCAACGGTTCCTGATGCGTCCCGACCGATCGATCAAGGCCGGACCGCGCGTGGCCGAACCGCCGAGCTGGGCCGGGCCCAAGGCGTCCGCCTTTCTGCCCGGCGCGATCTGGCAGGGGCCGATCAATGTTCGGACCCTGGTCTGGAAGCAATCGGGCGAAGGCTGTTCGGACAAGTCATGGCTCCGCCAGAATGTGGCACAGACCGGCTGGAAGGCGCCGCGGGCGGACGGGGCCGCGACGTTTACACTGGCTCCCGATGCCTTCCGGGGCGCGCTTTCCCAAAAGGGCATCTATCTGATCACGGGTGAGGTGCAGCGCAGCTCGGTGACCGTGCCGAACCCCCAGAATATGTGGATGCGTGGCCCCTGGAACCTGACGCCTGAGGCGGCCGCCACCACTGCGGGTTCTGCGCCTGGATTGTTCCCGACGCTTAATCTCAGTGAATTCGGACGCATCATGGAAAATGCGCTGGCGACTGCCGTAGAGCGCAAGGATCAGCCGATTACCGGCTTTACCGTGCTGGTGAAGGTGGAAGACTAGACCCAATCAATTCGGAGGACCGACATGCACTCTCCCGCTGAGTCCGTGCTGCGTATCGGCAAGTCGCTTGCCGTCCATATCGTCATCGGGGTGCTGCTATACGCCTTGGCGGTCTTCCTGCTCGGCAACTTCGATGCCGCGAGCGACACGCTGCGTGAGCAATATGAGGAGACGGAGGTCATGCAGCTGCTGGCATCGACCCGCAGCACGCTGATCTCCTGGTATGTGATCGCACTGGTCATTTCTTGGGCCTGTTCCGCAATCTTCCTCATCGTCGCCAACCTCAAGCGCAAGAGTGTCCGGATCGCATCGGATGGGCGCAAGGCATTGCCGGTTTGGATTGTCCTGTTTCTGGTCAGCATCGCCCTGACCACCTTTGTCTGGTGGCGGCAGGTGTCGCTCGGCGATGTCGCGTCGATGCTGCTCGACGGCAATTACTTGACCCTGGTGACCGCCGGTCAGGTCGGCACGGCGCTGGCCTTCTGGCTCGGCACCGGGCTGGCGGTGGCGCTGACCCTCAAGCCCTCGGTGCCGCTTGCCCAATCCTTGCTCCCGAACATGTGGAACTGATGTCATGAGCGATTGCGTGAACATCCTCATCGGCGTCGGTGGGTCCGGTGCCAAGGTGGTCGAGGCGCTGATGGTGCTGATGGCCGCTGGCGTCGGGTCGGACGCCGGCACGGTGCATGTCGGATTGATCGATCAGGACGAATCGAACGGCAATGTCGCCCGCACCCGCCGCCTGATCCGCGCGATCGGCAATTTCCGTCGCGAATGGAGCCGAAACGGCGCCAATCATGTCGATTGGCGCAGCACCGCTGGCGGCCGCATCGCGATGGGCGGGGTAGATATCCGCCCGTTGTTCGAGGTGGAGGCCAATGCATTGTGGTGCCCCGAACGCGATGACGAAACGCTTGAAACGATCATCGGCAACAATCTCGACGCGTCGCGGCGCGCGTTGTTCGACATGCTGTTCATGCCCGGGCGCGAGGAACAGAAGCTGCCGCTGGGCAAGGGCTATCGCGGCCGCGCACATGTCGGCGCCACCGCGCTGATCGCTGCCATGGTGGCGGATGACAGCACGCTGATGCACCGGTTGCGCGAACTGATGGAAGCGTCGGGCGCGCGCAGCAAGGTGAACATCTTTATCGTCGGATCGGCCTATGGCGGGACCGGTGCTGCAGGGTTTCCGACGCTCGCGCGCGCCCTGCATCGCCTGCGCAACGCGAAGGATTTCAAGAACAACGCCGAAAATGTGTCGCTCGGCGGCATGCTTATGCTGCCGTATTTCAGTTTTCGTGACGAAGATGGCGATGGAGAGGCGGTGGTTACGTCGGACGAACTACTGCCCAAGGCGCAGCTTGCGTTGAACTATTATGACGATTTGTTCGAGGGCGAGCGCGCCTTTGATCAGTTTTACGCGATGGGCTGGGGCAGTCTGTTCCATCTCAACTATCATGAGGCCGGGGCGAACGAGCAATCCAACCCCGCGCTCCCCCCCGAATTGTTCGCGGCGACCGCCGGCATCGACTTTTTCCGACGCAACATGCTGGTCGGGGAGCCGGCGGATGCCACGCGGGTGATGGTCGCCGCGCGCAACGGGCCGGTGATCCGCTGGAGCGATCTGCCGGTCCATGATGAGATCGAGGAGAAGCTGGGCCAGTTCCTGCGCGCCGGCGTTTATTGGCGCTACATCGTCAAGGATATGATCGACGCGCCCAAGGGGCTGTTGGGCCGCGGCAATTGGGTGCAGAAATTGTCGGACGGCGTCACGACGGCGAACGCGCAGGCCGAGCTCGCTTCGCTTCACGGGCTGATCGACCATGTCATGCTGTGGGCCGCGACGATCGAAAATCAGGCGCGCGCCCACTGGCCAAAAGGGCCCTGGAGCCTGCGTAATTTCGTGACGGCGACCGATTCGCCCACGGTTCCGGTCGAGCTGCGCGCGGAGATGAGCCAAAGCGAAGTGCTCGATGGCTTCGACCAGCTCATCCGCATCGACGATGGCGAGTTCGTACCCCGCGCCAGCGCTCATATCTTCGACGACCTCACCAATGGCCGCATCAAGGTGACCGATGAATCGCGTGGCCTTGGCCGCGTACTGGCCACCGTCGCCAAAGCCTCCAGTCTGAAGGGAGCCTGATCTCATGCCGGTCTGGAATCTGCCCCCGTTTCGCGAAAAGAATGCGCCGTTCCCGCCGCCTGCCGATTTCGGGCGCTGGCAACTTGCGGACGGGACGCTCAGCAAGCTTGCAGCCTCGCTCAAGGTCGATGCCGACTCCTTTGTCGATCCGCATGAGCCGGTCCGCGCAATCCCGGACCCCTGGGCCCAGGCGCGATCCTTTGCCGAGGCACTGATCAGCGGGGATGTCGCGCATCCGCTCTATGCATCGGCCGTGTCGCAGTGGCGCGGATTGCTTGCCTTGTTCGGTCTGTCGGAGCGGTATCGCAAGGCCTATACGCTCACGCACCGCAGCATCGCGCTGGATTCGGGATCGCTGTTCGATCGCGTCCTGACCCATTTGACGCCACAGATCGCCATCGGCGATGACCATTCGCTCTGGGAAAAGCCGCTGTTGATCTTCATCAACGATCGGCCGGTCGCGATGGGCAATCCCGCCTGTCTGGTGTCGCCCGGGCGGCTGACGCCGGACCTCGCGATCGAGCATATCCCCTGGTATTCCTCGGGGCTGCGCGACCCGCTCAAATGCGGGCTGGCGGTCACCGACCTGTTCGTGCTGTCGAACTGGCTCGACGGGTTGCGGCGCAACCTTGAGAAGATTCCGGGCGCGACGGCGGACCGGATCCGGCAGTTGCTGCTCGATTACCGCAATGAGTGCGACCAGCTCGCCGGCAAAGTTCCCTTCGTCGCCGAACACAAGGTCAGTCGCTACAACGAACTGGGTGTGCCCTATGCGCATCTGTTCGCGACCACCGACTTCAATTTCACCGGCGATCCTGCGACGACGTCGGCAACGCGGCTATTGCTGAAGCGCGATCCTGAACAGGGTCAGCCGATCGGGCTGGGTGAGCTGAAAGGCCTGATCCTGGTCGACAAGGCGCTGACGCTAGACCCCCGGTTCGATCCGCGCAGCACCCTGGTATGGGGAACGCACGACCTTGCCTCGCTCCTCAACGCGCCGCAGCTGCTGGAAGAGGTCAAGATCAAGGCGGCCGACGCAGGGTGGATGATCGTCACCGGCGACGACCTCTTCACGCCACGGCTCGCGCGGTTCCCGAACGGGGCAAAGATCGTCGGAAATCCGACGGGCATGGAAGACATGCTGCTCCCATTGCGGCCACTCGCCATGCTGCTCGACGGCGATCTGGGGACGATGGTCAGCGCCAATGCCGGGCCGGGCAAGGCGATCGTCACGGTGAAGCTGCGGCTGGATGATGGCAGCCCCACGGGCAAGATGTTTGAGTTCAGTCGGCAGTTTTCGACCGACCCGACCGATGGCGAAGGGCTGCTGGTCGAGGATGAGGACTGGAGAATCTATCATAGCGCGATCTGGCCGAATTTCCGCAGCGCGGCCTGGACCAACTATTTTGCGCGGTTCACCTTTGCGGCAAACCGCATGGGGTACATGGTGCGTCCGACCCGCGCGCTGTCGACCGACCTGATCGCCAAGGAACTCGCCGCGGAAACGGCTGGCTTTGCGGCGATCGACCGGCTGCACGAGCTGAACGGCGGCGAAGGCCCGGGCTATCATTTTCAGCACCGTGGCGGGGGCGGCTGGTCGCGATCGGAACGCAAGTCGATCGGCGAATATGAGGATGTCCAGTTCTCTACCGCGCCATTTGAAGCGATCAGCTATGTCGATGCCTATGGCGAACGCGCCAGCGCACCCGCAGGCATGGCATTGCTCCAGCTTCCGTCGATCGAACCGTCGACCGGGGCGGGTGACTTCGACATTGCGGTGGATTTCGGCACGACCAACACTGTCGCCTGCTTTCAGAATGGCAAGCCGATCAGCTTTCAGGATCGGCTGGTCTATCCACTCGCTTATGCCAATGCCAACGAGTCGCGCCAGGCCCTGCAGGACGCCAAATGGCTCGGTCGGTGGTTCTTCCCGCCCGAAATTCGGCTGACGCCAACGCCCACGGTCGCGCTGACCCGCGTCGCCTATCCCAGCCAGGAAAAGCACCATGTGTTCCGCAACGTGGTCTATTTCCATTCGCACGAAAAACATGCCCGCAATGCCGAAGCGGACGAGCTGAGCAAATTCTCACGCGTCGCGTCGCAGGCGAAGTTCAATCTGAAATGGAGCGAGGACGCCGAACATGTCGAGGCGGCCAGCGATTTTCTGAGCCAGTTCGTCATGATGGCGGCTGCCGAGGCGCTGGCGACGGAGAAGCGCAATCCGCGCCGCCTGCGCTGGCGGTTCTCGGCGCCGGATTCGATGGACGGCGAGCTGCGCGACAAGCTGGAGGACAGCCTGCGTGAGATGACCCGGCCCTACAGCACCGAACTGGCGGGCAAGGACCGTCGGACCGGGCTGGAGCCCGAGGGTCTGGTGGCCGCGCAGTTCATTCTGAACGATGCGGGCTTTATCAAGGGATCGGTCAATATCGTTCTCGATATCGGCGGCGGCACCACCGACGTGACGATGTGGGATCGCGACAGCCTGCTGTGGATCGGCTCGTTCAAACTGGCCGGACAGGATTTTTTCACCCGGACGATCAGCCAGAATCCCGGGATCTTGTCGCAGATCGGCCTCGATCACTGGGAGGCGCTGTTCAACGATCCCGACGCGACGATCGAGGGGGTGGAATCGAGCGATATCCCGCACCTTGCCGAAATGCTGTTCAGCGGTCCGGCGCTGTCGAACGCCATTGACGAGCATTGGGACAAGCGCCTGCAATATAGCGCGGGCGCCGACCTGCGTTTGGTGGCTCAGACATTCCTGGGCGGGATCGCCTGGTATATGGGCCGGATCGCCGGGCGTCTGGTAACCGACGGGTTGCGCCCGGCGGCGCTGGACAACCCGGCATTTGCGCTGTGCGGACGCGGCGCGGGCATCTTCAAGAAGATCCATGGCGGACGCGATCCGGAAGCGAAGAGCGACGTCACGCGGACGTTGCAGCTCTTCTCGATTGCCGCGCAAACTGCACCGGATCGCCGGCCGCAGCTATTCACCACCCAGGACCCCAAGCTCGAAGTCGTGCGCGGCATGATCAAGAGCGACGGGACGATGCGGGACGAGGTGGAAAAGGCCGCGCGCTTCTACGTCAGCGGTCTGGGCGTCAACCTGGCCGGCGAAACCGGCTTCGGCCCGGAAGACAAGGTCACGCGCCGCGACCTGACGGCGGCCCCGGAGGCAATCGACCTGACCGATTTCCGGGAGTTCATCGCGGCGCTGCGCGAACATGCCGGCATCGTCATCGATCTGCGCGAGGGGGAGCGCCAGGGCGCGCTGCAGGCGATCGATGAGGAAGTGTCGTCCTTTCTGAGCAAATTGCTCAATGACAAGGACCCCAAGAAAGAGCTGCCGCCCCCGTTCATCCTAGCGCTGGCGGTGCTGATCGGCATGATGGCGTCGCCTGCGGCCACCCGCAGTCGCCGCCTCACGATGGAGTTCGCGAAATGAAGCGATGTCTGTCATGGGTCACAGGTCTGATGCTGCTTGCTGCGGCACCTGCGGCGGCGGTCGTCAGTCAGTCCAATGCCAATGCGCCGGTCAAGGCGAAGCCACAGGTTGAGGAGCAGGCGGACAAGCCTGACAATGCGCCAGCCAGAGATGCGTCTGACAAAGGCGCGAAGCCGGCGACGGCAGCCGTCTCGCCCGCGGGAACGGCCACCGGGAGTGACGCGCCGGAAACGGGCATTGGCAATTTCTCCGACGGCGACGGGACGCGTACGCCTGAGGATGAAGGGATCGTGGCAGGAAAGGCGGGCAATGCACAAACCCCGTCCCAACCGGTGGCAGCGAGCGGCATCGCTGCTCCCACCCCATTGTGGCTCACCGCCGTCAGCATCGTCGCGCTGCTGTTGGTGATCGGTGGATTTTTGTGGATGCGGCTGGGCGATGCGAGCGCCCGCATCACGCAGCTGGAAAACAAGGTGAAAGCGCTGGACGCGGTCCTGCGGCGGATCGATCAGGCGAGCAGCGTCGGCGACACCGAGGCGTTCGCCAATATCGCGCCGGAGCCTGTGGCGCGCATCGGCGGTTATGAGGCCGGCTGGGCCACGCCGGAGCCACCTACGGTGCCGTCGGCCCCGAAGGAACCAAAGCCTGCTGCCAAATCGTTCGATCAGCCGGCCGCGCCGTCGTCGCGGGCGGCGACATCCAGCGTTTCGCTGGTGCCATTGCAGGAGGAGCTGGCGCGGTTGATCGCCAATCCGGCCATGCGGACGGCGGACTATGACGATCTGTTGCGCCGCTATGGCGAGGCGAGAGGCTATGAGGTGCGGGCCGACGACGGTTCGGGGCGGTTGACTCCCAATGACGGCGATCCCAATCGCAGGCTGACCGCGTTGATCCTGACCGGTAGCGAAATGGTGGCGTTGCTGCCCAGCGCCCGCTTCATTCGCGATTTCATGCTGTACAAGGAACGGCTGGAGGCCGGCAGCGACGTGAAGACGCTGTTCGATCTCGAAGCGGATGGCTCCGCGCATCTGCGGATCGCGCAACTGGCTCATGGGCGCGCTGGCGCGGATGGTACGGTGCACAGCGTGCAGCGCGGACGGCTGGCCGGTTTCTTGCGCTAGGGGCGTCAGCGCGCGTGCGGGCTGCGGATGAATTTGGGGAATAGGTCAGTGCAGATCAGTTACGAATATGACGGGTTCCCTGAGTTTCTTCGGAGTGAAAGTGCGTGCAAGCGCGCGGTAGAGCTTGGCCGCATCGGCGCCGACACGCCAATCGTGGTCTATGAGGAAGATGGGGACCGCACACGGATGTTGGCGGGCGAGCATCCGACATTGCGGTCGTTGCTCGGCCTTGTCAGCCCGGCCGAGGAACTGCCGCCTGAAGAACCGCAGCCGCCGGCGCAGTCCCCATGGCCTGCGCCCGCATCCGACGCGCAGTCGTCGCTGCGTGCGCCGTTGCCCGAGCATGTGGCGCCCGCTCCGGCCGTGCGCGCCCGCACAGACCTGCCGGTTCAGCCGGAATACCGGCAGACGGCGCGGTCCGATCCCGACAACGCTTGGTATTGGATGACGCTTGCGCTGCGCAACTATGCCGATTTTCAGGGGCGGGCGCGGCGCAAGGAATATTGGATGTTCACCCTGCTGGTCATGCTCGCGACGGTGCTGGCGGTGATCTTCGGGGGTGCGGAAAGCAGTTTAGGTACCCTGCTGATGGCGGTGATCATTCTGGGAGGTTTCATTCCCGGCCTTGCCGTTACCGTCCGGCGGCTGCACGATCTGGGCCTGTCGGGGTGGTTGGTGCTGATCGGCCTGATCCCCTATCTCGGGTCCCTGGTCTTGTTCATCCTGATGCTGCTGGATGGAAAGCGCGGCACCAACCAATATGGACCGAACCCGAAGGAGCCGGTCGACGCGAGCGTGTTCGAATGAGCCGGCGCGGTTTGCTCGCGCATGTCCAGCACGCGCCGTTTCGGCACGCGGCTGACATTCGGCGGGATTGAGCCATGGCGATGCGGCCGATCAGCTATGAGGTGGATGGATTCCCCGAATTCATCCGCAGCGAGAGCGCCGCGCGCAGGGCGATCGAGCGCGGACTGATCACGCCCGACACGCAGGTAATCGCCTATGGCGACAATGGTGACCGCGAACGCATGCGCGCGGGCGATCATCCGCTGCTCGCCACCCTGTTCGCGCCAGCGACTCCCCCGGTTGAGCCGGAGCCGGTGGTCGAGCCGGTCGTTGACGCGCCGCCCGAAGATGCATCGCCAGAGGGGCCGGAGGCCGCACCGGTTCCACCGCCGCCAGCGCCGACGCCAGAACCAGCGCGTCGCCAGCCCGTCCCCCGGGTGCCGGAGATCGAGCCTGAGCCCGTGGAGGTCAAACCCGGTCCTTCTGGCTTAAGTCCATGGTGGATCGCGGTCGGCGTAGTGGTGATCCTGTTCGTGATCTGGGTCAATTCCGGGCCCGATACCACGGCGCCGTCCACCGCCATTGCCGATGACAATGCGACTGCGGCGGTCGAGGCTTCGCCGACACCGGAAGCGTCTCCGGAAGTGGTCGTGACCCTCTATGCCACGCGCGAAATCGCTGTTCGTGCCCAGCCATCGGCTTCGGCACCGCAGCTTGCACTGCTCCCGCGGGCGACGGCCTTTACCGGTGTGCTGGTGCCATCGGCATTGGGCGCGCAATATCAGTGGCTGCGGATCACCGAAGGGCCGCATACGGGCAGCTTCGTATCGGCTGCCAACCTGTTCGAAAATGCACCGCCCGCGCTCGACACCAGCGAGGCGGGCGACGCGTATCTGACGGACGATTATACCGCGCTCAGTCGCCCCGACGCGGAGGCATCGGCCCGGACCGAAGCCGCGTGGCGGCTGCGCAACGAACAGCAGGTAACCGTCGTCGGGACCGTGCAGCCCGACGTCTTCGGCCCGGTCTGGGCGGAAATTACGCTGCCCCGGATGGCCGGGGTGGGCTATGTGCCGTTCGACATGCTCAATCGGACACCGCCTCAGCGTGACGAGGCTGACGCGGTCGAGCCGGGAGATGGCGGCACGCTCAGCCCCGACCCCCAGCCGGAGCTCGGCGCCTCCTATACGCTGCGGCTGATCAGCAGCTGTTCAAAGCCCATCGGGCTGCTGCTGCGCTATCGCACGGATCGGGGCATGCAGCTGCGTGCGTTTTCGCTGCGCTATCGCGGTGCGAGCATTGCCACGAGCGAACGGCTGATCAGCCGGGACATCTATTTCGCGTTTTACGAGATCGATGGCGAACCCATATCGGATGAGGGGACGGTATCGGTCACCTATCGCGGCGAATCGTATCAGTTGCGCCCCATGCAGAGCCAAGCTTCGGGCGACAGACTTACGGCGAGCTTCAGCTGTAACGAGTGAAGCTGGTGCCGCGCGTACCGAAACGCCTTCCCGTCGCTTCTGAAGCTTTGTAGCGTAACGGCTTAGGGAGGCGCGCATGGGTATTTTCGATTTTCTGTCCAAGCAGTTCGTCGATGTCATCGACTGGGTGGACGAGCCCGGCGTTCTCGCCATCCGCTACCCGATGCAGGATCGCGAGATCCAGAATGGCGCGCAGCTGACCGTGCGCAGCGGCCAGACCGCGATGTTCTATAATGAAGGGGTGCTGGCCGACGCCTTTCTGCCCGGGCTGCACACGCTCGAAACCGCCAACCTCCCGGTCCTCACCTCGCTGCTGAACTGGGACAAGGGCTTTTCCGCGCCGTTCAAGTCCGATGTCTATTTCTTCTCGCAGAAGGAGCAGACCGGTCTCAAATGGGGGACGCAGCAGCCGATCACGGTGCGCGACAAGGAATTCGGCCCGCTGCGCGTGCGTGCGTTCGGCAGCTACAGCTTCCGGGTCGAGGATGTCGCGGTGTTCGCGGTCAAGATGATGGGCTCGCTCGACAGACTGACCACCACTGACCTTGAGCCGCAGTTGCGCGCCGCCATCGCCACCGCGCTTGCCACCGGCCTTGGCGGGGGCGAAATCGCGTTCCTCGACCTTGCCGCCAATCAGGCCGCGCTGTCGGAACAATTGCGCGCGGCGGTCGAACCGGCCTTTGCGCAATGGGGCCTGACCTGCACCAGCTTCTTCGTCGAGAGCCTGTCGCTGCCCGAAGACGTCCAGGCGATGCTCGACAAGTCGAGTTCGATGCGCGTCGTCGGCGATCTCGACCGGTTCGTGCGGTTCCAGAGCGCGCAGGCGATCGAGACGGCGGCGGGCCAGTCGGGCGGCGTCGCCGGCGCCGGCGCCGGCGCGGCGGCGGGCTTTGCGATCGGGCAGCAGATGGCGGCGGGAATGACCGGCGCTCCGGCTGCTGCCGCACCCGGCGGCGGGGGCGGCGAGGACGCGTGCGCGCAGATCGAGAAGCTCCACAAATTGCTCACCGTCGGCGCGATCAGCCAGGCCGAGTTCGACGCCAAGAAGGCGGAGTTGCTGGGGCGCATTCGTTAGTCGGCGATGGGTCTCACCGTCTCCTGCCCCAATTGCGGCGCCGACGCCGTGTTCCGCTCGGCGGCGCTGCCGTGCCGCATCTGCGACTATTGCCAGACGATGCTGGTGCGCAGCGACGACCGCGTGCGCGCGGTGGGGGAGGCGGCGGTGCTGCCGTTCGACGTCAGCCCGGTGGCGATCGGGATGCGCGGCATGGCGGACGGCATCGGCTTTCAGGTGATCGGTCGCGTGCGCTGGGCGTGGACCGATGGCGCGTGGAACGAATGGCTGATGCTGCTCGACGATGGCGGTTATGGCTGGCTGGGCGAGGCGATGGGGCAGTTCATGCTGCTGCGCGAGGCGCCGCTGAAAAATGCACGCGCAAAGGTGTTGCGCGACGTGATCAACGGCGGTGAGGCCGTGCCCGGCACGGCGGCCGAGATTGGCGGGGTCAAGATGCACGTCGCCGATGCGCGCGACGTGCTGTGCATCGCTGCCGAGGGCGAGCTGCCCTTCACCGCGCCGCCCGGCTGGCGGGTCTATAGCGTCGACCTGAAAGGGCCGGGGGGCGAATGCGCGTCGCTGCAGCGTGATGGCGCGAGCGCGACCTTTTACCTCGGGCATTATGTCACCCTCGCTGAGCTAGCCCCGCGCGGGCTGCGCCGGTTCGATGGATGGAGCCTGCCCGACTATGCCGGTTGAGCCCGCCACCATCGCCCCGCCGCCCGCGCCGGCGGTGCGCGCGCTGAGCTGCCCCGCATGTGGGTCGGCGGTGACGCTGCGCGCGGCGGGCTATTCGGTCACAGCGGGCTGCCCGTCGTGCGGCAGCATCCTCGATGTCGCCGATCCGCTGGTGAAGCTGGTCACGCGCTACGCCGAAATGACGCGCGCGCTCGACATTCCGCTCGGCACGCGCGGCACGCTTGACGGCATCGAGTGGGAGGCGATCGGCTGGCTCGCGCGGTCGATGAACGGATCTTATCCGTGGGAAGAATATCTGCTGTTCAACCCGTATCACGGCTATCGCTGGCTGATCTTCGACGGGCAGAGCTGGAGCCTGGGCGAACAGCTCACCGCGACCCCGAATTTCGTGACCTATGACACGCTGAGCGCCGGGGGCCGCCATTTTCGCCGCTTCTTCAAGGAGCGTGAGGCGCGGGTCGATGCTGTGCTCGGCGAATTCTATTGGCGCGTCGCGATCGGGGAACAGGTGATCACCTCCGAATGGGCCGCGCCCGGCTGGACGCTGTCGCGCGAGGCAAACGCGAAGGAAGTGAGCTGGTCGGTCGCCCGGCTGCTTGCCCCGCGCGAGATCGAGGACGCCTTTGGGGTGGAGGCGGAGCGCCACCCTTGGCCGCCGCCGCCGCACATGGTGTCGCCGCATGCCGGCTGGCTGTCGACCTGCGTCAAGCTCGGGCTCGCCGCGATGGCGTTTCTGGTCGTCGTGTCGATCTTCATGGGCGGCGGGCGCTGGAGCGATATCGGGACGCTTCCCATCGCGCGCGACGGCAGCGCCCAGTCGGTGACGGTCGGATCGGTGACCTTTGGCCAGCCCTGGCAGCGCGTCGAGCTGCGTGCGCGGGTGCCGGGCCTAGAAAATGGCTGGGTCGATCTCGATTATGCCTTGGTCGATCGCACCACCCAGCGCGTCTATGAGGCCTATGGCGTCGCCGAACGCTATTCGGGCCGGGATGATGAAGGCGACTGGAGCGAAGGATCGCGCGAATCCGAAATCTCGATCGCGAGCGTGCCGCGCGGCACCTATGATCTGGTGATCGACTATCGCGGCAATCGCTGGATCGCCAACAATCCCGGCGGCTGGGGCCAGGCCGACTGGCTCGCCACCAGCGACGCGCCTGAAGTGGTGGTCGAGGTGCGGCGCGGCGGGGTGTTTTTCTCCAACCTGATCCTCGCGCTGATCCTGATCGCGATCCCCCTGCTCTGGGGCCTTGCCCGCCATGTCCGGTTCGAACAGGCACGGCAGGCAGAGAGCGATTACGACCCGATCGGGGTCGCCGCCTTGTTCAAGGAAAGCGAATGACCCGCGGCAGCTTCTTCTTCGGCCTGTGGTGCCTGTGCGTCGCGGCTTTGTTCATCGTCACCGCCATCTTCGGCTATTCGCCCTTCGCGCAGGGCGGGCGCAGCGCCGCGCGCGCCGGTGCTTATGGCCCCACCCATAAATAGGAGACGCATATGGTCACCACCCTTCCTGCATTTCTCGCCACGATCCTCTATGCCGCGGTCGGCATTGTCGTGTTCGTGGTCGGCTTCGTCATCCTCGACCTGCTGACGCCCGGCAAATTGTGGGAAGAGATCGAAAAGAAGCAGAATGTCGCAGTCGCGATCTTTGCCGGCGCGGTCGCGATCGGGCTGGCGATCATCGTCGCCGCCGCCATTCATGGCTGAGGGCGATCCCGCTCCCCAATTGCGCAAGCCCACCGCACCCGGCGCGGCGCTGCTCGCATCGGCGTTTGTCGTCGCGACCTGTGGCCTGATCTATGAGCTGCTGGCGAGCACGTTGGCGAGCTATCTGCTCGGCGATAGCGTCACGCAATTTTCGACCGTCATCGGCAGCTATCTGTTCGCGATGGGCATTGGCAGCTGGTGCTCGCGCTATGTGAAGCGCGACGAGTTGCGCCTGTTCGTGCGGGTCGAATTGCTGATCGCGATCCTCGGCGGCTTTTCGGCGGCGGCGCTGTTCCTGCTGTTCCCGCTGGTCGATCATTTCCGAGTCGCGCTGTACAGCATCGTGCTGGCGATCGGGTTTCTGGTCGGGCTCGAAATCCCACTGCTGATCCGCATCCTGCGCGGCTATGATTTCCGGGAGGTCGTGTCGAACGTCCTGACCTTCGACTATGTCGGCGCGCTCGCTGCGTCCTTGCTGTTCCCGCTCGTGCTGATGCCGCATCTCGGCATGATCCGCACCGGGTTCCTGTTCGGATTTGCCAATGCAGCGGTGGCGCTCGCCCTGCTGCTGACGTTGCCGCGTGCGGCGCGGCTGGGGCTGGAAAAGGCGGTGGCGGTGGTGATCCTGATCGCGCTCGCCGCCGGGTTTGCGGGCGCCGAGCGGCTGCAGAAATGGGCCGAGGTGGCGAGCTATTCGGAGCCGGTGATCTATGCCGAGTCGAGCCGGTTTCAGCGCATCGTGCTGACGCGCCGCGACGACGATCTGCGACTCTACCTCAACGGCAACCTCCAATTCTCGTCGCGCGACGAATATCGCTATCACGAGGCGCTGGTGCATCCGGCGATGGGGCGCACGACAAACCCGCGCAACGTCCTGATCCTCGGCGGCGGCGACGGCCTCGCCGCGCGGGAGGTGCTGCGTTACCCAAGCGTCGAGCGGGTGACCCTGGTCGATCTCGATCCCGCGATGACCGGATTGTTCGCCAAGAGTGGCTTTCTCACCCGGTTGAATGGCGGTGCGCTGACCGACAAGCGCCTGACCGTGGTGAATGCTGACGGGTTCCGCTGGGTACGCGAGGCGACCGGGCGATACGACGCGGTGATCGTTGATTTCCCCGATCCGGTCGATTTCTCGGTGGGCAAACTCTACACCGAAACCTTCTACCGCAGCCTGATCCGCCTGCTCGCACCCGGCGCGATGGTCGCCGTGCAGAGCACATCGCCACTGGTCGCGCCGCAAGCCTATTGGACGGTCGCCGCGACGATGGAGGCGGCGGGACTGACCACGCGCCCCTATCACGCCTATGTGCCGAGCTTCGGCGAATGGGGCTTCATCCTTGCTTCGGCCGGCACGATTCCCGCCGAGGGGCGCTTCCCGGCGGGCCGGTTCCTGACCCCGGCGGTCGAGCGCCAGTTGTTCGCCTTTCCGCCCGACATGGCGCGGCGTCCGGCCGAAGTGAACCGGCTCGACAACCAGATATTGGTGCGCGAGTTCGGCAAGGCTTGGGCGCGTTATGAGAGCTGATCGCCGCACGCTGCTGGGTGCAGGCGCGGTGGCTGCCTGTGCAGCAGGAGTTGCCTTCGCCCTGACCCGTTCCGCGCCGCTGCCGCCGGGCGACCTCGACGGCGCGGACATGGCCCGCGGCCACCGGTTGCGCGACGGCGGCTTTCCTTCGCCCGTGCGGGAGGAGCAGGTCGACCTGCTGATCGCCGGCGGCGGCGTTGCCGGGCTCGCCGCCGGATGGCGGCTGATGGACGCCGGCTTCGACCAGTTCACGCTGGTAGAGCTTGAGGATCAGGTCGGCGGCAACGCCCGCGCCGGTCGCAACGCAGTGTCGGCCTATCCGCTCGGCGCGCATTACCTGCCCGTCCCCAATCGTGAGGCGGGCGCGTTGCGCAAGATGTTGCGCGAGTTCGGCATGATCACCGGCCAGCGCGATGGCGTGCCGGTCTATGATCCGGCCCAGCTCTGCGCCGACCTGCAGGAGCGCATCTTCTGGCAGGGCCGCTGGCATGAAGGGCTGATCCCCCGCACCGGCCTGTCGCCGCAGGACGAAGCCGATGTGCGCGCGTTCGAGGATGCAATGGCCGCGTTCTCGCGCCAGACTGGTCGCGACGGCAAACCCGCCTTTGCGGTGCCGATGGCCTATAGCTCTACCGATCCCGAGCTGCGCGCGCTCGATGGCCAAAGCTTCGCCGCGTGGCTCGACGCCCGCGGCTGGCGCTCGCCGGTGCTGCGCGGCCATGTCCGTTATGCGATGCGTGACGATTACGGGACCGAGCCGAGCGAAGTCTCCGCCTGGGCCGGCATCCATTATTTCGCGAGCCGTCGCGGCTGGGCAGCGGATGGTGCTGGCGGCAATGAGCTGACCTGGCCAGAGGGCAATGCCCGGCTGACGCAGGGGATGGCGCGGCGCTGTGGCACGCGCATCCGGCCCGGCATGATCGTCCACCGCGTCGCGCGGCGCGGGGAGGGGGTCGAGGCGGATTGTTTCGACACCACCGCGGGGCAGACGATCCGGTTTCAGGCCCGCGCCGCGATCCTGGCCATGCCGCACTTCGTCGCCGCGCGGATCTGCCCAGATGTCGCACCCGATCCGACGCTGAGCTACGCACCTTGGCTGGTCGCCAATGTCACGGTCGATCGGCTGCCCACGGGACGCGGCGTGCCGCTCGCCTGGGACAATGTCTCGGCGAGCAGCCAGTCGCTCGGCTATGTCGTGGCAACGCATCAGGGGCCGGCGGCAATTCCGGGGGCGACCGTCCTCACCTGGTATCTCCCGCTCTCGGACATGGCTCCGGCGGCGGCGCGGCGGGTGCTGATCGAGCGCCCGGCGGAGGATTGGAAGCGCATCGTGCGCGATGACCTGCTCGCCACCAACCCTGAGCTGGACGGCGCGATCCAGCGCATCGACCTGTGGCGCTGGGGACATGCGATGGCGCGCCCGACGCCGGGCTTTCTGCGCCGCGCCGGTGGCCAGGACGCCGCGCCGATCTGGTCCGCGCATAGCGATCTCAGCGGCCTCTCGCTATTCGAAGAGGCGCATTATCACGGCGTGCGCGCGGCGGAGGCGGCGATGACGCACCTCGCGCACCGCCATGCGAGCCTGTTATGACTGGCATGCAACCCGGCGAGGGCTGGCACCTCATTGCGGACCTGACCGACGGCGCGCGGCTCGACGATGCCGACTGCATCGCCCGCATCCTGACCGACGCGGCGGCGGCCGCTGGCGCGACCCTGCTCGAACTGCGGCTGCACAAGTTCGGCGTGGGGTTCGGCGTGACCGGCGTCGCGCTGCTCGCCGAATCGCACATCTCGATCCACACCTGGCCCGAATATGGCACCGCCTGCGTCGACATCTTCATGTGCGGCCGCACCAACGATCTCGACGCTGCGCTCGCCGTGATCGTCGCCGGGCTGACGGCACGGGTCGGGCGTCAGGCGATCCATCGGCGCGTGTTCGGGGCGATGGCGGTGGCGGGCAGCACGGACAGAGCTGGCGCGTAACGGCGCCTTGTCGGGTTCAGCGCGTCTTGAGGTTGATCAGTTGCCGCGTCGCGACCTCCACCGCGCGTTGATAGCCAAGATGCGACCCTTCGCTGACCGCGCGCTCCAGGATTTTCCGCGCATTGCGACCGTCTCCGCGCAGCCGATAGACTTGGCCCGTCACCACGCGCAGCCAGATCCGGCGCAAAGTCATCCCATATTGGGCGGCCTTGGCGGCGGCTCGGGAAATGTCGCGCGAAGCTGCTTCGATGTCCCCGAACTTCAGATGGACCTGCCCTCGGGCGGCCAGCGCCTCGACGGTCACGCGATGCATTTCCAGCGATAAGCCATAGTCGATCGCTTCGCCGAGCGTTGCCAGCACCTCAGCGGCGCTGTTCGGGTCGGCAAAAAACTGATTATGCGCCTTGGCGATCCGCAGCCGGTAGAGGATGTCGGTATGCCGCCCGCCCGTGGCTGCAGCGATCCCGCGTTGTAGCGCCGCAGCAGCATCGATTTCGCGCCCCGGAATCTGCCGGAGCAAGGCGCCGCGATGATGCTCGAACATGGCGATCGCCCGTTGCTGACGCATTGCGCTGAACGCGGAAATCGCCTTTTCATAGAGGGACTCCGCTTCTTCCAGCATACCGAACAGGTGACTGCAAAGACCGATATAGCCATCGCAAAGTGCCGCGATCAGCTGGCCTTCGTTGGTGTTTGTCCCGATGGCATCGGCGTCCCGGTCGAGATGCTGGCGAAGCATTTCAAGCTCCCTGCGGGCATCGGCGATCCGGCCGCGCTCGATCCACAGAAAAGCGCGATTGATCGTCAGACGTGCCCGATTGGGGTGATACCGATCGCCCTCGATCTTCCGGTTGGCGTCGAACGCCAGCTCGAACGTCGTGGCGGCGGTGTAAAGGTCGCCCTGCGCCATTGCGAGCATGGCGCGTTCGTTGAGCAGCCAGACGATCTCGCCGTCGAAAAACGGGTGGACACGTTCGTCGGCCTTGTCGGATTGGGGCGCTGGTTCCTGGAAACCGAGCAGCGAGCGCAAACCGGTAACACTGAGGGTATTGCCATCGGCGTGCGCGATCTTCTCCCGGAACGTCTTGACGGCGACCGGGTCCGCGCGGCGCCATGGTTCTGGAATGCCGTCATCTGTGGACAGCAGAGCAATATTCCGATCAAGCTCCAGCTTTTGAAGTGCTCCATCCCCCGCGTCATCCTCTACCGTCACGATCCCCGATACGTGATCGAGCGCATTCTTTAGTTGGTCAAACGGCGTCGAACCTTCCGCTTCCAATTTCTGCGCTTCGATGGTCAGATTAAGCAGCGTCCGGATCCGCTGCTTGTGTTCGCTGATTGCGCTGACCTCGCCGGGTGCGCGATTGCGATCTCCCAGATCAAGACCGAACAGGTTCACCGCGGAATAATAGCCGCGAATGACGCCTCCGGCCGCGCGGAGCCCCATAACGGGGAGGGGGCTGACGAAGCTGAGCCGCCGCCGCATGGTCCGGAGCGCCTCGAGATAGTGCAGCGAGAGGTCGTGCTTATAGTCCTCGGTCAGGTCCTTGCGGGCATCACGAAAGGCGGATCGCAAATCAAGGGTGCTGCCCCCGCCTATCCCTATGGACAGATGGGTCTCCTTCCATGAATGCATCAGGTAATCGATCAGGTCTTCGAGTTCGCCGGTAACCCGGGGTTCCGGCACCGAGGCATCGTCGGGCTGCACGGCGTACAGCGACAGACTGTAACTGTCTGACAGGACGCCGGCATTGTTCGGCACGCCGAACCGGTCTTTGAGCACTTTCGCGGTCAATCGGTGCACGACGAGCCGATATCCGTGCTCGATCGCCCAGTTGGCGAGGGCTTCGCATGATTGCCAATTCTTCGGCTTGGCCTCCGTCCATTCGGGCGGGAGGCTAGCAAGCGAGGTCGGATCGATTGGGCCAAATGGCTCGACCAGGCTGACAAGACCGAGCTGCATGGCGCGCGCCAGCGCATCGCGGATTGCTCCGGCCTCGTCCCGCGCGATTTCCTGTGCCGACCGATCTTCTGATGCATTTCGCTTGCGAAACATCTCGCGCAAGCGAGTCCGGATCGCTGGCACTGACGGGAGAATATCGGCCTCGAAGGGGAGGCCGATGAACGCGCACACCTTCACAATTTCGATGGCGAGCTGGTCGTCGGCGTTGCAACCGGGAAGGCGCGCCCGGCCGGCTTCGAGGGTTGCGAGCCAGTCGCCGATCAAGCGATCTGCCTCGCGCGCGCCGTGCGCCATCTTGAGGCGGGTGTTGCGATCGGCTTCGTTGAAATGCGGTCGGTGCGCTTGGGCGGCGATCTCGTCCAGCTTCGCCCTTAATCCGAAGCCATTGGGTAAACCCTCCGCCTGGTCCGGCTTGATCAGCCAAAGCTTGGCCGGCCGTGTTTGCGGGCGTTGGCTTCCGGGCCGCAGTGCCTGCGGTTCCGGATGCAGCGTGTTAAGTCGACCGCTGAAAAAGTTCAGGCAGCGCAGCTCACCCGTGACCAGCAGGGAGATGTTTCGTTCGGGATCGAGCAACTGATCGAGCAGCCATTCGAACTCGACCGACATCGGCATGCCATCGGTTCCGAACAGGCGATCGACGCCGCCCAGAACGATGAGCGGAGGGGTTGTCTTCGGAACGGTTCGGTTCGCCAAAATCCGCTGGCGGCGCGATAGGGCATCGCCCGACTGGTCCGCCGATGGCGATCCCAGAAACTGGTCGATGATTGACACGATTGAGTCAATTTCCTGACCATAGCAGCAGTTGATGAACAGCCGCCGCGGCTCGTGTGCCGATACAGCGCCGCCGTCCGAGGCCGCGCCGAGTTGTTCTGTGACAAGCTGGGCGAGCAGCCTGCCTTTACCAATTCCGCGCGGACCAAGAATGATGGTTCGCTCGCAACTCGTACTTGGCGGAAGCAGGGCGCCCAAGCGATTGATAACGGTGAAATTGGGCGCATTGTCGCCGGCCAGATTCGGTGCTCGTTGGGCAATATAGCGCGACTGCTCGTTCTCGGATTTCAAAGCCTTCGGTAGCGCAAGCGTCGGAATCTGGCTGATATGGCGGGTAATGAGTTTGCTGTCGTGCGCGGCGGACGATTGGCGCGCGACGATCGCCGTTGCGCGCTCCCGATAATGTTCGACCGCTTCGTGACCGATCTGGCGCAATTCATGCCGGAGTGCAGCGGAAATCAGCTTTTGTGCCAGCATGTTCAGATAGTCGGCGATGAGCTTGTCGGCGCCGTTGTAATCGTTGCTTCGTCGGTTGTCGGGGCTACACTGGATCAGCCAAGACACGATCTTTCGATCGTAATCGAGATCGTGTAACAGGCGAAATCTATCGCGGATCAAGGAACTAATAAATTCGATCCCGATGCAATAATGCTGTTGTATTTTAAAAAATTTTACATTGCTGAAGTCAGGTTTCTTCGTGTAAAAGCGATATGGCGGATCGTCGAACACATTTCTGTCTGCGGACTTCCGCTCCGCCAGGTCATATTTCCAGGCAATATAGTCCACCAGCATCAGGTGATCGCGCAATGTGTAGGCGGCACCACGCCGCGCATGCCCGGTATAGACGACGCGAACGCCCAATTTGGTCGCCAATTGCGTCTGGTCGAGCACTAGTTCGGGCTGCGGCTTGATCGCCTCGCGCAGCACGATCGACGGTGCGGCGCGCAGCAAATCGGGGTTGCTGACATTGGCGCGCAGCACGCGGTTCAGATCGGCCTCGGTCAGCCCGGACCCGACGAACAGGATCGGGTTGCCGACGATCAGCGTGTCATAGGCATGATCGAATGCTGCCCGTGCCAAACCCTCTGATCGGTACAGCCGGTTATACTCGCTATCCGCCGCGATCATCGTTTCGGGGCGATCGACGCGACCGTGCAGGTGGTAGATATGGACCGAGTTATCGACCCCGCCCAGTGCAAAGTCGAACAGTGGCGCCACGTGCAGCCCGTCGTTGACATCGCTACGGATCACCCGCCCGTCGCGATGCTGGCAGGTGACGGCGTGATCGTCGTCCGAGATTTCGATATTGTGCCGTTTGAGGCTTTCGGGGGTCAGTGGGGCTTCGTCGCGCGCGACCATATGCTGGTCTTCAAGGCCCAGATCATAATTGGTCGAAAGATAGCGCCGGAGCCCAAGCCATTCGTCCAGTTCGCGAAGCGGATCGAGCAAAGGCCGCGATGGCAGCTTTGGGCTCGACACCCCAGCAGGGCCCGTATTGATTGCATCCGGGATGTCAGGAAACAGATCGGGCAAGGGGGCCGACAGTGGCCGGGATATCGATACCGGCGCGGGGCCGCTATTGATCGCCTCGGCAATCGTGCGGAACACCTCGTGCGGCGAACTCAGGCAATGCGCCAGAAATATGGCCAGCGAACTGCGGCGGTCGATCGGCAGCGCGCGCTCAGATCCCGAACTCGATCGATCTGCAAATCGGTTTGGCTCTTCAAGCAAAAGGTTCAGCAGCAGCTTAAGCTTTCCGCCGCCGCCGATTTCCGCAAGCTCGGCGAACAGCTTGGTATTATAGACGGATGCCAGATCGCGATTCTTCGCGAACAGGCTGATCAGTTGCTGTTGCTGATCGGTAACGCCCACCTCTTTCAGCCGCCTGGATAGTAGATTTTCCGCGATAGCATTGAAGGTGAAAAGGGACTTCAAATCCTCGCGATATTGATCCTTATCCGGCGTGGCGTTGGGGCCGTGTTGGATCTGTGCGTAAGCACGCCGGATCAGCTCGAGCGTGACAAGGGTGTCGCTGTCCCTGATCTCGGTTATCGTTGCCATCGCCCGCATGCGCCCGGCCTCGGCAAGCGACAGATTGCCCTCGTTCACGGCCGTGCCGATCGCAGCATCGAGCTTGGTACGCAGACTTTTGATGAACTCGCCCCAGGTCGGCTGGCCATAGACCAGCGAGAGCCCGGAACCGACAAAAGCGACGAGCCGACCTGTGTTGACCGCCTCGTACAGGATTTCGCGACCGCTACGAACCAGCCGTTCGGGTGCCAGCAGCTCCTTGTCGCGAATCATGCACGAACTCCCCCCTCTGTATGGGAGAGTGTCCGGTGTCACTTTTGGGGCTGCAAGTAAAAATATGCGCCCGGCAGTATTCAGACCGTCCGATTTTCAGTCAGAATGTAGCTTCATTTTGATGGAGAAGGTGGCTCCGCATCGATTCTTGAAAACCGGGGGTCAATAGTCGTCGGCAATCGCGCCAATTCTTGCTCGCCTGACCGTGCCGCGTCGGTGGGCGTTTCGAACAGGTGCGCGTGCGCCCTCAACTGCTCCGGATCGGCGCAAACTGCTTGCTTCCCCAAGGGTTTTGCCTTCCAACTCCGCTGTCAGGGGCGCGGCAATGGTGGGCAACCACCCGGGGAACAGGGTGCGGAAAATGTCGGCTTTCAGGTGCTTACGATGACATGTGTCCGCCCGCGTGGTGGGCCCGTAGGGCCTATGTCCAGCGTTTGGGACCGTGCGGCCCATTGAGCGGCGATGGGTCAGAACGCACGCCGTGGCCGAGACAATGATTCAAACGATACGCCATTCAAAGGGTCAAATTCCGTGACACGCCCGTTATTTAACAAGTCGCTCGAAGATCTCACGGACATGGTCACCCGCAATTTCGGCAATGCGGCCGAGCTTGATCTGGTGCGTCGTGAACTTGCCCATCGCAACACCGACGGCGCGCGGCGCCTGCTCGGTGGCGTCGAGCAGCGGATCGCAACACTCAGGGACGCGGAGCCGAAGCCGGCCAAGCCCAACATCGCGGATTCCGCACCACCCGCCCCGCGCCATCCGCAGATGCGGCAATGGACCGACCAGGCAGTCGCCAAGCTGCGCGCCAGATTGATCGACCTGTCGCGCAAATCGCCGCTGATCGCGTTCAAGCATACGTCGCGCAGTGCCAGCCAGTTAAGGTTCGTCGATGAGCGGCCCGATCTGCTGTTTGAACAGCTCAACACGGGCAGCGTAGGGTTCGAGCCCCTGCCTGGTGAGGAGCAGACGCCGGCGGACGAGCGAACGCCGACATTCGGACTCGCCTATGAACGCGCCCGTCTGACCGATGCGGAGTTTCTGGCGGCAACCGAACAGCTCGGCGATGCCGAGGGCGATGTGCGCGCCTGGCAGGATGCAGAACGGGGCCTGCGTGCCCGGGTTCGCCAGCAGCTGGGCTTGCCGAAGCTGGACTATGGCAAGGGGCTCGATGTCGTCGCGCTGGCACGCGCCCATGGCTTCGACCCCTCCTACGACCTGCGGATGAGCGACGAGGGCGATGTCGCCGCGCATCAGGAGGACGACCGGATCCGCGTGCTGCTGACCCGCAAGGAACTCGACCGGCGGTTGAAGTCGATCGATGACCGCGCGACCAGCCACTTGCGTGAAACCGGCCATCACACGCTCCATCTCGCCTTCGGCTTCGTCCAGTGGTTTGAGGACGACGCGTCCGATGTTGTCTCACACGCGCCACTGCTGCTTCTGCCGGTCAAGCTGGCCAAGGACGAAGGCCGGGCAAAGCGCGACTATCGGCTCAGCCATTGGGAAGGCGGACTGGAGGTCAATGTCGCGCTGATCGAAAAGGCGCGTCAGCATTGGAATCTTGAGCTGCCCGCGTTGCGTGAGAACGAAACACCCGAATCCTATTTTATCCGGGTGAAGGCGGTGCTCGAACAGGGGCGACGACTTACGCTGCGGCCCTTCGTCACGCTTTCGGTCCTGCCGCCCATGATCCTGTGGCGCGATCTCGATCCGGACAAATGGGACGATGGGGCTTTTGCCGCCCATCGCTTGCTGCCCGGATTGCTTGGGGCAGCAGAGGTAGCCGGTGTCGACGGCGACGACAGCGTCATCGACATCGACGATCCGGCGCACGCGGCGCGCGTGCCCGCGCTGATCACCGATGCCGATGCGTCGCAGCATAAGGCGATCATGGATATGGCCGCCGGTCGCGACATGGCGATTGAGGGGCCACCGGGAACGGGCAAATCCCAGACGATCACCAACATGATCGCCACCGCCCTTTCCCAAGGCAAGCGCGTGCTGTTCGTTGCAGAGAAACAGGCCGCGCTGCGCGTCGTGTCCGAACGGCTCAGGGCTGCGGGATTCGGTCCGCTGCTGCTTGAGTTGCACGGCGACAAGGCCAGCCGCGCCGAAGTCTATGCCGGTGTGCGCGAGCGCATCAATGCTGTACCACGGCTCGACGTTCGAGCGCTGGAGGAAAAGCGGACCGAGCTTCGCCGGCATCGTGATGTGCTCCGGCGCTATCTCTCGCTCGTCCGCACATCGCTGGGAAAAACCGGCCTGACGGCACATGCTCTGGCCTGGCGAGAGATCCGGCTGCGCAAGCTGTTCGACCGCGATCAGATCCGGGCGGTTGAGGCGCACTGGCAATCCAACGGCGTCGCTGAGCTGGATCCGGCCACGCTGCAGGAAAATCGCGAGATCCTGGCGCAGTTCGGCAAGGCGCTTCTCGCGACGCAGACCGGCAATGGCGGTGCAGCTACGCGCTGGACGTTGGCCGGCAAGCTCAATCCGTTCGACCAAAGTAGCGCGCTTGCCGCCGCCACAGCGACCGGCGCGGCTGCGGGCGACGTTGCCGAGGTCGCCGCCCGGCTCGCGGCGCTGGGGGTCGTCGTGCCAGCGCCCGACGATGCAGCGATATGCGAGGCGAGCGAGCAGTTATCCGCGCTCGCCTTGTTCACCTGTGCGGACGAAGGGATTGTCGGGGCGGCGCTTCATCACCGTGAGGCGTGTCTGGAAATCCTTGCCGCACAGGACGAGTGGAACAAGCAGCGTGCGGAAATTGCGAACGACCTCGATCGCCCGGAAATGGTGTCCGTGGCGACCGCACAGGCCCTGGCGGACGCGCTGCGCGTCGATCACTGCCCGGAGACACCAGCCGACACGCGGGCCGCGCTGGCGCAATATGAGCGGCTGGGCAGGTCGCTGGCTGGCGCCAGTCGTGATCTGGAGCGCCTCGCCGATAAGCTTTCGGCCGCGATGGGCACTGCGACCGGTAAAGCACAAATGGTCGCCCGCACCCTGGCTGGGCTCGGTCAGGCCAGCCCGGCGATCAGCGCGCTGCTGTCGAACAGCCTGATTGAGCCGGCGTCAGAGAGCGTGATCGCCGCTGGCACACGCGAGGCTGCGGCACTGCTGGCGGAGCGCGAGGTTGTGGTCGCTGCGATGCAGGGTGATGCGCTGACCACTGAACCGGCCGAACTCGACGCGCTGGCCGACACCATCGAATCCACCGGGGCGTTGGCGCGGCTGTTCAGCGGGAGCTACAAAGCCGCGTGGCGGCGCGCCGGTCGGCTGTGCAGGGATACGTCGGATCGTGCACGGGTGGCAGACGATCTGCGGCGAGCGGCCAGCCACCTTCGGGCGCGTCGGCAGTTCAACGCGGAATGTAAGGCACGAGCCCTGTTCCCTGCGTTACTATGGAACGGACTTGATAGCGATTTCCGTTCGCTCTCTGCTGCCCGCGAGCTTGTCATGGAAGCGGCGGCCCAGCTTGCCACGCTGGACGAGACGGGCGCGTTGCGCAGCTGGTTGTCGGCGGATGAGACGGAGCGAAAGACGCTCTCCGCCGGTTGCGATCGGCTCGCCGGCTTGCTTGCCGAACTGGCCGACGCTGGCTTCGCCGATACAGCGCTCTGCGATCTGGGCGATCGCTGTTCCGACGCGACAACGCACATGCGGAATATCGCCGACGCGAGCGGTGCGATGGGCGTGGGAGATACGGTCCAGTATCGCCGCAAAGCGGGCGGGACGATTGCCGACGCTGTGCTGAACCTTCATGAAGCGAACCAGCGCTTCGATGCGCTCCGCGAACAGCCCATGTTCCGCTGGGTGGGGGATGTGGCATCGCCGCTGGAGAATCTGCGAACGAGCTTGACCGAGCTTGACACGCTGTATGCGGTCGGCGGCCCTGTGGACATGGCAGCGCTGGTCAACGGGACCGCCACGCCCGTCGCGCTGCTTACCGCAGTATGTGCGTGCGCGACCGACCTGCACCGGGCGGTCGCGCGCTGGGATGCGGCATCGGACCAGCTATGGGACGAGGCCGAGCTCGATACGGCCGATCTGTGCGATACGCTGGATTGGCCTGTTGCCTCGGCGGTGTTGCACGCGCTGGGCACCGACCGTGACGGCATCAGCCTGGCCGCAGACCTCCTCAAATATCGGGCGGCTGTCACCACACGCCACCTGGCGCCCTTTGCGGACGCGGCCGCATCGAACGACGTGCCAGCGCAACAGATCGACGACCTCTATGAACTGACTGCGATTTCCGCGCTCTTGCGCGCATATCTCGGGGGTGATGGGCAAGAGCTGGGGCGCCTCGGCAGTCTCTCGCTTGATGCCGCGCGACAGGCGTTCAAAAAGGTCGATAAGGAGCTTCATAAGCTCGAGGCTGCGGCAATCATTGCCCGCCGCCTTGCCGACCAGCCGCCAACCGGTGTGGGCTACGGCAGAAAAGCCGATTTCACCGAGCTGCGCCTGCTTGAGAATGAGATTGGGCTCAGTCGTCCGAGAACGCCGCTGAGAGACGTGGTACATCGTGCCGGTCAGGCGCTCCAAGTGCTGAAGCCCGTGTGGATGATGTCACCCACATCCATCGCCCAGTTCATCCGCCCCGGGTCGCTCAACTTCGACCTGTTGATCATCGATGAAGCGTCGCAGATGCGTCCGGAATTTTCGGTGAGCTGCATCATGCGCGCCGATCAGTTCGTCGTCGTGGGCGACGCCAACCAGCTACCGCCCAGCGACCATTTCCAGGTCGCAGGAGCCGATGATGGCGATGGCGACGGCGATGGGGTGGGCGTCGATGAGGGGACCGAATCCATCCTCGATCTGGCGAACCAGCGATTCCGGACCAAGCCGCGGCTCAAGTGGCATTATCGCTCCCAGCATGAAAGCCTCATCCAGTTTGCAAATTGCGAATTCTATCATCGCGATCTGGTCGTGTTCCCCAGCCCGATGGCAAATGATGACGCTCTGCTGGGCGTGAAATGCCTCTATGCCCCGGCATTCTATCCCGACACCGCCTATGAATCGTCAATCAACCAGCGTGAGGCGGAGCTGGTGATCGAGCAGGCATTCGGGCTGATGCAGACCCATCCCGAGCGGTCGATCGGGATCGTCGCGATGAATGCCAAACAGACCGAGCTGCTTCAGAACGAGTTCGACCGGCTGATCGTGGAAGAGGAGCGGGTTCGCAAATATGTCGAGGCCTTTGCCGGGACGATCGACGAGTTCTTCATCAAGAACCTCGAGAACGTTCAGGGTGACGAGCGCGACATCATCCTGATCTCGACCGTGTATGGCCCCGACAAAAACGGTGCCGTGCGGCAAAATTTCGGCCTGATGAACCGCGAAGTTGGCTGGCGACGGCTCAACGTGCTGGTGACCCGCGCCAAAATGTCCTGCCGCCTGATCACGTCGCTGCGTCCCGATGACGTCAAAGTGACCGAGAAATCGTCCAAGGGCGTCATCGCATTCAAAAACTATCTGACCTATGCCCATGGCGGCGCCCAGTATGAAGATGCGTCGGGCGGCGAGACGGACAGCGATTTCGAGATGTTCGTCGCCGATGCGTTGCGCACGGCTGGCTATGACGTCGTGTATCAGGTCGGCGTCGAGAAGTTCCGCATCGACCTGGGTGTGCGGCACGCCGCGTGTCCGGTCGGCTTCATCGCTGGCATCGAATGCGACGGCGCCCCCTATCATTCGGGCCTCAGCGTTCGCGACCGCGACCATATTCGCCAGACGATCCTCGAAAATCTGGGCTGGAACATCTATCGCGTGTGGTCGACAGACTGGTTCGCCGACCCCGCGCGCGAAACGGCGAAGCTGCTGGCATGGCTTGACCAGCTCCGCGACCGGATGACGCGCGAACTCGGTTCGCAGGGGGAGCCGGAACAGACAGTTAAGCCAAGGCAGCCCGGCGCAACTGCACCAGTCTCGCCCATTGAGGACCAATCCGCAGTCGACGGCCCAGCGCGCGTTCCCGCCCCCAACGTGGCGGCTGACAGCGGTTCGACCGGCCCGCGCGAACCGAGGGGGCGGGCGCTCCGACCGATCGGAGATCTTCAGCCCCATGAAGCGATCCGGGGCAAGCTGTACGAGATTTGGCGCGGCGAAACATATCTGGGTGAGGTGGAAGTGGTGCGCCGTGCGACCGAAGCGCCGCGGCTATATGGCGACCGTGCCGTCGCGGCTCAGTCGGAGTATGAGGGGCGTGTCGAAGCGACGGGCGACGCCTTTCGGTCCTTTGACTTGTATGCAGCCATGCGCGAGGTGGCCGCACGCGCGGATCGCGAGCCCTAAACGGATTGCGGCCTGCTTGTACCTCGGACAAGGGCCGCTTGCTCGCCGTTTTCCGCTCCTCCCCTGCGCAGCCATGTTGCCAGTGCCGGAGCCAGAATTCACGGCGCGGCATTGCGTATCGGCGCATCGGCATCTGGCCGAGCGGCCGGCTTCGTCATCGTCGGGCGTGGAGAAACAGTCGGCGTCGCGCCGGGGTCGGCGTTTCTGGATGATTTGAGTTGAGGTCCGGCGACACCTGCTCCGCAAGCACTCCCCGATAAGGCGTTGACCATCGCCCGCTTCCCGGCGATGAAGTCACCCATGGTGCTCTCGATCGCCCGCATCGAACTTCTCGCCAGCGTGTGCATGTGCGCGGAAGCGAACCTGCGCGTGTTCAATTCCTACCCGCACGCCTGCGCTGCGCCATAGTCGGACCCACTACTCACCACCCGACCATGACCGCAGCCCCGCCGAGCCTTCGACGGGGCTTTTTTCTTATCTGGATCATCCCATGCTTCTGACGATCACCACGACGCATCAGCCCGCGACCGATCTCGGCTTCTTGCTGATGAAGCACCCGGACAATGTGCATGCGGTCGAGCTGAGCTTCGGCAAGGCGACCTTGTTCTACCCCGAGGCGACTGAGGAGCGCTGCACGGCTGCGATCACGCTCGACGTAGACGCGGTCGAGCTGGTGCGCGGCAAGGGCAGCATCGAGGATCAATATGTCAACGACCGCCCCTATGCGGCGTCGTCGCTGCTCTCGGTCGCGCTGGGGCGGCTGCTCAACACCGCGATGGGCGGGCGGTCGAAACTGCGGCAGGAGCTGGCCGACGAGGCAATCCCGCTCGAGGCGATGATCACGCCATTGCCGGCGCGCGGTGGACTGGATCTGCTGGAGCGCATGTTCGTGCCGCTCGGCTATACGGTCGAGGTCGAAGCGATCCCGCTCGATCCCGCGCATCCCGACTGGGGCAACAGCCCCTATGTCACGCTCAAGCTGAGCGGGCAGGTGCGTCTCGCCGCGCTGCTGACGCATCTGTTCGTGCTGATCCCGGTGCTCGACAACAACAAGCATTATTATGTCGGCGAGGCCGAGGTCGAGAAGCTGCTGCGCAAGGGCGAGGGCTGGCTTGAGACGCATCCCGACCGCGAGCTGATCGTGCGGCGTTACCTGCGCGGTTTTGGCGGACTGATGCGCAAGGCGCGGCAGCAGCTCGACGAGCGCGTCGAAGCCGAGGAGCCCGAGGAGCACGCCGCGCGGGATTCGGCCGAGGAGGCGATCGAGAAGCCGATCCGGCTGAACGACCAGCGCATGGAGCGCGTCGTTGCGCTGATCCGCGAACTGGGCGCTGCGAGTGTGATCGACCTTGGCTGTGGCGAGGGGCGGTTGCTGCGCGAGCTACTCAAGCTGCCGGGGCTCAGCAAGATCACCGGGGTCGAGGTCGCGCCGCGCGTGCTCGCCGGGGCCGGCGATCGCCTGCGGCTTGATCACATGCCCGACATGAAGCGCCAGCGGATCGAGCTGCTCCAGGGTTCGCTCGTCTATCGTGACGATCGGCTCAAGGGCTTCGACGTCGCGGCGGTGATCGAGGTGATCGAGCATATGGAGGCCGAGCGCTTGCCGGCGTTCGAGGCTAACGTCTTCGGTCATGCCCGGCCGGGTGCAGTAATCGTGACTACGCCAAACCGCGAATACAACGCGCTCTTCGAGGGCATGAAGCCCTACGCGATGCGGCACCCCGACCATCGCTTCGAATGGACCCGAGCCGAGTTCCGGCACTGGGCGGAGTGCGTGGGCCTCGCTCATGGCTATGCCGTCCGGTTCGACGGGATCGGCAGCGAAGACCTGACCTATGGCCACCCGACCCAGGTCGCCATTTTTACCCGCATGGATGAAGCGAAGGCCGCGGCATGAAGATCGAGATTCCCGAATTTGCCCTGGTGCTGCTGGTCGGCGCCTCAGGCACTGGCAAGTCGAGCTTCGCCGCCAAACACTTCCTGCCGACCGAGGTGATCTCGTCGGACCGGATGCGCGGCTGGGTCGCCGATGACGAGACCGACCAGGGTGCGACCGGCGATGCCTTCGACGTGCTGCATTATGTCGTGGAGAAGCGGCTCAAGGGCCGTCGCTTCACCGTCGTGGACGCGACCAACGTCCAGCCGGAGTCGCGCAAGACGCTGATCGCGCTCGCCCGCAAATGGCATGCGCTGGCGGTGGCGATCGTGTTCGATCTTCCGGTCGAGCTGGCTGTGGCACGCAACAAGGAGCGTCCCGACCGTCAGTTCGGCGACGGTCCGGTGCGCCGCCATGCCCAGGCGCTGAAGCGCTCGATCGGCCGCATGAATCGCGAAGGCATCCGCTACGTCCACCGCCTGCGCTCGGTCGAACAGGTCGATGCGGTCGAGATCACGCGCACGCGGCTATGGACCGATCGCCGCGAAGAAACCGGGCCGTTCGACATCATCGGCGACATCCATGGCTGTGCGAGCGAGCTAGAGACCTTGCTCGGCGAGCTCGGCTATGCGGTCGCATGGGACGGCAAGCAGGTCAGTGTCACCCCGCCTGAGGGGCGCCGCGCGATCTTCGTCGGAGACCTCGTCGATCGTGGGCCGCGCTCGCCCGACGCGCTGCGCATCGCCAAGCACATGGTCGATAGCGGCACCGGCATGGTGGTGCTCGGAAACCACGATGATAAGCTAAAACGCCACCTCGACGGTCGCAACGTCAAGGTCAGCCATGGCCTCGGCGAGACGATCGAGCAGTTCGCGGGTGAACCGCCAGAGTTCGCCGCCGAGATGCGCCAATGGCTCGACAGCCTGATCAGCCACTATGTCCTGGACGGCGGCAAGCTCGTCGTCGCCCATGCGGGGCTCAAAGAGGAGATGCAGGGCCGGGCGTCGGGCGCGGTGCGCAGCTTCTGCATGTATGGCGAGACCACTGGCGAGATCGATGAGTTTGGCCTGCCGGTGCGCTGGGACTGGGCGGCGGACTACAAGGGCAAGGCAAAGGTCGTTTACGGCCACACGCCGGTGCTCGATGCCAACTGGGTCAACGGCACGATCTGCATCGACACCGGCTGTGTCTTCGGCGGCAAGCTGACCGCGCTGCGCTATCCCGAGCTGGAGCTGGTCTCGGTGCCGGCCGAGCGGACCTATTACGAGCCGATCCGCCCCCTGGAGGCTCCGGCGGCGGACACCGGCCTGGGCCAGCATCAGCTCGACATCGGCGACGTGCTGGGCAAGCAGGTGATCGAGACGCGGCTCTATGGCTTCGTCACGGTGCGCGAGGACAATGCCGCGGCGGCGCTCGAGGTGATGAGCCGCTATGCGGTCGATCCGCGCTGGCTGATCCACCTGCCGCCCACCATGTCGCCGGCCGAGACCAGCGCCATGGACGGCTGGCTCGAGCGGCCCGAGGAGGCGTTCGCCTATTACGGCTCGAAGGGTGTGAAGACGCTGGTCGCCGAAGAGAAGCACATGGGATCGCGCGCGCTGATCGTGCTCGCGCGGACCCAGAACGTCGCCGAGAAGCGCTTCGGCGTTCATGACGGCTCGCGCGGCGTGATCGTCACCCGCACCGGGCGCCGCTTCTTCAACGACGCGGCGATCGAGGCCGCGGCGATGCACCGGCTCGATGCCGCGATGGAGGCGGCAGGGCTGTGGGACGAACTTGGCACCGACTGGGTGCTGTGGGACAGCGAAATCATGCCGTGGAGCATGAAGGCCGGGTCGCTGGTGCGCGGCCAATATGCGGCGGTGGGGTCGGCAGCGATCGCCGGACTGGATGCGGCGTCACAGGCGCTCGCAGCGGCACAGGCGCGTGGTGTGGCGGTCGATGCGCTGGCCGAGGCGACGGAGACGCGCCTCGACGACGCAGTGCGCTACCGTGCGGCTTACAACCGCTATGTCGCGCCGTTCGCCGGGATCGACGATCTGCGCATCGCGCCGTTCCATCTGCTCGCCAACGAGGGCGCGGTGCATGATGCGCGCGACCATCTCTGGCACATGGCGATGGCCCACCGGATGGCGGCGGCTGACCCCGCAATGCTGGTTGCGACCGAATATCGCCGGATCGACCTCGACGACGCGGCGCAGATCGCCGACGCCATCGCCTGGTGGGAAGCGATGACGGCGGCGGGCGGCGAGGGCATGGTGGTCAAGCCGCTCGACTTCATCGCGCGCGGGCAAAAGGGGCTGCTCCAGCCGGCGATCAAATGCCGTGGCCGCGAGTATCTGCGGATCATCTACGGCCCCGACTATGATCGGCCCGAAAATCTCGTGCGCCTCAAAAAGCGCGGCCTCGGCCACAAGCGCTCCATGGCGCTGCGCGAGTTTGCGCTGGGGCTGGAGGCGCTGCATCGGTTCGTCGAGCATGCCCCGCTGACGCGCGTGCACCAGGCGGTGTTCGGCGTGCTGGCGATGGAGACCGAGCCGGTCGATCCCCGGCTGTGAACGAAACCCCCGCACGCCCGTCGCGCGCCGGGGGCTGGCGCGCGCGCTTCGAACAAGCAATCCCGACCGCCCGGCGCGGGCACGCTGAAGCGCTACTTCTGCGGCCGGCAGCGCGGAAGCTGTTCGCGCTGACGCGTGGGATCGCCGACCTCAGGTCGGCAAATCGGTGCGCACCAGTGCTAAGGCAGATGAGGATCCGCAACACCCAGCGTCCCTCGAGCGGCTCAACGGCGTCCTCCGCCGAAATGGCGCGCGCAGGAGTTGACGCTGCGCTCATGCTGACAGCTCGACCTGCTGCACCTGGCCCTCCGCCGCAGGCTTGATCCGATACCATAGCGTATAGAGTGCCGGCAGGAAGACGAGGGTCAGGATCGTCCCGACAAGTGTGCCGCCAATCAGGGTGAACGCCATCGCGCCCCAGAACACCGAATGGGTAAGCGGGACGAACGCGAGAACCGCAGCGAGCGCCGTGAGGATCACCGGCCGCGAGCGCTGCACAGTCGCCTCGACCACGGCATCGAATGGTGTCCGGCCATGTGCTTCGTTCTCGTGGATCTGGCCGATCAGGATGAGCGTGTTGCGCATCAGGATGCCGGCCAGCGAGATCAGCCCCAGGATCGCATTGAAGCCGAAGGGCTGGCCGGCCAGCAGCAACGTCGGCACTACGCCGATCAGCCCCAGCGGAGCGGTCAGCAGCACGATCGTCATCGCAGAGAAGCTGCGGACCTGGAGCATGATGACGATCATCATCAACAAGATCATGATCGGAAAGATCTGGGCGAGCGCGGCATTGGCCTTGCCCGCTTCCTCGATCGAGCCGCCCATGGTGATATGATAGCCGGCCGGAAGCGTGCCGATGACCGGCTGAAGCTTCTTGAGCATGGCGGTCGAGACATCGGGCGGCTGCAGGCCGTTGGCGATGTCCCCGCGTACGGTGATCGTCGGCACGCGGTCCCGACGGAGCAGAATGGGATCCTCCATGCGCAGCTCGAGCGTGCCGATCTGGCTGATCGGTATGCGCTGGCCATTCCCGGCGGTCAGCGTAAAGTCCCCGATGCGCGCCGGATCGAGCCGGGTCTCGCCGCCGGAGCGCACGACCACCTCCACAGTGCGGATATCCTCGCGAGCCTGCGAGACGGTCACGCCAGAGAGCAGGAATTGCAGCTGCTCGCCGACATCGCCCGAAGTCAGGCCCATGGCGCGCAGCCGGTCCTGGTCGAGCACGAAGCGCAGCGTCGGCACGCGTTCGCCCCAATCGGTGTTGACCGTGCGCATCATCGGATCATTGGTCATGATCGTGCGGACCTGATCGGCGATGGCGCGCAGCCTCTCCACATCGGGACCACTGACGCGGAACGCCACCGGGTATGGAGACGGGGGGCCGAAGACGAGCTGCGTCACACGTACGCGGGCCTCCGGAGCAAGGCCGTCAGCCACCACACGCCGCAGCCGGTCCTTTAGCACATCGCGCGCCTCCTCGTCGGGCGTGCGCACGATGATCTTGGCAAAGGACGGGTCGGGCAGTTCGGGCGAAAGCGACATGAAGAAGCGCGGCGCGCCCTGGCCGACATAGGCGGTGATGACCTTTGCCTCGGGTTGCTTGCGGAGCCAAGCTTCGACTTGTTCTGTCGCAGCACTGGTTTGCTCGATCGACGTGCCCTTGGGCATCTGGACTTCAACCAGCACCTCGGGCCGATCAGAGGTAGGGAAGAACTGCTTCTTCACCAGCGCCATGCCCGCACCGGCGACGAGGAAAGCAATCAGCGTCGCGATCGTCACCACCCGGTTGCGCGTCGCTGCCCAGCGGATCAGCCCGCGCAGCCGTTGGTAGCGCGGAGTCTGATAGATGGCGTCGTGGCCGCCTTCGACCGGCTTGATCGCCGGTAGCAGCTTGACCCCCATATAGGGCGTGAACACCACCGCCACGACCCAAGATGCGAGCAAGGCGAAACCAACGACCCAGAAGATGTTGCCCGCATATTCGCCCGCCGTGGACTTCGCGAAGCCGACCGGCATCAGGCCGATTACCGTCACGAGCGTGCCGGCGAGCATGGGCGCTGCGGTGTGGCTCCAGGCATAGGCCGACGCTTTGATGCGGTCGAAGCCCTCTTCCATCTTCACGACCATCATCTCGATCGCGATAATGGCGTCGTCGACGAGCAGTCCAAGCGCGAGCACAAGCGAGCCGAGCGTAATGCGGTCCAGCACCCGGTCGGTCGCCCACATGATGACTAGTACGATCGCGAGCGTCAGCGGCACTGCGCCCGCGACGACAATACCCACCCGCCAGCCGAGCGCGACGAGGCTGACGATCATCACGATCGCGAGCGCCTCGAGGAAGGTGCGCATGAACTGGTCGACGGCCGCCGAGATGTTCACCGACTGATCGGTTACCGGCGTGAGCGTCATCCCCAGCGGAAGGTCAGCCGAGATCGCCTCCACTTCGGCCTTCAACGACTTACCGAGATCGAGTCCGTTCCAGCCCTCACGCATGACCACACCAAGCAGCAGCGTCGGTTCGCCCTGATTGCGGATCAGGAAGGTGGCCGGGTCCTCATAGCCGCGTCGAACCTCGGCGATATCCGCCAGGCGCACGGTCTTGCCATTCGCGATGATCGGAAGGTCGCGGATATTCTGGAGATCGTTGAACGCGCCGTCGAGCCGAACCAATATCTGCGGCCCGTTTGCTTCGATCGCGCCCGCAGGGGTGACCAGGTTCTGCTGCGCGAGCGCCGAGAAAATGGCGCGCGGCGCGATGCCCAGCGTCGCCAGCCGATCCGGCGCAAATTCGACGAAGACGCGTTCAGGCCGCTCGCCGACGATGTTGACCTTCTTGACGCCTGGCACGTGCAGCAACCGCTGGCGCAGCGTTTCAGCCTGACGGGCAAGCGCCCGCGGCGGCTCGCCCTTCGCCTTCAGCGCATAGAGTGCGAAGGTCACATCGCCATATTCGTCGTTGACGAACGGGCCAACCGTGCCGCGTGGCAGCCGCGACGTCTCGTCCTGAAGCTTCTTGCGCGCCTGATAGAATTGTTCCTGCACCTCGGAGGGCGGTGTCTGATCACGCAGGAGCAGCGTGGTAAAGGCAAGGCCGGGGCGGGTGAACGTCTCCGCACGATCGTACCAGCGCAGTTCCTGCAACCGCTTCTCGAGCGGCTCGGCGACTTGGTCCTGCATTTCCTGCGCGGTGGCGCCGGGCCAGGCCGTAACCACCGTCATCTGCTTGATCGTGAAGCTCGGATCCTCGGCGCGACCGAGATTGAGGAAAGCCACGATCCCAGCAGCTGAAATGGCGATGATGAAAAACAAGGTTACCGCCCGCTCGCGTACTGCGAGCGCGGAGAGGTTGAACCTGCCCTTGGGCTCTGACGTCTCGCTCAACGGACTGCTCCCGGAGCGATGCGAACCGACTGGCCCTGGTGCAACATGTGCGCACCGAGCGCCACAAAGCGCTCGCCTGACCGCAGTCCTGCCGTCACGGTCGCGGACTCTTCACCGATGGCGGCGAGCCGGACTGGACGCCAGCTGACTTTCGGACTGTTCCCGGGGGCGACGACCCAGACGCCGGGCCCCTTGCCGCGATCGTAAATGGCGCCGAGCGGTACCGCAATCATCGAAGGCTGGTCGGAAGTGACCAGCCGGACGGTTACCGTCGAGCCCAAAGGCGCGCTCGCGGGTGCGCCGACGAGGACGAATCGCGCTTCGAAAGTCCGTGTCGCCGGATCGGCGGCCTGGCTCAGTTGCCGCAATCGTGCCTGCCCGCCGAGCCCGCTATAGGTGCGCGCCTCCGCTTGCGTGCCCAGTGCGGGCCTAAGCGTTTCGGGAAGTGCGACAATGGCTTCACGCGGACCGGAGCGGGCAAGGCGCACCACGGTTTGGCCGGCCGCGACCACCTGACCTGGCTCCGCCAGCGTCTCAGCGATCACGCCGTCCGCATCGGCAACCAGCAACGTATAGCTGCTATCGTTGCGGCTGACCCTGGCCTGGGCCTCGGCTGCAGAGAGCTGCGCGTTCGCCGAAAGTGCGGCGGCCTTGACCTGATCATAGGCCGAGGCGGAGACTGCGCCCGCAGAAACCAGATCACGGTAGCGCTGTTCATCTGCGCTGGCTTGGGCCGCGCGGGCGCGCGCTGCCGCTACCGTGCCGGCTGCCGCCTGCGCCGCGAGCGCATAGTCGGTCGCATCGATACGCATGAGCGGCTGGCCGCGGCGGACGGTTTGACCGGCTTCGACCAGTCGCGCCGCCACCTTGCCAGCGACGCGGAAGCCAAGATCGCTCTGCACCCGCGCGCCTACGATCCCCGTGAATTCGCGAGCACCACTCTCAGACGCGGCTGCCGATGCGACACGGACAAGTGGCGGCGCTGTTCGCGGATCGGCATCCGACTTCCCGCACCCGGCCAGCGCCATCGCTGTCAGACCAAGGAGCCCGAGCGTTCGGGCGCAAGACGATGTGGGCACGCGGGTTCCTCCTGTTCAGTCGGAACCCAATGCCATCGAGTGACCAATATGTAAACTGGTCACATTGAGGCGTCTAGCTCAAGGCGCGAGGCTACGCAACACGAGGCTGGCGACCTCGGCTTGGGCGTCGGGCAGCAGATCCAGGTTTCGCTCAAGAAAAACTGGGTCGATGAAGGACTTGAGTGCATAGAAGATTGATCGGCGGGTTTCGTCGAGCGGCGTCTTTCGCTCGAACTCGCCATTCTCGCGGCCCTCCTTGAGAATCTGTTCAAGCAGGCCCTGCAGCCGCTCGGTATAGTCCCGCACCACTTCCCAGTTTTCGGTCGAGGCGTGTGCCGCAATTTCATAAAGCTTGCGATCGTTGAAGAGCAGCTCGACGCTCGCGCTCGTCACAGTTTTTGAAAATCTGCGCAGTTTGTCGGTAGCGTCCTCCCCTTGGTCTACCGCCTCTCGGGTCTGGTCGAATAGTCCGTCCACACACTCAGCGCAGATTGCTTCGCCGATCGCCTGCTTCGACTCGAAAAAGCGGTAGATATAGGCTTTGGAGAAGCCAATCTCGCGCGCGAGGTCCGACACCGTGGTCTTGTCATAGCCGTAATGCGCGAAGCACTCGCGCGCCGCCTTGACGATCTGGTCCCGCACAGAATGCTCCGCCGGTCCACGCGTGGCGGCCTTGATTATGCTCTCATTTTTCATGGTTGCACCCATAACGGCAATTGGATGGATTGACAAACTGTGACTATTGATGTCATTGGTCACACATTCATGAGCTAGTTCATGAACCTGCTGGCAGACGAGCGCATGCGCATTTCATCTTCGATTCTCACGATCGCGGCAGCCGCGCTGCTCGCCGGCTGTGCCGTCGGGCCGGCTTACGTCGCGCCTGAGACGGCGGCCCCGCCTGCCTTCATGGGAGGCCCCGCCGTCGACGCGCTCACCGGTCAGGCGAAGAATGTCGATCTGGTGAACTGGTGGCGATCGTTTGACGATCCGCTGCTGGTGAGCGTGGTCGAGCGGGCCTTAGCGCAGAATCTCGACTTGCAGCAGGCAAGCGCCCGGGTCGTCCAGGCGCGTGCCGCCCTGCGCCGGGCCCACGCCGAGCTCCTTCCGTCCGGGCAGGTCAGCGGGCAGGCGAGCGAGAATTATCAATCGATCGAGTCGCCGCAAGGCCGCATTGCCAGCGCCTTACCTGGCGTTGACCGCGAAGCGCAGAGCTATGAGTTGAACGTCGCCGCAGGCTGGGAGCTCGATCTTTTTGGCGGCAAGGACGCCGCCCGTGACGCTGCACGGGCCGACTGGCAAGCATCCGCAGCTGGCGCCGTCGCCGCGCGGCTCGCTGTTGCTGCGCAAACCGCCGACACCTATGTCACGATCCGTAGCCTCCAGGCGCGGCTCGGCGTCGCGCGTAGTCAACAGCAGGTCCAGCAGCAGTTGGTCGATCTGGTCGCGCTTCAGTACGGCAAAGGAGTGGCACCGGAATTACAGCTGCGCCAAGCCGAGGGCGCTCTGGCGCAAGTCAAAGCTGCCGTTCCAGAGCTAGCGCAGGGTCTTGACGCCGCAATGAACGCGCTTGACGTGTTGTTGGGCCTTCAACCGGGCTCTACCCGGACCGAGCTTGCGGCCATCGCACCGATCCCTAACGTCCCGGCAGTGTCGGACGCGGGCGGTCCGGCCGCCTTACTGCGCCGGCGCCCCGACATCATCGCGGCTGAGCGCACACTCGCTGCGTCGAATGCGCGGATCGGGGTCGCGATCTCGGAATATTATCCGAAGTTCTCGCTGAGCGGTTTGCTCGGTACGGCGACCATGGATGTTGGTAGGTTGTTCAGCGGTGGCGCGACCCAGGCCAGCGGGGTTCTCGGATTGCGCTGGCGGTTGTTCGACTTCGGCCGAATCGATTCCGACATTGCCGCTGCGCGCGGGCGCAACACCGAGGCGCTCGCCGCCTACCGCCTCACGGTTCTGCGTGCTTCAGAAGATGTCGAGAATGCATTCTCCGGCCTCATCAAGCAGCAGGCGCGCGCTTTGATCCTGGGACAGGGCGTGTCGTCGCTTACTAAGGCTCGGGCATCTTCGCTGGCAGCCTATAAAGGTGGCGTGTCCAGCCTGCGGGACGTCCTTGACGCCGATCAGCGCCTTCTCGCGACACGTGACGCCGAAATTCAATCCAAAGCGGCTGCCGTCCGCGCCGCCATCGCTTCCTTCCGGGCTCTCGGCGGCGGATGGGACGCCTCGGCCACGCAGAGCTGAGCCGATAGGACGGGCGGGGCGGCTGGGCATTGCCCTAAAGCGCGATCAGCGCCGCGATACCAGCCTGCGGGGCATCTGCGCGGAGGGCGACTTCACGAACCTGCTTTCGCCTCCCGCGACCTCGGGACCATGTCAAGTCGCGATGGCGCTGTCGTTGCTCTGCAGTCGATGCCGGTTTGGGAGCTTGAACCGCTTCACACGATTGTGGTGGACCATCGCTTACTGAGGGTTGCCGGTCCATTTCATCGCGTCGCTGTCTGCTTGCGAGATGCATGGTCAAAAGGCGGAAAGACCGCGACCGGCCCAATGGAAGTCATTGCAGGCCGATCTGCCCCGTTCTCTTCAGCTTCAGGAATTCACGGTCTCCCGCCTTGAATAGCGCGAGCATCGGGACGACCAGCTTGGTGGCTCCTTGAGACTCTCGTCCGGCCGCTGCAGCATGTGCCGCAGTATAAAGGCTTAGGTCGCGAAACACGTCCGGGGAACGTCGACAGTGAGTTTCACCGGCTTGTCATCGGGTATTGGACCGAGCCCGCCCCCCCCTTCGGCGGCTTCTGGGCCGGTTGCGGTCTGTCTGCTTGCGATTGGCAAACTCCCAGTAGCAGACGCTGGTCAAGCCTGGCCCGGAAGGGCGGATCCGTCGTTGAGGGCGGGCAGGCATCTCGGCGCGGATCGCCAGGATCTGCGGTGGTGCATGCCGGTCGATCGCAGCGCATCGCCATCGAGCATCGCACCCGCCCGCCAGCGGCATCTAGTGGGCACGGCAATCTCGCCAGCGATCCGCACAAAAAATGGCCCGGCACGCCTTGCGCACCGGGCCATAAAGTCGGGGAACCCAAAAAGCGCGATCAGGCCGGCGCGCGCACCAGCAGCTTGTCGCGCAGCGTCGCGATCGCCTTGGCGTCGAGGCCCAGCTGCTCGCGATAATAGGCCTCGGCCCCGCCGGGCCAGTTGTCGATCGTCGCGAACGCGGCCTCGATATACGCCCGGTCGACGCCCATCAGCGCCTGGCGGACATCGGCGGGCAGCCGTGCGAAGAACATCATCTGCGGATCATTCTTGTCCGCTTCGCTCTCGACCGGCTTGAACGTCTCGTTCGACAACAGATAGTCGGCGATCACCGTCTCGCGCGGCACGCCCAGCACGCTCAGCACCAGCGCCGCGGCGACCCCGGTACGGTCCTTGCCCGCCGAACAGTTGAACGCCAGCGGCGCGTCGCCGCCGATCAGCTCGGCAAAGATCAGCTTATACTGGTCGGCAAAGGTCTTCGGCACCTCGCGATAGAATGTCGCCATCACCGCGCGCGCCTCGGCCCCGGTCAGGCCCGGCTTGGCGAGCGCGGACATCATCGAATAATCGATCTCATAGTCCTTCTGATGGACCTGCGGGCTGCCCGGCAGCGGCCAGGCCACCGGCTCCTTCTTGCGCTCGCTGGTCGAACGCAGGTCGACCACGGTCTTGAGGCCCTTGTCCGCCAGATAGCGGAAGTCCGCGTCGGTCAGCTTGGTCATCGTGCCCGACCGGAAGATCGTGCCCCATTTGACCATCCGACCATCGGCGGTGCGATAGCCGCCCAGGTCGCGGAAATTCTGCCCGCCCTCCAGCGGCAGGAGGCGCTTGGACGCCTCCTGCGTGGCGGCGGCCGGCGCCGTCGCCTGACGCGCGGCGAGCGGTGCGGGAAGGCTGGCGATCAGCGTGATCGCGGCAGTTGCGGCAAGGTTGAACTTGGTCATCGTGAATTCCTTCAGAAGGAGAAGCGGATACCGCCCAGGAAGCGGCGGCCGATCTGCTCGACCTCGGTCGGCTTGGCGGGGGTGCCCTCATACGCGACGTAGATCGCGTCGGTGAGGTTGCTGGCGTCGGCGAACAGGGTCAGCTGGTCGTTGACGGCGTAGCGCAGCGAGACGTCGAGATTCTCATATCCTTGGCGATATTCGCCGCTGCCAAAGCCGCCCAGCGTGTCGAGCCAGTCGCTGCGCCACTGATAGCTGACGCGCGCCGACAGGCCGTATTTCTCATAATAGAGCGAGGCGTTGGCGACGGTGTCGGACAGGCCCTGGAAGGCGATGCCCTTCAGCGTCGGGGTGTCGAACTCGCCGCCGAGCAGCGCGAGGTTGCCCTGGAAGCCGAAGCCATCCAGCGCACCGGGCAGGAAGGTAAAGCGCTGCTGCAGGTTGAACTCGATGCCATAGAGGCGCCCGCTCTCGCCGTTGAAGGTCGACGTCAGGCGATAGGCCGAACGGTCAACGCCGCCGCTGTTGAACACGTCGCTGCCGACCGGCTGGGCGTTCTGGTACAGGACATTGTCGACCCAGCGGTGGAAGCCCGAAATCGCCGCAATGCCGCCACCGGGCAGGTAATATTCGATGCTGGCGTCGAGGCCCCAGGTATATTCGGGCTTCAACGTCGGGTTGCCGCCCGAAATCGTGCCGGGCGAGGCGGTGTCGTTGATCGAGCTGCCGACGCGGATCTCGCCGAAGGACGGGCGTGCAATGCCGCGCTGGCCCGCAATGCGGAACACCAGATCGTCCGACAGGTCGAAGCGCGCGTTGATGCTCGGGAACAGGTCGGTATAGCTTTGCGGTGCCGACAGCGGGGCCAAACCGGCGCTGGTGCGCGCGGTGCCCTTGTTGTCCAGATCGAAATGCTCGACGCGCAGCCCCGCGACCACCTGGCCGATGCCGAACTCGAACTTGCCCGAAATATAGCCCGCCAGCGTGCGCTCGTTGAGCTTGTAGCGGTTCTCGGCCGGCACGTCGTTGGCCGGATTGTACAGGCCCGCGCCCTGGAGCGCGACGAGCAGCGAGTCGATGTCGCGGCGCATCGCCTGATTGTCGACATAGTTGAGCGTGAAGCCGAGCGGGAAGCCCGTGTCCCACGGGGTCGAGGTGATGTACTTGCCGATGCTGAACGGCTGGCCGACCGACGCGCCGAATGCGAGCGGAACGATGTTCGCGGTGGCAAAGGTAAAGCCGGTGATCGTGCGGTCAGCATAGAGCATGCCCGCCGACAGCGTGGTGTCCGCGCCGAACTCCTTGGTCACGTCCGCCTTGGCGGTGTAGCTGTCGGAGAAGGTGTCCTGACGGCCGACGATGACGATGCCGCTCGACGTCACCGCCGTCTGGTCGATGCCGGGCAGCGCGGGACCACGGACGCGGGTCGCGCCGTTCATCACCGTGCTGAACACGCTCACCAGCGGGAAGCGCGGATCGCGATTGTCATAGCTGATCGACGGCGAGGCGAGGCCCGACGTGCGCAGCTGGGTCAGCGGCAGATAGGTCGTGTTCTCGGTCCGCGTATAGTTGAGGTTGACGACCGCCTTCAGCCCGTTGCCATCGTCGATGCTGCCGCCGATCGTGTTGATGTAATTGCGCGTGCGATATTCGCCGTCGTTGAATGTCGACACGACCGGCACGCCGACCAGGTCGCCGCTCGCCAGGCTGCGCGTGCCGGTGGCCGAGCTGCTGTCGAGGTCGAATTCATACTGGTTGCGCTGCTCGTCGTCCTTGAACTCGGTATAGATGGCGCGCGCCCACATCTTCGCGCCTTCGACCGGGGCCCATTCGACGGCACCGAACAGGCCGTTATTCTCGCGATCCAGCACATAGTTGCGGATGTCGAACTCGGTCGGGCCGAGCGCGTCATAGGCGCCGACCTCGCGATTGTCGGTGGTCTGGTGGCGGCGATAATGCGACGCGCCGACCACAACGCCGATCGTGTCGTTCGACCAGCTCGCGCGGATCGATCCCTGGCGCTGCTCGCCACCGCCCAGCTCCATCACGCCATAGCCCAGGTCGCCCTGCAGGCTGAACCCCTTGACCGCGAGCGGCGAATAGGTGCGCAGGTCGATATTGGCGACGATCGCCTCGGCCTGAAGGTCGGCGGTCAGCGACTTGTTCACCGCCATCGCGCTCAGCAGCACCGCCGGCACCGCGTCGAAGCGATAGGCGCGGGTCGTGCCGCCTTCATCGACGCCGATCATCGGCACGCCGTCGATGCTGACCGAAGTCCAGCGATTGGGCGCGCCGCGCACCTGAATGTAACGCTCCTGCCCCTGATCGCGCTGCACCGCGACGGCGGGCAGGCGCGACAGCGCGGCGGCGCTGTTCTGGTCGGGGAAGCGGCCCACCGAGTCGGCGGCGGCGATGTCGACCAGATTGTCGGCCTGACGCTTCTCGCGGATCGACGCCGCCTGCGACTGGCCGATCGATCCGGTGATGACGATCTCGTCAGATTCGGCTTCGGGTGCGGTTTCCTGCGCAAAGGCCTGCGGCGCGGTCAGGCCGATCGTCGCTGCGGTGGCGAGAATCAGGCTGCGCCGCCCTTGCGCGAAACGTGAAGTGAAACGCATTTGAATGTCCCCCTGCGGTCTGGTGTCGAGGGGCCGATTAGAACGATCGTATTGCACCGCGGTGACGTGTGCGTGACAGTTTGACGCACTGCAAAATTTGCAGTTCAATGGCGATCGCCTTAGGGCGGCTGCGGCGTTTTCTATGGCGCGGCAACGGGCTGGGAGCGGAGTTTGAGCGAGGTGGTCACAGCGGAAACCTCACGTCGCGACCAGTTTGTCCGCGCAACGCTGCTGTCATGGATGGATCAGGGCAGCGGCGAACTGTCGGCACGCGGACTCGCCGCAATCGCCGGCGCGAACGCCTCCGCCATCTATTATTATTTCGACGATCTGGAACATTTGTATGAGGCCGCTCAGCGCGCCGCGATCGCCCAGGCGTCGGACTGGATCGCCCAGCGCCGCGACGCCCTGCTCACCGAATTGCACACTACCGATCTGCCCCCCACTGCGCTCGGCTCTCTGCTCGCCCAGCTGACCGACGCCTGGTGCGAGGACGCCCGCCCGCTCGCCTTCGCCTGGCGCGAATGCCAGCTGCTCGCCGCCCGCAATCCCCGCTTCGCCCCGCTGCGCGCCGAATGGGCGACGCTCTGGCGTGCCTTCTTCGCCGCGATCTGCCCGCGCTTCGGCGCCGCAGCCGCGACCGAAACCAGCTTCCTCTTCTTCGACGGCGAGAGCCTGTTGCACCTGATGCGCTGGAACCGGACGATCGACCGCGCCGCGCTCGACGAATCCTGCGCGACCTGGGGCCGCTGGATCGGCGGCAGCCTGCCCGGCGACACGCCATGGCGGCTTCACGCCCGCGCCCGCGCCCGTACGACGCTCAGCGGCGTCGCGATCCCCGACGGCAATGGCGCTGCGGTCGCAGAGGCCGCCGCCACCCTGCTCGCCGCGCGCGGCCTGGGCGCGATCACCCATCGCGCGGTCGCGGCCCAGGCCGGGCTGACGCTCGGCGCGGTGTCGCATGTGTGCCGCCGCACCGACGATCTGCTGCGGCTCGCTTATGCCCAGATCTATCTTCAGCTCACCGGCGGCGCCCCCGACCGGCTCGACGCCGCGACCCCCGCCACGCCGCCCACGTCCGACCCGACCCCGGCCGAAGCGCGCCTGCTCGCGCTCGACGAGCTCATCCTCGCGGTCGCGCGCGGGCGGGCGGAGCCGGGGCTGGTCGGCATGCTCCGCTACCTCCGCGGCACGACCAGCATCCACACGGTGCGCGAGCGGGTCCGGTGCAGCGATGCGCAGAGCATCGCGCTATCCGCCGTCTTGTCGAGCATCGGCATGGGCTTCTGGCGCACCAGCCCGGCGCATGGCGACGCGGAGGCCTATGACGGGTTCCTCGACCACCTGTTCGCCCCGCTGAGCGCCGGATAGCGACCCAACCGTTCAATCCTCCGGCTCCAGCCCCTTGCGCGCCCGTGCCATCGCGCCATTCGCGCAGCTCGACGATTGCGCCGGGCGCGGCGTCGCTGGTGAGGTCCAGATCGGCAAAGCGCAGATGATGGTGACGCCCTTCGCTGACTGCGCGGGCCGGCACCGCTCGCTATCGAGGCGCCGACCACGCGCTGCGGCTACAGGCTGGTGTCGTCGGCCTCGGATGCCTTGTGCTCTCCAAGCTGCACACGTCGCGAAAGAAGCCGAATGCGATCCACTGTTCGCGACAACCCGTCGGCCCGTCCCATAAGCGCTGGGCCGCGTTCGCATCCAGCCCGAAACGGGCCGACGCGCTGCCCAGCGCTGCGTCGATACGGCCATGAATTTTTAGCGCCTCGAGCAGCTCATATTGCGGTTCGCTCAGCGGGATCGTGCGCGTGACATAGTCGGTGCGCACCAGCGCCAAATAGCTCGGAGCGCGGACAGGGACTGGCAGCGATGGCGCCTCGCCGCGGCGCACGGAATGGTAGAAGCCGGCCACCGCAAAGCGATAGGCGCGTGACGAGAATGCGGGCTGGAGACGCAGTGCATCATCAGGTGTCGCTGCGGTCGCAAAGGGGTGCCCTTCATTTCCGGAGACGTCAAACATCGTGAACACATCATATTCGAACCGGGCGAGATCGATCATGAAATCCACCCATGGTTCGTGCGCCTCCGGCTCGGGTCGGCTCGAGTCGATCCAATCCGGAAATCGGCGGCCAAGATCGTAGAGCGTGTGGCGTTCGGGCGGGCAATCGCGAATATAATCAGCAACGAAATCATCAAACAGCGCTCTGCCAAGCGCGTGGCAAAGCGCCGGGAACTGCTCGCGCATGCACGCGGCGATCCGCAGAAAATAACCGCGCTGGTAGATTGCTAGGCCCGCCGTCGCGCTGAGCCGACCGTCGGTGCGGAACAGCGCCTGCGCCGCGCCGGGATCGGCCTGCGGGCTGATCAGCGCGGCGTGCATGCGGTGCTGTGCCCCAACCAGCAGGGTCATGGGGCATGCTCCATCACGCTGTCCATCGCGCGCGGGACGAGGAAATCGACCGGGTTGGAAACCCCTGCACCTGCTGACGGACCTTCAGGGCCGTCGTGCGGCGCGAGCGCGTCCGCCATATAGTGCTCGGCCTTGCGCAGCTCCGAAAGGCAGGTGTCGAAGCCGGGGATCGCGGCGTCCCATTCGAGCAGCGTCGACGCACCGCCGGTGCGCGCCCAGGCGGTGCGGAACAACTCCCACACTTCGGCGCGCACCGGGCGGTCATGCGTGTCGATAACGTGCGTGCCCAGATCCTGGTGGCCGGCGAGGTGCATCTGGACGACGCGCTCGCATGGAAAGGCGTCGAGATAGGCGTGCGGGTCGGTGCCAGCGTTGAAGCAACTGACATAGACATTGTTGACGTCGAGCAGCAGGCCGCAGCCGGTGGCATCGGCGAGCGCGCGCAGGAACTCCGGCTCGTCGATCGTCGACTCCGCGAAGCGGACATAGGAGCTGGGATTTTCGAGGATCAGCGGGCGTTCGAGCCGCTCCTGCACTTCGATCACCCGCGCGGTGACATGGGCCAGGCTCTCCTCTGTCAGCAGCATCGGCAGCAGGTCGTGCGAGTTATGGCCGTTCACCCCGGTCCAGCACAGATGGTCGCTGATCCAGGCCGGACGCACCTCATCCGCCAGCCGCTTGAGCGTGGCGAGATAGCCGGTGTCCAGCGGGTCGGTGCTGCCGATCGACAGCGATACGCCGTGCAGCACGATCGGATGGCGTTCGGCAATGGCGCACAGCACGGCGCGGGGCCGGCCGCCCGAGTCCATGAAATTCTCAGAAATCGCCTCGAACCACAGATCGTGCGGCGCGTCGGAGAGGATTGCGTCGAAATGCACGTTGCGCAGGCCCAGCCCCAGCCCGAGCCGGGGCAGGCCCGCCAGCGTGTCGTCAGCTACAGCCACCGGCGCCGCTCATCCCGCTCGACCCGCATGCGGTCATGTTGCCGCGCGCATTGTTATCGTCTGAAATCCACAAATAGGTGGGACCAGTGCCGGCAAAGGCGGCGGGCGGGCTGCCGGGGGTTTCGGGAAAGACATGGCTCGCGGGAATCTTGCCCGCTGCCTGCGCGGCGAGCAGCTCGGCGCGGGTCGCCTGCCAGTTCGCCTCGAACACTTCGCGCGCGCGCACCCACACGCTCTTGCCCTGATTGGGGCCGTTGGTGCTGAACCGCTCGGCATTGATCGGCGTGGCGCACGAGCCCTGCGAGCGGCAGTCATTGGCGCCGGGATTGTTCATCTCCTCGCCCGTGCCATAGAGGCCGCAGCCGCCCTGGCCCTTGCACTCATTCTGGACGTGGCAGGTATGGTCGGTGCCGGTCGAGCAATAGCCTTGGCCGGCGCACGCATTGGGCTGGCGGCCCGGTGCGCCAAGCGTCCCGAACCGGTCGGACCCGGCACAGGCATTCAGCCCCATGCAGGCATGGAGCGGCATCCCTTCCGGTTGCGGGCCGATCTTGCCCGATCCGGGGAAGGCCGGCTCATCGGGATAGGGGTAGGGCGTCGGGACGGGTTCGCCGGGCTTCACCGGGGGCATGGAGCAGGATGCCATGGGTCGTTCCTCTCGCAAATCGGTCAGCGTTGCCGCGCGGCGATCCAGTATGGACCGACATCGGGCAGGTGCATCGGGACATTGTTGGTGCCGGTCTTCGAAATCGCGACGCCGACATAATAGATCACGTTCTGCAGCACGCCGATCAGGTCGCTATCGGCCTTTTCGACCTTCAGCGCGGCGGCGTTGGTGCTGCCGGGCGCAAACAGCGCCTGAACATGTTCGACGACCTCGCTGACGTCGAGCTGGGCGATCAGCGCATTGGCCGCCGCAATCGCCTTGTTGCCATAGTCCTTCAGCCCCGCGAACGATCCTTCGCGGTCGCCGAGCGAGACATTCTCGAACGTCGGCCCCATCATCGTTCCGGCATAATCGCCGCTGGGGATCGGGATCTGGCGGATGGTGCGGATATATTTGTCGAGCACCCAGATCATCGATCGGTGCAGCCCTTCGTTGAAGAACAGCTTCTGCTTGTCCGGCGGGACCAGATACACCGTCTCGGTCATCACCAGCATGTACTGGAAACATGCGCTGCAGAAATTGGCGATGTCACAATAATAGTCGGGATAGCCGTCGGCGCGCGGGCTGTCGGGCATGTTGACCAGCACCCCGGCATCCAGCAGCGCCTGTTGCGTCACCGCCGGCTGAATCACATCGGCCGGCGCGGGCGGCTGGGGCGGGCGCACTTCCGCCGTACCCTGATAGTCCGCGAACTGCGCCTGCAGCGTCAGGAACTTCACATAATGCGACTCCTCGTCCTTCGACGGGTCGTCATCCGGGCTGGGGCCGATATCGGGGACCGGCACACCTTCGCCCTGATCGCAGATCGTGTCGATCGCGGTCGCCGCATCCTGGATCGAGCGGATCGCGATCAGCTGGGTCGGCCCGGCATGGCTGTCATCGGCATCGGGATACACCGCCGCCGCCGCCGCGCCCTGCACCGAATCCGCCCAGCTGACCGTGGCCGGTGGCGCGGGTTTCCACGGGTCGAACCCGGTCGACGGATAGACCGTGTCGACGTTGTTCGGCGAATAATTATAGGGCTGGATCGCATGCTCGACCGACCCGCGTTGAAAATCGGAATCCTCTAGGAACTGGGTGCTGAGCAGGCAGCGGATATACGAATAGAATTGCCCGATCGTGTCCCAATTGCTGTCCTGTGGCGGGGCGTTCCACTGTTCGGGATATTCGATCTGCAGGAAGTGCCACAGCTGTTCGAAGCTGAGCTTGCCGAGCGGAATTTGCACTGCGGTCCTGCCGTCGGGCCCGGCTGGACCCTGCGGATTGTGATAGGGGAGGCCGGTGGGATAGCTGTCGGGCGCCTTGCCATAAAGCTGGGGCATCACGCCCATCGACCACAGGACGTTCGACGACAGCGACATGTGGAGCATTTCCTCCACCGCCACGCTCATGATGATGCCGCCCGCCTTGTTCGCGAACAACTGGGCGTCGCTGATCGTCTCCCCGCTCTCATTGTTCCGGATCAGCGAGTAATAGGTGTAGAGATAGATCGGAATCGTCGCGAGTTCGATCTCGACTGCGGTCTGCAAATCGTTCTGCAGTCGCGCCAGCACCTGATCGCGGGTCCATGTCGCGTTGAGCGTCGCCACAAATGCCTGTTCGGCGGGTGTCAGCGGCGTAACCGGATCCGGCATGTCTGAAATCCCCCTCAGATCCGACAATGATGTGACGCCGGGGGTGTAATAAAACTGCCAAACGCCCCCGCCTTTGCGCACTATATTCGTGGGCAGGGTTGCCCACAACGGTAAAACAGGCGTGTGCGCGAAATTTCTTGGTGAATAGACCATTACGGACAAAATTGCTTGCCACATCGGAGGGCGTGTCTCTAAGTTCATGAAAATCAACGAAGCCGTATCTTGACTGGTGAGTCTCGATAACGGGTGGATGATCGGTACTGCGTTGTTTCTCGGGGGAATTATCCATGAGCAACCTGGCCGGAAAAGCCTATGGCATGAACGTCATCACGCCGATGCGTCCGGCTGTGACCTGGATCAATAACTTCCTGTTCATGATCTCGCGCTCGCTCCCGGCGACCTTGTCGGGGCTTCTGGGTCTCGGGTTCATTCATTTTGCGCGATGGGTCATTATTCGTCGCGACCAATGGCCCCAGCTCGGCCAGCCTCCCGCCAATCTGACGAACGATTACATGCTGTTTTGCAGCAATTTTAATGGAACGTGGGACCAGTATATCGATGAGTTCGCCGACGGCATTCCGGGCGGGCTCGACCTGTTCTGGTACTCGAGCACCAAATACCCCAATTCTATTCCGATCACGCCCTTCAAAAACTATATCCGCGCCAATCAGGTCGACACCAGTTACTATTATAATGCGACGCCGGGCAGCGGGCAGCGCGACATCAAGCTTGCGCTCAAGCTATCGCATGATCTGGCGCACATCGCCGCCAGGGCGAGTACCCTAAGCGATGCCGAACTCGCCTCGGCCTATGAGCGGTTGTTGATCGCCAATCAGGGCGGGATGGGATCGCCCGGCTATGCGCCGGTTGCGAGTACGGACACCGCCGCCGCCGATCGCAACCGCGCCGATGCCGAATTGGGCCTGTGGGGCGAAGGCGGCAGCGGCGCGATCGAGGCCGAACGCACGCTCGAACCGGTCGCTCCGGAAGTCGTGATCGCCTCCACCGCGAATGATGATGCGGACGCACGCGCTGCGGTCCGCGCCGTGGTCGCCGCCGCACTCGATTCCACGCCGCACACCGACGAGAAGCCTAAGGTCACCGATCCACCATCCGAGCCGCCCGCCGAGATGTCCAGCGAGACGCGGGAGAAGGCCGATGGCTAATATCGATGTCTGCAGCTATTTCTTCACCGCCGCGGTGCCGGTGTGCAATGAAGGCATTGTCGAGCATGGCGGCATCAAAAGCTCGCCGATCCATGTCATCCGGCAGATATTCGAAACCCTCCCCACCGCGCTGCAATCGCCCGCGACTGAGGAAATCGGGCTGAACAGTCCATTTTCGCGCAATCTGCGGACGCATTTCACCCGCTTCGTGATCTTGGATCAGCCCTATTTCAACGGCCGCGATCACAGCAATGCGCTGGTCAACGCGGTGGCGGGGACCGATTTGCTCGCGCCGCAGCCGGTCGATCAGATCACCTGTCCCTATATCTTCTGGACGATCGATTTCGATCTGCCCGACCCCGCGGGGATCGGCGAACCGCGCCGCTATCTGGAGGAGCTGTGGGGGCAGATGGAGGCCGAGCTGCGCTCGATCTTCCAATATTGCTACGATTTCGACACGGTGACCGACGCGGCGAGCTTCGCGGGATACATTCTGCGCTGTCAGATCGAAACGACGATGCCGTTCCATGACTATTGGTACGTGCCGCCCAAGCTCAGTTCGATCTCGATTCCCGGGCTGGCGCTGATCCCCGGTGCGGGCGCGCTGATGCTGCTGACGGCACTGATCGCCGCCATCCTGCGCTGGACTGGGTGGCAATGGGCGGCGGGCTTTGCGGGCTGGAGCGGGTGGAGCTGGATGCCGTGGCTTGGGCTTGTGGTGCTGATCGCCGGCCTTGTCATCGATTATTACTGGATCTTGTGGAAGGGGCGGCAGCCCTATCCGGCGGCGCCGGGAAGCGACCTGCGCAACGTGCTCAAGGGCCTGTATCTGCAACAGGCATTCACGCGCTTTGCGATGGAGCAGCAGCGCCGCGATCCGGCCGAATGGGGGGCGGCGTTCCGCCGCTTCCTCGCCACCACCCGACCCGGTGACCTGGACGGGCCGACCCAGCCCCCGGGCGTGATCCGCAGCACGCTGACCGGAGATGCGGCATGACCAACGCGACGCATAGCGCATCCGCCGCCACGCTGCTGGACCTCGCCGATATTCAGGGTGGCATCTTGCGCACCTATGGCGACGGCTTTCCCAAGGGGCGGAATTTCTACCTCACCGTGCGCGACGCGCGCAAAGGGCGCGCCTTTGTCACCGCATTGCTGCCGAAGATCACCACCGCCGCGCGCTGGAAGGACCCGAACCGCCAGGAACCGCTGGTGCGCACGCACAACCCGCGCGTGAAGGATATCGCGCGGGCCGAGGGTGTGCCCGACTATCCCGGTCGGGTACAGCTGATGAAGCCCAAGGTGACGCTCAACATCGGTTTCACCTTCATGGGCCTGCTCGCGCTCGGCGTACCGACGCGGACGCTGCGCGGGATGCCGGACGATTTCATCGACGGGATGGAGGCGCGCGCGGCGCTGCTTGGCGACGATCCGTTTCTCGACAAGCGCGACGCGGTGTGGCGCAATTCGAAGGGGGACAAGCGCGTCCATATCCTGCTGACGCTCTATGCCCAGCAGAATCCGGACGGCACCGCCTGTCCCGAACTCGACGCCGAAACCGACGCGATCGTCGCGCTGTGTCGGAAATTGCGGGGCGGTGTGACTTTGCTCGACGGGGTGGGGCCGAACAACGCCAAATGGCAGGACCTGTCGGCGGTGATGCGGCAGGACGGCGACCGCTATTGGCCGACCAACAAGGAGCATTTCGGCCTGTCCGACGGCTTTGGCGACCCGGTCTTTTCCGGCCAGTTTTCGGGCGAGGCCGAGCGGGTGCGCGTGGCCGGCGGCGGCAAGCTGATGGCGGATGGCAGCTGGCAGCCGCTTGCGACGGGCGAGTTCCTGCTCGGCTATCCCGACGAGGCGCAGGAGATTCCGGGCGCGGCGATGCCGATCGCGTTCAGCCGCAACGGCACCTTCATGGCCTATCGCAAGCTGCACGAGGCGGTCGGCACCTTCCACGCCTATGTCGACGAGCAGGCGAAGCGCTATGCGCAGCTGTATCGCGTGCCGCATCAGGAGGCGGTCGACACGATCAAGGCCAAGATGGTCGGCCGCTGGGAAGATGGCGTGCCGCTGATGGTCGCGCCCACCTATGCCGACTGGCAGCGTTTCCGCGCCGAGCTCGATCAGGCGCGGGCAGAGAAGGACAAGGCGAAGCTCGCCGCGATCGCACTCAAATTCACCAACTTCATCTATGCGTCCGACCCGGTCGGATCGAAATGCCCGGTCACCTCGCACCTGCGCCGCGCCAATCCGCGCGATACGCTCGGCCCGACCTTCGACGCCAACGGCAAGTCGAAGGACGGCAGCGCGATCATCAACCGCCGCCGCATCCTGCGCCGCGGGCTGCCCTATGGCCAATATGATGCGAACGCGCCGGGGGACGATGGTGACCATGGCATCATCTTCATGGCGATCTGCTCGAACCTCTTCCGCCAGTTCGAATTCGTGCAGCAGCAATGGATGCAATACGGGCTCGATTTCAACGCGGGGAGCGACACCTGTCCGGTGATCGGCAACCATGCCGAAAAGGACGATCCCAAGCTGGTCATCCCGGTCGATCCGGAGGTGGGGAAGCTGCCCTTCATCTGCGACCGGCTGCCGCAGCTCGTGGAGCCGCGCGGCGGCGACTATTTCCTCCTGCCCAGCATGACCGCGCTGCGCATGATCGCGATGGGGATCATCGACCCGACCTGAAGGAGGCGCCTGTGCAGTGGTTGTTGAACCTGCCGACCGCGATCTGGCGCCGGCTGATGCTGATCCTGCAGGGGCTGTGGTCATTGCTGTGGCTGATCGGGTCGGGGATCGCGGCGTTGTTCGGCCGGGACGGGACGATCGGGAGCCGGCTCGCCGCCGCGATCGGCGGGCCGGAGGGGCAGCGCAAGGTGTTTTCGGTGCTGCGGCTGCTTCAGCCCAATCTGGTGCTCAAGCGCCGCATCATCGCGTCCTACCCGAATAACGGCATCACCGCGATCGCCACACGCCATGACGATGTGACCGACATTCTCAGCCGCGATGCGGATTTCGGCGTGGCCTATGCCCCGCGCATGGAGATGATCACGGCGGGCGAGAACTTCTTCCTCGGCATGCAGGATACCCCGCGCTACACCCGCGACACGTCGAATATGCGGCTGGTGGTGCGGCGCGACGATGTCCCGGCGATCGTCGTGCCCTATGTCGCGGCCAGCGCGGCGGAGATCGTCGCAATGGTCCCGGGCAAGATCGACGTCCCTCAGGCCCTGACCCAGCCGGTCGCGGCGGGTCTGCTCGATCATTATTTCGGAACGCCCGGCCCGTCGCAAACGGACATCGCCGAATGGACGACATTGCTGTTCTGGTACCTGTTCATCGACCTGCAGGCCGATCCCGATCTCGACGCGCGGGCACAGGCGGCGGCGGCCCGGTTTCGCGACTGGATGGACGGGCATATCGCGGCGCGGCGCGCGGGGCCGCCCCGGGACGATGTGCTGGGCCGCTGCCTGATCATGGGCGACGCGGACATGCCCGGGATGAGCGACCGCGACATTCGCAACAATCTGATCGGCCTGCTGATCGGGGAGCTGCCGACCCTGTCGGCCACCGCCAATCTTGCGCTGGACGAACTGCTCGATCGCCCGCGCGAATTCGCGGCGGCCTGTGCAGCGGCGCAGCGCGGCGACGATGCGACGCTGGCCGCTTATGTGTTCGAGGCGCTGCGCTTCCGCCCGCTCAATCCGGTTGTCTATCGCCGCGCGATGCGCGACACGTCGATCGCCGCAGGCACGCTGCGTCGGCGCCGGATCGTCAAGGACAGCATCGTGATGGCGTCCAACCTGTCGGCGATGTTCGACCCGCTGGCGATACCGGATGCGCCCGCCTTCCGCATCGACCGGCCATGGGAAACCTACATGCTGTGGGGCTATGGCATGCACGCCTGTTTCGGGGCGCATATCAACCGCGCCGTGCTGCCCGCGATGCTCAAGCCCTTGCTCGCTCAGCCCAATCTGCGCCGGGCCGAGGGCGCGCGCGGGCGGATCGACAAGGCCGGCACGCCGTTTCCGCAGCATTTCCATCTCGCGTTCGACACATGAGCGGGCTCCCCACCCGCGCGACCATGCTGACCTTTCAGCCGATGATCGACAGCGAGACGACGCGGCTGATCGCGCGCTACCACCGGATCGATCTGACTGAGCAGGATCATCTGCCAGTCAGCGCGGCGCTGCGCACGCTGCTGCGCGGCGGCAACGGGCATATCCCGCTGCTCTATGGCGATGGGTTCACGCTGACGAGCCCCTATCCGATCGCGCAGCATTTCGACGCGACGCTGCCACCGGACCGACGGCTGATCCCGGAGGCGGGGCCATTGGCCGCCGAGGTCGCGGCGGACTGGCAAACTTATAATGGCGACATGGGCACCGATGTCGCCCATTTCGCATACTTTCATCTGCTGCCTGATCGCGCGCTGATGCAGCCGATCTTCGGCGCGCCGGTTCCGTGGGTCGAGCGTGCGCTGCTCCCGCTGACCTATCCGTTTCTGCGGGCGCTGATCACCTTCGGCCTCAAACTGTCCGCCGAACAGGCAGCAACGGCGGAAGCGGGCATCCGTGCCACCTTCGATGCGACCGACCGCCGCATCGCGGATGGTCGAGCCTTTCTGGCGGGCGACCGCCTTACCCTCAGCGACATTGCGATGTGCGCAGCGTTTGCGCCGCTGCTCGTGCCGCGCGGCTATGGCGCGCTGATGCCGCCAGTCGAGGTGACGCCGCCACCGCTCCGCGCGCTAATGCAAGAGTTGCGCACCCGACCCACCGCCGCCTTCGTACAACGCCTGTATGAGAGCGCGTTCTCACCGATAGAATCCTAGTGCGAACGGTGCCGGGGTGGAGGCGTTGCTCGTCCGTGCAGCGATCCAAGGGTACACGACCCAAAGGGTGAGCGTGGCTGCTCCCAATGCCAGAAGCGCGCGCCGCTCCAACGACGTTATGGACGGACAAAATGCAAATGTCGGTATGGACAATCGCAACTTGATCCGACCGGGATCAAAAAGGCAATTCGAGCGTGACGGCGGTCACACTCACAGCATCGTGCCCCTGCTAACTTACGAGCAGAAATCTGCTGGGGGTAAGGTATCGTGCTCAAATACGTCGCCTTCTTGGTGCTCGCGCTCTTTGGAAGTCTGCTTGCTGCGTGCGCCGATGAACCGCTCCCCACAACGACCGCCCAAAAGGCGGTGCTCTCGATTACGGCGCAGGCGACTGACGCTGCGTCTGCAGTGCAAGACGATGCGTATGCGCTGGTGAACAATAAGCGGGTCGAATTGAACGACGTTGGCATGGCCTCGCTTGAACTCGACCCCGGCACGTACACTGTGGTCGTGATTGAGCCAGGCTATGCCAGCGGGGCAGCCCAGGTCACGCTCACCGCTGGTCAGCCGTCGTCCTTGGCCGTGGCGCTGAAACGGGGCTTTGCAGCCATTGACTACAGCCTTGCTATCGCGGCGCCCGCGAACCGTATTCTCAGCAATGTTGCCCCGGATCTCAAGATCCAGGCTCGAACTGCTGCCGGCGCGGTGCTTCCGTTCGACAAGATCGACAGCATCACCTTACGAACCGTGGGACGACGGTCTCCGGGTGACGCATCAGCTCCCGTTGAACTCAGCGGGGCGGTTGACGTTGAGGATGCATTCTCAATCCAGAACAACATGATTGTCTTGACCGACCCCAGCCGCCTGAAGGCGGCATTGGGCGGTCTTCCGCGAGGATCGTATCTGCTCGACGTCGCTGCCTATGACACGGCAAGCGGAATCCTCTACAGCGGCGAAGTCATCATCGAATTCGGCAGCAGCGCGCTCTCGGGCCGCTTGTCGGCTGGCGCGACGCCGGCATCGATCGCGGGAGCGACCGTCAAGCTGGGCATTCTCGGAACCGGCATTGAACTCAGCGCCACGACCGATTCAAGCGGCGCATATGCGTTTGCCGACATTCCAGCGGGCAATGTTCAGGTCACCGTCGAGGTCGATAGCGGGGGGCAAACGTTTCGAGCTGACGAACTGATCTTCGTCGATGGCAACACCACGGCAAATCTGGTGCTGGCAGGATCCGCGTCGGCTGCGCTTGCCCAGGCAGAGGTGTTCCGTGTCGGCGCGAGGCCCTATTCGGTCGATCCCCAACGGGCGGTCGTTAAGGATAGCCCGCGGGCGTCGCAGCAGGTGGTGCCGATGGCGCTGTCATCTGAGGCGATTTCGGTCACGGGTGGAGCGCAGGATGTCGCCGTCAAAGCGCAGAAGACGTATAAGTTCGATGCCAGCGCTACATCCACGACCGTTCGCTACATCGTCAATACGGTCGAATACCCATCCTATGTGCTCCAGCAATCGATTTTCAACGATGCCTGGAGTGTCACGGTGCTTTCTTCGACAGGGAAAGCTTTGGGGACTCTCACAAGATCGGTGAATTCTCAGCTCAACAACCTTCCACCCTACTGGCGCGCGGATGGGTCAACCGGCGAACAAGAGCTGCCGATAGACCTGAGCGGCGTCGCAGTCGGCGCCGACGGTAAAAAGACTGTCGTCCTGGCCATCCAGACCAAGAACATTGGTGACGGTGCCCTTCCCACGACGGTACGCGCAGAGATTGTCGCGGCACCGTTCCGCGTCGAGATCGGCACCCTTTCTGCGGTTCCCCCGGGATGCACAGGATGCCGTGCGCAAAACGTCACCAGCATCTCGATTCCGCGACAGGGCGAAACGAACGCATTCGATCGCACCGTACAAGTGAACCTGGTGCAAACCGGCGCAACGCCCGTCACCGTCTCCCAGATCGCCAATGTGAAAGTATCGGCGAACATCGGCGGGGCACCAGTTGTCATCTATGAGGCGTCGAGCGCTCCGAATATGCAGTCCACGACGCGTTTTCTTGCGCCGCTTGCCTTCCGCTCGCCGGCGTCCGCGTCCCCCTTTCAGACGAGCCCGCCGCCGAACACCACGATCAGCTATACGATCGAGGTGACTGCCAACCAGCACACAGCAACGGCATCGACGCCTGCCTATACCGCGCTCTGGCGCGCCGCGACCGCAAGCCGGTCAGGGCTCTTCAGTGGTCGGGACCTTCCGGGTGGGGACGACTGGGCGGCGCAATCGATGTATTTCTGGTTGCTGGCCAATCACGCATCGCTGCCCCGTCAGAATGACATCAGCGGCGAGCACGGCCAGGACCTGGGACACACCGCACACCGCTTCGGCGGCGATATCGACCTGTTCCTCTTTGGGGCTGAACTCAATAGCGTCAGGGCACGTGACAACCAGTTTGCGCTCGAAGCGGTCGCTCGCGCTGCCATGGGAACGAATGCGACAGACGCCGCTGCTGCACTCACCACCTTGACTGCCTGGATCGAAGCGCAGCGCGTCGGAATCAGGCGGCTCTGCGATGATGCGGATGTCCGTTACTTCTATGGGCCCCGCGGTCGCGCCTTGGCTGGTGGCATCCCCCGCGACTGGGTCCTTACTCTGATTGAGACTGGCACGGTCGCGGTGGGGACCCGGTCGCTGACGGTCGGTGGAGGATATACGCCGTGCGGTAAATTCTCCGGAAGATCAGACCACGATGACCACTACCATGTGGGCGTCTGACGTTGAACTTGGCTTGAGCGGGACCGAATGCTGCCGCAAAAGTGACTGGCCCAAACGCGCATCGGGCGGTGGCTGGCACGTTGACGGCGCAAATTCACCCGAACAGCGTCGGACAAAGTAGCAGAAAAAGCGCTTATTTTTCAGCCCGTTGGCGGACGTGTGAGGACGGCCTCGGACTGAAAAATGGTGCCAGAAGAACACTCCCATCGGCACCCAAGTAGCTGATTTCCTACGCGAATTGGCAGTGGGAAATCACCAACACCATCAATAGCACCATCATATCTTCTGGAAAAGGCTGGATTTCCACGGACCAAGCATGTTTTCCGCCGGAACGAAGGCGTGCCGGTTGATGCGGCCCTTGATCATCAAGAAAGGCCTGCCCAGGCCCCAGCACACCCCACCGAGCAACACGAGACTGTCGCCTAGAGCAAATCGCGCGTAGTTGATCATGCGCCCTGATCGTTCACGAACGCAATGCGACCAAAGAAGAACATCAGGCCGGTCGTTCAAGCGAGTCTATGATCGGGCAGTCGGGGCGGTCGTCACCGCAGCAGCGTGCCGCCAGATCAAGCAGCGCTCGCCGCATTTTTTCGAGCGCCTCTGCCTTGCGGTGTAGTTCCTCGGCGCGCGCGGTCGCCAGCGACTTAACGTCGGCCGACGACCGTGCGCCGTCGTCCCACAAATCAAGCAGCGTTCTGATCTCTTCGATAGGGAAGCCAAGGTCGCGGGCGTTGGCGATGAAGCGCAACCGATGCATGTCGGCGTCGGAATAATCGCGGTAGCCGCTGTCCCGGCGCGGCGGTGCCGGGACGAGGCCGATCTTCTCGTAGTGCCGGATCATCCGCTGCGAGACACCGCTCGCCTCCGACGCGGGTCCGATTTTCATAGTTTCACCTGGTTTAAGCGCAGGGCATTGAGGACGACGGTGAAGGAAGACAGCGCCATCGCCGCGCCCGCGAACATCGGCGACATCAGGATGCCGAACGGGGGATAGAGCACGCCCGCCGCAATCGGTACGCCGAGCCCGTTGAAGAGGAACGAGAAGAATAGATTCTGGCGGATGTTGCGCATCGTCGCATCGGCCAGTCTGCGTGCTCGGACGATCGCGGTCAAATCTCCACGGGTCAGCGTCATCCCCGCACTCTCGATCGCCACATCGGTACCCGTTCCCATCGCCAGCCCCACGTCCGCCGCCGCCAGTGCGGGCGCGTCGTTGATGCCGTCGCCGGCCATTGCGACCTTCGCCCCAGCCGCCTTCAGTTCGTCAACGATACGCGCCTTGTCCTCTGGCCTGAGATCGGCACGAACATCGTCAAGGCCGCCTACCGCGTGCGCGACCGCGTCGGCAGTGGCCTGGTTGTCGCCCGTAAGCATGATGACTTTCAGACCCTCGGCGCGCAGCGCGGCGATCGCCTCGCGGGCATTGGCGCGGACCGGATCGGCGACCGCGAGCAGTCCTGCCGGCGACCCGTCGATAGCGATGAACATGACCCCGGCTCCAGTCTTCCGGTGCGGGTCGGCAGCAGCCTCCAGCGCGGACGGATCGGCGCCGACGCGGGTCATCTGCGCAGCGTTGCCGATCGCGACGATGCGGCCATCGATCACTCCGCTGACACCCAGACCGGTCTGGGATTCGAAGTTCTCCACCTTTCCAACGATGGCACCGCGTTCCGTCGCGGCCGTCACGATGGCGTGTGCGAGCGGATGCTCGGATTGTGCCTCGACCGCAGCGGCTAGGCCAAGCAAATCGTCTTGGTCGAATCCCGGCAGGGCTTGGGTGGCAACGAGCCTCGGCTTGCCTTCGGTGATCGTGCCGGTCTTGTCGATCACGAGCGTATCGACCTTTTCCAGTGCCTGTAGCGCTTCAGCATTCTTGACGAGGACGCCAGCATGTGCGCCGCGACCCGTGCCGACCATGATCGACATTGGGGTGGCGAGGCCAAGCGCACACGGACAGGCGATGATCAGGACCGCGATGGCATTGAGCAGTGCGTGGCCGAAGCGCGGCTCCGGTCCAACGAAATTCCATACGATGAACGCCGCGATCGCGATTGCGACCACCAGCGGCACGAACCAGCCCGAAATGCGGTCGGCAACCGCCTGGATCGGGGCGCGGCTGCGCTGTGCCTCGGCAACCATCCGCACGATCCGTGCAAGCATCGTGTCCGCGCCCACCGCACGGGCTTCCATGACGAGGCTGCCAGTACCGTTAACGGTTCCGCCGGTCAGCGCATCGCCTGCCGACTTCCCGACTGCTAACGACTCACCGGTGAGCATCGATTCATCGACCGACGAACGCCCTTCGATAACTATGCCGTCAACCGGAACCGCATCGCCCGGCCGGATGCGCAGCTTGTCGCCCGCCGCCACGTCACCGAGTGACACTTCTTCCTCCGAGCCGTCACCGCGGATGCGGCGCGCGGTCTTGGGCGCAAGATCCATCAGCGCGCGGATCGCGCGTCCCGTCGCCGCGCGGGCGCGCAGTTCCAGCACTTGCCCGAGCAACACCAGCGTCACCACGACGCCCGCTGCCTCGTAGTAGACTGGCACCATGCCGCCGTGCATGCGGAACGTGGGCGGGAACAGGCCAGGCGCGAAAGTCGCGACCAGACTGTAGAGGAAAGCGGCACCGACGCCGATCGCGATCAGCGTGAACATGTTGAGGCGCCGCGTCCGGATCGATATCCAGCCACGCTCGAAGAAAGGCTTGCCCGCCCACAACACGATCGGCGCAGAAAGCGCGAGTTGAACCCAGGGCGACGCGGCGGGGCTGACGATCTCGATGCCCAGCATCTCGGCGACCATCGACACGATTAGCAGTGGTACTGCGAGCGCGGCGGATACCCAGAAGCGGCGGGTGAAATCGACCAGCTCCGGATTGGGCGCATCGTCGAGTGAAGGCTCCTCCGGTTCGAGCGCCATGCCGCAAATCGGGCAGGTGCCCGGACCCTCCTGACGGACTTCAGGATGCATCGGACAGGTCCAGATCGCGCCCGGCATTGCCTTGGGTTCCGGACGCGGGGCATTGCTCAGATATTTGTCAGGGTCGGCGACAAATTTGGTCCGACAGCCAGCGCTGCAAAAGTGGTAATCTTCGCCGTCGTGCGCGGCATGATGCGCCGTTGTCGCGGGGTCGACGGTCATGCCACATACGGGATCTCTGACTGCCGACGTTGAGGGCTGGGTCGCGCAACAGCTGTGTTTGTTATGAGCGTTATGGTCGGCATGGGTCATCGAGTCGTCCTCCATGACCCGGCAATAATGTCTGACATCATGTCAGGGTCAAGCTGCTTATTTTCGAGCCGCCAGCCAAGTGTCGATTTCGGCGATCTCCGCGCGCTGATCTCGGATGATCTTCTCCGCCAATGCCCGCGCCTCTGGATCGTCACCGTGGCGCAGTTCGGTTTCGGCCATGGCGATCGCCGCCTGATGATGCCCCTTCATCTGCCGCATGAAATCCGTGTCGGCCTCGCCAGTGTACTTTGGCATGTTGGCGATCATGTCGTTCATCGACTTCTTGTACCCCTGGGTCGCCGGCGGGTCGCCGGGGCTGGCGGCTGACATGTCCATCGGCATCGTTCCGTTGGCGGCCGACGTGGCGGCCATATCGTGCGCGCTATTCTGCTGCGCATTGTCAGAACAACCTGCCACCGTCAGCGACCCGGCGAGCAATAGCGGGATTGCAAGATTCTTCATGGCTTTCTCCTAAGATCCACCACAACGCCCGGACGGACGATCCGTGCCAGTCAGTCGACCGGTGACAAAGTTCCAAGGATCGCCACAATAGCGAGGATGAGCACCGCCGCCACCGTCTCGACCAGGATCGCCAGCCGCAATCGGTGCTGCGCGATGGCCTGCCTATCGCCGCCCAATGCCATCTCCAGGGTCGGCACGAGCCGCCAGCGGTTGAATCCGGCCAGAGCAAGCATGACGCCAAACAGGGTGAGCTTCAGCACAAGTAGCTGTCCGTATGGTGTTCCAAATGTCGTGGAGAGACCGTCGACCCCGACGATTGCGACAAGGTTGATCGCTCCGCTGACGACGATCGCCGCGACGATGATCCCACCGATGCCGGAGAAGCGTGCCAGTGCGGCGAGCGCCGTTGTCGCCGCGCCCGGCGTCGCAAAGTCTAACAGCAGGAGCCGCACGAACATCGCCAGCGCTGCAATCCACAGCGCGCCCGCAACCAGATGAACAATATCGCTGCTGCGGTGCGCCCAGCCCAGCGCCGCTTCGGATGCGCCGGCATGACCGGTCCAGGCTAGCGAACCCAGCGCAACGAGCGCCAGCGCGGCCGCAACCGGCCTGCTCGCCCGCCCGGCGAGCTGGAACGCCGCTAGCAATCCGAGCGCTGCGGCGCGCACGATATGGGAGATGCCCATCGGCGTTTCAAACGCCATGAACGTGAGCATTTCCCGATCCAGTATGGCCAGGTCGTAGCCAGTCATGGCCAAGGACGTCGCAGCAAGCTGGGCGATTGTGATGACTACGCCTAGTATGGCCAGCCAGCCTATTACACGTCCGCCAATCGCCGGCGCATGTCGACCGAGACCGCCACCCATGGCGAGGCCCGCCAACAGCATGAGATCGGCATAGGCGGCGAAGCGCAGGCCGACCGCCACCCAGTCGCTCATGATCAGCGGACGCTGAAGCTGTGCTGGCCGGTGATGCGATGCGTGTCCGCGCCAATCACGACCCAGTCAGCGCGGTAGCTGCCAGCGGGCAACGGCTTGGCCGAGGTGAGGATGATCGACTTGCCATCGGCGGAAACGGCGCTGGTGACGCCCGCCATCTTCATTTCGGGGTGGTTCGCCATTCCCGGCATCCCGGTCATGATCAGCGTGGCAGTGGAAAGCTTGGGCGTCAGGCGCTCGCTGAAGGTCAGCGTGATCGTCGTCGTGCGCGCGACCGTTGCGTTCGCGGCGGGCGTCGCCGCGACCAGCTTGGGATGTGCGAACGCGGTTGCCGGGATCAGCACCATGGCGAGGGCGGCGATGACGGCGGCGAATGGATTGAACTTCATCTCGAACTCCTATGATATGCCCCCAATACGCAGTACCGGTTTTTACCCCTCAAACCGGCGTAGTTGAGGGATCGTGCATTCTCATACGTATGGGAAGCAGCGGATTACGAGGCAGTCATGCAAACCAATATCGACGATGCCCTTCAGCGGCTGGCGACAGGAACGCCGCATCGGGGACTGGCGGGTCTGGAAGACCGAGTCCTGAATGCGATCGCGCAACAGCCGGTTGCGGGCTTTGGTGCCGGCACCACGTTGGGGGCGATGGGCCTGGCACTGGCGCTCGGCGTTTTCAGCAATGTCGTTCCATCGACCGATGCGCAGGCCGCGCCGGTGCTGTCGCCTTTGGGCGCGTCCAGCCCGCTCGCCCCATCGACACTGCTGGGCGCGACCCGATGAACACACGGCGCACCGGGATCATCGTGATACTGGTTTTCCTCGCCGCATTGCTCGGGGTGGTCGCCGGACGATATCTTGTCGAACCGGCGGCACAGCCCGGGGCTGAGCTCCATGCGGTTCTTCACGACCAATTGAGTCTGGACCCGGCTCAGGAACGGCAGCTGCATGTACTTGAGGAAGCGTTTGCCGTGCGCCGTCGCGCGCTCGAACTGGAAATGAAGGCCGAGAACGCCCGGCTTGCCGAAGCGATCGCCGCCGAGCACGGCAACGGCCCGCGCGTCGCCGCCGCGGTCGATGCTTCGCACCGCACGATGGGGGAGCTTCAGAAGGAAACGCTGGCGCATATCTTCGCGATGCGGGCGCTGCTCAAACCCGATCAGGCGGCGAAGTTTGACGCCGCAGTGACCAAGGCACTGACCGAAGACGCACGGTGACCGACGCACTTGCCGACCGCACGGACGGCGAACTGGTCGCCCTGTGCCTTGGTGGAAGTCAGCTGGCGTTCGCCGAAATCGTGCGCCGCCATAAGGATCCACTGCACCGGCTCGTCGCGCGTATCGTCGGTGACGACGACGAAGCACTCGACATCGTGCAGGAAGCTTTCGTCGCCGCGCATCGCGCGCTGCGGCGCTACGACATGGCGCGGTCGATGCGCCCCTGGCTTTCGCGCATCGCGATCAACAAGGCCCGCGACTGGCGCCGCCGCCGGGCGATACGCCGCCTGATCGCGGTCGTGTTGCCGATCGATCATGCCGCCGACACCGCCGACGCGACGCCGTCGATCGAAACCGCGACCGCCGATCGCCAGGAATTGCGGCATGTCACGGCCGCCATCGCCGAACTGCCGGGCAATCTGCGCGAGACGCTGGTGCTCCGCACGATCGAGGGGCTGAGCCAGGCTGAGACCGCCGAGACGCTTGGGATCAGCGAAAAGGCGGTCGAGACGCGCCTGTATCGCGCACGTCAGCGGCTGACTGCGTCGCTGTCATAGAGCGTCGCCGTAGAAATCTTGTAGATGGCGCAAGGGATGCGCGCCCGGGCGTCGTATTATCCGCATGGGGGCGGTGGACCAAACAGACGGGGGCGGCGATCCGCAGGCGCGCGACTGCGGTGTAGAGACGCGGGCAAGCGGGGCTTTCATCGTCATGGACGCCCTCCGGTGCGTACTGGCGGTGACAGTGGCGTTCGCCCACGCTTGGTATTTGCTCATTGCCGACTATCCGGGACAGGCTTCGACGATAGCGTCGGCAGGCTATTTTCTGGCCGGTTTCGCCCATGCCAGCGTTATCCTGTTCTTCGTCCTCAGCGGTTACTGGATCGCAAAGAGCGTCGACCGGCGAATGACGGCAGGTTGGGTCTGGACAGGCTATATGATCGACCGGCTGGCGCGGTTGCTGGTCGTCTTGCTCCCCGCGCTTGCGATCGGGGGCATCCTAGACGCAATTGGTCTCTACGGCCTTGAATCCTCGACCCACACCGGCGCGACCGACACTTATGTGCTGAACAACAACCTCGCGGAGCGGCTGGGATGGCAGACGCTGCTCGGCAACATCCTGTTTCTCCAGAGTATTGCCGTGGCTCCGTTCGGCACCAACGGTCCGTTGTGGAGCCTGGCGTATGAATTCTGGTTCTATATCTGGTTTCCGGCACTGTGGGTCAGCTGGCGCAGTCGACGCCCGTCGCCGCTGCTCGCCACCCTGCTCCTTGCCTGGATCGTGCCGAATATGCTGGTTGGCTTTGCCTGCTGGCTTTGCGGGGCGGCATTGTTCTGGGTGACCCGCCGTTCCGGGGGTCAGAGCTTGCAGCCATTACGCCGCCTGTGGCTGATCGTTGCAAGTGTCCCGTTCCTCGGAACCCTGATCTATTCGCGACTCTTCGGGTTAGGTGATGTCGAGCTGCCGCTGGCGTTTACGTTCGCAGTGCTTCTCTACGCGTTGCTGCGCGTCGAATTGCGCGCGCCGCGCTGGCTGAGGCCGTTCGCCGGCTATGGCGCGCAGGCGAGCTTCTCGCTCTATATCCTGCATTTCCCGGTCATCGCCTTTGCCGCTGCGTTGTTGCTCGACGACAAGCGTTTGCCCGCGACCGGAGCGAGCGTCATGCTTGTCGTCGTGGTGCTTGTGGTAGCGATCTTGCTGTCGGCGCTGTTCGCGCGGTACACCGAACGGCACACGGCCAGGGTCCGCGCGTTCTTCTCCAACGGACGGCCTGCCCGGATTTGATACACGGGTTGATCCGTGCAGTCTTTTGCCGATCGGGATGAGGGTCAAACCGATCTTCTGCGTAAAGCGGGTAACGTCATCGGAGCCTTACATCACATGTCGCTGTTGCTAAGCCGTCGTAATCTGCTGCGCGGAGCCACACTTGGCGGTGGCTCGCTTGCCCTCGCCCCGTGGTTTCCGGCGTGGGCGCAACCGGTGTCGGCCGGCATCGTGCAGGCGCTGCCGAGCGTATCCGGCGAGGATATCCGCCTACGCATCGCGCACCAGATGATGACGATCGACGGGCGCGAAAGCCACGCGATTGGCATCAACGGGACCATCCCGGGTCCGCTGATCCGGCTGCGCGAGGGGCAGAACGTCCGGCTGCACGTCGAGAATGCGCTTGACGAGGACAGCTCGATCCACTGGCACGGTCTGATCCTGCCGTTTCATATGGACGGCGTACCGGGCGTCAGCTTTCCGGGCATCAAGCCGCGCTCGACCTTCATGTACGAGTTTCCGGTCAAGCAGGCCGGCACCTATTGGTATCACAGCCATTCGGGATTGCAGGAGCAGCTTGGCCATTACGGCCCGATCGTGATCGATCCGGCAGGCACGGACCCGATAGCTTCCGACCGCGAGCATGTCGTCGTGCTGTCCGACCATAGCGAGATGCACCCGCACATCATCTTCAAGAAGCTCAAACAGCAGGGCGGCTATTTCAACTATCAGAAGCAGACGCTGGCCGATCATCTGCGCGGCGAGGGCCAGCCGGCGAAGGATCGCCTCGATTGGGGCAAGATGCGGATGGACCCGACCGACGTGTCCGACGTGACCGGTTCGACCTATAGCTATCTCGTCAACGGTCATGGCCCCCGCGACAACTGGACCGCCTTGTTCATGCCCGGCGAGCGGGTGCGGCTGCGCGTCGTCAACGCCTCGGCGATGACCACCTTCAACGTCCGCATTCCGGGGTTGAAGCTGACGATCGTCCAGGCCGACGGGTTGAATGTGCGCCCGGTGCAGGTGGACGAGTTCCAGATCGCCGTCGCGGAAACCTATGATGTCATCGTCGAGCCGTCCGACGACCGCGCCTATACGCTGGTTGGCGAAAGCGTCGATCGCTCGGGCATGGCACGCGCCACACTCGCCCCGCGCGCGGGAATGGCGGCGGAGGTGCCGCCTTTACGCAAACGGCCGATCGCCACCATGAAGGATATGGGCATGGGCGGCATGGATCACGGTGCGATGGCGGGCGCGGCCGCGACGCCGGGTGCAGACGATTGTCCGCCCGAACATGCCGCGATGGGCCATTGCACGCCCGCAGCGGGCGGTGCGGCAGAAGCTGGTGGCGGCATGGCCGGTATGGACCATTCGATGCGCGATTTCGCCGTCGCGCCTGGCGTAAAGAAGACGCCGACGGTCCAGACGATCTCACCGATGCCGATGGACCGCACCGGCGAGCCCGGACAGGGGCTGGCGGATGTCGGGCACAAGGTGCTGGTCTATCGTGATTTGATCGCAGTCGATCGCAACCCCGATGTGCGAGCACCCGACCGGGCGATGCGCATCCACCTCACCGGCAATATGGAACGCTATATGTGGGCGTTCGACGGCGAGAAGCTGAACGAGGTCAAGGATCCGATCCCGTTCCTGCAGGACGAGCGGGTGCGCGTGACGCTCGTCAACGACACGATGATGGGCCATCCGATCCATCTCCACGGCCATTTCTTCGAGCTGGTGACGGGACATGGCGAATATGCGCCGCGCAAGCATACGGTGCAGGTGCAGCCGGGCGGCACGGTGACCTTCGACGTCACCACCGACGCGGTCGGCGACTGGGCGTTCCACTGCCACATGCTCTATCACATGCATGCCGGGATGATGCAGGTCGTCACTGTCCGCCCGCGCGGGGGAGAGGGCGCATGAAGATGCTGCTCCTCGCCACCGCCGCCATCGCACTGGCCGCCCCCGTCGCCGCGCAGACGATGGATCACTCGAAAATGCCCGGCATGAAAATGCCGGCGAAAACCGCGCCCAAGCCACAGCCGGTAGCGAAGCCGCGTCCGGCGCCGAAACCGGCGGCGAAGGCGACACCCACCAAACCGGCGCAGGCGGCACCGGCCATCGATCCGGCCTGCCCACCTGAACATGCGGCAATGGGGCATTGCACACCCGCGGGTGCAGCCCCCGCTACGCCCGAGAAAGCCGATGGCGATAGCTCGGCAATACCTGACATGGCCGCCGATGCACCGAGCACCGGCAGCGGCGGGACCGCGCTCCCCGCCGGAAACGCTCCGGCACCCGCCGCGCCCGAGCCGAACTATGCCGACCGTGTCTGGGGTCGCGAGGCGATGACCGGCGCGCGCAAAGCGCTGCGCAGCGAGCATGGCGGCGGCACCTTTAGCCAGGTCATGCTGGACATCGCCGAGCTGCAAATCCGCAAGGGGCGCGAGGGCTATCGCTGGGAAGGCGAAGGCTGGTTCGGCGGCGACATCGACCGGCTGGTCGTCAAGAGCGAAGGCGAAGGCAGTTTCGGCGAGGCGGTCGAAAGCGCCGAGGTGCAGGCGCTCTACAGCCGCGCCATCGGCCCATATTTCAACCTGCAGGCCGGCGTCCGTCACGATTTCGAGCCCAAGGCGCGTAGTTATGCCGCGTTCGGCATCGAGGGGCTTGCCCCCTATTGGTTTGAAGTCGAGGCTCATGCGTTCATATCGACCAAGGGCGATGTGCTGGGACGCCTCGCCGCCAGCTACGATCAGCGCATTACCCAGCGGCTGATCCTGCAACCGCGCATCGAGTTCAATCTGGCGGCGCAGGATGTGATCGAGAGCGGAATCGGCGCGGGACTCTCCGACGCCGAGTTCGATCTTCGTCTGCGCTATGAGATCGTGCGCGAGTTCGCGCCCTATATCGGCATCTCGCATTCATCGAAATTCGGTCGCACCGCGCGCTTCGCTCGCGCTGACGGTGAAGACCCTTCTGCAACCACCTTCGTCGTCGGGATCAGGGCCTGGTTCTAAGCGTCGGGGACTGTCGAAAACGGCAAAGGAGAATGCAATGACTTCCTATCGCAGCCTTGCACTGCAGACCGCGATCAGCGGGGTCATCATGTATCTGGTGATGTTCGTGATGATCGACCAGCTGTCGAGCTTCTACAACAACCTCAACATGCTCTACATGACGCTGATGATGGTCGCACCGATGGTTGTGCTGATGATCGTGGCGATGCGAGACATGTTTCCGTCCAAGCGCCTCAATGTGTTGCTGCTTGCCGGATCAGCCGTCGCGTTCTTCGGCAGCTTCGCATTGATCCGAACTCAAACTACGATCGACGACACCGCATTTCTCCGCTCCATGATTCCGCACCATTCAGGCGCGATCCTGATGTGCGAACAGGCATCGCTCAGCGATCCCGAACTGGTATCATTGTGCCGACAGATCATCAAATCACAGCGCGAGGAGATCGCGCAGATGAAAACCATGTTGGAAGGTTAGGAAACAACGACGATGATTTTGAAGCCATTGTCCACGACGGTTCTGCTGTTGGTGGCCACTTCGGCGTTTGCCGCCGACGTCGTGGTGCATCGTGATCCGGGTTGCGGTTGTTGCACAAAATGGGCGGCGATCGCGCAACGCGAAATCAAGCGACCAGTGCGGATGATCGATAATCCGCAGCGCGCTGCCTTCGCACAAAAGGCTGGCGTGCCTGCGGCGTTGTCGTCCTGCCATACCGCGATCATCGACGGCATGGCGTTCGAGGGGCATGTCCCCATCGCTGATGTGAAGCGCGCGCTCGCGACGCGACCGAAGGGTGTGAAGGGCCTCGCGGTGGCCGGAATGCCGATCGGCTCGCCCGGCATGGAAGTACCGGGAGTGCAAGCGCAGCGCTATAGCGTCATCGCCTTTGGATCAGACGGGCAGAAAGTCTTCGCCCGTCATTAAACGGGATAATCAGATCCACTGCCAACACAGCCAGATTAACCCCGCCACGGCGGCTATCCAGATCAAGGCGATAGCGGCGGCTGCGGCGTAGCTGGTAGGCTTCTCGGCACGGCGATTTGCTTCCTCGCGAAACTCCGCCATCAGTGGTGCTGGAACCAATCTGACCACAAGCCAAATCCCCGCCGGAACGATAAGCAAGTCGTCCAGATAGCCGAGGATCGGAATGAAGTCTGGAACGAGATCAATAGGACTTAGTGCGTACGCTGCGACAGCGCCCGCAAGTGCCTTAGCGTACCAAGGGACGCGGGGATCGCGTGCGGCGAGCCAGAGCGCCACCACGTCACGCTTGAGGCTCCGAGCCCACGTCCTTAGCGTCATGGCAGCTGTAGCTCCGCAGGCTTTGGCCGTGTAACTTTCTTTTGCCGCTCGTCGAGCTGAGCGTTTCTGTATTCCAGCACTGGCTTGCCCGTCCTCAAGACTACATTGTTTGAGATCAGCAATTTCCTGGCGCTTTTCCAGTCACGCCCCCTGGTTAGCTTGGAGTAAAATCGTCAAAAAAGGAGGGAGACGCGGACGCCTCCCTCCCGTTCGTCACTGGCCCTGTGGGTGGGGCTTGTCCTTTTTCATGTCGTCGCAGCAGCCCGGCTTGTCGCCTTCTTTCTTGCAGCAACAGCTCTTCATCTCCTTGCAGCAATCCATGCCCTCGGCGGCATGGGCCACAGGTGAGGCGAGGAGCGCCAAGGTGGCACCGAACAGTTTGAGCGTCTTCATTACTAATCTCCGTGATTTGATCAGATCTTGTAAAGTGCAGGTCGATCACGGATGCGCGGCGGGGGCGGTGCGGGGCCTTCGTTGACGCTGCGGAGCGTCCCGGCGCTCGACGGATCGTAAACGGTGCGTTGCGCCAGCCTGGTCGCCAGCGGAGCGATGGGCGCGGTATTCGCCAGCAAACAGGGTACCGCGCACGAAAGTGAAACCGATTTTTGCACGGGCGGCTTGCGCGGCATTTCCGGGCAGGCAGCCATGTCCGTCACGTGCTGCGATGCAACGATTTCACAGACGGGCGGCGACTTGAGGACGAGCAGACATGCCAGCACAAGCAGGCCCATCATGCTGGCGATCGATCGGCGGTTCACGCGGCCCGTGTCCATTGTTTTCCATTACCCCCGAAGCGGTGCGCCTGCCAGCGATATGAGCAGATCACGCCGATCTTTGATAAGTCACAATCCCTTCTTTCCTCGGCGCGGCCAGTGACGGTGGAGATCGTCGATCTGAAAGGCGTGCCCAGCCCGTCCATCTGGATGTGCCTCGATCAGATGCGGGTGACCGGGCGGCAGGTCGTCATGACGATGCTCGACCACTTCCGGATCGCGGGATGGCCAGATGAGGAATGCAATGATGGTTCCGATCGCGGCCAGAATCGCGGTCGCCATGAATGCCGTGCCAAATCCTGCGAGCGCGCCGATTTGTCCGGCGAGCGGGTAGGCGATCAACCAGCAGATATGGCTGAGCGCGAACTGTGCCGCGAACAATGCTGTGCGATCATCGGAACCCGCTGAACGCCGTAACAGCCGTCCGCCGGGTGTGATGCTGGCGGCATAGACCATACCGAGCAGCAGCCACCCGCCCAGCAGCGCATACCAGAAGCCTGATCGCCCGTGCAGCTGCCATCCCAGCGCCAGCGCGCCGAGCAATAGGGTCATCGCTGCGGCGGAAGCCAGCATCACCGTGCGATCCGCAACCCGATCGAGCAGTCTGGGCAACAGCAATGCGGCGATCATCGATCCGCCGCCGAATGCGGCCAGGGTCATCGCTACCTCGCTCTGCCCGAGGCCCAGCCCGGCGCGGATCAGAACCGGCGTGTTGACGATCACCATGGCGCTGGCGGCGGCGGCGGCAAGGGTCACGGCGAGCAAGCCGCGCAGCCGCGGTGTCGCAAGATAGATGCGGGTGCCGAGGGTCGTGTTGGTCCAGATGCCGCCTTGCCGTTGCTTCGCCGACGACGCGGGCAGCACGGTCGCCAGCACCAGCAATGCCGATGCCGCAAAGCCGACCGCCGTCCCGGCGAACAACCAGTGGAAGTTGAAGACCGTGAGCAGCGCCGCCGCCAGGATCGGGCTGGTCAGGCTCTCCATGTCATAGGCGAGCCGCGAGAGCGACAACGCCCGGGTATAATCCTTCTCGTCCGGCAATATGTCGGGAATGGTCGCCTGAAATGTCGGCGTGAACCCGGCGGAGGCCGATTGCAGGATGAAGATCAGCACATAGACCTGCCAAACCTGGTCCACGAATGGCAGAACCAGCGCGACGCCGATGCGAATGACATCCATTGCGATCAAGAAGGCGCGACGCGGGAGACGGGCGGCATAGGCACCGACGACCGGCGCGACGCCGATATAGGCTATCATCTTGATCGCCATCGCCGTGCCCAGCACCGCGCCGCCGTTACTGCCCGCGATATCGTAGGCGAGCAGGCCCAGCGCGACGGTCGCCAGACCCGTGCCGACCAGCGCGATGACCTGCGCCAGGAATAGGTTGCGGTAGGTGGTGTTGGCTAGAACGGCGAGCATTTCATGTCCCCATTGTCATACGCTGCACACGTCAAAGACGCTCGCGTCACACCACCCGATTGATGGCGGTATAACGCCCGCTGGTCTTGAGCGTGACCGTTACCGGCGCGCCCGAACGGTTCCGCCAGAACCAGCCATGCCCCCCGTCGAACGCGGCGACGAGCGTGCCGCGCTCGCCGGTCGATTGCCTGCCCTTGCCATAACCGTGGTAAAAGCCGCGCGGCGCGCCAATCTTGTCGCCATGCGTGTCATAGTTGACGTGTCCGCCCGCCACCGCCCAGTCGAACGCGATGGCGACCCCGGCGTCCGCAGTGACCTTGATCTCGGCCCCCTCGCCGGGCGCGAGCGTCAGCTTCATCTCGTCGGTGCGCGCGGCTGCCGCCTGTGTCGTCGGAGATGTTGCCACCGGAATTGCCGAAGGAGTCGGGGCGGCGGCCTGTGCTTCCTCCTCGGCAGCTTCTGCCGCAAGCTGCTGCTTGATCTCGCCCATTTCGGTCAGGCCGAGCACGCGCCCGATGCCCGTGGGGTCGATCGCATATTCGGACGGCAACACGATCGTGACGAGCAACGCGCCCGCAACCGCCACCGCAATCGCGGTCGAGCGAACGAGCTGGCGCGACGTGGGAAGGTCGTCGGCACTGGGCATCTGGGAATTATACATGGGATTTCTCCAGTCAGGCGGCGACGAGGCCGGTCAGTTGGTAGCCGACCAGCACGAAGCCGGCGGTCATGAGGATGACGTTGGCGACATAGGCATGGCGCTGAAAGCTGCGGGTGCGACGCCAGAAGCCCATCGCGATCAGGATCGCGCCGAGCGCGAGCAGCTGCCCGATCTCGACCCCGATGTTGAACGCGATGAGGTTGGGCAGCAAACCGTTCGGCGACATCTCGAATTCAAGGATTTTAGTCGCCAGGCCAAATCCGTGGAAGAAGCCGAAGATCAGGGTCGCCGCCTTGGTGTTGGGCTGAACCCCGAGCCATCGCCGGAACGCCCCCATATTATCGAGCGCTTTATAGACGACCGACAGGCCGATGATCGCGTCGATGAGATAGGCGTTGGCGCTGATCCCGGTCAGCACGCCGAACAGCATCGTGGTGGAATGGCCGACCGCGAATAGCGTGACGTAGATGCCGATGTCCTTCATCCGGTAGAGGAAGAAGATTACCCCGAACAGGAACAGCAGATGGTCGTATCCGGTGACCATATGCTTGGCCCCCAGATACATGAAGGGGATGAACAGCACGCCGCTGCTCTCTTGAATATAGCCCTTGTCGCCCTCCTCGACGCCGTGCGCGAATGCATCCCCCGCGGCAAGCAGCAGGATCAGCAGGGCGCTCAGGAACAAGGATTCGGTTCGTCGATCAGGCGTCCATCGCTGAATTACAGTCTCAGACATGTTCATCCTTTTTCTGCGGCGGCGTGCAGCGCGCCCTCGTGATATTCCACCGCAAGGTGCACGACGTCCCGGTGATCCAGCTTGTTGAAGAAGACACTGAACGATCGCGTGCCTTTCCCGCGTCTGGGAAGCGGGCCGGGTCGGGTGGCGATCATTCGCGCTTCGCCGGCATCGGCGAGGGTTGCGGTCACGTCGAGATGGCCCCGACTAGTGCGATAGACCCCATTGCGCGGTCGAATGTTCCCGACGACGCGCACGCCGTCGCCCGCTTGATAGGCATGCAGCCAGAATATCGAGATGGGGTCGTCGGGGGCCGTCATCGCGATGGGTCGCAGCGGCAATGGCTCCAAACTCGTGCAGCCGGACAAGAGGAGCACGGCAAATGCCGCGCCAAAGACCCGTCGCCGGGTTGCAGACTTCATCATCGTCATCCTTTCGCGAGGCGCTGGGTGTGTGGTGATGCTTCAGGATTTTCGTCGTCCGCCCGGCGACGATGTACGAGGCGATAGAGCGCGGGCAGGACGACCAGCGTCAGCAGCGTCGACGAGATGATCCCGCCGATAACCACTGTTGCCAACGGGCGCTGCACTTCCGAGCCGATCCCGACATTGAGTGCCATCGGGACAAAGCCGAGCGACGCGACCAGCGCCGTCATCAACACCGGTCGCAGGCGGGTCAGCGCCCCTTCGCGGATCGCGTCGTCGAGGCCCATTCCTTCCTCGCGAAGTTGGCGGATGAAACTCAGCATCACCACGCCATTGAGCACCGCGACGCCGGACAGCGCGATGAAGCCCACGCCCGCCGAGATCGAAAACGGGATATCCCGCAACAGCAACGCGAGCACGCCTCCGGTCAACGCCAGCGGCACGCCGGAGAACACGATGCCCGCATCCTTGAGGGAGCCGAACAGCAGGAACAGCAGGCCGAGGATCAGCAGCAACGTCAGGGGTACGACGATCTGGAGCCGTGCCGACGCGGATTGAAGCTGCTCGAACGTGCCACCATAATCGACCCAATAGCCCTCCGGCAGTTCGGCCTGGGCCGCGACCTTTTCCTGGACCTCGGCAATGAACGAGCCGAGGTCGCGACCGCGCACGTTGACGGTGACCACCGCACGCCGCTTGCCATCCTCGCGACTGATCTGGTTCGGACCCGTTGTCTCGCGGATCGTCGCCACTTCGGACAGCGGCACGCTGTCGCGCAGCCCTTCGCCGCCGCCCGGCAGCGGGATCGGCAGCCGGTCGATGATGGAGCGATCCTGCCGCATCGCCTCGGGCAAGCGAACGACGATGTCGAAGCGCCGGTCGCCCTCGAAGATTTGCCCCGCCTCGGTGCCTGCGGTGGCGGCGGACACGACCGACTGGACATCGGCGATGTTGAGCCCCAGCTGGCTCAACCGCTGGCGATCGGGAATGATCTCCAGAAACGGCAGGCCGGTGACCTGCTCGGCCTGAACATCCTGTGCGCCGTCAATCGCTGTGACGATACCAACGACCCGCTCTGCGGCAGCCGCCAGTTCGTCGAGATCGTCGCCGACGATCTTGATCGCGACGTCGGACCGCACGCCCGCAATCAATTCGTTGAAGCGCATCTGGATCGGCTGGATGAACTCATAGCGCGAACCCGGCACGTCGCGTTGAATGCCCGCGTTCATTTCATCGACCAGTTGCGCCTTCGTCTTGCGTGGATCGGGCCATTGGTCGCGGGGCTTCATGATGATGAATGTGTCGGCGACCGAAGGTGGCACCGGATCGGTCGCGACATCGGCGGTGCCGATCTTAGCAAACACATCCTGCACTTCCGGGAAGCGCTTGATCCTGTTCTCCAGTGCAGATTGCATCTGCACAGCCTGGCTGAGGCTGGTGCCGGGGATACGCAGCGCGTGCAGTGCGATATCGCCTTCGTCCAGGTTCGGGATGAACTCGGATCCCAGCCGTGTCGCCGCGACGCCGCTCAGGGCAACCAGCCCGACCGCGCCGACCAGCACAGCGATGCGCGCCTTCAGCGCCCAGTCGATCAAGGGCGCATACCAGCGTTTGGCCGCCCGGATCGCTGCGCTCTCCTTTTCGCTGACCTTGCCGCTTACGAAAGTTGCTACGGCTGCGGGCACGAAGGTTAGCGAGAGGATCGCCGCCGCCGTCAGCGCCAGCACCACCGTGATCGCCATCGGATGGAACGTCTTCCCCTCCACCCCGGTCAGCGCGAATATCGGCAGATAGACGATCGTGATGATCGCGATGCCGAACAGGCTGGGCCGCACCACCTCGGTGGAAGCAGAGGCCGCGATGTCGAACCGCTCCTCCTTCGTCAGCAGCCGATCGAGCCGATGCTGTGCCTCGCCGAACCGGCGCAGGCAGTTCTCGACGATGATGACGGCACCATCGACGATCAGGCCAAAATCGAGCGCCCCCAGGCTCATCAGATTGCCCGAAATGTCCCCCCCAACCATGCCGGTGATCGTCATCATGAAGGTGACCGGAATCACCGCCGCCGTAATCAGCGCGGCGCGGATATTGCCGAGCAGCAGGAACAGCACGACGATGACGAGCAGTGCGCCTTCGGCCAGGTTCTTTTCGACCGTGCCGATTGTCGCCTCGACCAGCTTCGATCGGTCATACATGGTGACCGCGACCACCCCGGCGGGAAGCGATTTGTTGACAGTTTCCAGCCGCTCCGCAACCGCGACGCTGACCTCGCGCGCATTCTCGCCAACGAGCATGAAAATGGTGCCGAGCACCACTTCGCGCCCGTCCTTGGTCGCCGCGCCCTGCCGGATTTCCGATCCGATCGAGACATCCGCGACGTCGGCGACCCGCACCGGCGTGCCGTTGCGGGTCGCCACGATGATCCCTGACAGGTCGGCCCGATCGGTCGCCTGCCCCGGCACGCGGATGACATATTGTGCGCCCGATCGTTCGAGATAGCCCGCTCCGACATTGGCGTTGTTCTTCTCCAGCGCCTCGGTCAGATCGGTGACGCTCAGCCCATAGGCCGACAGCCGCGCCGGAATCGGAGCGATCACGAACTGCTTGCGATAGCCGCCGATCGAGTTGACCTCGGTCACACCCGGCACGTTGCGCAATTGCGGTCGTACCACCCAGTCGTGCAGCGTGCGCAGATCCTGCGCCGTATAGCGCGAACCGTCCGCCTTGATCGCGCCCGGCTTTGCCTCCAGCGTGTACATGAAGATTTCGCCGAGACCCGTCGCGATCGGACCCATTGCCGGCTCGACGGTCGGCGGTAGCGCGTCGCGTGCGCCTTGCAGCCGTTCATTGACCAGCTGCCGTGCGAAATAGATGTCGGTGCCGTCCTTGAAGACGACCGTCACCTGGCTGAGACCCGCGCGCGAAACCGATCGGGTGAACTCCAGATCGGGCAGACCGGCCAGCGCCGTTTCCACCGGATAGGTGATGCGCTGTTCCGCCTCCATCGGCGAAAATCCCGGTGCGGGCGTGTTCACCTGCACCTGGACGTTGGTAATGTCGGGAACGGCGTCGATCTTGAGCCGTCCAAACGAGTAGATGCCGATACCGATCAGCAGCAACGCTGCGATCAGAACGGCCCAGCGCTGTCGGATCGACAGCCTTATGATGCGTTCAAGCATGGCCGTGTTCCTCAGTGATCGTGGCTGGCGCCGGATTTTTCGATATCCGCCTTGATGACGTAGCTGCCCTTGGTGACGTAGCTCTGGCCGGGCTTGATGCCGGACTTGACCTCGGTCCACACCGGGCCGCGCGTCCCCAATTCCAGCATCCGCACCTCATAGGTGTCACCGACTTTGGCGAACACGACGGTGAAATCGCGGAATGCCTGCAACCCCTCGGTCTTGACCGCCAGCGGCACCTGACGCTGGTCGACGGTCAGCACGCCCTTGACGCTCATGCCCGGTCTCCAGAACCCGTCCCGGTTGGCGAGCGGGGCGCGGGCAACGAGCGCACCCGTCATGGGATCGGCCACCGGGCGAAAATCGCGGATGGTCGAGCCGATCGTGCGATTGCCCTCAAGCAGACTGAGTTGAACGGGCGCGCCAGCGCGGACCCGCTCCATGTCGCGCGGAAACACCGGGAAGGCGGCGGTCGTCCGGGATGGGTCGGCGATCACATAGATCGGATCGCTTCCCGCGACATCGCCGGGGTTGGTGCGCCGTTCGGTGATGACGCCGCTGATCGGCGCGGTCACCGAATAGATCTGCATGCTTTCATTGCTCTCGACCCGCGCCAGCACTTGCCCGCGCCGCACGCGATCGCCCACGTTCAACGATGCCGAGACGACGCGGCCAGGGAATTTGGCTCCAACCTCCGCCGTGGCCGAAGGGTCGAGCTCGACCCGTCCGATCAATTCGAGCGCCTCGCCAATCTCTGCGGGTCCGGCATTTTCAAATGCAAGGCCCGCCGCACGGGCGGCGGCGGCGGGCATCGACACGCGGCCTTCGAACGAATCATATTTCCACCGGTGGGTGCGCCCGCCTTCGCGCGCGACGACAGTCACGTCGAAGCTGTGCGGCTCGACCACCCGGCCATCACCGCGCAGATAATCCGCCTCCGGTTTGAAGGCGAAGCGGTTGACCTCGCCGTCCAGCCTTCCCAGCGCGACCGATAGCTGTACTTCGCCCGGTGCGACCGGCTTGTCGTCGCGATAGGCATAGATGCGAAATTCGGGCGGCACGCCATCCTCGAAAATCGTCATCTCGACCGCGAAATTCCCGTCGCGCAGCATGCGGCCATTATGCGGCCCGCGTTCATAATCGGCGGCGGGTGCGCCCTCCGCTTCGGACGCCGTGTTCTCGGTTGCAGATTCGCCGCCACACGCGATCAGCGGCAACGGCAGGATAAGCGCTGCGGCGAGCGCGGCGTGGATGCGGGCCATCAGAAATCCCCCTTGGCGAGTTCGGTGAAGCGGCCGGTCAGTCGATCGAGTTCGACCCTGGCCTCATGGTGACGGCGCACGGCATCGACCATCCGGGCGCGGGCATTGGCGAGCGTCGTTTGCGCCGCCGACACATCGACATAGCTGAAGAATCCGCGATTATAGCCGACGCGGACCTCCATGAGAGTGAGGTCGGCGTTCGGAATGACCTGATCGCGGATCGCCTCCGCCTCATGCGCGGTTTCCTCGACCTTCTCGACGGCCAGCGCGATCGCCCGTTCGCGGGTGAAGCGCTCAACCGCCAGATCGGCCTCGACCCGCCGCCGTTCCGCCTGGGCTTCGGCCAATCGCGCGTCCGAGATGCGACGTCCTCCCAGCGGCAATGAGATGCCAGCGACCAGTGCGACATCACCGCTGCCAATGAAGCGCGGCCCCGCAGAGATTGTGGGATCGCGCTTGGCATTCGCGATCTGAAGGTTGATCGCTGCATCAGCACGCGCACCGCGCGCCACAAAAACGGCAAGGTCCGCCGGGGCTGCCCCCGCCGCGCCGACGGGCTCGTGCTTGAACGACAGAAAGTCGCTGGTCGGGACCGATAGACCAGCGGATGCACCGCCCCACATTGCCGCCAGTCGCTTGAGCGCGGCGTCGCGGGCGTGAATCGCAAGTTCCACATCGACGCTGGCTTCGGACACGCCGGTGGTCGCGCGCATTCCAGCGAACAGCGGGTCTTTGGCTGAAGCGACGCGGCGCTTCACTTCGGCCTCGACCATCCGGGCCATCGTCAGCCGCTGCCTGGCGATACCGATCTGCGCCTCGGTCGCCTGTACCTCGACATAAAGACGCTGGACCTGTGCAATGACGTCTAGCCGAACGACGATCGCCTCAGCGCGCGTCACGTCCATATCGCGATCGACGACGGCAACGCGCGCTTCGCGCTTGCCGCCGCGTTCGATGCGCTGGCTGTAGGTGGCAGTGACCTGAAACTGATCATAGAGGTCGCCGCTCGGAATGCCGAAGTTTTCAGTCGTGACTTCGATTGTCGGTTGCGGACCCAGTCCGGCGGCGGTGCGCGCGGCGGTCTGCGCCTCGATCCGGGCGGCGGTGGAGGCGGTTTGCGGTGCGGCGGCAAGCGTGCGCCGGATTGCGTCGTCGAGCGTCAGCGGCTGTGCCTGAGCCAGCGCTGCCGATGGCAGACAGACAGCCACGACAAGCGCGGCCCTGAACGGGGAATGCATCTGAAATCTCCTGATCCTATCGGTCAGCGGCGCGCGCGAACGCAGGCCGCGGGACGGCTAGGGTCAGGCTGACGGTGGTTCGGGGAGTGGTTCCAGCGTTGTCGAGCGCAAACGGGCGTCATCGAGGGGCTGCCGCCGGACTTTGTCGCTGGCGCTCGCAAGCAGGCTTATTGAGCTGCCCGGGACACCATCAGCGGCGACGTGGGTATGATGGCCCAATCCCTGCGTTGCCTTGTCCAGATCGTTCGACCGGTCGGGGGCTGCATCAGTCTGAGCAGATTGCGCGTCAACAGCCGCAGGATCGTCATTGTGATGATCGTGGTGGTCGGCATCCACCGTACGAACATGCTCATGCGTCGAACCGTCAAGATGAGGCACGGCCGCGCCCATCGGCCCGTGCGAAAGCGCCAGGACGAGAATGAGCAAGGCTGACAGGATGCGCCCCATATACCGGCCCGTAGCATCCTGGGCGAAGCGGGGCAATCGGCGACTAGTGCCAACAAACTCGACGGAGTCTTCGAATGTGGTTCGCGGGTTCGCGAGCAGCAACCCAAGCCATCCAAGCAAAGGTGATAGGATCTACCAAGGCGGGCATTTGGCGCGCGTTCAACCGACCCTGCCGGAGTTGCTTCTTCGAGTCAGGCTGTTAGTCTGCTCGGGTGCCGCGAGGGCGGCGCCGAGGCTTGAGAACCTCGCTTGGGAAGAATGACCCGCCATCGACGCGGCCGGGTGGCCGACGCGCATGTCCAAGCCGCTTGCGGCCAAAGGCGTCGGCGCACGACTCAAGCGTGCTTCTCAACACCCGGCTTCCGCCGGCGTCGCCTCGAAACGGGCGAGTCGGCGATGGATATTGGACTGATCAGATTTTTTCGGGCGAGTGGTCCGCCATACCTTCGGGATCGGGTATCGCGATGCGCCTGATCCCCGATGTTCTGAACGCATTGACCTCGCCTCGCCTGGCCGAGGGCGATCCATTGCCGCCCGATAATCGGGTCGCGGCCGGATCGGTCCTGGCGCTGAACGACTTGTACCAGACTCAGGCGCCGCGGCTGCATCGCTACTTCGCGCAGCGGGCGGACCGGCAGGATGTAGGAGATCTGGTGCAGGAGAGCTTCGCCCGCCTCGTCGATGCGTCGGCGACGAAGGACCGGACGATCGAGCAACCCGAAGCCTATCTCAACCGTATCGCGACGAACCTGCTTCGCAGTCGCGCGAGGACCGCCTTGCAGCGATCGCTCGCCCAGCACGTCCCTGCGGATGAGGAATCGCTCGCCGGGCCAGACATGATCGCGGCGCTGGAGGCGCGTGATCTACTCAACCGGCTCCAAGGCGCCCTGATGCGGCTTAATCCGAAGACCCGCGAGATATTCCTGGCCCACCGCGTCGATGGCGTCAGCTATAGCGATATCGCCAAGCGGATGGGATTGAGCGTAAAAGGCGTCGAATGGCACATGACGAAGGCAATCGCGCGTCTCGACCACGTGCTGAGGTCGCGTTGACATCCGAGGCCGGGGAGGCACCCAGCCTGGACGATACCATCCGGGCGACCGCTGTCACCTGGCTGGCGCGTTTGCGCGCGCCTGACAGCGCGGACCATCATGAGGATTTCGAGGCCTGGTACGCCGCCGATCCCCGACATGCCGACATCTATGACGAGGTTCTCGCAAACTGGGAGAACATGGCCCTGGCGGCGCAGACGCCTGCCGCTGAACCGGCGCGGCGCCAAACTGCCCGGGCTGTGGATCGGCGCCGCCCGACATTGGCCTTCGCAGCGGCGGCGGCTGTCCTCCTTGTCATCTTTGCAGGCATCGGCATGTCGCGGCTCGATGGGCCTTGGTCGAGGGCAGTCGAGCCGACCGAGATCGCCAGCCGGCTCGGTGAGATCCGCACCACCACGCTTTCCGATGGCTCGCGCGTGACGCTCGACACCGACAGCCTGCTCCTGGTGGCCTATACGGATGGCGAACGTAGATTGTTGCTCCGTCGGGGGCGTGCTCGTTTCGATGTAGCGCATGACACGGCGCGGCCGTTCGTTGTCCAGTCGGATGGCGGCTTGATCATTGCGCACGGAACCGTGTTCGATGTCGAACAGCAGGCACGGCGGATGACCGTGTCGCTCCTGCGCGGATCGGTCGAGGTCCGCACAGCCGTGACTTGGACAGGCGAAACGGTCGGCAAGGGTCGATTGCTGCGTCCTGGCCAGCAGCTTGCACTCGAGCCGCAAACCCCGGCTGGATCGCCGGTGCCGCTTCGGGAATCGGACATGCGGTGGACCTCGGGCATGCTGTCCTTCGAGGACGCACCGCTCGCGCAGGTGGTGGCAGCCACGAACCGCTACAATGACCAACAGATCCGGCTGGCGGACCCCAAGTTGGGCGCGTTGCGGTTCACCGGCACCTTCGCCGCGACAAAGCCCCGCGAGCTTGCCCAAATGCTGGCGGCAACCTTCAATCTCGACGTCGCGCTCACCGATCGCGGCCCCCTCATCCTGTCTCGGCGTCGATAGCCGAAAGAAAATCCCAGGGTAGGCGACGCCCCTGGTGTCGAAGCCCCCAAGCGATGCCACGTCGGCGTCGCGCAGGGGCAATTGACGATGGCAATATTGCGCAACGCAGCGTTCGCGACTTCGATTTCGACATGCACGGCCGCCTTGATCCTGGGTTCGGCCCCGGCATCAGCGCAAGCCTCCGGGCGACAGACCTACCGCCTTCCGGCACAGTCGTTGGCCGAATCGCTGCGCGCAGTTGCCATTGCATCCGGTCGCAGCATCATCGCGCCTTCCATGCTGGTCAGCGGCAAGGACGCGCCAGCCCTGGACGGGGATCACACTGCCGAAGAGGCGCTGAACGCCCTGCTTGCCGGCTCGGGCCTGCGTTACCGCGTTATCGCTACGGGTCTGATCATCGAGCGGGATTCGGCTTCGCGGGAGACTGCGCAACAGTCAGACCAGTCTGAAGTCGTTGTGACCGGCAGCCGTATTCGCGGAGCGCCGGTGGCGTCTCCGGTCGTCCGGCTGGACCAGCAAGCAATACGCGATGCCGGCCAGTCGGACCTTGGCGAGGTCGCACGCAGCGTGCCGCAAAGTTATGGCGGCGGGCAAAATCCGGGCGTGGGCTTCAATGTCCCTTCCAGCACCGGCGGAAATGTCGGCGGGGGATCGTCGTTCAACCTGCGCGGACTTGGCAGCGACGCAACGCTGACGATCCTTAACGGCCGCCGCCTCCCTTATGATTCTGCGCGGCAAGGCGTCGATGTCTCGGCGATTCCCCTGGCGGCGGTCGACCGCATCGAAATCGTCGCCGACGGCGCTTCGGCGCTCTATGGCTCTGATGCCGTTGGCGGGGTGGTCAACGTCGTCCTCAAGCGCGATTTCGACGGGATCGAGACACGCGCGCGCATCGGCGGCTCGACCGAGGGCGGCAATTTCCAGCAGCAATATGGCGCGATCGCGGGCGGTCGCTGGGACAGCGGCAGCGCCTTCATCACCTATGAATATGCCGACAACACCGCGATCAGCGCGGCCGACCGCGATTATGCCGCCTCGCGTCCCGGCATCACGCTGCTCCCCGCGAGCACGCGCCATGCCGTTACCGCCAGCGGTCATCAACGACTGACGGACGCCCTCTCAATCGAGGCCGACGCGCTCTATAATCACCGCACCAGTGCGACGACATATCCGCTCAATTTTGCGGGCAACCTCGCAGCCAGCCGAACGACGCAAAGCTTCGAGGCCGAATCCTATGCGCTCGCGGCGAGCCTGCGCTGGGCATTGGACACTTGGCGGGTGAACCTCACCGGCAGCTTTGGTGAAAGTAGCACGGCCTTTCGGGGAGACACGTTTGTCAACGGTGCCTTTGCCAGTAGCGCTGGCGGTCGCTACGACAATCGCTCGACCACCGGCGAACTCTCCGCCGACGGACCTCTGATCGCGCTTCCGGGCGGACCGGCAAAACTCGCGCTTGGGGCGGGTGTGCGGTTCAACGATTTCGCGCTGTTCCGCGGCGCGGGCGCGATCCAGAATATCGATGCCTCGCAGGACATCTTCTACGCCTATGGCGAATTGAGCCTGCCAATCATTTCGCCGGATCAGCAGATCCCGCTGATCCGGCACCTCAACCTGAGCGGTGCGATCCGTTATGAGCGCTATCGTGGCGTGGCCGAGGTCGTCACTCCGAAGCTGGGGATCGTCTATTCGCCATCGGACAGCGTCGACCTGAAGGCGACATGGGGCCGGTCGTTCCGCGCACCCAGCTTCATCCAGCAATATCAGGTCGGGCAAGCGCTGCTCTATCCGGTCACGAGCTTCGGCGGCATTGGCTATCCGTCCGGTTCATCCGCGCTGCTACGGGCGGGGGGCAATCCGGCGCTCAAGCCAGAGAAGGCGAGGAGCTGGTCAGCGACGATCGCACTCCATCCGCCTTCGCTTGCGGGCGCGACGCTTGAGCTGAGCTATTTCTCGACGCGTTATGTGGATCGCATCGTCAATCCGATCCTGCTGCTCTCGCAGGCCTTGTCCAACCCCATTTATCGCGACCAGATCACCCTCAACCCCACGCCGGGCCAGCAGGCTGCGCTCATCGCCGGTGCCGACCAGTTCATCAACGCCACGGGCTCACCCTATGATCCGGCGCGGGTCGTTGCGATCGTCGACAGCGCGAACATCAATGCGGGGCGACAGTCGATCCACGGCGTCGATGCGCTGCTGCGTTATCGGATGGCGGTTGCGCGCGGCTCGATCGAGATGAGCCTCAACGCGAGTTATCTCGAAAGCGAGCAACAGCTCGCGCCCGCCCAGCCGGTTCAACCCCTGGCCGGCAGGCTTTTCAATCCGCCGCACTGGCGCGCGCGCGGAATGGTCCGCTGGGATAACGGACCGCTGGGCATTGCGGCGACGGTCAGCCATATCGGCGAGGTCCGCGACACGCGCCCGGCGACCGCAGTCCGCATCGGCGGAATGTCCACTGTCGACATCTCGGGGCGGTACCGGTTCGCCAACGCTGCGGGGCCGCTGGCCGGGCTCGAATTGTCGCTGTCCGTCCAGAATGTCTTTGATGAGTCGCCGACGACGATCGCGACGTCGGTCTATTACGATACGCCCTACGACTCGACCAACTATTCGCCGGTCGGACGCTTCATCGCCGTCGGGCTGTCGAAGAAATGGTAGTGGCCGTACCCGGACATCGGCGACGTGTGCTGACCACTGCCGCTGCGCTCCTGCTGCCGCTAATAGCCGAGGCGCGATGCGACTTGTTGCCGCGCCAGCAAGCTGTCGATCAGCCGCAGCGGCTTGTCGCGCCCGAGGATCTCGTGCGACTGCGCGACATCGGGTTGCCCGACGGATCGATCCTCGGATGGCCAAGTCCACTCGGTCTATCGCCCGATGGAACGCGCGCCGCTTTTGTCATCAGCCGGGCGGACCCCGACACCAACCGCTACTGTCGCGGCCTCGCAGTGATCGACATCAAGCCCGCCGCAGCGCCGAGGCTCCTCGATGAAGGCGGCGACCCGATCCTGTCCGTTGGCGTCTATCGCGGTCTCTTCGCCCGGACCGGCTTCCCACAGGTCGTGACGCCTTTATGGTCGCCCGATGGCCGCTGGATCGCCTATCTGCGGCGAGATCGAGGAACGACGCAGCTTTGGCTTGTGGCTTTGGCGGGCCGACCGGGCCATCCGCTCACCCGCTCGGCGGTCGATGTCGAGCGGTTCGCCTGGCTTCCAGATGGCACCGGGCTGGTCTTCGCAAGCCGCCCCGGAACGCTTGCCGAGCGTTCGGCGGCGGATAGCGAAGCGCGTCGCGGCTTCCACTACGACGAACGTTTCGTACCGAGCATGGGAAGCACCCCGCAGCCCAGCGCATCGACGCCGCTTGAGTATTTCAAGATCGGGTTGGCGGATCGCGAACTGTCCCCGGCCAGCGCGAGCGAGCGGGAGCGCATCAGTGCCGAGGGTGTGCCGGGCGTCCCGCCCGATCCGCGGGCGGACGCAACGGACGGGCGGCGCGCCTGGACCGAACGGCAATCGTCCTCGCCGCTCGCGCCGCTCGTCCTGCGGGCAACCGCCGCCTCCGGTGCGACCGTCACCTGCCCGCCGAGAGCGTGTTCGGGCAAGATCGTCGGGATGTGGTGGCGTCCCGGCGGCGGGCCGCTGTTGTTCCTTCAGCGCGAAGGCTGGGCACGCGGCGAGATGGCGCTTTATCGCTGGACGCCGGGTGCCGGACCGCCAAAGCGCGTTTTCGCCACGACGGATATCCTCGACGGCTGCTTGCTCTTCGCCGTACAACTGATCTGCACGCGCGAGGCAGCGACGGTGCCCCGGCGCCTCGTCATCCTCGATCCCCGCACCGGGCAATCGCGCCTCCTTTACGATCCGAACCCGGAATTCTCGCGACTTCGCCTCGGCCGCGTGGTCCGACTGTTCTGGAAGAACGACCTTGGCCTCGAAGCGCGCGGCGACCTCGTGCTTCCGCCAGATTACCGCCCGGGCACCCGCCTCCCGCTGATCGTGACGCAATATTTCAGCAACGGGTTCCTGCGCGGTGCGACCGGTGACGAATATCCGATCCATGCCTTTGCCGCGCGCGGCTTTGCCGTGCTCAGCATCGAGCGCCCCCCCTTCTTCGCGGCAGCCAATCCGGCCCTCAAGACCTATGAGGATATCAACGCTGCCAACGCCCGCGGCTGGAGCGAGCGCCGCAGCCTGTTGTCGGCCGTCACGAACGGCGTGCAGCGTGTGATCGATCTGGGGATCGCCGATCCCGCGCGGATCGGCATCACCGGCCTTAGCGACGGCGCGAGCACGGTCGCGTTCGCGCTCATCAACACCGACCGGTTCGCAGCGGCGGCGATGAGCTCATGCTGCATCGAACCCTGGACCGTGATGACGGTCGTCGGTCCAGCTTATGCCGATCGTATGCGCGCGCTCGGCTACCCGCCGGCCACGGCGTCGGATCGATCCTTCTGGGCACCGGCCTCGATCGCCCAGAATGCGGCGGCGATTGATACGCCTTTGCTCATGCAGTTGGCGGACGATGAATATCTAACGAGCCTGGAGGCGTTCACCGCGCTGCGCGAGCATGGCAAGCCGGTCGACATGTACCTCTTTCCGGGCGAGCATCATATCAAATGGCAGCCCGCGCACCGTCTTGCCATCTACGCGCGCAACCTCGACTGGTTCGGCTTCTGGCTCGCCGGCAGCATCGACCCCGATCCAGAAAGGCGCGAAGAATTCGCACGCTGGCAGGCAATGCGTGATCGCCGCGATCGGGCGCGCGTCAAGCAATAGGTGCTGTCCAGTTCGCCGCCCAGGCCTCCACATCGGCCAGTCGCATGATGCGGCGATAATCCGCACCGACAGCCGGGCGCGGATCGGCCAGCACCTGCTCGACGGCCTGTGCATCGAGAATGCCTTCCGCGCGCAGCCTGCCGTCCAGCAGCATCGCGCGAAGCATAGGCCGGTTCAGTTCGAACAGTTCGGCGACAAAGCTGTCCGGCGACCCCTTTGACGACCGCTTCAGCGTTTCGTCGGGCAGCATCCCTTCGAATGCCTCGCGTGCGATGGCGCGATTCCTGCCTTCGGCGAACCACCACCAGCTGGGCACGCGAAGGCAAGCCTCGACCACCGGCTGGGCAACGAGCGGGGAAGCGCTGGCCAGCGCTCGGGGTTCACCCACCTCCGCCCAGCTCTGCGCCGCAACGACCATCGCAATATGCGCCGCCGTGCCGGGGGTGCTGCCGCGCGGGGGCTCGAGCCAAGGGTGCGCGACCGCCACGCTCCCGCCGAATTGCGCTGCCCGGCTCAGAAAGCGCAATTCCGGGGACCAGCGATAGGCCGCCGAGCGGAGATAGGCACGACGGACAGCGCGCAGCAGCACGTTGGACACGCTTGCCTGCGCCAGCCCTGCCATCGTGCCCGCCACAGCCAGCGTCCTGCGGAAGGGCTCGCCGTGCAGCATCGCGTCGGCGACGGGTGCGACCGATTGCAGCGCGCAAAAGACATTGTCGCCGCCGCCGCCGTCGACCACCAGGTCGGCACCCGCTCGGGCAGCGGCGGCATTCGTCAAATGATCGGACGCCTGCATAAAACTGCGCGCAGACGGATTGGGCATGTCTGCGGCAGCCGAGCGTGTGACATCGACGTCGCGCACGTCCCACTGCGCCACGAAGAGCTCCACGCCCAGCGCGTCGGCGACGAGCCTCGCATAGTCGCGCTCGTCGCCGATCGCACCCGCGCTTGCCAGGTTCAGACAGCTGAACGGACGCTCGAGCGCCGAGAGCGAGGCCGCAACGATCGAAGAATCGAGTCCGCCGGACAGCAGGAGCAGCGGACGGGTAGCGCGCGAAACGGTCGAGCGGACGGCATTCAGAACAGCCTGTCGGACGGCCTCCACGGCGAGGGCGCGACTGGCCACCGATCCGCAGCGCTCGGCCTGCTTCCAGGGCGTCCAGATCCGGTCGATCGCCACCTTGCCATCTGCCAGAGTCATGCGATCGCCGCCCAGTAATTCCTCAACGCCGATGAGGCAGGTCGCAGCGCGGCGCAGGTCGCGCATGGCGAGATGCGACGCGACCTGATCCCAGGCTACGCCTTGCGGCGTCCAGCCTGCCTCCGCGAGCAACCCCAAGTCGGAGGCGACCAGCAGGGCGGTGCCGAGGCGCGTCATCAGACAAGACAACGCACCGAACGGCGCGCGCACCACCGACCATTGCCGCGAGCGGGCGCCGCGCACGAATGCGACGTAGCTTCCCCAGAACTCTTGGGTCAGTGTGCTGCCATTCGACACGGGGATCGCGTGCTTCCAACCGCCATCGAGACTTTTCACCAGCGCGCCGGTGCTTCTTGAGTAAAGCTGACCGAGAACCGCCCCCTCGTCGCGTCCGACCGGGAGCGTCGGCAGATCGTTCGTCGCGATCAGCAGCAAGTCGGGCTGATCGACGACAATGTGCAGGTCGGCGCGACGGTTGCAGAGCGCGCGAACACGGTTTGCCGCGACGGCTCCATCGGGCGAGTCGGCACCGAGGACGGCGAGATATTGCCCCGCCATCACACGACCAGGACCGGTGTGAACAGGCGCACGGCATCGAGCTGGTCGTTCACGACCACATCGCCCATCTGAACCCAGCAATGCGCCTGGAAAGGATGCAGCTTCACACCCAGGATGAGGTGGGGCGTTGCCCCGAGGCTGGCGAGCTGCCAGGCGACCGCGAGCGAAGTCGCGAGGCATTGGTCATGCGCGGATACGAGCATTCCGGCGCGACGATAGGCCGCAGCGAGCCGCGAGATCTGAGCCACAGACAATTCCACGTCCGCTCTCGACGATTTTCGCTCCTGCACCCGATCCAGCACCGCCTTGAGCGGGCGTGCGCGAAGCCAGACCCGGCTTGCCGCGCGTCGGGTGAGTGCCCCGAGCACGCTCGTCCGGCTGACGATCTGGTTGTTGTCGTGCAGCGACCCGCGCGGCGGGGCTGGCGGGATACACGCAACAGGGCGCGTGTCGTCGGCAGCCTCGCGGAGCAGGCCATCCCGCAACGCCGCCGCGACCCACGCGGGCGACTCTCCGGCAATCACATCGAGAAATGCCTGGTCCGCTATTGGACTCAGGCAGAAGTATCGATCGCGGGGCAAGTCGAGGAACACGAAACGGCCGTCGACACGGCAGAATGTCAGTCCCTTGCGCAGAGCATAGCCTGTCATTTTCGCGAACAGCGAAACGGCGCGCAGCCGAGGCTGCGCGCCGTCGCTTCAGTCGTCGGAAAGACCGGTCTGGAAGATTCCGAGCGCCAGATCGTCGACCGGACCGCCGGGGCCCTTGGTCTCGGCGCTCGCGGTACCCAGGTCGATGACTTCGTCTTCGCGTTCCATGATACACTCCTTCTCTCAGGCTGCGAGTTGCAGCCCAGGGAGTGTATGAAGCGCGCCCGGCTATCCGAACTTTATACGGATTCTATATCGAGATTGTTTGGCGATCAGCGGAATCGTGACCGTTAGTCGGCCCGGTACACGGCGCGGACAATGGCCGCCGCCGCGCGACGCCGTCGACGGTGGTAAGCCGTGTTGAGACGGCGGAGCAGGTTGCGCTCCCCAGCCTCTGCTGCTGCCGTCATGGCAGCCAGTTCCGCGTCCACATTGTCGAGCACGTGGGCTTCAACCGTGCGGACGGCATGGAGCCTTGCATTGAGACGATCGACTGCACGCGCGTGCTCGCCATTCGGCGAGCGCCGGGCAATTGCGAGGAACGCCTCTGCGACGCGATCGGCGATCGGGTGCCCGTCCTGCGCACGCGGGGGAAGGACGATTGCAGCGTGTGGACGCGGCCAGGCATTAATCGCGAGCGCGATCAGTTCGGCGGACCAGTCGTACAAGTCTTTCAACGCCGGCTCGTCGAGCGCCGGCACATGGAATCCGTCGCCCGTGCGCGTCTCGACCAGGTCCTCGCCGGTGAGCAGGTGGAGGGCGTCGCGGACCGGCGTCACGCTCGATGCCAGCGGAACCGCCAGGACCGCCGGGTCGAGCCGGTCGCCTGGCCGGAATTCGCGGCCCATGATGCGGGCCTTCAACGCCTCATGAACCCGTTCCGCGGTCGCGCCCGAATTCATGGCGCAGCTCGCTGCTCTTGGAGATAGGCGTCGATCATCGCTTGTTGATCGGGGCGCAGCGCATCGATTGCGCCCAGCGGACGATCGCTGTCGTCGCCGAGCAGGACCGAAGGACACTGGCCCTCATAATTGCCGAGATTGGGGCGGTGCTGACGGTAACCGACGAGCGCGGCCAGTTCTGGCGGAAAATGCCGCGCCACCTCTGGTGGATAAGCGAGCCACTGATTCTCGTAAGGTTTGAGCCACCCGAGCGAATAGCCGATGACCAGACCGCGCCGAACGGCCATGCTGGTGTTGGCACCCGCCCCGTGCAGCGCCGACCCGAGAAAGATCAGCGCGCCGCCAGGCTCCATTTCGGCCGCCACTGGCGCCTCGACGGGTTCCGGGTTGAGCGCCTGCGGCCCGTGGCTGCACGGCCAGACGAGCGTGGCACCATTTTCTCGCGTAAAGGACGTCAGCGGCCACATCACATTGACGAGATATTCGATCTCGCCGGTCGGTCCGCGCCACATGTCCTGATCCCGGTGCGGCAACTGCGCCGGCGCGCCCGGATGCACGGCGATCGCCTGGGTGGTGTTAAGCTGGATCCGGTCGCACCACGGCGACAACACCGCCTCGACGATGCCGAGGATCAGGGGGTGCTGGACCAGCGCCGCAGCCTGTGGCGAGCGGACGAGAAGTCGGCCGAATCGCTTGGTCGTCGCGCCGTAGAATCCGCCCTGGCCAAATGGCGTCCGGGCGAAATCCGCTGCGAGATCATTGTCGAGGGCGCCGACCGCCGCAGGCGGCAACGCATTTGGGATGTGGCAATAGCCCCGAGCAGAGAGTTCAGCGGTGCGTCGCGCAATCTCGCCGGCGAGGTCGAACATATCCGTCATCGAAATGTTCCCCTATCAGGCTGCGACGCGCCGGCCGTCGAACGGCATCGGCTTTGCCGCGATGCCTGCCGCGGCAAGCAATTCTGGCGTTTCGGGCGTGATGTCGATGCGGAGCGCGGCAAGCATCGTGCCGCCGACGATCCGTGGCAGACCGAGCGGCATGCAGCGCCAGCCGAACGCCAGGATTTGCTGGAACCAGCCGATTTCGGCCAGCGCGGTGTAGGTGGTAATGCCGGTTGCGAGCGCATGCTCGACCAGTCCCGTTACCAGCGTATCGCGCACGATGCGCCGCTGGGCTGCGTTCAGCCGTCGATCGAGGCAGAAGCGCGTGATCTCGAAGATGCCCGGTCCCTTGGGCGGGACCGCTTCGCACAGCTCGGCATAGAGGCTGTCGAGAATATGTGGGCGGCATGTCGGCAGCAGGCGGGCCGATCCGAGATGGGTGCCGTCCGCTTCCGCGAGGACAAGGTAGGTGGCATGGATATTGTCGAACTGGTCGACCTCATAGGCATCGTCGAGCACGGGCACGTCCCATTTGAGCAGATCGACGAAGACGGATTTGCGCGCGGCGAACATCGCGCGGAGCGCGGCGTCCGATGCCGGGCTGCCGGTAGACTGGAGGACTTGCAGCATGTCGGTGGCTCCCTGACCGAGTGATCGGCCAAGGGTCGGCGAGGAGCAGGCTGCGCCGCTATCCCGGAAAAGGGGTATATCAGTGGCGGAATAGGTCGGTGAAGGTCAGCGTTCCGTCGAACAGCGCCCGGATCACCAGCAATGTCCGCTTGCTTACCCCGTAACGCTCACAGGCGTCCTTGATATGGCGCGCGACCGTCTCTTCGCTGATGCCGAGGATGATGGCGATCTCCCAGTCGCCCTTGCCATGGGCAACCCAAAGCACACAATCGCGCTGACGATCGGTCAGCGGTCGTTGCTGTGCGACCGGCATGTGACCGCGGATGCTCCACAAGCGTCGCGCGGCCTCAAAGGCGAAATTGCCCGCGAGTTGCGCCACCGGCAATATCGTCTCGGGCACCGGCCGGCCCGCTTCGCTGGCGAACGAACAGGAGCCGCGCGCTTCGCCTGGGACATGCGCCGGTATTGTGAAACCCTCGCCGATTCCCTGATCGCGACCAAGCGCCAGCACCTTGCGGTCGCACGCCGTGAGTGGGATCATATCGGGCATGCGCGACCAGCAAAATCCCATGCTTGTCACATGGCTTGCCCGATGGACCGGGTCGGTGACGCCAAGCGCGTTGCCGTCATAATAGTCGGCCCATTGTGCCGGATAGTTGTGCAGCCGGATCGCGCTGCTGCTTGCCGCGACGATGTCGACATGGTGCGTCAATGCGAAGTACTGGAAGCCGAGCTCGGCGGTGATCGCTGCCATGGCCGCCGCGAGGTCGTCGGCATTTGTGACATCTTCGACGACGTGCATGAACCGCACTGCCATTGCGTGCAGGTGCATCGGGCATCAGCGCGATCGCGGGCGGCGTCTCAAGCCACCGCAGTCCCGGCGATCGTCCTTTCACGCGGGTACGTGCCGAACGGTGGGATCTCAAACCAACGCACGGCGAATCTAGCAATAAAAGTGCAATATCACAGCGGGTTTGTCCGTCAAAGCGCCAGCGCCTCGGGAACAGGGTATGCGCACCGTAAAGGATTGAGCTTCCAGTTCATTGTGAAGGTTTCGTCCCGCAGTGTAAGGCTGCCCCCGGGATCAAACCGGTGAGCGGTTCCGCTAGGGAGAATGCTTCTACCGACTGGCGCAACGGATCGAGCTATGATCGATTGCGTAGCATCGATCGCGCGGGGCTGATGTGGGAATGGCTGCGCCGCGATCCCAGCTATATCAGCTGGTATGCGCGGGCCAGCACGGCGACGCGCGGCACCGGCGATGCCATGCCCTGGGGGCTGCACTTTCGCCGAGCATCCCGACCTCCAGGCCCCGGAGGCGCGGATCATCTGGCATGCCGATTTCGATCCCGGGGCAATTGCCGTTACCGCCGAGTCGGCGGACCCGTCCGACCCTGACAGTATCTGCATCGACCGGATCGCCCCCTGGCTCGCGATTGCGACCGACGCGGTTGGACGCGAGCATGTCGTCCTGTCCGATGGCTGGCATCATATTCGGCTCGATATCGAGGAGGGCCGTCTGGCGGGCCAGGAAGCGGTTCTGTTGCATTACAGGTTGCGGGGGCTTGCGTCGGCGGAGGCCCGCTTGCTGCCGCTCCGCCGATTTCTCGATCTGTGTCGCCATCGCCGGTTCGCCCGCTCGCTCTTTCCCAGCGATGTCCGGATCGATCGGGGTATCGATATGCTGCGTGTCCATGATGCGATCGGCCAAGGTGCGAGCCAGCGCGAGATCGGTGCGATCCTGTTCGGCAGCGAGCGGGTGGCGCGCGACTGGAATGACGTGTCGGATTCGCTGCGCTCGCGGGTCCGGCGGCTGGTACGCGAGGCTGGTGCCATGGCGCGCGGCGGATATCGTCATTTGATGCGGCGCAAGCCCTAGCCCACGCTTGGGTCGGGTGGACGCGGTGCGCCTTATCGCTGGACCGATCGGGTGTGCGAAGCGATGGCGCCTCACGCCGGTGAAGCGGCGCGACCGCGCTCTACGGCTCGAAGCCGGGCTTCGCGCCGCCGAGCCCCGTTGCGGGTCTCGGCCTGACGGTGACGATCGGCTGGCGCGGGTCAGCGATGCTGACCCTGACGGAGCGGGGCTGAGGACGCACACTGCCGGACTGCTGCGCGGGTGATCCCACAAAGTCCCGCTTTGTGGGCCGCACAGCAGCCCGGCAGGGTGCGACGCCTGAGGCGGCCCCGCAGGCACTCCGGCCTCTCGGGCAGGCGGTGCGCCCGGTTTTGCAACACCGGCGACAGGTGCCGCCTGGCCTTGCAAAGCCCGACCCTGCACCGCTCATCCGCCCGCGCCGGCCGGGGGGCCATCCCTTCGTTGGCGGCGGCTTTGCCGCCGGAAACGGCTGCGGTCGCCGCTCGCGCGGCGGCGCTGTTGGTGGCCTCTCCCGGTGGCGCGGGAGTGGGCGGCGCTCCCTGCTAGGCCCGCTCGCGGCCCCGGCAAGCCGGGCTGTGCCCGGCTCCTTCACTTACGTTGCGGCCCTTCGGGTGCCGGAGCCGCTCAAGCGGGCCTCTCCGGTTCGCATCTTGCCGCCCACCCCCGCTTCCGGGGAGGCCCTGGTGGTTTTGGGGCGGTGCAGGAGGTGAACGATGCGTGCTTCAACTTGCCATCGCGCGCGCGGCACGGGCCGGAAACCCGCCGCGTCCCGCGCCGGAAGACCAACCCCGGCCAAGCCCGGAAGCGAGTCCGAAACGGCCCGCGTCAACCTCTATGACGAGGTCACCGCCCGGATCATCGCCGAGCTTGAGGCAGGTCGTTTCCCGTGGGTTCAGCCTTGGGCGACAGCCGGTGCCCCTGGACGTCCCGATGGCGACGGCAGCGCGGCCAGCCCCGGTCTCCCGCGCAACGCGCTTACGGCCCGGCGTTACTCTGGCGTCAATGTGCTGATCCTGTGGGGCGCGGTGATCGAACATGGCTATCCTTCGCAGGGCTGGCTCACGTTCAAACAGGCGCTTGAGGCGGGCGGCTGCGTGCGCAAGGGCGAGCGCGGCACCACGGTCGTTTACGCTGACCGCTTCATACCCGAGGCCGAAAAGGCGCGCGCCGTCGAAACTGGCGGCGACGCCAAGGCCATTCCCTTCCTCAAACGCTTCACCGTGTTCAACGTCGCCCAGTGCGACGGGCTGCGTCCCGGCCTCGACCCGGACCCGGCCCCCTTGCCCGAACGCCAGATCGTGCCGGTTGCCGAGCAGGTCATCGCGGCGAGCGGCATCGACTTCCGCGTCGGCGGCAATCGCGCCTTTTACGTCCCGGCGCAGGATTATGTGCAGGTGCCGCCGCAACCGGCCTTTTTCGAGCAGATCAATTATTATCGGACCTGCCTGCATGAGCTGACCCATGCCACCGGTCATCCGTCGCGGCTCGCGCGCAACCTGACCACCGGCTTCGGGTCAAAGGACTATGCCCGCGAGGAACTGGTCGCCGAAATGGGTTCGGCTTTCCTCTGCGCGGCGCTCGGCATCGTGCCGACCGTCCGCCACGCCGACTATCTGGCATCGTGGCTCGAGGTGCTGCGCGAGGATAACCGCGCGATCTTCCGCGCCGCCAGCGCCGCAAGCAAGGCTGCCGACTGGCTGCTGGCGCGGCACGCCGCCGCCCAGGCCGAGGCTGTCCAAGGCGACACTTCCCATGATGACTCTGCCGAACGGAGGGCGACGAGGCCCAAGGTTCCGGCGATGCGCAGCATCGCTGGAACGACGGAGGAGGGGGCATGATCCTGCTCACCCCCGAACTTCGCGCCGTGCTGCGCGTGAACGCCGAACGCTCCGCCGAGTGCGATCATGATCCCGCGCCGGTCGTCAAATTCTTCAACCCGCTCGGTGCGGCGACATGGCTGGCAACCGAACTTTACGACGATGGCGACACGCTGTTCGGATTGGCCGACCTTGGGTTCGGCTGTCCCGAACTCGGGCATTTCAGCCTGTCGGAACTGGCGGGCATTCGTCTGTCGTTTGGCCTCGGCATCGAGCGCGATATCGACTTTTCGACCACCGCCAGCCTGTCGGTCTGGGCCGACATCGCGCGCCGCGCCGGTTCGATCAGCCAAGCCCAATCAATCATCTGGCGCATCGAGTCCGCGCCGGTCCCCGAGCTTTCGACCGACCCCGAGCACGGGAGAGGCGGATGACGTGCGGCGCGTAACGCCGCTTTGTAAGCCGGTCCGCCAACCCCGGAAAGAGCGACGGACCGGCACTCACAAGGAGTGACGACAATGAAACTCGATTTTATCCCGCTCGACAAGCTGGTCGTGAGCAAGGCCAATATGCGCTACGGCAAAAAGGCTCCGGACGTGTCCGATATCCTGCCGACCGTGCGCAGCCGTGGCGTCATCCAGCCGGTCATCGTCCGCCCGAACTGCGCGCCCGATGGCTATGAGATCGTCGCCGGAAGCCGTCGCTTCCACGCCGCCAAGATCGTCGCCGAGGAACGGCGCGCGACGGGCGATGCCGATCCCGATGCGGCATTACTCCCCTGTGCGATCCTCGACGAGGGCGACGATGCCGCCGCCATCGAGGCGTCGATGATCGAGAATATGGCGCGGCTCGACCCCGATGAAGTGACGCAGTGGGAGAATTTCACCCGCCTCGTCCGCGAGGGCCGCACGGTCGAGGACATCGCCGCGACCTTCGGATTGCCCGACCTCACCGTCAAGCGCGTGCTGGCACTCGGCAACCTGCTCCCTGCGATCCGCGATCTCTATCGCAAGCAACGGATCGACGCGGCGACCGTGCGCCACCTGACGATGGCGTCGAAGAGCCAGCAAAAATCATGGCTCGCGCTTGCCGGCGACGAGAATGCCTATCTGCCGACCGGCCACCAGTTAAAGGCTTGGCTGTTCGGCGGGCAGTCGATCCCGGTCAAACATGCGCTGTTCGACGTCGAGGCGAGCGGCCTTGCGACGATCGCCGACCTGTTCGGCGAGGACCGTTATGCCGCCGATCCGCAAGCCTTCTGGACTGCGCAGAATGCCGCAATCGAGGCACGCCGCGCCGCCTATATCGAGGCGGGCTGGGCCGACGCGATCATCGTCCCGCCGTCCGATCATTTCTCGACATGGGAATATGAGAAAGCGGGCAAGCGCAAGGGCGGGCGCGTCTATTTCGACGTGCGCGCGAGTGGCGAAGTGATTGTCCACGAAGGCTATGTTTCCGGCAAGGAAGCCCGCCGCATCGCCAAGGCCGAGGGATCGCAGAACGGGACCGGTCAGAAACCGGCGCGACCCGAGGTCACGTCGACGATGCAGACCTATATCGACCTGCATCGTCATGCCGCCGTCCGCGCTGCATTGACCGGCCATCCGGCCATCGCGCTGCGCTTGATGGTCGCCCACGCCATCGGCGGCTCTCACCTGTGGACGGTGAAGGTCGAGCCGCAATCCACCCGCAACGACGAGGTGCGCGACAGCCTCGACAACAGCAAGGCCGAGGCGGATTTCGACGAACGCCGCCGCGCAGTGCTGGCGGTTCTCGGTTTCTCGCCCGAGGAGCCGACCGTGACCGGGGGTAGCATCGAAACGGAGGGCGACGACTATGGCGTCGTCGGCATCTTCCACCGGCTGCTCGACCTTCCCTATGCAGTCGTCATGGAGGTGCTCGCCATCGTCATCGGCGAAACGCTGGCTGCGGGCAGCGCCGCTGTCGAGGCGGTGGGTATCGAGATCGGCGTCGATATGGCCCGATACTGGCAGCCCGACGACGCCTTTTTCGCGGTCGTCCGCGACCGGGAAGTGCTCACGCGGATCGTCGCCGAGGTGGCGGGCGAAACCGTCGCCAGCGCCAACCGGCAGGAGAAGACCAAGACCCTGAAACGGATTGTGCGCGACCAACTTGACGGCACCAATGGGCGCGACCGGCGCGAAAACTGGGTGCCACGCTGGATGGCGTTCCCGCCCACCGCCTATACGGCGCGCGGCGGCGTCGGCACGGTCGCGGCCCATGCCAAGGCGCAAGCCGCCCGCGCGGTCGAGCGGCGCAGCCCGGGCGACGAGGAGCCAGATCCGGGCGCACCGGGCGCGGTGATGGCCGTGCCGGACTCCGACGACGAGGCCGACCGCCTCGCCGCCTGATTGCTCGCGGGCGGCGGCAAACCCGCCGCCCGCATCCTTCCATTTCTGAAAAAATTCGGCCGCGCGCCCGCGCCAGCAATCGGGTCGGTCATACCCCCGGTATGACCTGAACAGCGCGGGGCGCTGTTCACCCGTTGCTCGGGCGCGGGCGCGCGGCAAAGGAGATCATCATGGCCGACCGTGTATCCGCGAGCATCACCATCGGCGGCACCTTGCCGCGATCCTTGTTGCCCGATTTTTTCGCGCTCATTCAGGAGCAGGGACTGTCCACCGAATGGGACGGCGAACCCTTCACCCCCGCGATGGTCCGCGAGGGCATGTCCCTTGAACTCATGGCGCATGAAGTGGCCTGGGGCCGGTTCGAGCGCCTCGAAAGCTGGTGCGTCGAGCATGATCTGCCCTTCGCGCGTTGGTCGGGCGGTTATTGCGGCCAATGGGGTGCCGAGCGCGCCGTGTTCACCGGCGCGGGTGAGGTGCAATGCTATGCCGCCGACGAGGACGACTATCTCCTGATCGGTCGCTGCACCGTCGAGCGTCTCGGCAGCTACGCAGCGATCCTCGGCCACTTCGCGGCGGGCGATTTCGCCGTGCCGCCGTTGCGGCTGATGCCGTGAATATCGGCCGCACCCCGGCCTGCTGGCGCGGGCCGGGGCGCGGCTGGTTCCTTATTTTCATCGCAGCGCGCGCGCGCACCAGTCGGGCTTCCGCTGCCAGCGCGGCCACCAGCGTGCGATGCCGCTCGCCGCCAGTTCGGACCCGACATCGCGACCGGCCAGCGTCACTTGGGCGACCGTGCGGTTGTAGCTGCGCCCGACCCGCATGACGGTGACAGTCCGGCCATCGAGCAGCGTTCGGGCACGCGCGGTCGCGGCCCGGCCAAGTACGATCTCCGCTCTACATCTGGCCTGTCCCGCTTGCGTCTCCGGGGCGTCGATTCCGGCAATGCGGATGCGTTCGCCGCTCTCCAGCCGGAAGGTATCGCCGTCGATCACAAGGCCGACACGCCCCTGGTCAGGCGGCGCGGCGGCGATCAGCAACAACGCCGCGCAGACGGCCGAAGTATGGAGGACGATCCCCGACATGGTGCGGGCCGCAATCGCCTTCCACGCCGGACCCGAACCCCCGATCTGTCGTCATCGGCCATGCTGACGGCAGTCGCGGCAGCGTCGCGCTGCGTGCGGCGGAGGATCGATCCGATGAGGCTCCGGTAATGTCCGCGCAACCCGCTGTCCGATCCATCGCGTGGGTGAACCGACGGCATGATCGGGATCGCCACTGCCATCTCCCGCACCGTTTTCGGCTCCTCGGGCGCATGACCTGGGACGGCCGCAGTCCCGCGAAACCATCGCCGCGCGGCTTATTTCCCCGCCCGCGCCCACCCCACGCGGCACGCCGCGCGGGACCCCGAGCTTGCGGCCTCCTCCCGCTCGCTGCGCTTCAAATAAGCCTTCGGCTCCGGTCCTCCGCTTCGCTCCGGCCTGTCGGTTCGCGGGCCTGCTTTGACCGTCCCTTCGGTCCGCCCATCGCCCGGAAACGGTTCGGGGCGACTTTCTAAGGAGACGAACAATGCCAGCCATCGGTTATGTCACCCGCGACGGAAATGGCTTCAAGGGCCAGCTCAAGACGCTCTCGATCCGCACCGACATCGAGATCATTCCCAACACCCGTAAGTCCGGCGACACCCAGCCCGACTACCGGGTGTCGGCAGCCGGCGTCGAGGTCGGGGCCGGGTGGGTCCGGCGCGGCGAAATGAGCGGCAAGGACTATGTGTCGCTGTCGCTCGCCGCCCCCGAATTCGGTCCGCGCCGGCTCTACGCCAACCTCGGCCGCGCCGCCGGCCAGGACGACGATGACGCCTTCGCGATCATCTGGAATCCCGCCGACTGAGCGAAGCGCCCCGCGTCCCGAAAGGACGCGGGGCATCGCCACCGGCCCGAAACGCCGGTGCCAATTCGGGGGGTCGGAATCGCAGGGGTCGATTTGCGACCCTGCCGAAGACGACCGGATCGATCCAATCCGCGCTCATCAGCCGACGCGGGGTGCGTGGGCGCAGATGGAGCTTCATCATGGATACCGCCGACCGGGCGCAGGCCGCGCGCGAGACCTGTCCCTTCCTCACCGCCAAGCAGGCGGCTTTTCATCTCGGCCTCGCCTACTCGACGCTCAAGCGCCTGCGCCAGACCGGCAAAGGGCCGAAATGCCGCCTGCATGGCCGAACCTGGCGCTATCATATCGACGATATCGAGACCTGGTCGGCAGCCCGCGCGCGCGGGGGCGACCGTGGTTGAGCGCCGGATACGCGACCGCCCGCTCCCGCTTCTCGCCTGGCTTGAGGTTCGTCGCGCGGAACGTCAGCGCATCCGCGCACGCCGCCTGCGGCTGGGGCGACGCGCGGCGCTGCTCGTTATCGGCGTCGCTTGCCTTGGCATCACGATCGCCGTCCCGCCGCTGCCCCGGCTGGTGTGGAACGCGAGCGCGAGCGCACCTGTCGGCCTCTATGCCGTGTCGCCCGGCGCGCCGCTCGAACGCGGTGACATGGCGATTGCCTGGCCGCCAATCCAAGCACGGCAACTCGCCGCACGCCGCCACTATCTGCCGAGCAACGTGCCACTCGTGAAGCGCGTTGCTGGCGTTGCGGGAGACACAATCTGCGCAGTGGATCGCGTCGTGACGGTGAATGGCAGGCCGGTCGCAACGCGCCGTGCCGCCGATGCAGCGGGCCGTAATCTACCCGCGTGGCGGGGGTGCATCCGGCTTGGACGTGGCATGCACTTCCTGCTCCTGACCGAGACCCCGGACTCGTTCGACGGGCGCTATTTCGGACCGACGCTGGCGCAGGATGTCATTGGCAAGGCGACCCCGTTGTGGCTGCGCTGAGGACGCTCGCGCTCGGCCTCGCGCTGCTCGTCGCGACCCCCGCCGCCGCCAATCCGTCGGGAACCGATCCGGTCTCCCGCTGGCGCGCCGAGATCGCCGAGGCGTCCGCCCGGTTCGGCGTGCCGGTCGCCTGGATCGAGCGGGTGATGCGCGCCGAAAGCGGGGGCCGGACCATGCTTGGCGGACGACCGATCACCTCCCATGCCGGCGCGATGGGGCTGATGCAGTTGATGCCGAGGACATGGCTGGCGATGCGGGCCGCGCACGGCCTGGGGCGCGATCCCCATGATCCACGCGACAATATTCTCGCAGGGACGGCTTATCTGCGCGCGATGTATGACCGGTTCGGCTATCCTGGGTTGTTCGCTGCATATAACGCGGGTCCCGGTCGCTACGCCGCCCATCTCGCCACCGGCCGTGCGCTGCCAGCCGAGACGCGCGCCTATATCAAACAGGTGTCGGGCGGGCCTTTGATGCCATCCCCATCGCGCGCGTCGCAGCCGCCATCGACCTTGTTTGTCGTGCTTCGGCCCAGCAATCTGTCGGCTGATCCATCGCGATCGCGCACGCCGGACGCGCCGCCAGATACGCTGTTTGCGATCCGCGCACCCCGTTGAGCCTGCATGTGTTGCTGCGTCGAAGGGTGCGGACTGCGCGGGCATCGCGCCACCTTGGATGTTGGAGGGGCTCGTCTCGGCAAGGCCCAGCATGACGGGCGGCGAAGCGGCTGTGCAAGGCCGGCGGCCCCTCCAATTTTGCCGCGAACCGGAGGCTGCTGCGCAGCCGCGTTGTTTGTTTGCAGCGCAACAAAATCGGTTCCTCCGCCGCCGCTGCGCGGCGCTTCCGGCTTCGCCTCCAGCGGCCCTGACAGCCGCCTCGCCACCCGTCTTCGGATGTCTGTCCTCGATGAGGAGGATTTCAAGCAAAGGAGGCGATCATGACCATGTTTCAACCCATCGGTGTAACGTCGGACCGCGTAGTGGCGACGCTGGTGGCAGGGCTCGAAATCGAGTTTGGGCGGGGCGCAGGCGAGGCGCTAGCGACACGGTTTCTAGAGGCTGAGGAGAGCGATTTCCTGTGGGAAGCGAGGGCCTCAGAACGCTGGCTCGGTGCGTATCCGGCACATGACGAAGAGGATATCGAGCTCGATCGGGTGGCGATCACGGGACGGTTGGATGGCCGCTGGTTCGTCGCGGTGAGCATCGTCGATGGCGATGGGATGGCGCAGGGATTGATGGGTCGGCGCAACTTCAGAAGCGAACGCCAGGCACGCGAAGCGTTCGCAGCGACGCATTGATCGCAGCATCGCAAACGCCGGGACACAGGTGCCGGACAGGCATCGTGTCCCGGCTCATTTTTGCCTCGGCTCAGGCCAGATGGGCAGGCATCAGGTCGGCGGAAATTGGCGACAGGAGCGGTTCCGACGGGAGGGTGGCGTAAGGCAAGATAAAGCTATGGCACTGGTGTTCCATAAGCCTTTGTCTGCACATCGTTTTTTGGAACCGCCACCGGCACTGCTCTCTCGGCACCCGTGCCGTTCGGCCCGGACATGGCGGTATTGCACCACATTCGGCGGCACCGGTTTTCAGGGGAACCGCACAGGGTCATGCTTGCCGCTCCGCACCCCTTGGAATCACCACAATGGCCGACGACGACAGCTTTGAACCGCGCCTCGGGCGCCAGCGTCAGCAGGGTGCCAAACGCGCCCGGCGCTATCTCGGCCGCGTCCTTGCCGCCGCCAACCTTGCGCGCGGCGGCGCGGTGGCTTCCGGTCTCGCGCGTGGGGCGTTCTCAGGCGTCCGGATCGGACGCGGTGCGGGTGTCGGACGCCTGCTCGCCAGCCGCGGCAAACATGCCGCCGCGAACGGCCGCCGCGTCATCGTCAAGGCGAGCATCGTCAAGCTCGCCGGCAAGGGCGCATCGACCGCTGCCGCGCATCTGCGTTACCTCCAGCGCGACGGCACGACGCGCGAGGGCGAGCGGGGTGCGCTCTACGGGCGCGATGCCGACGCTGTCGACGGCAAGGCGTTCGGCGGACGGGGAGCTAACGATCGCCACCAGTTCCGCTTCATCGTCTCGCCCGAGGACGGCGATCAATATGACGATCTGAAACCGCTCACCCGGCGGCTGGTGGCGCGCATGGAAGAGGATCTTGGAACGAAGCTCGACTGGGTCGCGGTCGACCATTTCAACACCGGTCACCCGCACACCCATATCGTGGTGCGTGGGAAGGACGATCGTGGTGCCGATCTCGTCATCGCCCGCGACTATATGACGACCGGCATCCGCGAGCGTGCCGCCGAGCTGGTCGATCTCGACCTTGGCCCGCGCACCCACCGCGAAATCGCGCAGACGCTGCGCGTAGAAGTCGAGCAGGAGCGCCTGACCTCGATCGACCGGGCCTTGCTCAAGGGGATGGACGCCGCGCGGATAGTAGCGACCAACGGTCGCGATGCCGCCGACCAGGCGCTGCGCGCCGCCCGGCTGGCGAAACTGTCGCGCCTGGGCCTGGCCGAGCCGCTCGGCGCGGGACGCTTCCGGCTTGTGCACGACCTTGCCGATACGCTCCGTGCGTTGGGTGAGCGCGGCGACATCATCCGCACGATGCAGCGCGACTTTTCCCGTGCCGCGACCGTGCGGGCGCCGGCAGATCGGGCGATCTACGATCCCGCCGCGTCCGGTGCCCGCCCGCTGGTTGGCCGCGTGCTGGCGCGCGGGCTCGCCGACGAACATGCCGATCGCCATTATCTGATCGTCGACGGGGTCGATGGGCGCAGCCACTATGTAGCGATCGGCAAGCCTGCCCTGAGCTTCGTCGATGGTGGCAAAGAAACCGATGCCAGCTTGCCGCGCGGTGCGATCGTGCGGATCGATCCGGTAAGCCCGACCGTGCGGGAGGTGGATCGGACCATCGCCGCGGTCGCCGCCGCGAATGGCGGACGCTATGATGTGGATGCCCATCTTCGCTACGATCCGGCCGCGACTCAGGTCTTTGCCGAAACCCATGTCCGGCGGCTGGAGGCGATGCGGCGGACGTCGGGCATCGTCGAGCGCGAACCCACGGGCCGCTGGATCATCGCGCCGGACCATCTGGCACGTGTCTCGGCCCATGAAACAGCGAGGCTACGGGACCGTCCGGTCGCGATTACCTTGCTGTCGTCGCAGCCGCTTGACCGGCTGGTCGATGCCGACGCCGCGACCTGGATCGATCGCGAGCTGATTTCGGCCGCGCCTGAGGCGGTTCGAGATGCCGGGTTCGGACGCGAGGTGCGCGAGGCTCAGGCGCGGCGTCGGCAGTGGCTGGTGGCGCAGGGTTTCGCAGAAGAGGCGGGCGGCGGCACGCCGTTCCCAAAAAGCATGGTTGCGGTGCTTCAGCGGCGCGAGCTGCTGCGTGTCGCGGGCCAGCTCTCCGACGAACTCAAAGTGCCGTTCCGCGAAGCTGCCGAAGGCGACCGTGTCGAGGGCCGTTATCGCCGCCCGGTCGACCTTGTCAGCGGGCGCTTCGCGCTCATCGAACGGTCGCGGGATTTTACGTTGGTGCCGTGGCGCCCGGTGCTTGAGCGGCAGGTTGGCAAATCGGTTTCAGGGTTGATACGCGGCGACGGGATTAGCTGGTCGATTGGGCGTGGTCGAAGCGGGCCGGGGATTTCATGAACAGGCCGCTTTCGTGACGGTCAAGTTAGGGAGAAGGCTGCAACCGACCGCAGTCGGTCAAAATCAACCGTACCCGGCGATCATCGTGACGTCCGCCCTTGAGAAACAGGCCGATAGGGCGACCCAAACAGACATTCGGCAACGCGCTCGCCTTGTCGTAGCTCAAACAGCTTGCGGCGACCTCCGAAAGCACTCCTTCGGTCAGCGCGACGGTCGGTCCGGAACGTGCGGCCAGTCCTCATGATATCTAACCGAAATCCGTTCCACATCTTGATAGTTGGTCTCGGCCATGTAGGCACTGAATGATCGACTACCCCGGCCTCGGCGCGAAGATGGTCCAGGCCGGGTTGCAATCGTCTGCGGGTCGCGCCGATCGGAAAACATGGCAGTTACGTCGATATGGCCACGGCCAGCCCTGTACACTCCGCGGCTCGGTCGAACGGTGCCGACCACCCTTATGCCGCTTCCGACCTGATAGGCGTGGAGCCAGTAAATCCTAATCGGGTCGTTGGGCACGTTGATCGCCAAAGGCTGCAACGGGATCGGCTGCAACGTCGCACACCCTGAAAGCACAATCGACAGCGCCAGCGCTGCAAGCGCCAGATGCGGTCGCGGACAATCAACCATCCTACTTCTCCTGATTATTGTTGCGGCGGACGCCCATTCGCCAAGGGCGCAGCGGGGAGGGCAGTACAAGGCGTAGCTGCGCCGCCCGTCCGCGGATGGCATCAACCGTCCGGTGTAACCTTCGCGCGATCTCGCCCGGAGGGTGTCGCGCCTCGATCATCTGTATCAGCGCGGCATCGTCGGCCTCGGTCCATGGGCGCGGCTTGCGGCGCGCGGAGGTGTCGGTCGGATCGCTGCTCATTGGCGATACGCCAACAGACGAAGGGCATTGAACACGACCAGCAGTGTCGATCCCTCGTGGATCATCACCGCCGGTCCGATGCCCAGGCCCAGGATCGTAGCGGGCACGAGAAACCCGACGATGCCAAGGCTAACCACCAAATTCTGCCGGATGATGCCGCGCGTTTTGCGGCTTAGACCGACCGCGAAGGGCAGATGGGCGAGGTCATCCGCCATGAGCGCGACATCGGCGGTTTCCAGCGCCACGTCCGAACCGGCGGCGCCCATCGCGATGCCGACCGTCGCATTGGCCATCGCCGGCGCGTCGTTTACGCCATCGCCCACCATCGCGACCTTCGCTTCGCCACGCAGCTTGCGGATCGCCTCGACCTTGTCTTCGGGCAGCAAATCGCCCCATGCCTCGTCGAGGCCGACGTCGCGCGCAATTGCCTCGGCAACCTTCTGGTTGTCGCCCGAGATCATGATCATCCGCGTGATGCCGAGCGCATGAAGACGCGCGATCGTGTCTTTCGCAGCCGCGCGCGGCGTGTCCATCAGCCCGATGGCGCCGAGATCGCGTTCGCCGTGACGCACCACCATCGTCGTTCGCCCGCCGTCCCGCAGCCGGGCGATGGCATCGCGCATGGCATCCGAAAGCGGCGCAATGCCATCAGTGCCGAACATCTCCGCCTTACCGATCAGCACCGGCTCGCCATCGATCTTCGCGGTGATCCCGCGTCCGGTCAGACTGGTGAGATCGGTCGCGGCGGGAAGCTTGATCTCGCCGAGCCGTTCCTCGCCGTCCTTGGCGATCGCACGCGCGAGCGGATGGTCGCTGAGCCGCTCGACCGCCACCGCGACCGCAAGCAGATCGCGCTCATCCACACCGTCCGCCGGGAGGATGTCAGTGATGCGCGGACGCCCTTCGGTCAACGTGCCGGTCTTGTCAAAGGCGATGGCCTTGAGCGATCCCAGATCCTCGAGCGGACCACCACCCTTCACCAGCACGCCGCCTCGGGCAGCGCGAGCGACACCGGATAGCACCGCGCTCGGCGTGGCGATTGCCAGCGCGCAGGGGCTTGCCGCTACCAGCACTGCCATTGCGCGATAGAAGCTGTCGCGGAACGGCTCGTCGATCACGACCCAGGCGAACAGCAGCACGACCGTGAGAAGTAGTACCGACGGCACGAACACGCGCTCAAACCGATCGGTGAAACGCTGGGTCGGCGACTGGCGCGTTTCGGCCTCGCTGACCAGTTCGACGACGCGCGCCAGCGTCGTCTCATTCGACTTGCGCGTGACCTCGACCTCGATCAGACCGCTGCCGTTGATCGTGCCGGCGAACACACGATAGGGCGCTTCGATCGTGTCCGATCTGGTGCGCGCCGCGGTTTCGTCGGGCACGGGCCGCTTGTCGACCGGCATGCTCTCACCCGTCACCGGCGCCTGATCGATGCTGGTCGTCCCTTTGACGATGAAACCATCTGCTGGCAGCCGCTCGTCGGGTTTGACAACCACCGTGTCGCCAACCACGAGTTGCTCGACCGGCAACTCGACCAGCTCGCCATCACGGCGCACCAAAGCTGTCTGCGGTGCCAACTCAGCCAACGCCTCGATCGCCCGTTTGGCGCGCCCCATGGCGTAGTTTTCGAGCGAATGCCCAAGGCTGAACAGGAACAGCAGCAGCGCGCCTTCGGCCCACGCGCCAAGCGCCGCCGCACCCACTGCGGCGACCAGCATCAGCGTGTCGATCTCGAACCGCTTGTGCCGCAGGTTGTCGATCGCTTCGCGTAACGTGAAGAAGCCACCGAACAGATACGCGGCGACGTAGCAGGCAAGCGGTATCCAGCCTGGCGTATTGGTCAGCTTCTCGAGCGCAAAGCCGATCGCGAGCAGCGCCCCGCACAGCAGCGCGAAGATCAGTTCGGTATTTGCGCCAAAAATCCCACCGTGCGCATGATCGTGCCGGCCATTTGGCTCGGGTCGGGCTTGATCGGTCATGCGATGGCCTCCGTTGGACCGACGTCATCCCGTTCAACCTCGGCCACGTCGGTCTCACGCCGGCCGTAACGGGCGTAGAGCGTGGGCAGGACGAACAGGGTCAGAAGCGTCGCCGAGATCAGGCCGCCGATGACGACTGTTGCCAGCGGCTTCTGCACTTCGGCGCCCGACCCGGTCGCGATCGCCATCGGCACGAAGCCGAGCGAGGCCACCAGCGCGGTCATCACAACCGGCCGCAGCCGGGCGAGCGCGCCCTGCCAGGCCGCATCGGCCCTCGCGACGCCGCGCGCCATCAAGTCCTGGATCGAGGTGACCATGACGAGCCCGTTGAGCACCGCGATGCCGGACAAGGCGATGAACCCGACCGCTGCCGAGATCGAGAATGGCATCCCGCGCAGGAACAGCGCGAGCACCCCGCCGACCAGCGCGAGCGGCACGCCGGTGAAGACGATCGCTGCGTCGCGCACGCTGCCCAATGCCCCGTAGAGCAGCAGGATAATCAGCGCGAAGCAGGCCGGCACGACCAGCATCAGTCGCTGGCTGGCCGATTGCAGATTCTCGAACTGCCCGCCCCATTCGAGATACTCGCCGGCCGGAAGACGCACCTCTCTGGCGATGGCCGCGCGGGCGTCTTCGACCACCCCAGCGACGTCGCGGCCCCGGACATTGGCCTGCACGACGACACGGCGCTTGCCATTTTCGCGGCTGATCTGATTGGGACCAGCGGTCACCGCGATGTCGGCGATGCTTTCGAGCGGAACGAATGCGCCATCGGGCGTGGGGACGGGAACCTGCCCGAGCGTTTGCAGATCGGCGCGCGCGGCGTCGGTCAGCCGGATCGTCACCGCGAAACGCCGATCACCCTCGAAGATCATCCCGGCGTCGCGCCCGCCGATCGCGGCGGCAAGCGTGTCCTGCATGACCTGCGCAGTGATCCCCAGCCGCGCCATCGCATCGCGGTTGGGCCGGACGTCGAGCATGGGCAGACCTTCGGTCTGTTCGACCCGCACATCGGTCGCGCCCTCAACGTTACGCAAAATGCCCGCGATCTGGTTGGCCGTTGCGTTCATCGTGTCGGTGTCGTCGCCGAACACCTTGACCGCGATGTCGCCGCGCACGCCCGCGATCAACTCGTTGAAGCGCATCTGGATCGGCTGGCTGATCTCGAATGCGTTGCCTGGCAAACTTTCCAGTGCCTTCTCGATCTTCGCAACCAGTTCCGCCTTTGGCAGCTTCGGATCGGCCCACTCGTTGCGGTCCTTCATGATGATGAAGGTGTCGGAGATGTTCGGCGGCATCGGATCCGACGCGAGTTCGGCGGTGCCTGTCTTGGAAAAGACGAACTTGACCTCGGGAATCGCCGAGATGGCCTTTTCAACGCGAAACTGCATCGTCTGGCTCTGCTCGACCGACGTGCCCGGCACGCGGAGCATCTGCGCGGTCGCATCCCCTTCATCCAACTGCGGCAGAAACTCCTGGCCCAGCGTCATGAACGCACCGATCGCCAGCACGAAAGCACCGACGGCGGCGGCAATCGTCGCGCGTGGCCGCTTCATTGCCTTGTTGAGACCCGGCTCGTAGCGCCGTTTGAGCCAGGTCATGATCCGGCCCTCCTTCTCCTCGACCGGCTTCGACAGCCAGATCGCCAGCATCGCCGGCACGAAGGTAAGCGAGAGGATGAATGCGCAGACCAGCGCCAGGATTACGGTCAGCGCCATCGGCGTGAACGTCTTGCCCTCGACCCCGGTGAGCGTGAGCAGCGGAACATAGACGAGGATGATGATCGCCTGGCCATAGACCGAGGGGCGGATCATTTCGCGCGTGGCGCTCGCCACCGCGTGCAGTCGTTCGCCCTTGTCGAGGGTGCGGCCAAGGTGATGCTGGCGTTCGGCGATCCGTCGCAGCGCATTCTCGACGATGATGACGGCACCATCGACGATCAGGCCAAAGTCGAGTGCTCCGAGGCTCATCAAATTCGCCGACACGCCGCCACGCAGCATACCAAAGCTGGTCATCAGCATGGTGATCGGTATGACCAGCGCCGCGATGAGCGCGGCCCGGAAATTGCCGAGCAGCAGAAACAGCACGACCACGACGAGCAGTGCGCCCTCCGACAGATTCTTGGCGACGGTCTTGATTGTCGAATTGACCAATCCCGTGCGGTCGAGCACCGGCTGGATGATGATATCGGTCGGCAACGAGGCGTTGACCTCGTCGAGCCGGTCGGCGACCGCCGATGCAACATTTCGGCTGTTCTCGCCGATCCGCATAACGGCTGTGCCGACGACGACTTCCCGACCATTTTCGGATGCCGATCCCATCCGTGTTGCCTGGCCGAGCTTTACCGTTGCGACCTGATTGAGCAGGATGGGCACGCCTTCGCGCGTCGCGATCACGGTGCGGGCAAGCTGGTCGGCATTGGCGATGCGCGCGTCGGAACGAACCGCGAGACCTTCACCGTTGCGATCGACGACACCTGCGCCGACCGCGCTGTTGTTCGCCTCAAGCGCTTCGGCAAGGTCGCTAAGGCTGAGTTTGAGCGCGGTCAGCCGCTGAACGTCCGGCACGACCTGATACTGCTTCACATAGCCACCGATCGAGTCCACGCCTGCCAGGCCGGGAACCGACTTGAGCAACGGCGCGACGATCCAGTCCTGCGCAGTGCGCAGATAGGTCGCCTTGTCAGCGTCGCTGACCAGCCGGTCGCCTTCCGGCGTGATGTAGCTGCCGTCGGGCTGGATGCCCGGCTCGCCGGCCTTGTGCTTGTCCTCGGGGCGATGAGCCATGTGGACGGTCCACATATAGACCTCGCCAAGGCCGGTCGCGATCGGTCCCATTTCCGGCGCGACACCCTCGGGCAGGTTTTCCTCGGCGGTGCGCAGTCGTTCAGCAACCTGCTGGCGCGCGAAATAGATGTCGGTGGCGTCGGTGAACACCGCAGTGACCTGCGCGAAGCCGTTGCGGCTGAGTGATCGGGTATATTCGAGACCGGGAATGCCCGCGAGCGCGGTCTCGATCGGGAATGCGACTTGCTTCTCGACCAGTTCGGGCGAAAGCGCCGAGGCGCGGACGTTAATCTGCACCTGGTTGTTGGTGATGTCGGGAACGGCATCGATTGGCAGCCTCGACAAGGAGACCGCGCCGATAACCGCGGCGATGAGGGTCAGGAGCAGCACGAACCAGCGCCGCTCGACCGCGAAATTGACAATGCGTTCGATCACGGATCAATGCCCTCCGTGCTCGGCTTCGCCCTTGGCGAGCTCGGCCTTGAGCGTGAAGCTGCCATTACCGGCGACTTCTTCGCGACCGGTTAGGCCGGACGTGACTGTGACCGTACCGGCGCCGCGAGCGCCGAGTGTGACCGCCTGGGCGCGAAATCCGGTCGCAGTGCGGACGAACACGGTGTTACGGTTTTCGACGGTCTGGACTGCGGCAGCCGGCACGCTGACCGCGCCGCCCCCTTCGCCGGGCAAACCCAATATCGCGGACACCGGTTCGCCGACACGCCACTGGCCGGCACGGTTGTCGATCAGCGCGATGGCGGCAACCAGGCGCGTCGTTTCGTCGAGCACTGGCGAGACGAAGCTGAGCACCGCAGCCGAGCGGCGGCCACCCGCGCTGATCTCGACCGGCGTGCCAACCCGCACGCGCGCGGCATCGGACGGTGAAAGCGAAATCGTTACCGCGACGCGCGACAGGTTGGAGACGCGAAACAGTTCGGCATCTGCCGCAACCGTTTGGCCGAGCACAACCGGTCGTGCGGTGATGCGCCCGCCAAGCGGCGCGACGACACCGATGCGGTTGAGTGCGCCACCGCCGACGCCAGCCGCAGAGACCTGCTGTTGGGCAAGGCGCAGTGCGATACCGGCCTCAGTCGCCGCGGTGCGAGCCGCGATAAGATCGCGTTCCGGCGAGACACGCAGCTTGAACAGCCGGTCTTCGCGCCGCAGATTGGATTGGGCGAGCGCCGAACGTGCCCGCGCCGCTTCGACCTCGGCCCTGAGCGACGCGGCTTCACGGCTTTCGATCACGGCGACCACCTGGCCGCGCGCGACGGCGTCGCCCAGATTGCGGTTGAGTGCGACGACGCGACCGCCAATCGCTGCGGAGACCACTTGTGTCCCCTGCGGATCGCCCTCGATCGTCGCCGGGAGCGTCAGCGCGCCGCCGCCGGAGGACAAGACCCGGACAACCTCGATGCCCGCAGCCTTGATCTGCGGTGCGGTCAGCGTGATGACGCCTTCCTCGCCTTCGCCTTCTCCATGGGCGGCTTCGTTGCCGCCATGATCATCCCCGGCCTCCGCACCGGCTTCCGTGGCCTCGCTGTTGTTGGCGGCATCCTCGCCACCTGAGCAACCTGCAAGCAGCATCGCCAGGACGAGCGGTGCCGCAGCCCCGCTTACGAGCTTTTTCATCGTCAATTCCCCGTTTGCACCGGCGTGGGAGCCGGTGTGGTCAGCCGGGCGAGACGCGCCTCGGCATCATGATATTGTTCGAGCGCATCGACCGCGGCGGTGCGGGCATCGAGCAGTGCCTGTTCGGCTTCGAGCAGGACCAGCTGGTCGAACTTGCCCTCGCCATAGCCAATGCGTGCGATGCGCGCGGCTTCCTGTGCGGCACTGAGTGCCGGACCAGACGCCCGCACGCTTGCCGCCGCCCGATCGCGGTCGGCGCGCGCCGCAGTGATCGCACGTTCAGCCTCGAAGCGAGCCACTCGCCGCTTGGCTTCACTCTGGTTGCGCAGCGCCGTGGCCTGCCCCACGGCAGCCCGGCCGTTGTTGAACACCGGCAGCGGCACCGAGACGCCCAAGACCATCGCCATGTCGCCGCTGGCCTGAAGACGGCGCGTACCCGCGCTTACCGTCAGGTCGGGGATGCGCTGGCTTCGCGCGAGGCGAAGTTGTGCATCGGCGGTGGCGACGTCGGCACCCGCGGCCGCGAGCGCCAACGTGCCATCCGCATTTGCCGGTGTCGCAGGGCCCGCCCGAACGTTGTCGATACGATCGAACCACGGCTGGTCGAGGGCACCGGGCAGGCTGGCGCCGACGAACTGGGCGAGCGCCAGCCGGTTCGCCTCGACGCTGCGCTGCGCACGCTCCAGCTCGGCTTCCGCGTTTGCCGCCAGCAAGGCAGCGCGCTGCTGATCGATGGGCGAATTCGCACCGGCTTCGACCCGGTCGCGCGCGATACGCAAATTTTCGCGCGTGACCCCAAGCTGGTCCTGCGCGATCGTCAGCCTTCGTTCGGCGGCGACCGCCTCAATATACGCTTGTGTGACTAGTAGCCTGAGGTCGGCTCGCGTGATCACCGCGTCAATCCTAGCGCGCGCCGTCTGCGCGTCGGCTACTGCGATGCGTGCGGGTCGCTTACCGCCGAGTTCGAGCGGAAGCGCGAACGCAATCGTTGTCTCGGCTTCGTTGATGCCCTTGTACGGGCCGGTGCCGATTACATTCTCGACATCGGCGCTGAGCGTCGGGTTCGGTCGCAACGCAGCGACTACACGACCCGCTTCGGCGGCTTCGATGCCGAGCGCCGCCACTTCGTTGGCTGGCGCGATCGCGCCCGCCTGAGCCAACGCTTCGTCAAGCGTTAGCGTCTCGCCAGCTGAGACCGGCGCGGACGATGTCGAACTTTGCGCCTGCGCAATCCCTGCGCACGACGCCGCGGCGAGAAGCGCCGCGTAGATGGACTTCATGATGGAACACTCCTGACAGCCACAAACAGCCGCCGGGCATCGGCCCGCGGCGGAGGGGCGTCAGGCTTGCGGAGGTCTCAACGCGGGGTCGGGCGCGGCCGCGACCAGCACACTCGCCGGGCCGCGATCACGAATATTCTCATGTGAGGTTAGCGTCGCTGTCACAGCGGCATCGTCGAGCGACGCGAAATGGTGGCCGTGGCAGCCGCCGTGCTGATGCGCGATGTTCTGGTCGCTCTTGCCGGTCTCCGGCGCGTTCTGATCGGCGTGATCCACGCCCGGCAGCGAGGGAGCCATCTCGACGCAGATCGACCGCTCCACGGCATGCGCGACCGGCGCAGTGCCGATCGACAGCAGCGCAAACGCACAAAGCATCAAGGTGAGCAGACGGATCATCGCGATGCCGCGTTATCCTGTCGAGGCCGGGTTGTCATCTGCAAAGTGTGCGCCAATGAAATTGATATAGCGTATCATATCGCCGACGGAAGTGAATTGGGCCACCGTCATTTCGAGTTAACGCTTGAGACCATAAAGATCCTCGCCAAAAGTCTGAACTCATTCCGTATCGATGTCCGATGTATTTCATCTTCATCTTTCATTTGACTTGCAGACGGAAGATGCCGTGCTGCCCGGACGCGGAAATTTCACGCTTAGCCTGACGGATAATCTGAACACCGCCGGTGATCCCCAGGCCGGCCATGATCGCTGCCACGATCAGATCAGGCCAGGCCGTCCCGGTGCCGAACACCCCGACAGCAGCCATGACCACGGCGATGTTGCCGATCGCATCGTTGCGCGAGCAGATCCACACCGACCGCATGTTCGCGTCGCCCGCGCGGTAGCGGTAGAGCATCAGTGCAACCCCGGCATTTGCGATCAGCGCCACGAAGCCAATAACGCCCATCACCTCGGCCTCGGGCGTCTGTCCGTCCCACACTGCCCATAAGGTTGCGCCGAGAACATAGGCACCAAGCAGAAGGAGCGTTACGCCCTTGAACAGTGCGGCACGCGCCCGCCAGCCGAGCGCCATGCCGGCAACGCCGAGGCTGATCGCATAGTTGGCCGCGTCGCCCAGGAAATCGAGTGCATCGGCCTGAAGCGCTTTCGATCCGCCCGCGACACCGGCGACCATCTCGGTCACGAACATCGTCGCGTTAACCAGCAGCGCGATCCACAGCGCGCGCCGCCATTTGGGGTCATTGTTCGCGTCGGATTTGTCCGACGCACAGCTGTTACAGGCCATTGCCACCTCGCGCGACTCGATGTGACTGGCTATATGGATCCTGTAGTAACTCCAGGGTCAATGGGCATGAAAATCGGCGAGCTTGCGCGAGCGACCAGCACCAAGGTTGAAACGATCCGCTTTTACGAGAAAATCGGTTTGCTTCCCGCGCCCGCTCGGACTGCAGCGAATTATCGCGCCTACAATCAAAATCAACTGGCCCGCCTGTCCTTCGTGCGCCGCGCCCGCGACCTTGGCTTTACGCTCGATCAGATACGCGGCTTGCTCGCTTTGTCAGATGATCGCGACCAGTCTTGCAGCGCAGTCGATACCGTGGCTCGTCAGCACGTTTCCGAAATCGACCGCAAGATCGCCGATTTGCGGGCGCTCCGCCGCGAGCTGCAAGAGATGCTCGACCAATGCAGCCAGGAGACGATCTCAACATGCCGGATCATTGAGTCTTTAGCGCCATGCTGACTTTGCGTTTCGTTGAGCAAAGTGGCGAACGACCGATTCGGTCGCTCCAAGCGCTCGCAGAGATACCCGACCCTGGGCGTTAGCTTGTAGAAGCTGACTCCGAAAAGCGACCGTTCCCAGAACGTCCGCGCAAGGTTATTGCCGTAAATAATTGATCGCACAGCGCAGTATGAGTCAGTGCTAAGACTGCCAATCTCCGGGGGATGGACCGATGAAGCTCGCGCATTTGCGCATCTGTAACTTCAGGTGCTTTGGAAATGTCGCTACTGAGATCGGGTTGGACGACACCACGTTCATCCTCGGACCTAACGGCACCGGCAAAACTGCGATCCTGCAGGCGCTGGCAAGAATGTTCAGTCTCGATCCTGCGCTGCGCAAGATCAGGCATTCGGATTTTCACATTGCAACCGATGAAGCACCCGATGCCGCGCCGGAAGAGCGCAGGCTCTGGATCGAAGCCGATTTCGACTTTCCCGAACTCGAACTGGACGACGAAGGCGCCATGCCCGCCGTGCCGGGCAATTTCGCGCACATGCTGATGGTGGACGATGATGAGGCTGTGCGCGTCCGTTTCCGTCTGGCTGCGACGCTCGATCAGGATGGCGATATTGAGGAAACCTTCACCTATGTGACCAAAACCGACGATGCAGGGGTGCCGACCGAGGAAAGCCGCGCATCCAAGCAAGATCGCAATGCCATTCAGGTGCACTATCTGCCCGCTCGGCGCGATCCTTCCGATCATATCTCCTACTCGTCCAATGCGCTGTTGGGCCGGGCATTGCGGGCGGCGGACTGGAGCGGTGAACGTGCGGCAATCGGCGATCTCACCGCGCAGATCACCGCAGCGCTGACGGGCAACGCCGCCATCGAAAGCATTGGCGAATCCCTGACCACGATCTGGAGCCAACTGCACAAGGGCCAGTTCTTCGCCGACCCCGGGGTTTCCTTCGAGCAGAGCGAGATCGATACGCTGCTTCGCCATTTGAGCCTGACGTTCACGCCCGGACACGGTGAACCTCTCGTTGATTTTTCGCGGTTGAGCGACGGTCAGCAGTCGCTGCTCTACATCTCGCTGGTACTCGCCATGCGCGAGATCAGCGACAAGGTGCTAGCAGGCGAGCTGTGCGCGTTCGATATCGATAAGCTGCGGCCCGCAATCTTCACTCTGATTGCGGTCGAAGAGCCGGAGAACAGCCTATCGCCACATTATCTGGGACGCATCGTGCGTGCCGTTTCCGAATTCGCCAAAGGTCAGAATACCCAGGCGCTGGTGGCAACGCACGCGCCGTCGCTTCTGCGGCGGGTTGCGCCCGAGACCATTCGTTATCTGCGGCTCGACGGCAACCGCCGCACGGTCGTTACGCGTGTCGTGCTTCCTCAAAATGCGGACGCCGCCAAATATGTGCGCGAAGGCATACAAGCCTTTCCGGAGCTGTATTTCTCGCGGTTCGTGATCCTGGGTGAAGGCGACAGCGAGGAGGTCGTTCTGCCGCGGCTGCTCGGCGCGCGCGGGATTCTTACCGATGACGCGTCGATTTCGATTGTTCCCCTGGGCGGTCGGCACGTCAATCATTTCTGGCGGTTGCTGCACGCGCTCGGCATTCCGCACGCGACACTGCTCGACCTTGACCTTGCTCGCTATCAAGGAGGCTGGGGCCGGATCAAATATGCCGCGAAGCAACGCCTCAAATACGGCGATATCGAAAACGCCGGCATCGACGACGACGATATCGCGGGCATTCCGGCCTGGGACAGCGATCTGGGATTGCTGGACGATGACGATGATTGGATCGAGTATTTCGCAGATCGAGGAATCTTCTTCTCTTCTCCGCTCGATCTCGACTTCATGATGATCGAAGCCTTCGGCGAAGTGTACAAGATTGACGACGACGAGCGCGAGGAACCGGATGAAACCACGCTCAAGGCGGTTCTTGGCAAGAAGCACGACGCAGTTGATGGCCAGTACTCCGACGAGCAGCTGGAGCTGTTCGATGCCTATCACCGCAGGTTCAAGCTCGGCAGCAAGCCTGCTTGGCACATCCGGGCGATGGCGGCGCTCGATGATGCGGAACTAGCGGCCGACATGCCAGCAGTCATGACAGCGCTAATCGATTATGTTGAAACCGCACTGGAAGGCCTGCCAGAATGATCTCAGTCGAGCGATGGTCTCCTGCCGACGGTTTGACGCTCGAGCCGAACGCGCTGGCTGCCGCTACGGAGATCGCACGTAATCTGGCGCTGACCGCAGGTCCGGGTGCCGGCAAGACCGAAATGCTCGCGCAACGCGCGGACTTCCTGCTTCGGACCGGCACTTGCCGCTATCCGCGGCGGATCCTCGCTATTTCCTTCAAGACCGATGCCAGTCAGAATTTAAAGGCGCGCGTCCGCAAGCGTTGTGGGTCCGAATTGGCGGCGCGCTTCGACAGTCACACCTTTCACGCATTTGCCAAGCGGATCATCGATCGCTTTCGTCCAGTGCTCACCGGACGGGATGCCCTGGACCCAGACTATTCGATCGGCACACGTCGGGTGCAGCGCCAGTCCATCACCTTCGCTGACATGGTGCCGCTCGCCCATACGATCATCGAAGCCAGCCTCATTGCGCGCAACGCAGTGCGTCAGACCTACACCCATATCTTTCTCGATGAATTCCAGGACTGCACGGCCGAGCAATATCGCCTGATTCTCGCTTGTTTCGGGGGGACCTCGGCGATCCTGACAGCGGTGGGCGATACCAAGCAAAGCATCATGGGCTGGGCCGGCGCGCTTGAGGGTATCTTCCAGACCTTTGCCGATGAGTTCGATGCGCTGCCGCGCAACCTCTACCAGAATTTCCGATCCGCACCGCGGTTACGCCGCATGCAGAATGCGATGGTCAAAGTGATGGATCCGCCCGCCGCGCTCGACGATGCGGATATCCTCGGCGAGGAGGGCGAGATCGCTATTCTTCGTTTCGACGATGATGACGAAGAAGCTGCCAGCCTCACGGGGCAAATCCGCGACCTGATCGACGATGGCGTCCAACCCTCTGAAATCGCTATTCTCGTCAGCAAGCAGCAGAACCTCTATTGCCAGCGCCTTACGGCCGCATTCGAGGCCGCTGAAATCCCGTTTCGTGAGGAAGACAAGGAACAGGATCTGGCCTCGGAGCCGGTCGCCTGCCTGCTCATCGACTTTCTTCTAGTCGCCAGCGGTTCGCGGCAACCCGCTGCCTATCGTCGATTGCTGGACATCGTCGTGTTCAACCATGGCCATGACGAGGAACGCGAATATCAGCTGCGTTCACGCTGGGATCGCTTCGTTACAGAAACTAGGCGGCAGATCGCGTCGGCAGAGATCAATCTAGGCCACATCAACGACCTGCAAACCGTTGCCACGGCGCTGGTAGGCGCAGTCGGGCGCGACAATCTCATCGCGCTTTCGCCTGACTACGCGCATGGTGGCCGCCTCAACCAACTGATAGAACAGGCACTCGAACGCGCGCATCTGTTGCTGCAAAGCAACGCGAACCCGGCGACGGCCTTGGCGTCCTTCTCTGGCGACAGCGCGGTCCGCATCATGTCGGTGCATAAGAGTAAGGGTCTGGAGTTTGATACAGTCGTCATTCTCGCGGTCGAGAAAGAGACTTTCTGGGGCGAATCATCGGCGGAACGCGCTGCCTATTTTGTCGGGATTTCCCGCGCTAAACAAAGGCTTTGGCTAACCACGTGTCACTGTCGCCAGCGCCCGGATGGCGCTAAACGCTGGGATGTCGAGCGCCGGGGGCACGACGAATTTCTTGGCTACGCACTTGATGGCGATTGAGCCGAACTTATGCAGCGATCAGCAAAACTCGACATCGGCGTGATTGTGTCAAGCTCGGTGAGCTCTTGGAGTTCTCGCAGGCACCTGACGAGAATCCGCTGTGCCAGTTTTCAAACCAGTCGGACAGTCGTGCTGGCGCGTATGTGCGATCAACCAAAAGGATCAAGCGCGTGCGAAAGCAAAGCGTGACGCACTTCGATGTTCTTCGTTCCGGCGCGGCCATGGGTCGTCCTGAATCGGTTGATTCGATGCATCGGAACCATAGGAACCGGACCACCTAGAATATTTAGCGCAGCGTGAGACGCGATCGCATTTGCCAATCGCTCCATTGAGAAACCGAGATCGCCGTCCAACACATAACCGAGCATACAACCAACCTCCAACCCTTCGGCATATTGCTCGGTGATGAAGCGCATCATTCCGTCGGTGACGTAGGGGCCGGCCAGTGATTGTCTGCCACCGCTGTAGATCACATTCAGGCGTTTGCATTCGTAGGCGAGGTAGCGCGTGCGATCCCAGTCGAGAATGACAGCGAGGTCGATCTGACCCTTGCTGTATTGGGCGCCTGTCGGATGGGTGCCGGTCGGTTCGAACTGAAATTCTATCCAGTGACAAAGCCGACGAACCACAGAATCCTTGCCCAGCAAAGAGACAAGATTGATTGTGATTGTGTCTTCGTCGGGTTGTCCGGGCAGAAGATCGAGGAGCGTGGGCCATACCGCCGCGATACGGTCGAGAATGCGATCATCGAGCGAGGCAAAACGCGCTGCCCATTTCTCAGTGTCGCCCAGCAGCATCAGGCGCCGGCAGTCTGTCTTTGGATGGTGATCGCGTCCTGAAGATCCATCGCGATCGAATCCGCGTCGGCAAGTGCGGCAGCCCGAAGCCAGAACCGCATTTGCATAGGCTTGATCAGATAGAGACTGTCGCCGACGAAGACCCGGAGATCGGGGATCAACTGGAAATTACCGTCCAGCGGCTGATTGATGTGCTCCGACAGATAATCCAGCACATCGTTCAGAGAAGCGCTGTCATCCTCGGAATAGCTGCTCTCATGCTCGAGCGTGATCCGCAATATTGCGAGATCGACGCTCCTGGCGACCAACTTCGTGCCTACCGATCCGCCATCAAGGAGCCATCCCCGCAGACTCTCGGCCAAGGTTTCGGCATATGCCCGCCGCTGATCTTCGAGCGGCGGCTTCCAAAGACCCGGACTTGCACCTTCGTGCGGCTGGATCGCGGGAATGATTGTTTCGACCGCATCGTCGATCAGAACGATCTCGTCGTCCGAAAGGCAGAAATAATCATATGTTAAGCGGTCGATCGCGCCGAGATACGCATCGTCTCCGCCACCGAGCGTGAAAGGTTGGCGCGAGGCATCCATCGCCGCGTCGATCACCGCGACCAGCGCGTCCGAGGCGCGGGCCGCTCGATCGGGATCCGGCAGCTCCGCGAGTTGCGGGAAGGGCAGGCGTCGCAGTTCGGCCTGCTTCACTTCCGGCCGGTCCGATCCGAACGATGCCGTGCCATGGAATGCGTACCAGACGGAAAGTCGGCTGTTCAGGATAGCAGTGAGCAATTTTGCCCGCCGCTCCTCGCCGGACGGAACAATGATCGCCTGTAGAATGTCCTGGAACGTCAACGGACTTTGACAATAGGCGGCGCGCAACCTGGTTTGGGAGGTTTCGACCCCGCGCGGGACAAGGATGCGAACCCCCGCAAAGCCCGGCTCGAAACCCCTTCTGCGCACAAGGTTGCTGATAGCAGGGTGCAGGCCATCATCGGCTTGTGCCAGTCTGCGAAAAGCACCGATCGGGAGGTCGGGGTATGTGCCGACATACTGGCTAACCTGAGGCTTGACCGGTTTGCTCCCCGTTTCGTCCTCCTCGGCACCGGCGTAGCCAGCAGTTTCAGCATCGTCATCGTCATTGCTTGCGAATGGCTGGTAGCCTTGCCCGATGACCCAGTGCCCAGTCGGGTCCTGCCGCCGCCGGCTGAACGACCCAAAGTCAGCGACAAGGTCGCCGATTTTTGACAACCGGGCGAGATAGCCGAACAGTTTGGCGTCCGGTTCCCGCATCCAGAGGCGTTGCTTGAATGCTAACGGGTTATCGAGAACGGCCTCCACGGACATCGCCATCTTGTCGGCGCTGCTGAGTGTGATCACCCGTTTGATCCGCAGGTTCAGATCGGCTTTCGGTGCCCAATAATCGAACGTGTAGGGAAAATGCTCCACTGAACCGGCACCATAAATGACAAGTGCTGCGGGACGATGGGCATGTTCGAAGAGCTGGAAGCGCAGGTCGGCGAAGTTAATAATCCGCCGGATGTGGCACGCGCGCATAAATTGGTTTCGCGCGGCGACGGTCTTCGCCGAATGGTTATGCAGGAAGCCCATCGACGGAAGAAGAAAAGCAACGACGCCGCCTGCGGCGAGATGTCGACCAGCCTTCCAGGTGAAGGCCCAGGCGTCCTCCTTGCCGGGCATTGGGAGCGCTGCATCTTTACTCCACCGAACCGACGACCGGTCGGGTCCCCGCCGACTCGTCCACGGCGGATTGCCGATGATGAGATCGAATCCCTGTTCGGTTTCGGGCACCGCGAAAAAGTCCCGACAGATTAGGCTGTGGCCCCACAGCTCCGGTAAGACCTTCCCCCGGCTGATCAGCCGTCGGATGTCACGGGGCGATACTTCCTCGAGCAATGCGACATAGAGGGAGAACACCGCCACGCGCACCGCGCTGCCATTGATATCCCAGCCATGGACACGGCGCAGTATCCCGAGGAGCTGGTCCCAGGCGATCTCGCCATCGTTCGAACGGCTTCTCCAGTGTTCGCAGAGCCGCTGGAAGGACCGGACCAGAAAAACTCCCGACCCGCATGCGGGATCGAGGAAGCGGCCTTCGTCGCGCACTGCGGGGCTCAGCATGTCCCAGACCTGCGATACTACGGTATCGGCCAGGAACATGGGGGTATAAAAGGCGCCGGTCGCCCGACGCTCCGCCTCTTTTTCTCCTAGAAAGCGATCATAAACCGCACTGACGAGTTCGACGGGGATATATCGGAAATCATAGCCCCAGAACCGGTGCTGCCCGTAAGCCATCTCTTCGCGACCCAAGCGGAACGAGGCGAGGATATCAAGATGGCTTCCCCTGATCTCCGGCGCTTGTACCTGCGGCTCGAACGAGCAGGGCGCGACAAAGATATCGCCGTTGAAGTCGGCCTTGAGCGTCGCGAATAGCGCCTGAAGAAGCGACACGTCCCGCTGGCCTAGCATTTCAAGGAAGCTGTTCGCGGTTCCTGAGGATACCGTGCGGAAATATTCGGCGGAAATGATGTCACGGTCTTCGAGATAAGCGATGAACATCGCCTGGATCAGAAGCGCCTGAGCGGGGTCTGGATCGAGCCCCTCCTTGCGAAGCAGCGTGTGCGAGACCTTAAGGTTGTCGAGCAAAACCTGGTCGATGCGTTCCTTGGGCTTGAAGTATTCCGCGTGCTCGGACCACAGTCGGCCCGATTCGGCACCATCGACGATATTTCGAAGCCGCAGGGCATCCGCCGTCAGTGTCAACGTGTCGACCAAACAGCGATTCTCGAACGCCTCGTCGGCGTCTTTCAGCGGCGTGCGCGCGAGCGAGAATGCGCGCATAACCTCGCCACTGATGACCAGAAGCAGACTGATCAGTCCCTGATTCCACAATGCGCCATGGAGGTCGACGACCGCTTTGCGGTCGTAAGTGTCAGTGACCAGAATGGCGATCGTTGGCACTGTCTGGACGCAGAACACCGCCGACACCTGAAGGTCATCCAGTGCCACCCGGATCGCCGAGGCGTGTGGCGCATCAACAACAGACGCTGACGCGTCGTAGAGTTCCGGCGCCTGCCGGTTAGCGAGGCCAAGCCGCTCCTTCCATTCCGGGCTAAGCGCGAGGGTCATCGGGTCGCTACAGTGCGCGTCAGTGCAAGTGGCGGGAACAGCAATTGACTTTGATCACTCTCGCCCTGCTCGCGAAGCAGGGCACCACGCAGCTCCGCGAGCAGCGGATCGAGCGGACAGAAGATCGTCAGCTCGCCGGCTTTCCACGGCGATGGATCCCGGACGATTCGGCATTTGCGTTCCAGCAGGTCGATTGCGAAAACGCCGCCTTCCATGACGCTCCAAGGGGACGCATCGCAGATGGTGATGATGTCCGGGACAACGTCCTTCAGCGCGCTTACTCGAATGCCAGCCGTTTCGGTCAGTCGCCGGATGATGCTCGCCGCGACCAGATCACCAATTGTGAAGCATGGCGCCCGTCCAGTGCGCCCCGCATAGGACGGCAACGCGCGTTTCCAGTGGCGATAGGTTTCTAGCGAGAGGCCGACGGTGTCACGCAATTGGCCAATCGTATAATACATGGGGCTCACAACGGCCTGAGGTGGGGCCAGCCCCATGTAATGGGCGCGCTAGGCGCCGTCAACCATGTTCTCTCTGTGTTCCTGGCGAACTAGCCGCAGCGCGAATTGGCGAAAATGCAAAGGCAAATGTGCATAACTTGTGGCTTTCCTACATGCTCCGATCGGCCCGCTCCGAAAGCCGTTGGGCTTTGGAAGAGGCAATGGACGAATTATGTTGCTGCCAAGGCGGTTCGCCGCGAGAATCGTGACCGTGAGGCACGGCGTGGATCATCTGCCCTTGGTCCAGCAAGGCGAGCTGGACCGAGTGAAGCAATTGCTGATGGGCGAGTTCGCCCAAGCGACGGCGCGCGCAACTCAGCCCTGGAAGAGAAACGGGAGCATCCTCAAGGTCGTGTTGTTCGGCAGTTATGCCCGAGAGGATTGGGTCGATGAACCCCAGAATGGCTACCAGTCCGACTATGACCTGCTGATCATCGTCAGTCATCCTGATCTCACTGACATTGCCGACTACTGGTATGTCGCCGAGGACAAGATACTGCGCGACGCCGAAATCGCCCGGCCAGTGAACATCATCGTCCACACGCTGGATGAGGTGAACCAAGCGCTAAGCCGGGGCGAGTATTTCTGGGTCGATATCGTCCGCGACGGCATCGTCCTATACGAACGGCCTGGCAGTGCGTTTGCCACACCGCAACCGCTAACGATCGCTGATGCGTATGAGATGGCGAGCAAGTACCTTTCCGAATGGCTGCCCAGCACAGATAGAGCGCTGACGACGGCACACGAGCAGGCGCTTAAGGGCGCTGACGATCTCGGATGGCGCAAGGAGGCCGTGTTCTCGCTGCATCAGGCGACGGAGCGCGCCTATATCTGCTTCCTGCTTGTCCGAACCCTGTACTTCCCCCGCTCGCACAACATCAAATTCCTGCGGTCGCTGGCCGAGGACAGCGAGACACGGCTGATCGACGCATGGCCGCGCGCCACCCGGATTGACCGCCGTCGCTTCGAATTGCTCAAGCGCGCCTATGTCGAGGCTCGCTACTTGGCGAGCTTCGAGATCACCAATGACGACCTCAATGTCCTGTCCCGATCGGTCCGCACCCTTCGCGATATCGTCGAAATGGTTTCGCGCGAACGTATCGAAACGCTCCGGATAGACGCCGGTCTCTAACTGCCGAGCGATGGCTGCCGGAGAGCTTCCGGCTCCGGCACCTGACCGGAACGCACCAAGGCAAGCCCATCTGCGCCCATCAGCGCCGTTCCGTTTTTGGCGTCCGTCAACGAGTCTGAATCCGCCCGAGCCGATCCTGTCCGGCGGGCGGGAGCCTCGACGTGACACCCACCAAATTGCTCATCGGCCAGATCCTTATCGTCTTCGCGATCGTCATCGCGGGCGTGTGGGCCGCAACGCAGTGGGCGGCGGCGATGCTCGCTTATCAGCCCGAACTGGGGCTGCCGTGGTTCAGGCTCGGCACCATGCCAATCTACCATCCATGGGCGCTGTTCGGCTGGTGGTATCACTATGATGCCTATGCCCCGATCGTCTTTGACAAGGCGGGTATGCTCGCCGGCGCCAGCGGGTTTATCGGCTGCGCGGCGGCGATTTTCGGATCGATATGGCGCGCGCGCCAGTCGAGCAATGTCACTACCTATGGCTCGGCGCGCGGGGCCAGCCGCCGCGAGATCGAACGCGCTGGTCTGCATTGCGACGCGGGGGTCATGCTCGGCACGCTCGGTGGCCGCTATCTGCGCCATGACGGCCCCGAGCATATCATGGCGTTCGCGCCAACCCGATCGGGCAAGGGCGTGGGCCTTGTCGTGCCCACCTTGCTGTCCTGGACCGGTTCGACCGTGGTCCACGACATTAAGGGTGAGAACTGGACGCTGACCGCCGGCTGGCGCGCACGCTTCTCGCACTGTCTGCTGTTCAACCCCACCGATGTCGCGTCAGCGCATTACAATCCGCTGCTCGAAGTGCGGCGCGGTATCGACGAAGTGCGCGACGTCCAGAACATCGCAGATATCCTGGTTGATCCCGAGGGTGCGCTGGAACGCCGCAACCATTGGGAAAAGACGAGCCATTCGCTGCTCGTCGGCGCGATTCTCCATATCCTCTACGCCGAGGAGGAAAAGACGCTCGCGCGTGTCGCGACATTCCTGTCCGACCCGCAGCGCAGCTTCGTCGCCACGCTGCGCCGGATGATGACCACCAATCATCTCGGCGACGACAAAAGCCCCAGGGTCCATCCCGTAATCGCGTCCGCCGCACGCGAACTGCTCAACAAGAGCGAGAACGAGCGTTCTGGCGTGCTCTCGACCGCCATGTCCTTCCTTGGCCTTTATCGCGATCCGACTGTTGCCGAAGTCACCTCGCGATGCGACTGGCGGATCGCCGACCTGATCGAGGCCGAGCGCCCCCTGTCGCTTTATCTCGTCATTCCGCCGTCGGACATCAGCCGCACCAAACCGCTGATCCGTCTTGTGCTCAACCAGATCGGGCGTCGGCTCACCGAGCGGCTCGACCAGCCCGGCACATCCGCGCGTCGGCACCAGCTCCTGATGATGCTCGACGAGTTCCCGGCATTGGGCCGTCTCGATTTCTTCGAGACCAGTCTCGCATTCATGGCCGGCTATGGCATTCGCGCTTTCCTGATCGCGCAGAGCCTCAACCAGATCGAGAAGGCATATGGCGATCACAACGCCATCCTCGACAATTGCCATGTCCGGGTTGCATTCGCGACTAACGACGAACGCACCGCCAAACGCATTTCCGACGCGCTCGGCACCGCGACCGAGCAGCGCGCCATGCGCAACTATGCAGGCCATCGCCTCGCGCCGTGGCTCGCGCACGTCATGGTCAGCCGCCAGGAAACCGCCCGGCAGCTGCTGACCCCCGGCGAGGTCATGCAGCTATCGCCCGACGAGGAACTCGTGCTCGTGTCCGGGCTCGCGCCGATCCGGGCGCGTAAACTGCGCTACTTCCGCGACCGCAACTTTGTCGCGCGCGTGACACCCGCGCCGGTGCTGGCAGCGGGTGAATATTCCGATCGCCCTAAGCCGCGCGGCAATGACTGGTCCGATCAGGTGCGCGGCATCGATGCCCGGCTGCACCAGGCAGAGGATGCTGCGGGCGGCGAGGACGAAAGCGGCATGCAGCAGCAGCGTCATCCCGGCCTTCCCGAACAGGTCTCTAAGGCAACCGACGCCGCCGAAACACGCGATCCCCAGATCGTGCCCGACGACGACGATGTCGCCGCCGACAAGCGCGCCATGGACCAGGCGCAAGGGCAGAACGCCGTCGTCCGGAGCCATGCGATCAACGAGGGCGCGAAGCGCGACCTCATACCGGATTTCTGAGGCTGCGATGAAGATCCGTCAGAACCTTTATATCGACCGCGAACTCAGCGACGCGCTGGAAGTGCTCGCCGCCGGACCGCGCGGCAACAAGAGCCATCTCGTCAACGATGCACTGAAGGACTGGCTCGCGCGCCGGGGGACCAAGGAGGTCGATGACCTCCTCAAGGTTCGCCTCGACCGGCTGTCGCGCGAACTGGCCGGCGCGCGGCGCGACATCGACGTGCTGCTGGAAAGCCTGTCGCTGTTCGTCCGCTACCAGTTGATGGTGACGGCACCTTTGCCTGAAGCCGACGCCGCGGCCCGCGCCACCGGCCGCGACCGCTTCGATGCGTTCGTCTCACAGGTTGGCCGCCAGATTGCGGGCGGCACCCGCACGCTCGTGCCTGCCGAATCCGACGGAGCATCATCGTGATGTCCGCCCAGCCTGAAAGCGTCTCCGCAGAACGCCGCCGCGCGATGCTGCGCACCGCAATGGGATCGGCGATTGCCGCCGCGCTCGCCGACCCGCGCGTCATCGAGATCATGGTCAATCCCGACGGTGCGCTGGGCATCGACATTCTGGGCGAAGGCCGCGTCGATACCGGCGTGAAGCTCGATCCCGCCCAGGTCGAGCGGATCATCCGGCTGGTGGCATCGCATGTCCGGTCCGAAGTCCATGGCGAGAGGCCCATCGTGTCGGCTGAGCTGCCGCCGCTTGGCTCCGGGGCCGGGGAGCGGTTCGAAGGAATTCTGCCGCCAGTTTCGACTGCCCCCTGCTTTTCGATCCGGAAACCTGCGGCCCGCATCTACACGCTGATGGACTATGTGACCGACGGCATCATGTCGGCGGAGGCCGCGCGCCTCTTGTCGCTTTCCGTCGTCGATCGCCGCAACATCCTCGTCGCCGGTGGAACCAGTTCGGGCAAGACCACGCTCGCCAACGCGCTGCTCGCCGAGATGGCGCATTTGGACGAACGGGTGATCCTGATTGAGGACACCCGCGAGCTGCAATCGCCCGCGCGGGACACGGTCGCGCTCAGAACCCGGGCTGGCACCGTCACTATGGGCGATCTCGTGCGCTCGACGCTGCGCCTTCGACCTGACCGCATCATCGTCGGCGAGGTACGTGGGTCCGAAGCGCTGGACATGCTCAAGGCTTGGAACACCGGTCACCCCGGCGGGATCGCGACCGTCCACGCCAACAGCGCCGCATCCGCGCTCTACCGGATCGAACCGCTCATTCAGGAATCTGTCGTCACCGTCCCGCGCCGCCTCGTCGCCGACGCGATCGACATGATCGTCTTCATTGCCGGACGCGGCACCGCGCGGCGCATCGAAACGATCGCGCGCGTCGCAGGGCTCGACCCCCAGGGCGATTACGCCGTCGTCGATCTCACACCCGTCCTGACCCCTGACCTTCAAGGAGACTGACATGCGTATGCTTCATATCCCCAACCGCGAGCGCTTTTTCCTGACCGGCCTGGCGCTCGGCCTTTCGTTCACCTTGGCGAGCGCAGCACAGGCCGGCGGGTCCGGCATGCCTTGGGAGCAGCCGCTCCAACAGGTTCTCGAGTCTGTCCAGGGACCGGTCGCCAAGATCGTCGCGGTGATCATCATCATCACCACCGGCCTGACGCTCGCCTTCGGCGAGTCCTCGGGCGGCTTTCGCCGGCTGATCCAGATCGTGTTCGGCCTTTCGATCGCGTTCGCCGCTTCGTCCTTCTTTCTGTCCTTCTTCAGCTTTGGCGGCGGGGCGCTCGTCGCATGAGCCCCGTGGACACCGGTCATGTTGCGGGCTTCGAGGCGCCGATCCACGCGAGCCTCGGGCAAGCAATCCTGCTTGGCGGCGCGCCGCGCGGAATCGCCATCGTCAACGGTACGGTCGCAGCGGCCATCGGGCTAGGCCTCCAGCAATGGCTGGTCGGGATCGCGCTATGGGCAGTCGGACACAGCATCGCGGTTTTCGCCGCGCGCCGCGATCCTGATTTCGCAGCCGTTTTGCTCCGCCACCTGCGTCAGAAGGGATATCTGGCGTGCTGAACCTCGCCGAGTATCGCAGCCGTGCCGACCGGCTCGCCGATCATCTGCCCTGGGCGGCGCTGGTCGCACCCGGAATCGTCCTCAACAAGGATGGCAGCTTCCAGCGCAGTTTCGCGTTTCGCGGTCCCGACCTCGAAAGCGCGACCGAGGCGGAGCTCGTCTCCGCCTGCGCGCGCGCCAACAACGTCCTCAAGCGGCATGGGTCGGGTTGGGCGCTATTCTTCGAGGCCGAACGGCGCGAAGCACTGGGCTATCCCGAAAATGTCTTTCCCGATCCTGCGTCGTGGCTGATCGATCAGGAGCGGCGTGCCAGTTTCGAGGCCCAAGGCCAGCATTTCGAGAGCCGCTTTCACGGCACGCTGGTCTGGCTGCCGGATGCCGACAGTAGCGATGCGGCAGGACGGACACTCGTCGAGCGACCCGACGACGCCAAAGGGCGCGACTGGCACGCCAGCCTCTCCGGCTTCATCGCCGAAAGCGATCGCGTGCTCGACCTTCTGTCCAGCTTCATGCCGGAGGTGCGCCCATTAAACGACGGGGAGACGCTGACGTATCTCCACGGCACCGTTTCCAGCCGTCGTCACCCCGTCGTCGTGCCGGAAACGCCGATCTATCTCGATGCGCTGCTCGCTGACACACCGCTGACCGGCGGGCTTGAGCCCAGGCTCGGCGATCTGCATCTGCGCACCCTCACCATCCTCGGTTTTCCGAACCTCAGTCGACCCGGCATTCTCGATGCGCTCAACCATCAGGATTTCGGATACCGCTGGGTCACGCGCTTCATTGCCCTCGACAAGACCGATGCGACCAAGGCGCTGACGAAGATCCGGCGGCAATGGTTCAACAAGCGCAAGTCGATCGCCGCGCTGCTGCGCGAGGTAGTGTACAACCAGCCAGCCCAGCTTCTCGACAGCGACGCTGATAACAAGGTGGTCGATGCCGACCTTGCGCTCCAGACGCTCGGCGGCGATCACGTTGCCTTTGGGTATCTGACTACGACGATCACGGTGTCGGACTCCGATCGCGCTCGCGCAGAGGACAAGGTTCGCGCGGTCGAGCGGATCGTCAACGGCCTCGGCTTCACATGCTTGCGCGAAGGCATCAACGCGGTCGAAGCGTGGCTGTCGTCGCTGCCCGGTCAGGCTTACGCGAACGTGCGCCAGCCGCTGATCCATACCCTCAATCTCGCCCATCTCATGCCACTGTCGTCGGTGTGGGCAGGACCTGCTGGCAACCGCCATCTCGACGGCCCGCCACTGCTCTATGCGCAGACCAGTGGATCAACCCCTTTTCGCTTGTCGACCCATATCGGCGATGTCGGGCACATGCTCGTCGTCGGTCCCACCGGTGCTGGCAAGTCGGTGCTGCTGGCCCTGATCGCATTGCAGTTCCGGCGCTATGCCGGCTCGCAACTCTATATCTTCGACAAGGGCTATTCGGCACGCGCGGCGGTGCTGGCGATGGGCGGCGCGCATCATGCGTTGGGTCTCGGCGCGGATAGCGGCGACACTTTGGCGTTCCAGCCGCTTCGCCGCGTTGATGATCCCAGCGAACGGAGCTGGGCGGCAGAATGGATCGCGGCGCTGCTGGCCCACGAAAAGGTCATCGTCACCCCCGAGGTCAAGGACGCTGTGTGGTCCGCACTTTGCAGCCTCGCATCGGCACCACCTCAGGAGCGGACGCTGACCGGACTGGCCATGCTACTCCAGTCCAATGCGTTACGCATCGCGCTGACCGCCTATACGCTCGACGGCCCCTATGGGCGTCTCCTGGACGCGGCTGAACAGCATCTCGCCTTCGCGGACATCCAGTGCTTCGAAACCGAGGCGCTGATGGGACAGGCCGGGGTGGTCGCCCCGGTTCTGACCTATCTCTTCCACCGCCTCGAAGAGCGCTTCGACGGTCGGCCAACGCTACTCGTTCTCGACGAGGCCTGGATTTTTCTCGATCATCCAATCTTTGCCGCGCGCATTCGCGAATGGCTGAAGACCCTGCGCAAGAAGAATGTCGCGGTGCTGTTCGCAACGCAGAGCCTCGCCGATATCGCCGACAGCAGCATCGCGCCGGCGATCATAGAGAGCTGCCCGCAGCGCATTTTGCTGCCCAACGACCGCGCGATCGAGCCGCAATCGCGGGCCGCCTATGAGCGTTTCGGACTCAATGACCGGCAAATCGAGCTGGTAAGCCGCGCAACGCCGAAGCGGCAATATTACCTTCAATCGGCGCGCGGCAATCGGTTGTTCGAGCTCGGCCTCGGGCCAATCGCGCTCGCGCTGTGCGGTGCGTCCGATCCCGTAACCCAGGCGCGCATCGACGCGCTGCTGGCGGAGCATGGTCCCGAGAATTTCGCGGCCCGCTTCCTTGAGCAAGCCGGTCTCGAATGGGCCGGCGATCTCCTCGCCGATTTTCCGAATTTCACGCCTACCCAAGAAGGAGAAGTGTAATGCGTATTGTCACCCGCAAAGTCCTGATCGCGTCCGCGCTCAGCATCGGAACCGCCGGTTCGCTGGCTATGGGGCTCGCCAGTGCGAGCACCCCGGCACGCGCGCAAATCAGCGTATTCGACCCGACCAACTACAGCCAGAACCTGCTCACTGCGGCGCGCACGCTCACCCAGATCAACAATCAGATCCAGTCGCTCCAGAACGAAGCGACGATGCTAATCAATCAGGCGAAGAACCTCAGCCGGATCGACTTTCCGCAACTCCAGCAGCTCAACCAGAACTTGGCTGCGATCGACCGGTTGATGGGGCAGGCGCAAGGGATCGATTTCAGGGTCGATGGCCTGGACCAGCAGTTCAGCCAGTTGTTTCCCAAGGACTTCAATCAGGCACTGACCACCAACAAACAGGTGGTCGCCGCCAAAGCGCGGCTCGATGCCGCAATGTCGGGCTTCCGGCAGGCGATGGGCGTGCAATCCCAGATCGTCACCAACGTGCAGGCTGATGCCGGGACGCTGAGCGAGATCGTTGCGAAGAGCCAGGGCGCTGAGGGCGGCTTGCAAGCCCAACAAGCCACGAACCAGCTACTGGCACTCACCGCCAAGCAGCAGTTCCAGATCCAGAAGATGATGGCGGCGCAATACCGCGCCGAAGCAACCGAAGCCGCGCGTCGTGCACAGGCCGAGGCAGAAGGGCGGGAACGCACCCGGAAATTTCTGGGCACCGGCCAAGCCTACACGCGCGAATAGGCGCGGTGACGAGCTGAGGCGGCGCAGTCCAGCTCCCCGATCGCGCCGCCTCGTCGCGGAGTCCGTTTGCCTTGCCCCCGGGTGGCGGGCTCCGCGACACCTTTACTCAAGTCGAAAGCTGCCGAACCGTGCAAGATCTCAATGTCATCGACCGCTTCATGCAGGCCTTCATCCGCTACATCGACAGCGGATTCGGGCTGCTCGGCAATGACGTCGGATTTCTCACCGCGACGCTGATAGGGATCGACATCACGCTCGCTGGCCTGTTCTGGGCAATGGGTGGCGACGACAACGTCCTTGGCCGGTTCCTCAAGAAAATCCTCTACATTGGTGCGTTCGCGTTCATCCTGAACAGCTTCTCGACGCTTGCTGACGTCATCTTCAAATCGTTCGCCCAGGCCGGACTGACGGCTGGCGGCGGCACGCTGTCGGCCGACGACCTGCTTCGCCCCGGACAAGTCGCATCAACCGGCTTCAGCGCCGCCTGGCCGCTGCTCGAGCAGGCCTCGAGCATGATGGGCTTTGTCAGCTTCTTCGAGAACTTCCTGACGATCATGGTCCTGCTGTTTGCCTGGGCGATCGTCATCCTCGCCTTCTTCATCCTCGCCGTGCAGATGTTCGTGACCATCATTGAGTTCAAGCTGACGAGCCTCGCCGGCTTCATCCTCGTGCCGTTCGCGCTGTGGAACCGCACCAGCTTCCTCGCCGAGCGCGTGCTTGGCAATGTGGTCAGCTCGGGCATCAAGGTGATGGTGCTCGCGGTCATCGTCGGCATCGGTTCGAACTTTTTCGCCGAGTTTACCACCTCGATGCAGGGACAAGAGCCCGATCTCGGTGCCGCGATGAGCCTCGCGCTCGGCGCGCTTTCGCTGTTCGGCCTCGGTATCTTCGGTCCCGGCATCGCCTCCGGTTTGGTAGCGGGCGCGCCGCAGCTGGGTGCAGGCGCTGCGCTCGGTACGGCCGCCGGCGCGGCGGGGGTGACCATGCTTGCCGGCGGTGCGACGATGGGCGCGGCCAGCGCGATCGGGGGCGGTGCGCTAGGCGCGGTCCGCGCCGGGACGTCGATGGGATCGGCTGCATCGACCGCTTACACGCTCGGGAAAGAGGCTGGCCCGGCACCGACGATGTCCGCCGGTCTTGGCGGTGTCGCCCGCGCGGCAGGCAACGCCGCCCGCGATCGCGCGTCGAGCGCGCTCAGGCTTGGCGAAGCCGCATCGAGCGGCCGCACGGCTGCCTGGAACGCGCTCAATCGGTCCGGCGCAGGTGAGCCTGCCTCCTCAGCGGCTGTCGGCGAAGGAGCGCCCAAATGGGCTCAATCGATGCGCGCGCAGCAAAACGCTCGTCATCACCGTCAGATCGCGCTGCACTCGATTCAGCAGGGCGATCGTGGCGGTGCCTCCGCTCACCCCGACATCAAGGAAAGGGACGACTGATGATCTTCAAGCGCGCCGTCCAGCGCTACGGACGGACACCCCAGCCCGAAACGCCATACCAACGTGCCAGTCAGCTTTGGGACGAGCGGATTGGCTCGGCCCGGGTTCAGGCCCGAAACTGGCGGCTGATGGCGTTCGGGACGTTGACGCTCACCTGCGCCATGTCTGCCGCACTCATCTGGCAGTCACTCCAGAGCAGGGTCACGCCCTATGTGGTCGAGGTCGATCGTCTTGGCGAGGCACGGGCGGTCACCGAGGCCGAGGCCGGATACAAGCCCACAGACCCACAGATCGCCTGGCATCTGGCGAAGTTCATCGAGAACGTTCGCGCTGTTTCGCTCGACCCGGTGCTGATGCGCCGCGACTGGCTATCGGCCTATGCCTTCGCGACCGAGCGCGGCGCGCGATCCCTCGACGACTATGCAAGGGCTGCGGACCCGTTCGCCCGGATCGGCGAGCGAACCGTGGCGGTGCAGGTGACTAGTGTCGTCCGTGCCTCGGAGCGATCGTTTCAGGTGAAATGGACCGAAACGCCCTACGAGCGCGGGAGTGCGGGGGGATCGTCGACCTGGACGGGAATTCTGACGATCGTGACCAAGCCACCCGTATCGGCGGACACGCTTCGCAAGAATCCGCTCGGCATCTACGTCGATGCGATCGACTGGAGTCGCGAAATCGAGCCGGCAACGGCCACCGCCCCGGCGCGCACGCCGCTGCCTCCGTCCTCAGACAACCAGCCGCTGGGCTCGCCGCTCGATCCCAACCTTGCCGCACAACCGACCCCCAATCCGGAGACACAGCCATGATCCGCTACCTTGCAGTGCCATCCCTGCTGGTGCTTGCCCTTCCGCCAGCAGCGCATGCGGCCGGGGCTTCACCATCTCAAAGTGGCCCGACGCAACGGACGGTCGCATCCGCCAATCGCCTTGCAACCATCGAGCCCGCTGCGAATGGTTTCCTGCATGCCGTTCAGGTCTATCCCTTTGCGGAAGGGGCAATCTATCGCGTGATGACCGCGCCCGGGCGGGTAACCGACATCGCGCTCCAGCCAGGCGAAACGCTCGTGGCGGTAGCCAGCGGCGACACGGCTCGCTGGGTTATCGGCGATACGACCAGCGGATCGGGCACCGCGAAGCGTACGCATGTGTTGGTCAAACCATTCAGCGCTGGGCTGTCGACCAACCTTGTGATCACCACAGACCGCCGCAGCTATCATATTGCGCTCACCAGCGTCGCGAAGGCGGCGATGGCTGCGCTCTCATGGACCTATCCGCAGGATGCGCTGATCGCCCTCAAACGCGCGGCCACGGCCGCCGAGGCAATGGCCCCGGTGGCCGCCGGCATCGAGGTAGAAACTCTTCATTTCAACTACGCCGTATCGGGCGATCGTCCCTCCTGGCGACCGCTACGCGCGTTCGACGATGGCAGGCAGACATTCATCGAGTTTCCCGCGTCGCTCGCTGTCGGGGAGGCTCCCCCGATCTTTCTGATGGACGCAAAGGGAGAGGCCCAGTTGGTCAACTATCGGGTGAAGGGCCGTTTCTACGTGGTCGATCGGATCTTCGATGCTGCGGAGCTTCGGCTCGGCACGAAGAATCAGCAAGTCGTCCGCATCAGCCGGCTGGCGGCTGGCGCCAAGACACGGAGGGGATCATGACCGACGGGAATGATCGGCCCGCGATTGATGTCCCGGCAGCGCCCGGCAAGGTTGATCCGGAAACACTGGCACTTCGCGCCCAGCCTGCGCGGGCGATCCGTTTCAAGCGCGGTGCCATCGTGGCGATCGCGGCGCTCGGCTCCGTCAGCCTTGTCGCAACCGTCTGGGTTGCGCTCAGGCCATCCAATCTGCAGCTCGTAGGCCAGACTGACGATCGGACAATTATTGCGAAGCCCCCTACCGACGCGCTCAGCGCACTTCCGGGCGGCTATGGCGACGTACCCAAGCTCGGACCGCCGCTGCCTGGTGATCTCGGCCGACCCATTCTCGAGCATCGGCGCGCAATGGGAATCGAGCCGGTGGCGGAAGAGGCAGCCCGGGCCGATCAGGCGGCAGCAACCGAACGTGAGCGGCGCGTTGCTGAAGTGAGGGCTGCGCGAGAATCCGGGTTGCTCGTGCAGTCGGGCAGCCGTCCAATCCCGACCGCTGAGGCTCAGGCAGCATTGCCTCTGGCACCGGTGGAAAGCGCCGATGCGCCGCGGCCTGTGGTCAACCCGGACCGCGATCCCAACGCCCAGCAGCGCAAGGTCGATTTTGTGGCCACGCGCGATTCCAGCGGCGACGTCAACGGTGATCGGCTGATCCCACCTGCATCACCAAATATGCTTTCCGCCGGCAGCGTGATCGCCGCGGGTCTGATCACCGGGCTTAGGTCAGATCTCCCCGGCCTTGTCACCGCCCAGGTCACCGAACGGGTCTATGACAGCGCAACCGGCTCCATCCTGCTCATTCCGCAGGGCGCTCGGCTGATCGGCAGCTATGATAGCGTCGTAGCGTACGGGCAGAAGCGCGCGCTGATCGTGTGGCAGCGGATCATATTGCCCGACGGCCGCTCGATCCGGCTCGATAATGTCCCCGCGACCGACCCGTCGGGCTATGCGGGACTAGCCGACAAGGTCGATTTCCACACTTGGACGCTGCTCAAGGGCGTCGCGATTTCAACGCTGTTGGGAGTTGGTGCCAACCTCTCCTTCTCCGGTGAGAGCGATCTCGTCCAAGCAATTCGGGAATCGACCCAGCAGAATGTCTCCCGCGCAGGAGACCAGATCACGTCGCGCAACCTGCAAGTTCAGCCGACCATCACAATCCGACCCGGCGCCCCTGTTCGGCTGGTCGTCCATCGCGACCTGATTCTCGCGCCCTGGCGCGGTTAGGAGACAAGGATGCCAACCCTTAAGCTCACCAAGCTGCCTGATCGCACGCCGATCAAGCTCACCATCACCATCACGCCGGACCTGAACCAGTTGCTGACGGACTACGCGGAAGCCTATCGGGATGCCTATGGTCAGTCGGAGCAGGTGGCTGACCTGATCCCCTACATGCTCCGCTCCTTTCTTGAGAGCGATCGCGGTTTCAGCCGCGGGAAGGCGAAATCATGACTTCACCCTCCCTGCCAACGCGGAACCATGAGCATGGCGGTGTCGCGATCGAGCCATTGTCGGTGCGGATCGCGACAGCGGTCCAGATCACGGGGATCAGCCGGTCCCGCATTTATGAGCTTATCCAGTCCGGCGATCTTGAGACTGTGAAGGTCGGTCGGTCGACGCTCATACCCTATCGCAGCCTCAAGGAGCTCGTCGGCGGCTAGCCTATCGTCGACCGCCTCCGCTCCCGAAGATCGGACGAAAAATTGCTGCGCCGTCACGCAGCTGGTCAAGATGGTCCGACCAGTGCTGCATCATTCGGACTCGCTCCTCCCAATATTCTCCCCGCGTGTAAGCGCGGCGCACCGCGCTGCCGTCGAGGTGAGCGAGCTGCTTTTCAATCGCATCGGGGTTCCAGATGCCCATCTCGTTGAGCAGCGTTGCTGCCATTGCGCGAAAGCCGTGCGCGGTCATCTCCTGTTGACTGTAGCCAAGCCGGCGAAGCGCTGCGTTGATCGTGTTCTCCGACATCGGCTTGTCCGCCGACCTGAAGGACGGAAACAGGTATTTTCCATGCCCGGTGAGCGTATGTAGGTGATCGAGATGCGCCATGACCTGTCGGGACAGCGACACCCGATGCGGGCGGCGCATTTTCATTTTCTCCGCCGGGATCGACCAGATCGCATTCTGCGCGTCAATTTCGGCCCATTCGGCCTTGCGCAACTCTCCTGGCCGGACAAACAAGTACGGCGATAGCTGAAGTGCGACCGCGGTAATCTCGTGGCCAGTGTAGCCGTCGATCGCGCGCATCAGCGCACCAGCTTCCTTCGGTGTCGTGATGGCTGCAAGGTGCGTGACCTTGGGCGTGATGAGGGCACCGCGAAGGTCGGCCGCTACGTCGCGATCTGCTCGGGCGGTTGCGATGCCATAGCGAAGAACGCGGCTGAGTACGCTGCGCATCCGGCGGGCGCTCTCGTAGCGGCCCGTTGCCTCCACCTTGCGCAACACGGATAGAACGTCCTGTGCAACGACCTTTGAGATCGGCAGGTTGCCGATCGTGGGATAGGCCATGCCCAGCAGCCAGCGAATCTTCTCCAGCGTGACAGGCGCCCGACCTTCCCGTTCGATCTTGTCGAGCCATTCCTCGGCTACTGACTTGAACGTATTGTCGGCTGCGATCTTCTCCGCGATTCGGGCGTGTCTCCTTTCCGCGCACGGATCGAGTCCCGCGGCGATCTGCTCTTTCGCTTCGATCCGTCGCTGGCGTGCCGCTGCAATTCCCACCTCGGGCCAGGCGCCGAAATAGAGGGTCTTCTGCCGACCGAGGTGACGGTAATTCATGCGCCAGAGCTTCGCGCCGTTCGGCTGTACGAGAAGGTAAAGCCCCTCGGAGTCGGCTACCTTGTAGGCTTTGTCCCTGGGCTTAGCGTTGGTGATCTGGATGTGGTTCAGTGCCATGATGGTGCTAGCTCCAAAGGGCTCGCCGGCACCATCAAAAACACCATCATTTTGATGGTGCTGCCGATGGATTCGGGTGGATGAGCCCGGATTCCATTCGGCGATTTTCACTGAAAATATGCTGTAAAACCAGCTGCTTACTGGACCTTCCCGGACGTTGCCGGAAAGGCCTCTGGTGCCCAGAAGAGGACTCGAACCTCCACGACCTTGCGATCGCCAGCACCTGAAGCTGGTGCGTCTACCAATTCCGCCATCTGGGCACGGGGTAGGCGAGCGCCTCTACGGGGGCGTCCGGGGGCTGTCAACCGCGAAGCCCGGCAAATTCGTGCGTGCGTTCGATTTTTTCACACGCGCCCGTCAGCGCTGCTGACGGATGCCGAGGACCAGCGCCCCGCCGGCCAGTGTGAGGGCGGCGAGCAGGAGCATGATCGGGCGGAAATCGCGCGGCGTCGACAGCGCCCAGGCGAGCGCGGGGCCGATCAGCGCGGGGAGGGTGTTGGTCAGGTTGATCAGGCCCAGGTCGCGACCGCGCTGTTCCGAGCTGGGCAGCAGCTGCATTGCGAAGCCGGAGTGAATCGACAGGAACACCGACGAGCCCATGGCGTACAGGGCGAAGGCGGCAGCGGCGGTGGTCCAGTCACGCGCCAGCGCAAGGCCCAGCAGGCCGAGGGCCGCGAGCAGCGCGGCGGCGACCAGAAACGGCTTGCGGCGCCCGATCCGGTCGGACCAGCGGCCGAGCAGGACCGCGATCGGCAGCGGCAGGAGGTAGGCGATCGTCATCAGCTGGCCGATCGGACCGACCTGTTTGGCGGCGGATATCTCGGGGGCGATGCTCACAAAATAATAGACGAGGTAGAGCGACAGGACATTGCCCGCAATCTGGACCAGCAGCCGCGCGAGCCAGGCAACGGCCAGATCCCGGCCGGCAAGGCGTGACGGTGTGGTCGGGACAACCGCACCGGCCTCCACCGACGGCACGCGCAGCAACGGCACGATGCAGATCAGCACCATGACGAGGATGAAGGCGAGCTGTGCGCCGTCGCCGGGCAGGGCAAGGGCGATCATCGCCGCGCCCACCGCCGACGCCAGCGGCGAGCCCAGTGCAATCAGGCCGCCCGCCAGCCCCATTTGCGTCCCCGGTACTTCGTCCGCCATGATCGCGAACAGCGGGGCCAGCAGCGCGTTGACCGCGACCTGGAACAGGATCACCGCGAGGATGATCGTCACGGGGGTCCGCGCGAGCGCAACGGCCGCGAAGGACAAGGCAAGCAGCACCAGCCCGATGACAACCCAGGATCGCCGCCCGCCACCGCGTGCGCGCGTCCGGTCGCTGGCCCAGCCAAAGGCGATGTTGGACAGGCTGGCGGCGACGGCTCCCGTAATCACCGTTGCGGTGAACAGACCGATCCGCGCTTCGCCCGCAATCTCGGCGATCCTGACCGGGAGCAACAGGCTGAGCAGGGGCAAGAAGGCGATCACGCCCCCCGCATTGGCGAGCGCGACCAGCAGGATGAATCCCATCCCGCGCCGCGCCCCGCCGCCTGTCGCCTGATCGCCCGTCACCCGCTCCACCAGATCGGGCGCGCTGGAGGCCGCCCGTTTTCCGATGGCTAGGGCTTCATCGTCGCCGCGTCGAGCGTCGTGGCGAGCGTCATCGACCGGTCCGTCGCATGGCGGGCGATCGCGACGCGATAGCTGCCCCCCGCGATCCGCCAGCCGGGCAGGCTGGTGTCGTAATCGGCGAGGATGCGCGGCTCGGCGGTCAGCGTCACGCGGCGCGATTCGCCGGGGTTCAGCGTCACGCGCTGGAACCCGGCAAGGCGCATCGGCTTGCCCGATCCGTCGCGGGTCACATAAAGCTGCGGCACGTCCGCCCCGGCGCGCTGGCCGGTGTTGGTGACAGTGAAGCTGACGGTCAGCTTTCTGCCGCCGGTGACCTGCGGCTGGGCATAGGCAAAGCTGGTGTAGCTCAGGCCATGGCCAAAGGCGAAGAGCGGCGTGTTGCCCTGCTTCTCGTACCAGCGATAGCCGACGTCGCTCCCCTCCTGATATTTGACCGGGAAGGTCTTCAAGCTGAAATCGCCGCCCGCCGCCGGGTTCGACGCGGCATCGCGCTCAAGGCCGGTGAGCAGGTCGAGGCCGACCGGCGTGGGACGCGGCGCCTGCGCCTCACGCACCGGGAAGGTGATCGGCAGGCGGCCCGAAGGATTCACCTTGCCGGTCAGGATATTGGCGATTGCCTCGCCCCCGCGCTGGCCGGGATACCAGGCCTGCACCACCGCCGGGACCTGCGTGATCCACGGCATCGTCACCGGACCGCCGGTGGTGAGCACGACGACGGTCTTGGGCTGTGCCCGCGACACCGCGCCGATCAGCGCGTCCTGATGATCCGGCAGGCGCAGGTTCGGCACATCGTCCGCCTCGGTCGTCCATTGCGTCGCGAAGACGATGACGATGTCGGCCTTGGCCGCGGCGTCCAGCGTCGCGTTCAGGTTGCGGCCGTCGGTGAAGTCGACTTGCGCGCCCGGCGCTGCCTTGCGCAGCGCGGCGAGGGGCGACGAGGCATGGTAGGTAATCCGCGCGAACGACGCCGAGCCGCCATAGGCGAGCGGAATCTCGATCGGTGCACCGCCGACCGAGCGCACCTGACTCGACCCGCCGCCGGACAGGACGCCGACATCCGCGCCGCCGCCGATGACCAGGATCTTCTTCGCGCTCGCCGCCAGCGGCAGGATGCCGCCGTCATTCTTGAGCAGGACGATGCCCGCCTCTGCGGCGCGCTGCGCGACATCGGCATTGGCGGCGTAATTGATCGGTTGCGCGGCGGAGGGCATCGGCGTGTCGAACGCGCCGGTCAGGATCATGCCGGTCAGATAGCGCGCAACCATGTCGTTGAGGCGCGCCATCGGCACCTCGCCCTTCTCGACGGCGGCCTTGAGTGGCGCGTCGAAGAACATCGCCTTGTCCAGCTCCTGACCCGATTGCTGGTCGAGTCCGGCATTGGCCGCCTTCACGGTGGTGTGAACGCCGCCCCAATCGCTCATCACCCAGCCGGGATAGCTCCAGTCGCGCTTGAGCACCTGGTTCAGCAGGAAGGCGTTTTCCGACGCCCAATGGCCGTTGACCTTGTTATACGCGGCCATCACCGATCCGGGCTTGCCCTTTTCGATCGCGATCTGGAAGGCGAGCAGGTCGCTCTCGCGCAGCGCCGCCTCGTCGATCTGGGCGTCGAGCACCATCCGGCCGGTTTCCTGCGCATTGAGCGCGAAATGCTTGATCGTGGAGACGATGCGGTTCGACTGGACACCCGCGATATGCGCGCCGGCCAGCTCGCCGGCGAGCAGCGGGTCTTCGCCCAGATATTCGAAATTGCGCCCGCCCCACGGGTCGCGCGTCAGGTTGACGCCGCCCGCGAGCAGGACGTTGAAGCGCTTGGCACGCGCCTCGGCCCCGATCATCGCGCCGCCCGCGCGCGCGATCTCGGGGTCGAAGCTCGCCGCGGTGGCGAGGCTGGAGGGGAGGGCGGTCGCGACATCGCCCTTGCGCTGTTCGACCTGATTGGCGACGCCGAGCGAGGCATCGCTTTCGCGCACGATCGGGATGCCGACGCGCGGCACGCCGTCGATATGGCCGGCGGACGGGATCAGTTCTTCCTGGGTCTTGCCCCCGGCCATGGGCGGGAACAGCCCGTGCACCAGCAGGATTTTCTCATCGAGTGTCAGCTTGGCGACGATGGCGTCGGCGCGGGCGCGCGCCTGCTTCGGCGTCGTGGCCGATTTGGCGGATGCCGTTGGTGCCTGTTGCGCAACCCCGGCGCTGGTCGCGAACGCGCCGATTGCAGCCGCAGACATGAGTGCGGCGATCATCCTCGACATCGAAATTCCTCTCCAGATCCGTGCGCCGGGCGTTTTTACACCAGCTCCACTGGGCGCTCAGACAGCATAAATTGGGAACGTTCACAATAGCGGATTTGCGTGTTTCCACCCTCTGAATGCCACGGGTGGCCCCGCTTGACAACGTTGTAAAACGGGTTCAAGTGAACGTTCTCAACACGAGCGCGAATGGCGCGCCGTAACGGGGAGGATTGGGAAATGCGTGACCTAAAGGCACGCGCGCTTTCGCGACTGGTAATCGGCGTTTCGACGCTGGCACTCGCGACCGCGCCGGCATTTGCACAAGAGACTGACGCTGCGGCACCGGCCGATGAGGGCGAGGAAATCGTCGTCACCGGCATTCGCGCCAGCCTTCAGGCGGCGGTGGACATCAAGCGCGACGCGCAGGGCGTGGTCGATGCGATCTCCGCCGAGGACATCGGCAAGTTCCCCGACACCAACCTCGCCGAATCGCTTCAGCGTATCACCGGCGTGTCGATCGACCGCTCGAACGGCGAAGGCTCGACCGTCACCGTGCGCGGCTTCGGCCCGGAATATAACCTCGTCACGCTCAACGGCCGCCAGATGCCGACCTCGACGCTGGGCGACGGTGCCAGCGCGCCGGCCTCGCGTTCGTTCGACTTCGCCAACCTCGCCTCGGAAGGCATTTCGGCGGTCGAGGTCTACAAGACCGGCCGCGCCGCCGTCGCCTCGGGCGGTATCGGTTCGACCATCAACATCAAGACGCCGCGTCCGCTCGATCGTCCGGGCATGCGCGGGTCGGTCTCGGTCAAGGGCGTGCTGGACACGTCGCTGAACGAAGGCAATGAGATCACGCCGGAAGTGTCGGGCGTGTTCAGCACCACCTTCGGCGATGCGGATCAGTTCGGTATCCTCGTCTCGGGCGTCTATCAGAAGCGCAAGGCGAGCGTGAACACCGGCTCGGTCGGGTTCGGCAACGCGTTCCTGGGTAACGAGAATGACTGGGGCACGCTCGGGCCGGAGGGGCCGAACGTCATCAACCGCCCCGGCGCGAACGAAGTCTATGAAGTGCCGCAGAGCGCGGCCTATAACCTCACCGACATCGATCGGGAGCGCATCAACGGTCAGGTCGTGCTGCAGGTTCGCCCGGCGGATTCGCTCACCGCGACGTTCGACTTCACCTATTCGCGCAACCGTGTCGAAGCGCGCGACAGCAGCGTCGGCATCTGGTTCAACTTCGGCGATACCTCGTCCGAATGGACCGACGGCCCGGCGGCAGGTCCGGTCTTCTACACCGAGCGGTTCGGCCCCGGTAAGGACCTGTCCTACAGCGGCTCGCTGACCGCGAACGAGTCCGAGAACAAGTCGTTCGGCGCCAACCTGAAGTGGGAAGCACCGGGCGGCGTCACCATCACGCTCGACGCGCATCACTCGACCGCGGAATCGAAGCCGACCAACAAATACGGCACCAGCACCTCGGTCGGGTCGGCAGTGTTCGGCGTTGCGTCGCAGACGGTCGACTTCACCAATGAACTGCCCGTCATCTCGGTGGTGATGCAGCCGGGGATCGACGCGCTCAATCCGGCGCTGATCACCGCGACCGGCAACTCGTTCCGCAACGCGTACTTCAAGGACGAGATCAATCAGGTCCAGCTCAATGGTCGTTACGACCATGACGGCGCCTTCCTCGATTCGATCGACTTCGGCTTCTCCTATGTCGAGAACAAGGTGCGCTCGGCCTATGGCTTCGTCCAGAACGATACCTGGGGCGGCCTCGGCACCGCGGCGGACCTGCCCGACGATCTGTTCACCCGCGTCAGCCTGCCCGACAAGTTCCCGGGCCTGACCGGATCGGATGCGGGCATCATCCCGGCCTATTACCGGTTCGATTTCGAGCGGATGGTGGGCATCCTCAACAGCCGCTTCGGCGTCTGCGGCGGGGACAATGATTGCCTTGCTCCGTACGAAACCGATCGCCGGATTCAGGAAAAGACGATCTCGCCGTTCATCCAGGTGAACACCAAGTTCGAGGTTGGCGCCGGCGACGCGCACCTGATCGCCGGTGTCCGCTATGACCAGACCACGGTCGCGTCGGCGTCGCTGACGCCGATCCCGGTCGGCACGTCATGGAACGCGGCGGGTGAGTTCAACATCAACTACGGCACCGCCAGCGACTTCCTGACCACCAAGGGCAGCTATCAGAACTGGCTCCCGGCGGTCGATTTCGACATCGAGCCGATCGAGAACGTCAAGTTCCGTGCGTCCTACAGCCACACCATCACCCGCGCCGACTATAACAGTCTGCAGGGCGGCCTGACGCTCAACCGTCAGTTCGGCATTGCCGGTGGTGGCGGGCTTCAGGGCAACCCGAACCTGGTGCCGTTCCTGTCGCGCAACATCGACGTGTCGCTGGAATGGTATTACGCCCCCGCCAGCTACGTCTCGGCCGGCTATTTCCGCAAGAAGGTGAAGAACTTCATCAACTCGCAGGAAGTGGAGCGTTCGGCGTTCGATCTGCGCAACCCGGCCGATGGTCCGCGCTTCCGCGCGGCGCAGGCGGCGCTGGGCGGCACGACCGACGTTTCGCGGATCCGCGACTATATCCTGCGCAACTTCAGCGGGGTCGAGGTCGCACGCGACGCGATGGGTCAGCCGATCCTCGACGTGAATGGCTATTACACCGGCCGCATCTTCGGCCTGCCCGAGGACGGACTGGTCGACTTCCGCGTCGGCACGCCGTTCAACTCGGACCAGACGGCGACGCTGTACGGCTTCGAGTTCGCGGTTCAGCATGCCTTCTGGGACACGGGCTTCGGTGCGCAGCTGAACTACACGATCGTGCGTGGCGACGCCGAGTTCGACAATGCCGCCAACCCCAATATCGGCCAGTTCGCACTGGCGGGGCTGAGCGACAGCGCGAACGCGGTCGTCTATTACGACAAGGGCGGGCTGCAGGCGCGTGTCGCGTATAACTGGCGCGACAAATTCTACGCCGGCGGCAACCCGAACCCGACCTATGTCGAAGCCTATGGCCAGTTCGATGCCAGCATCAGCTATGAGTTCATTCCCGGACTCACCGCCTATGTCGAAGGCATCAACCTGACCGGCGAAGGGCGCCGCGGTCACCGCCGTAACGAGAATATGGTGACCTTCGCCCAGCCCGGCTTCGCCCGCTACATGGGCGGTGTCCGCTTCAACTTCTGACCTCCCCCCCCAAGGCCACCCTCGTTCATTCGAGGGTGGCCCTTTTTTCATCGGGGATGCACAAGTCGGGGCGTCACTGAAGCAAACGGAAAACACGGTGGAGCAGCAAGCGGTCCGGATCGTCGTCGTCGGTGGGGGAACCGCCGGATGGCTGTCGGCATGTTTGCTCGCCGCGCGCGTGCCCGGCGCGACGATTACCCTCGTCGAATCCCCCGATGTCGCGACCATCGGGGTGGGTGAGGGCACTTGGCCGACGATGCGCCGCACGCTGCAGGCGATCGGGCTGGACGAGGCGGAGTTCCTGACCGCCTGCGACGCGTCGTTCAAACAGGGGTCGCGCTTTATCGGCTGGGCGACCGGTGCGACGGACGACAGCTATTACCACCCCTTCACACCGCCGGTCGATGCAGACGCCCGCGCGCTGGTGCGTGGCTGGGACGATGCCGCCGGGGACCAGGCATTTGCACCCGCCGTGTCAGTTCAGCCGCGCATCTGCGACCTCGATCTCGCCCCGCGCCAGCGCGCGATGTCGGGCTATGCCGGCGCGCTCAACTATGCCTATCACCTCGACGCGGCGAAGCTGGCGGCCTTGCTCGCGCGGCATGGGGTGGGCAAGCTCGGCGTGCAGCATGTCCGCGCGCATGTCACCGGGGTGGACGCCGACGCTGACGGCGATCTGCGCGCGGTGCTGACGCGCGAGCAGGGCGCGATTGCGGGCGACCTTTTCATCGACTGCACCGGCCATGCCGCGCTGTTGATCGGCGGGCATTTCGGCGTCCCCTTCGTCGATCGCGGCGATGTGCTGTTCAACGATCGCGCACTCGCGGTGCAGGTGCCGGTCGATCCCGCCAGCCCGATCCGGTCACAGACCGACGCAACCGCGCATGACGCGGGCTGGATCTGGGACATCGGCTTGCCGACCCGGCGCGGCGTGGGGTGCGTCTATTCCTCCGCCTTCATCGACGACGATGCGGCAGCGACGACGCTTGCCCGCTATCTCGGGCGCGATCCGGCCGATCTCGGCGCCCGCGCGCTGCGCTTCCGCTCCGGCCATCGCGCCGAGTTCTGGAAGCGCAATTGCGTCGCGATCGGCCTATCGGCCGGGTTCCTCGAACCGCTTGAGGCATCGGCGATCGTGCTGATCGAATTGTCGCTGGGCGCGCTGATCGACGGCTTCCCCGCCGACCGCGCGGCGATGGAAATCCAGGCGCGCCGCTTCAACGCGCTGTTCCGCTATCGCTGGGACCGGATCGTCGAGTTCCTCAAGCTCCATTATGTGCTCAGCCGCCGCCACCAGCCTTATTGGCGCGCGCATCGCGTCACGGCGTCGATCCCGGATCGGCTGAACGAGCTGCTCACCTTGTGGCGGCACCAGCCGCCCTCGATCGCCGATTTTCCGGCGGTGGACGAGATTTTTCCCGCCGCCAGCTACCAATATGTCCTCTACGGCATGGGCCATTCCGCGCCGCCACCCGGCCCGGTCGCGGTCGATGCCGAAGCGGCGGTGCGGGCCATGGCGCAGGCGGCGCAGCGCGGTCGTGCGCTCGCCGCCAGCCTTCCCACCAACCGCGCCTATCTTGACGCGCTGCACGCCGCCGCGCCACGCAGGGCGCTGGAGACCCTATGACCGATCATCAGCTGCTGACGCCCGAAGCCCATGCCGATCTGCGCGTCCATCGCGAACGCGGGGCAAGCTATGGCGATGCGGTCATGTCGTGCGTCACCGTGCCCGACGAGTTCCGGCAGGTGCAGGCGCATTATCCAATCCTGTTCCGCCGCAATATCGAGCGCGACGAGGTGGTCGCGGTCGCCCTGTTCGGGTTCGAGGAGGGCGAAAATCTATTTCTGTCGGAGGATCGCTGGGATGCGGGCTATGTCCCGCTGGCGATCGATATCCAGCCGTTTCTGATCGGCGGTGCGCCCGACAGCGTGGATGCCAAACAGGTTTGCGTCGATCTCGCCAGCCCGCGCATCGGCACGGGCGAGGGCGTGCGCGTGTTCGACGAATTCGGCCGTCCCAGCCCGTATCTCGAAAGGGTCGCCGAGCAACTCGGCGCGCTCGACGCCGGATGGCAGGGCGCCGCCAGCTTCTACGCCGCGCTGCGCCGCCACGACCTGCTCGAACCGCTCACGTTCGAGATTACGCTGGACGACGGCTCGACCCATCGGCTGGTCGGCTTCCATGCAATCAACGAAGACCGGCTGCGCGGCCTGGATGCCGCTGCGCTGGGCGATCTGCATGCTGAGGGGCATTTGATGCCGCTGTTCATGGCGGTGGCGTCGATCGGTAACATCGCGTCGTTGGTCGATCGCAAGAACCGGCGGATCGCCGATGGCTGAGGCGGACCCCGGCGCACTGGCGGGCCTGGCGGCGGTGCCCGAGGTCGCGGTGGCCGATGCCGCCGCACTCGATTCGCAACTGCGCGCCGCGACCGCGCCGTTCGTGGTGCGCGGGCTGGTGCGCGACTGGCCGCTGGTTCAGGCCGGGCTGGAATCGGGCCGCGCCGCGCGCGACTATCTGCTGCGCCGCCGCCGCGACACGCGCTTCACCGTGTCGGTGGGACAGCCGGGCAGCGACGGGCGTCTGTTCTATGACGCAGCGATGGGCATGAACTTTCAGGTCGTGCGCGCAAAGCTGCCGGAGATTTTCGCGAAGATCGACGAGACCGAGGGCGATCCCGCCGCGCCGCCCATCTATCTCGCCTCGATCGACGTGCATGACTTCTTTCAGGGCCTGCATGAGGCGAACCAGGTCGATCTGGGCGACCGGCAATGCCTTGCCAGCATCTGGATCGGCACGCGCACGCGTATCGCGGCGCATAACGACATGCCGGCGAACCTCGCCTGCGTTGCCGCCGGACGCCGCCGCTTCACGCTGTTTCCGCCCGAACAGTTCCGCAACCTCTATCTCGGCCCGCTCGACAACACGCCCGCCGGGCGCGCGGTCAGCATGGTCGATTTCAGCAATCCCGACTTCGCCGCGCACCCGAAGTTCCGCGAGGCGCTGGCGCATGCGCAGGTGGTCGAGCTGGAGCCAGGCGACGCGCTGCACATCCCGTCGATGTGGTATCACCATGTCGAGGGGCTGGGGTCGTTCAACATCCTGCTCAACTATTGGTGGCGCGACACGCCCGCCTGGCTCGGCACGCCGCAGGATGCGCTGAACCACGCGCTGCTCGCGATCCGCGACCTGCCGCCAGCGCAAAAGGCGCATTGGCGCGACCTGTTCGACCATTATGTGTTCAACAATGACGACGCCGTCACCGCGCATATCCCGGAGGGCGGGCGCAGCATTCTCGCGCCTTTGACGCCCGAAACCGCGTCGCGCATCCGCACCTATCTGTTGCGGCAGCTCAGCCGATGAGGACTTCCATGATCAAGCGTATCGTCGTCGCCGGTGGCGGCACCGCCGGCTGGATGGCCGCCGCCGCACTCGCGCGCACCATGGGCCATACCGTTGCGGTGACCCTGGTCGAATCCGAGGCGATCGGCACCGTCGGCGTCGGCGAGTCCACGATCCCGCCGCTCGTCGTCTACAACCGCCTGCTCGGCATCAACGAGGCCGAGTTCATGCGGGCGACGCAGGCGACGTTCAAGCTCGGCATCCTGTTCGACAATTGGAAACAGCCGGGCGACCGCTATTTCCACAGCTTCGGCTATACCGGAAAGGATCATTGGGCCGCCGGCTTCCAGCATTACTGGCTCGAAGGCCGCGCGCGCGGCCACACCCAGTCCTATGACGACTATTGCCTCGAACTGGTCGCCGCGCTGCAGAGCAAGTTCGCGCAGCTGCCCGACAACAAGGTCAACTACGCCTATCAGCTCGACTCCGGCCTCTACGCCCGCTTCCTGCGCCAAATGGCCGAGGCCGACGGCGTCACCCGGATCGAGGGCAAGATCGCCCGTGTCGAGCTGAACGGCGAGAGCGGCGACATCGCCGCGCTGGAGCTGGACGGCGGCCGCCGGGTCGAGGGCGACCTGTTCCTCGACTGCACCGGCTTCCGCGCGCTGCTGATCGAAGGCGCGCTGCACGCCGGTTACGACGACTGGACCCACTGGCTGCCGTGCGACAGCGCGATCGCGCTGCAGACGCCGAATGTCCGCCCGCCGGTGCCCTATACCCGCGCGATGGCGCATGACGCCGGCTGGCAATGGCGCATCCCGCTGCAGCACCGCACCGGTAACGGCATCGTCTATTGCAGCCGCTATCTCGACCATGACGCCGCGCTCGAACGCCTGCTCGGCAATATCGAGGGCGAGCCGCTGACTCCGCCCAACAAGATCCGCTTTCAGACCGGCGCGCGGCGCAAGCAGTGGCACCGCAACTGCATCGCCATCGGCCTGTCGGGCGGGTTCATGGAGCCGCTCGAATCCACCTCGATCCACCTGATCCAGCGCGCGATCCTGCGCCTGATCCGGATGATGCCGCAGGGCGCGATCAGCCCGCGCGACGTGGCCGAATTCAACGATCAGCAGTTCCAGGACATGGAGCAGATCCGCGACTTCCTGATCCTGCATTACAAGGTCACCGACCGCCGCGACTCCCCCTTCTGGCGGCAATGCGCCGCGATGGAGGTTCCCGACAGCCTCGCCCAGAAGATCGAACTGTTCCGTGAAACCGCGCGCGTGTTCCGTCGCAACGAGGAGCTGTTCGCCGAGAATAGCTGGGTGCAGGTCATGCTGGGGCAGGGGATCGAGCCCCAGTCGTGGCACCCGATCGCGGGCAAGCTCAACGACGATGAGCTCGACCGCCTGCTCGGCATGATCCGTCAGGACGTGACCCGCACCGTCGCCGGCCTGCCGGCCCATGCCGATTATGTCGCCCGCTATTGCGGCGCCGCCGAGCCTGCAGCCGCCTGATGGCGAGAAGGAAACAAGCGGTCACGATCAAGCATGTCGCAGCGGACGCCGGGGTCTCGCTGCAGACGGTGAGCCGCGTCATCAACAAGGAGCCGAACGTCCGCCCCGAGATGATGGCGCGCGTGCAGGACTCGATCGCGCGCCTCGGCTATGTCCCCTCGATCGCGGCGCAGCGGATGAGCGGGTCGCGCTCCTACCTCATCATGGCGCTCAATGATCGCGAGCGGACGATCCAGGGGTGGAAGTCGCGCGAGGGCACCGACTGGGTCGATCAGATGCTGCTCGGCGGCATGCTCACCTGCGCCGAACATGGCTATCGCCTGATCGTCGAGCTGGTCGACACGCATAGCGACCATATCGAGCGTGAGCTGTCCGCCGCCATCGCCGCGCTCCAGCCCGACGGCGTGCTGCTGACCCCGCCGCACTCGGCCAACCCTGAGATTATCGCGCTGCTCGACGCGGCGGGGATCGAAATGGCGCGGATCGGCTCGCTGACCCCGGGGCCGGGGTTCCGGCTGACCATGGGCGACGACCTGGCGGCAGCAATGGCGACGCGGCACCTCATCGAGCTGGGGCACACGCGGATCGGCTTCATCGCCGGATCGCTCGAATATGAACTGAGCGGCTGGCGCGTCGATGGCTGGCGCGCGGCGATGGACGAGGCAGGGTTGCCGACCGAGCGGCTGCTGGCCCAAGGCGATTTCAGCATCGAATCCGGCCGTGAATGCGCGCCGCAGTTGATCGACGCCGGCGCGACCGCGATCATCGCCAGCAACGATCAGATGGCGCTGGCCACGCTGGAGGTCGCGCGCGCGCGCGGCCTGTCCGTCCCGGACGATTTGTCGGTGATCAGCTTCGACGACACCCCGGTCGCGCGTTTTTCGCACCCGCCGCTGACCGCAGTCGAACAGCCGATCGCCGCCGTCACCGCGCGTGGGGTCGAGCTGATCATCGGCGCGCGGTCCGGTCGGGCGGAACCGGGCGACCCGGTCGTGGTCACGCCGGGCCTGACCGTGCGCGCCTCCACTGCGCCGCCACGATCGTAACGCATCCGCTCCAAAGCGGGCGCGATCTGCTCCACCTTCGACCCATCTCCGTTCGTCCCCGGCAGGCGCGCGGCCCTAGGGTGTCGCCCGTAGCAATTGGGTCCGCAACGGATGGGATCACCGCCCCGACGCGCACATGTTCCGGTAACGTTCCCCGACCGCGTCGCGCGGTGGGAGGAGCGGATGACCGTAGCCAACTCCCTGTTCTACGGGGATAATCTGGATGTGATGCGGGCGCATTTCCCGAATGGATGCGTCGACCTTGTCTATCTCGACCCGCCGTTCAACTCGAACGCCAGCTACAATATCCTGTTCCGTTCCCCGACCGGCAGCGACGCTGATGCACAGGTTCAGGCGTTCGAGGACAGCTGGCACTGGAACGACGCGGCGGAGGACGCTTTTGACCAGGTGATGCAGAGCGGCCACGCCCGCGCCTTCGACCTGCTCGCCGCCTTCCGCAGCGCGCTCGGCACCAACGACATGATGGCCTATCTCGCGATGATGGCGATCCGCCTGATCGAACTGCACCGCGTGCTCAAGGCGGAGGGCAGCCTCTATCTCCACTGCGACCCGACCGCGAGCCATTACCTCAAATTGCTGCTCGACGCGGTGTTCGGGGCGGAGCGGTTCCGCAACGAGATCACGTGGAAGCGCACCTCGGCGCACAGCGATGGCGGCCGCTATGGGCGCAACACCGACACGATCCTGTTTTACGCGAAGGGAACGAAGCCACGCTGGAACCCGCTCTTCACCCCCTATGACGCCGACTATGCCGCGCGCTTTCGCAATCGCGATCCCGACGGGCGGCTGTGGATGGACGATAATCTGACCGCCAAGGGGCTGTCGGGCGGCGGCTATTACTATGCCTATAGGGGCGTGGCCTCATACTGGCGCATGCCGGTCGAGACGATGGAGCGGCTGGACCGGGAGGGGCGGCTGCACTTCACCCGCACCGGCGGCATCCGGCTCAAACGCTATCTGGACGAGGCGCGCGGATCGCCGGTGCAGGCGCTATGGACCGATATCCCTGCGCTCAACTCCCAGGCGCAGGAGCGGCTGGGCTATCCGACGCAAAAGCCGATCGCGCTGCTGGAGCGGATCATCGCCGCATCGTCCGACCCCGGCGATCTGGTGCTCGACCCGTTCTGCGGCTGTGGCACTGCGGTCCATGCGGCGGAAAAGCTCGGGCGGCGCTGGGCGGGGATCGACGTCACGCACCTTGCCATCGGCCTCATCGAAAAGCGGATGCGCGCCGCATTCCCCGGCGTGGCGCTGCGGGTGGAGGGGACGCCGCGCGACTGCGCCGCCGCCGCCGACCTCGCCCGGCGCGACCCGTATCAGTTCCAATGGTGGGCGGTGGCGATGATCGACGCGGTGCCGTTCGGCGGGCGGCGCAGGGGCGCGGATGGCGGGATCGACGGCATCATCTATTTCCGCCCCGACCGCCGCCAGACCGCGCGCGCGCTGGTCTCGGTCAAGGGCGGCGAGCGCGTCGGCGTCGGCGTGGTCCGCGACCTCCACTCCGCAATGGAACGCGAACGCGCCCCGATCGGCGTCGTCCTCACCCGCTCCGCCCCCTCCGCCCCGATGCTGCGCGAAGCGGCGGCGGTGGGGCGGTTTCATAGCGAGGCGACGGGGCGGAGCTATGCGCGAATGCAGATCTTGACGGTCGAGGAATTGTTCAGGGGGCGGCGGCCGGACATTCCGCTGGTGGACCATGCGGCAGCGTTTCGGACTGCGCCGAGGGAGCGGGTGGGTGGAGAGCAGGCGGTGTTGTTATAGGCGCGGTGGTGCGACTGTTGGGTCGTTTGCCGCCGGACTACTTTCGGGCATAGTTGTCAAAGGCCGCACTCGCAGAGGCAATATGCGCTATATATCATTAGCCGTGCTTACCGTCATTCTTGTGTTTTTGGTGCTTACCGGGTTGGACGCGCTGCAAATAGTTGCTCCGCGATGGGTATCGGCGCTGGTGGCAGGTGCGTGCGGAGGCCTCGCTTATTGGACCGCGTTCAGTTTATCGGGGAAAGAACGCCGCTCTGGCGGCAGCTAACTGAACAGCCTGGCCTTGATTTGAACGTCCGCAATGAGCCGTTAGCTAACATTCCTGCAGCACGCCCGCCCCGCATTGCCCATCCGCCCCCCACCCCATACACCCGTCCCCAATGCCCGACGACCTCACCCCCATCCCCGCCGCCACCCTCGTCGTCTTCCGCGAGCGCGGCGACGGCCCGCCCGAGCTGCTGATGCTCGAACGCTCGGCGGCGATGCGCTTTGCGGGTGGGGCGGTGGTGTTTCCCGGCGGCCGGGTGGACGCGGGCGACCACGCCTTCGCCGCGACCCTGACAGGGGACCCCGACGATCTCGCCGCGCGGGTGGCGGCCGTGCGCGAAACCATCGAGGAGGCGGGGGTAGCGATCGGTGTCGATCTTTCCGACCTGCCCGCCGCCCGGCGTGCGCTCTATGACGGCACCCCGTTTGGGGAGGTGATCGCGGGAACGAGGTTCGACCCCGCCGCGCTCGTCCCCTTCGCCCGCTGGCTGCCGCATCAGGGCGTCGCGCATCGCATCTTCGACACGCGCTTCTACCTCGCTCGCTGGCCCGACGGCGCGCCCGAGCCGCGCGTGGACGGCAATGAAAACAGCCAGCTCTTCTGGTCGAGCGCGCGCGACACGCTCGCTGCCGCGGACGCGGGCAAGGTGCGGATGATCTTCCCCACGCGCCGCAACCTTGAGCGGCTGGCGCTGTTCAACAGCTTCGACGATGCGGTCGCCGATGCGCGGGCGCACCCCATCGACACAATCACCCCCTGGATCGAGGCGCGCGACGGCGTGGACCATCTCTGCATTCCCGACGGGCTGGGCTATCCGGTCACGTCTCAGCCGCTCACCGCCGCGCTGCGCGCATGAAGGCGCTGCGCACCACCGTCGGCGCGATCATCATCGCCGCGTTGCTGCTGACGCTGGCCCTGCTCGTCTACGCGATGCTGCGCAACCGACCCCAGGATCTGCCCTGGACCAAGCTCGACCTGTCCCAGCCAATCGGCATGTTCACCGGGCGCAAGCTGACCGCGCTGACCGATGATTTCCCCGCCTGCCGCGCCGCGCTCGACAAGGCCGGCATCCGCTACACGGCTTTGCCCGCGCGGACGGAGGGCGAGGGCTGCGGCTATACCGACGCCGTGCGCTTCACCAACGGCGGCGCGCGACGCATCGGCTTTGCGCCCGCCGATCTCGGCGTCTCCTGCCCGGTGGCGGCGGGGCTGGCGGTGTGGGAATGGGAAGTCGTCCAGCCCGCCGCCCAGCGCATCTTCGGTCAGCGCGTCGCGGAGATCGAGCATTTCGGCAGCTATAATTGCCGCCGCATGTACAACCGCGAGGGCGCGAGCTGGAGCGAGCACGCCACCGCCGACGCGGTCGACATCGCCGCCTTCCGCCTCGCCGACGGCACGCGCATCACGCTGATCGGCGACTGGGCGGGGGAGGGGCCGAAAGCGCAATTCCTGCGCGCTGTGCGCGACGGCGGGTGCGACCTGTTCGCGACCGTGCTGTCACCCGATTACAATGAAGCCCATCGCGACCATTTCCACTTCGATCAGGCGGAGCGCGGCGCGATGGGGTGGCGGGCGTGTCGGTAGGCTCCTAACCCCCGTTTGCCCTGAGCCTGTCGAAGGGCCAGTCCTGAACCTGTCGAAGGGCCGTTCCCACCCTCACCGAGTGCAGGAATGGTGCTTCGACAAGCTCAGCACAAACGGGGTTGGTTCAGTGCAATCAACTCAATTCGGCATTGCCCCCGCCTCAACCTTCTCCACCCATTGCGGGTAGAAGGCCGGCTGGCGGTTGGACCAGCCCGACGCGGTCGCGGCGGCTTCGCTGATCGACTGGAGCAGCTTGCGGCGCAGGTCCGGGTGGAGATGCGGCAGCGCTGCGGCCGAGCAGAAGGCGGCGGGGAGCCACGGGCGAACCTCGGCCCCGACCAGCCGCTCATAGAGGAAGCGATAGGCCGAGAAGCTGGTCAGCCGCCCCTGCGACAGGTCGAACGCGGTGACCGTGATCAGGGGGCTGAGGAACGGCTCCATCGCATCGAGGCCGGTATCGTCCGGAACGAGCGCGCGGATTTCGGGAAGGCGGTCATAGATATGCGCCTGTGCACGGATGCTGGCCGCTTCGACCACGTCGCGCGACCAGCGCTCCAGTGCGTCGTCGCGGTCGAGGCCGATGTCGAGCGCGCGGCGGATATAGCGCTGCGTCGCTGCGGCAAACCCCGCAAATTCCTTCATCTCGGCCAGGGTCATGGCCCCTTCGGCCGGCTTGCTCCGTGCACTCATCTCCTACACTCCCACCCCACTATATTGCCCACTCCGCGATCATGCTCCCCGCATGGTTAACGACGCGATAATGCTGCGTCGTCGCGCGTTAAGCATGTCATCACAGCATCCGTTGCAACGCAACATGGCTGCGGCGAACCGAGTCAGTCACTTTTGAAACGATCGCGAAGTGCGGCTTTGGCGCAACAAAATGCTCCGGGGCCGTAACATCGCGACCGATCGCCTTGTGCTTGACCGGCTCTTTCACCTTAGGCCGGATCAGGTCGGGCTGGTCGCGCGGACAGCGGATTCGGTGGGCCTAAGTAGTCATCCCTAGGCGTCCGCTGCGCCGCAGCACGGCGTGTTCCGCAAGTCATCGCCCCGACGAAACGATTCATCGGATATACAGGTTCGGGGGGTGGTCAGCCCGCGACCGCCCTGCCAATCCCCATCCTAAGAGTTCGGGGAAGGGATTTTCCACCATGTTTCAGACGCTGAAAGCGCGTTTCGCGCTGATGGCCGCGCTTTGCCTGGCGACGATCGCCACGCCGGCTCAGGCTCAGTTCTGGCAGTGCGCCCCCTATGCCCGCATGATCTCCGGCGTCGAAATCTATGGCAATGCCCATACCTGGTGGGCGCAGGCCGAGGGCCGTTACGCTCGCGGCGACGCCCCGGTCGAAGGCGCGGTGATGTCGTTCGCCCCCACCCAGCGCATGCGCCTCGGCCATGTCGCGATGGTGTCGAAGGTGCTGAGCGATCGCCAAGTGCTGCTGACCCACGCGAACTGGTCGCGCCGTGGCGGCGTCGAAAAGGACGTGATCGCGGTCGACGTGTCGGAAGCGGGCGACTGGAGCCGCGTGAAGGTGTGGTTCGCGTCGAACAACGGCCTCGGCACCTCGACCTACCCGGTCAATGGCTTCATCTATGCCAAGGGCGCACCGCGCAACAACGCTGCCCCGTTCGACAATGTCACCATCGCGCAGATCGACCTGTCGATGTTCGGGATTGAAACCTCGCTCCAGAAGTGAGCGTCAGGCCGGCCTGAAGTTCAGCGCCAGACCGTTGATGCAGTGCCGCTTGCCGGTCGGCGGCGGCCCGTCGTCGAACACATGGCCCAGATGCCCGCCACAGCGGCGGCAGATCACCTCGGTCCGCACCATCCCCAGCGAGAAATCGGACTTGGTCCGCACTGCATTGGGAAGCGCCTGCCAGAAGCTCGGCCAGCCAGTCCCGCTCTCATATTTGGTCTTGGACGCATAAAGCGGCAACCCGCACCCGGCACAGGCAAACACGCCCGCGCGCTTCTCCTTGTTGAGCGGGCTCGAATAGGGACGCTCGGTCCCCTCCTGCCGCAAAATGCGGTATTGCGCCGGGCTCAGCCGCTTGCGCCACTCCGCATCGCTTAGCGTAAACTCGAACTTCTGCGCCGCCGCCTCGCTCGTATCCGAACTACACCCGACGATCATCGCCGTGCCGACGACCCCGATGAACTGACGACGATCAACGCGCATCCTGCTTCTCCTCAGCAACAGATACGGTGCGGACCGTGAAATGGTTTCACCGCATCGCCCAGCGCGCCCGGAACCAACGCCTTCTCCCGGCTTTCATGCAGCGCGGGGGCAGATGCGGATGACACATGGCATTTCAACAGCTTGACCCACCAATCCCCGTCCAGGTCATCGACAAGGGCAAGGGCTATGCCTTCGCCGTTATCGACTATGGGCCGGAGCATAACCTGATCTGGGTCACCGCGCTCGACGAAAATGGCGAGATCTGGTGCGCGCCCAACCCGCTGGTGCGGATGCAGGGCAATTGGACGCTGGGCCGCAAGCGCCCCGCCGCTATGCCCGCCACCCCCGACGCCTGCGTCAGTAGCGGCTGAGCTCCACCGGCATCGCCTTGTATCCATGGACGAAGCACGCCGCGACGCGCTCCGGCTCCGCCACGACGTTCGGGCGCAGGCGGCGCTTCGCCATTTCCTCCATCAGCACGCCGATTTGCAGTTCCGCCAGCCGCGCGCCGACACAGCGGTGGATGCCATGGCCGAACGCCAGATGCCGCCGGGCATTGGCGCGATCGACGATGATCTCGTCGGGCCGCTCGAACACGCTCTCGTCGCGATTGGCCGACAGATACCATAGCACCAGCTTGTCACCCGCCTTGATCTGCTGCCCCATCAGCTCGGCGTCGGCGGTCGCGGTGCGGCGCATATGCGCCAGCGGCGTCTGCCAGCGGATGATCTCCTGCGTCGCATTGGGAATCAGCGAGGGATCGGCCTCCAGTTTCGCGCGCTGATCCGGAAACTGCTCCAGCGCCCAGGCATAGGCGCTCATCGAATTGCGCGTCGTGTCGTTGCCGCCGACGATCAGCAGGATCAGGTTTCCGAGGAATTCGAACTGATCCATCTCCTTCATCGCGTCGGAATGGATCATCATCGAAATCAGGTCCGGCGTCGGGTCCTTGCCGACCTTGCTGTTCCACAGCGCGCCGAACTCCGCCGCACACTGGAACAGGATTTCGCGGCGCTCCTCCTTCTTCACCGGGTCCTTCGCGATCTCGATATCCCCGGCCCAGTCGGACCAATAGGTCAGCTTGCGCCGCTCCTCCCACGGAAAGTCGAACAGCAACGCCAGCATCTGCGTCGTCAGCTCGATCGACACGCGGTCGACCCAATCGAACGTCTCGCCGATCGGCAGGCCGTCGAGAATCTCGGCGGTGCGCTGGCGGATGTCGCCGGTCATGCGCAGCATCTCGCTCGGCGTAAAGGCGGGGGCGACGGTGCGGCGCTGGCCGGTGTGCTTGGGCCGGTCCATCGCGATGAACATCGGCATGCGGATGTCCTCGGGCATCAGGTCGGCGACCACGATCCCGCCCGCTTCCGACGAATAGAGTTCGGGGAGCGATTCGACCTCGACGATCGGCTTGTAGGTCGAGATCGACCAATAGGGGCCGAACCCGCTCTGCTCGCACTTGTACACCGGCGCCTCGGCCCGCAGCTGGCGGAACGGTTCGTGCCAGGTATCGTCGCGATAGAGCTCGGCCCGCGTGACGTCGAGCGGATCGACGATGGGCGTGGTTTCGGCGGCAAGGGTGGCCATGGCGATACTCTCCCGGATTCTGTCTTTCCGGGAGAGTGAATTAACTTACAGGAATGTCAATAGTGCCTTCTTAGCCCCTCCCCTTCAGGGGAGGGGTTGGGGTGGGGCGTCTCGGTCTCACCGAGACCGGGGGGAGCGAGGATAGGCCTCACCCCAAACCCCTCCCCTGAAGGGGAGGGGCTTAAGTAGTGGCCACCTTCTTCCGCCGGATCTTCGGGCTCCCCGATTGCAGCACCCCGCGCCGGAACAGGCGCGCGGCGATGGTCACGGTGATCACCACCCACAAGGCCTGCCATGCCAGCGCCGCGAAGTGCCGCCACAGCTCGGGCGAATTGGCCGCGCGCGCCGCCATCGCAAAGGGCGAGCTGAACGGGAACAGCTCGGCCGCGGTCGCGACCCAGCTGTCCGGGCTCGCCGCAGCCGCAGCGGCAATGCCGAACATCGCGACCTGAAAGATCGTGATCGGCAGCGACAGCATCTGCAGCTCGCGTTGCGTGCTCGCCTGCGCGCCCAGCCCCAGAAACACCGCGCCCAGTAGCATGTACGCCATCACGAAATAGGCGAGGAACAACATGCCATAAGGCACCAGCCCGACTGCCGGGCCGATATCCGAGAGCCCGGCGGCAAGCCGCGGCGGCATCACGCTTGCGGCATTCGCGCCCAGATTGACCACCACCGTCCCCCAGAACAGCAGGAACAGCAACGCCACCCCGAACATGCCGAGCAGCTTGCCGAAGAACACGCTTTCCAGCGGCACGGCGGCGGCCAGGATCTCGATCACCTTGTTCGACCGCTCCTCCGCCATCGTGCCGACGACCTGTCCCGCCAGCATCAGCGAGACGATGAACAGCGCGAACACGGTGAAAAACGCCGCCTGACCCTGTCCGCTCGACGACGTCGTGGTCCGCGAAATGACGGTCTTGGTCGCCTCGCTCAGCGGCGCGTCGGTGCCGGCACGCTCGGCGCGCAGCACCTGGCTCGCCAGCTCGGCAAGATATTCGGCCGATCGCGGGCCGTTCTCGACGTGCAGGATCTGTGGCCGTTCGAGCGGGCCGTAGAGCACCGCATAGGTATCGATCCCCTTGCGATCGATCAGCGCCTTGGCCTGTGCGCGCGGATTGGCGCTCGGCGCTTCGACGATCAGGTCGGCGGGCTGGGTCGCGACCGAAAACATGCGGCGCAACTGCTTGTCCATCGCCACCACGGTGCGCGCCTGTTCGCCGCTGGCGATGAACACGATCCGCGATTTCGAATCGCCGCTCTTGGCCATCGTCGCTGCGCCCAGCCCGCCGATCGTGCCGAACCCCAGCATCAGCAGCGGCGCGAGCAGGAACAGCAGGAAAGTGGGGGTGAACACCGTCGCCACGAAATCGCGGCGCGCGATGGTCATCGTCTGGCGCACCAGTCGGGAAAATCCGTTCATGCCGCTGCTGCCTCTTCCAGTGCCTGGGCGCCGACGATCTTGACGAACACATCGTGCAGCGACGGTCGTTCGATCGACAGGCCCGAAATGCCGTATCCCGCGTCGATCAGCCGCACTAGCAACGCCTCGATCCCTTCGTCGGGCAGCGTGAAGCGCCAGCCGCCCTGGCCATCCGCGACCGCATCGGCGGGCAACAACGCGGCGATGCCCGCATCGGACTTGTGCGGTACATAATGCGCCTTGTGCGGCAACGTCCCGCGCGCATCGGCCATGCTGCCCTCGAACCGCACTTTGCCACCGGCAATGATCGTCAGCCGGTCGCACAGCCGCTCGGCATGCGCCATGACATGCGTCGAAAACAGGATCGTCGCCCCGCGATCTCGCTCGGCCAGGATCAGTTTCTCCAGCCGCTCCTGATTGACCGGGTCGAGGCCGGAAAAGGGCTCGTCGAGCACCAGCAAATCGGGTCGATGCACCACCGATCCCAGCAACTGGACCAGCTGCGCCATGCCCTTCGACAGCTTGCGGATTTTCTGGTCGGTGGCATGGCCAAGCCCGGCCGCCTCCATCAGCTCGACCGCGCGCTTGCGCCCGGTCTTCCAGTCGAGTCCGCGCAGCGCGCCCATGAACGCAATCGCCTGGCTGGCCTTCATGCTCGGATACAGGCCGCGTTCCTCGGGCAGGTACCCGACGCGGTCGCTCATCTCGCGTGGGCGCTCGCTGCCCAGCAGGGTGCGCTCGCCCTCATCGGGTTCGATGATGCCGAGCAGCATCCGCAACGTCGTGGTCTTGCCCGCGCCATTGGGGCCGAGCACGCCATAGATCATGCCCTTGGGCACCGCGATATCCACGCCATCGACGACACGGCGGTCGCCGAAGCGTTTGACGAGGCCTTGGGCGATGACCGCCAATTCGTGATGCAACTGGAATCCCCTCGCTTGACTTCCCGTGGTAGCGGGGGGTGATGCATGAGCGCAAGGCACTGGAGGATCGGATTCGCGAAAAGGCGGGGGAGCTGGGCTTTGCGGCTTGCGGCTTCGCGTCGGCGGATGCGGCGCCTTTGGCGGGTAAGCGCCTGCGCGAATGGCTCGAACAAGGCCGTCATGGCGACATGATCTGGATGGAGGAGCGCGCACACCATCGCGAAAGCCCCGCCGGGCTATGGCCGGATGTGCGCAGCGTGATCGCGCTCGGCATGAGCTACGTCCCCGCGCTCGAGCCGCTCGCACTGGCAGGGGCGGGGGACCGCGGCCGCATCTCCGTCTATGCGCAGGGCGCGGACTATCATGACGTGGTCAAAAAGGCGCTGAAGGCGCTCGGCCGCTGGCTGGCGCAGGAGGCGGGCTGCGATCTCAAGGTGTTCGTCGACACCGCCCCGGTGATGGAAAAGCCGCTGTCGGAGGCTGCGGGGCTGGGCTGGCAGGGGAAACACACCAATCTGGTCAGCCGCAGCCATGGCAGCTGGCTGTTCCTGGGCGCGATCTACACCACGCTCGATCTGGCGCCCGACACGCCCGGCCGCGACCGCTGCGGGTCGTGCGACGCGTGCCAGCGCGCCTGCCCGACCGACGCCTTCCCTGCGCCCTATACGCTAGATGCGCGGCGCTGCATCTCGTACCTGACGATCGAGCATAAGGGGCCGATCCCGGACGAGTTCCGGGAAGGGATCGGCAACCGCATCTATGGCTGCGACGATTGTCTGGCGGTGTGCCCGTGGAACAAGTTCGCACAGGCCGCCGCGCGCAACATCGCCTTCGCCCCGCGCGCTGAGCTGACCGCGCCGGAACTCGCCGACCTGCTCGCGCTCGACGATGCCGGGTTTCGGGAAGTCTTCTCAGGCTCCCCGATCAAGCGCATCGGCCGCGACCGCATGGTCCGCAACTGTCTGATCGCGGCCGGGAACAGCGGCGATCAAGCATTGCGCCATGCAGTCGCGGCACTGGTGGACGACCCTGATCCGGTGGTAAGCGAGGCGGCAGACTGGGCGCTGAACAAGCTCGGCGGATAGGGAGGGGACGATGCGCGCGTTTCAACTGTTGCTGATTGCACTGTGGCTGGTGCTGGCGGGCTATACCGGCGTGGTGATCGCGCGGCACGGGCTCGACCTGCTGCCGATCTTCTTCGGCGACATGGCCAAGCTCGCCTGGCCGGGGCAGTTCAACCTCGACTTTCTGTGCTTCCTCACCCTCTCGGCGCTGTGGACCGCATGGCGCAACGGCTTTTCGGCAAGCGGCCTCGCACTGGCACTGATCGCCTTCTTCGGCGGTGCGGGGTTCCTGCTGCCCTATCTGCTCTGGCTGACGATCAGCACCCGCGGCAATATGCGCAGCGTGCTGCTCGGCGTGCGCACTTAAAGTCCTACTAGCCCCTCCCCTTCAGGGGAGGGGTTGGGGTGGGGCCTATCCTCGCAACCGCCGGTCTCGGTGAGACTGAGACGCCCCACCCCCAACCCCTCCCCTGAAGGGGAGGGGCTTAAGATGCACCGTCAAATTCTAAAGCCCCTCCCGCGTGCGGGAGGGGGTGGGGGAGGGTCTTCTTCTTCTTCTTCTTCTTCTTCTTCTTCTTCTTCTTGTCCCCCGAGCCGCGCCCTACCGCCCGGTCCGACTTGCCCGGATCGCCGCCGCACAGCTCGCCTGATCGATCGGCGACCCGTCGCGCTGGCGCGTCTCGGCAAAGGTCACCACCGGATCGCCACGCCCCGACTTGGGCGGGTAGAGATAGGCATCCAGAACGCAGGTGCCGTTGCCGAATTGCAGCTTGCGCGCGCTGCCCTCGGTCACGTCCAGCAGCGGGCGGCCGAACTGCGCGGTCAGCGCGCTGGCGCTCGCCCCGATTACGGTGGTCAGCGCGGCCATCCCCTGCTGCGGCACCGGCACCGGCGCGGCGCGGCCTGGCGGCGGGATGACGCCACCGCCGCCGCAGGCGGACAGCAGGATCAGGGCGGACAGGGCCGCGATAGCTCTCACTTGGTGTTTCTCCGGTGGAACATGTGCGTCGCCATCGCCGCACCGACGATCGGCGCGATCAGATTGGCGAACGGGATGAAGAACAATCCGGTTCCCGCCGCCCCGGTGGCAAGGCGTGCCAGCCGCGTGCGCGCGCGCCAGCGCTGCAGGTCCTGCGTCGGCATGTGTCGCACCGCGACCATGTCCCCCAGATCGCGCCCGAGCAGCCAGCTGTTGACGATGAAAAAGGCAATCGCCGTCCCGACTCCGGTGACCAGCAGGATCAGATAGAGCGGCGACAGCGCAAGGTTGACCAGCAACGCCCGCCCGGCGGAGCGCAGCCCCATCGCGGCGGAGCGGGCGAAGCTCAGGTCGCGCGCCGTGGCAAAGCGGTCGGGATAATGTTTCGCTTCGACCGCATGGACCACTTCATCGGCGAACACCCCGATCACGGCAATCGCGACCACGCGGAACAACAGCCACGCGCCGAGCAGCGCGATCAGGATCGCGGTCGCTGCGGCAAGGCTCGCGACGCTCTGGCTCGCGGCGAAATAGCGCGCGACGAGATAGTCGATCCCGAACCACAGCCCCGCGCCCACTGCGCCAAAGATCGCCAGCGTCACCAGCATCGACTTGGCGAACACCGCGACGATGCGCTTGTCGAACAGCTGGCCGATCGAAAGAAGCAGCGCCTGGACCATGGGGACATCGTTGCGGGGCGATGTCGCCCAAGTCAACGCAGTTGCGCCGGGCCGGATGGCGCTATAGGCGCGCGACATCTATTCTCCGGAGACAAAAGTGACCGCACCCACCCACGACGTCGTCGCGATCGGCAACGCCATTGTCGACATTCTCGCCCAGGCTGAAGACTCCTTCATCGAAGAAATCGGCGTCGCCAAGGGCTCGATGCAGCTCATGTTCTCGCCCGAAGAGGCCGACGCGCTCTACGCCAAAATGGGTCCGGGCCGTGAGGTTTCGGGCGGTTCGGCGGCGAACACCGTCGCCGGCATGGCCGCGCTGGGCAGCCGCACCGCGTTCATCGGCCAGGTCGCCGACGATCAGCTGGGCCAGGTGTTCGGCCACGACCTGCGCGCGGCCGGCGTCGATTTCGCCACCGCGGTCCGCCCGGGTCAGCCGACCACCGCGCGCTGCCTGATCTTCGTGACGCCGGACGGCCAGCGCACGATGAACACCTTCCTCGGCGCGTCACAGTTCCTGCCCGAAGCCGCGCTCGACCGCGACCTGATCGCGGGCGGCGCGATCCTGTATCTCGAGGGCTATCTGTGGGATCCGGAAGAACCGCGCCAGGCGATGCGCGCCGCGATCGGTATCGCGCGCGACGCGGGCCGCAAGGTTGCGTTCACCTTGTCCGACGTGTTCTGCATCAGCCGCCACGGCGACGATTTCCGCGCGTTGATCGCGGAAGGTCTGATCGACATTCTGTTCGCCAACGAGAATGAACTGCTCGCACTGGCGCAGGTCGAGGACTTCGACGCGGCGGTGGAGCAGGTCGCGGCACAGGTCCCGACGCTCGTCGTCACCCGCAGCGAAAAGGGCGCCATCGCCGTGCAGGGCGGCACCCGCGCCGCGGTTCCGGCCGAGCCGATCGAGAAGGTCGTCGACACCACCGGCGCAGGCGACCTGTTCGCCGCCGGCTTCCTGCACGGCCAGGCGCAGGGCTGGGACGTCGAAACCTCGCTGAAGCTCGGCGCAGCCTGCGCGGCGGAGATCATCTCGCACTATGGCGCGCGGCCCGAGGCGGACCTCAAGGAGGTTGCTGCCAAGTTCGGCTGATCACGGTCGGCAACGCGACAAAAAAAAAGGGCCGGGGAAAACCCCGGCCCTTTTGGTTTGCCGATCCGGCGCGCCCGTCAGGGCTGCTCGCCGACCGGGGCGACATATTCGCCCATGTCGGGGCCGGGATCCTGCGGCTCGCCATGCTGCAGGTTCGAGTTCCAGATGCCGTAGATGAAGTACAGCGCAACCGCACCCAGCATGTACCACAGGAAGAATTTGAGCACGCCCCACGGCACGGTGCTGATGAGGTAGCCGCACGACAGGATGCCGAGGATCGGCAGCACCGGATACAGCGGCACCTTGAACCCGCGCGGCAGCTCGGGTGCGGCGCGGCGGAGGTAGATTACCGACAGGCAGACGATCGCGAACGCCGCGAGCGTACCGACCGAGGTCATGTCGCCGAGCACGTTGATGTCGAAGAAGCCGGCCGCAACCGCGGTGATCACGCCGACCACCAGCGTGTTGATCCACGGCGTCTTGAACTTGGAGTGGACCGTCGCGAACACCTTGGGGAGCAGGCCGTCGCGCGCCATGGTGTAGAAGATGCGCGTCTGCGCATACATCAGCACCAGCACCACCGAAGTCAGGCCGATGATCGCACCGACCTTGATCGTCTTGGCGAGCCACGCCCATTGTGCGCCGAATGCATCGACCACCACCGCGACCGGATCGGGCACGTTGAGCGTGTTGTAAGGGACGAGCAGGGTCATGATCGCCGCGACCAGCATGTAGATCACGGTGCAGACGACCAGTGATCCGATGATGCCGAACGGCATGTCCTTGGCCGGGTTCTTGGCCTCCTGACCCGCGGTCGAAACCGCTTCGAAGCCGATATAGGCAAAGAACACGATCGACGCGGCGCGCATGATGCCGTCAATGCCGAACTTGCCGTCACCCTCATTCGCCGGGATGAACGGCACCCAGTTTTTGGCCGCCAGATCGGTGAAGTTGGCAAGCACGATCAGGCCGCCGACCACGATGAACGCGGTGAGCACGCTCACCTTGATCGCGACGATGACGTTGTTGACCTTCGCCGATTCGGACACGCCGAGCACCAGCAGTAGCGCGAGCGAGATGCAGATCAGGAAGGCAGGGAGGTTGAAGATCGTCGTCACGCCGACGCCGTCAACCATCACCTGCGCGCCGTCCTTCATCAGCGGGTAGCCGGCCGGGCCGGTGAATTGTGCGGGTATCTGCAACCCGAAATCGGCGAGCAGACTGACCACGTAACCGCCCCAGCCGACCGCGACCACCGACGCGGCAAGGCCGTATTCGAGTAGCAGCAGCGCGCCCATGATCCACGCGACGAACTCGCCGAGCGTGGTGTAACCATAGGTATAGGCCGAACCGGAAACGGGGAGGGTCGAGGAAAGTTCAGCGTAGCACAGACCCGCAAACGCGCAGACAATACCCGCCACGACGAACGACAGCAGCACGGCCGGCCCGGCATGGAGCGCCGCGGCGCTGCCGGTGCGGACAAAGATGCCGGCGCCGATGATGCAGCCGACGCCAAGAAGGAGCAGGTTCCATTTGCCAAGCGTGCGCTTGAGCTCGCTCGACGCCGTCTCGCGTTGAACCTGGGCAATCGATTTGCGCGCAAACATGCGCGTCACGATCCCCGGTTTGGATGCTGTTGCCATGAATTATCCCCCGCGCCCTGAACGCGATTTGTTGAGTTTGTGGACGTGCCGGAAGCCTAACCGCAATTCGGTCGCACGCAATCCCCGAATTGCAGCTTTGTTACAAATGATACGGCGCGGACTTACCCAATCGCATCGCCGCGCGCGAGCATCGCGTCCACGGTGGCGCCATCGACCAGCATCGGCCCCAGCTTGCGCCCGGCAAACAGGTGAACGTGCAGATGCCCGACCGTCTGATGCGCGTCGGCCCCGGCATTGGCGAGCAGGCGATATCCCTGCGCGACCAACCCCGCCTCGCGCGCCACCTTGCCCACCGCGCGCACGAACCCCGCAATCTCCGCATCGCTCGCCCGCGCGCTGAAATCGTCCCAGCTGACATAGGCGCCCTTCGGGATCACCAGGATATGGGTCGGCGCGATCGGCGCGATATCGGGAAAGGCGAGGGCGTAGTCGTCCTCGTAGATGCGCGTGGTCGGAATCTCCCCGCGCAGGATCTTCGCGAAGATGTTGCTGTCGTCATAGGGCTGAGTCGCGTCGACGGGCATCAGGGTCTCCTTTCCGCCTGTCATAGCCAGCCCGTCACCCCCGCGAAAGCGGGGGCCCATCTCCTATGCTGGCCAAATCCAAATCCGGTGGGGTTGGTGGACAATCCGGGAGATGGGCCCCCGCTTTCGCGGGGGTGACGATCAGCTCAGCCGTTCCGGCTGGCCTTTTCCTCGATCCCCGACACGCCTTCGCGCCGCGCCAGTTCGGCCCGGACGTCATCAAGGCTCAATTCCATATCGGCGAGCAGCATGAGCAAGTGGAAGATCAGGTCCGCCGCCTCTCCGGTCAGTCCGTCGCGGTCGTCCTGCACCGCGGCGATCGCGGCTTCGACCGCTTCCTCGCCCAGCTTCTGCGCGATCTTGGCGCGGCCCTTGGCGGTCAGCTTGGCGACATAGGAGGATGCCGGATCGCCCAGTCGGCGTTCACGGATCACGGTTTCGAGCGTGGCGAGGATGTCGTCGGCCATGCCAGCGCAGTCGGTCAGCCGCGCGCCGCTGTCAATCCTGTGAGCTGCCCTCGCGCCGCGCCCGCGCGCGGCGGCGCATCGCGCGCTGCGCCAGCCACAGTCCGCCTGCAGCCATCGCGGCGAGCGCGAGGTCGGACAGTTCCGGCATCGTCCGCCGGCTGATTTCGCCGCTATGCGCCGCAAATGCGGGTGCGGCGGTCAGCAGGATCAGGGGCAGGGCGCGGATCATGCGCGAAGCCTAAACCCGCGACCCTGCCAAAAGGTTTAAGCTCAATCCTCGCGCTTGCGGCGGCGCATGATCGCAGCGCCAGCAATCCCCAGCGCGAACAGGCCGATCGCGGCCGGCTCGGGGATCGAAGTGGGGCTGCCGCCCGACGATCCGGTGCCGCCGCCCGACGACGATCCCGGCGGGGTCGAGCTGGGCGGCTTGTCATAGGCCAGCGCCGGCGCGGCGGCGAAGGCGGCGGCGAGCGCGGCGAGGCGAAGGCTGGTACGAATCATGGGGTTCTCCCGTTCCCGGTGGTCAGCGGGGAGGGGAGCAAGAAGCCTGCCAGCGGGTACGAACCCGCCGGACCAGCCGGAGTCGAGGGTTAACGCCGCGCCACCGCAACCGGTAACTGTCAAATTAACCGACGGTGCGGACCGGAATGCCCGCCCCCGCCAGCGCGGCGTGCGCGTCGGCGATGCTCGCCTGACCGAAATGGAAGATCGATGCGGCGAGCACCGCGCTGGCATGCCCCTCGACGATCCCCGCGACCAGATCGCCAAGCCCGCCGACCCCGCCCGACGCCACCACCGGCACGCGCACCTGATCGGCGATGGTGCGGATCAGCGCGAGGTCATAGCCGTCGCGCGTCCCGTCGCGGTCCATCGATGTGACGAGCAACTCACCCGCGCCCAGCCGGGCAAGGTTGAGCGCATGCGCGACCGCGTCGATGCCGGTCGGCTTGCGCCCGCCATGGGTGAAGACTTCCCAGCGGCCCGGTTCGACCTGCCGCGCATCGACCGATGCGACGACGCATTGGCTGCCCATCTTCTCGGCGATGTCGGCGACCAGCTCGGGCCGCGCGACCGCCGCGCTGTTGACCGCAACCTTGTCCGCGCCCGCCAGCAGCAGTGCGCGCGCATCCTCGACGCTGCGCACCCCGCCGCCCACGGTCAGCGGCATGAAGCACACTTCGGCGGTGCGGCGCACCACGTCGAGGATCGTCCCGCGCGCCTCATGGCTGGCAGTGATGTCGAGGAAGCACAGCTCGTCCGCGCCCGCCGCGTCATAGGCGCGTGCCTGCTCGACCGGATCGCCGGCATCGACCAGATCGACGAAGTTCACGCCCTTGACGACGCGGCCCCCGGCGACGTCGAGACAGGGAATGACGCGCGCGCGGACGGTCACTTCTTCTCCCTCTCTCCGCTTGCGGGGAGAGGGCCGGGGAGAGGGGCCTGTTGAGGGCTCATTCCATCTCCCCCTCTCCCCGACCCTCTCCCCTGAAGGGGAGAGGGAGATTGGCCACCGCCAACGCCTCGGCCAGATCGAGCCGCCCGTCATACAGCGCCCGCCCGGTAATCACGCCCTCGATCCCCGGCTTGCCGACCAGCGCATGGATATCCTCGATCCCCGCCACGCCGCCGCTTGCGATCACCGGGATCGACACCTCCGCCGCCAGCGCCACCGTCGCCTCGACATTGCAGCCCTTGAGCAGCCCGTCGCGCCCGACATCGGTGAACAACAGTGCCGCGACGCCCGCATCCTCGAACCGGTGCCCCAGTTCGGCGACCGACACGGTCGACACGTCCGCCCAACCCTTGGTCGCGACGAAGCCGTCGCGCGCGTCGACCGCCACGACCACCCGGCCGGGATACGCCGCCGCCGTCTCGCGTACGAAATCGGGGTCTTCGAGCGCCGCGGTGCCGATCACTACGCGGGTCACGCCCAGCTCGAGCCAGCGCTCGACCGACGCGCGGTTGCGGATGCCGCCGCCCAGCTGGACCTTGCCCGGAAAGCGATCGACGATCGCCGCAACCGCGACGCCGTTGATCGATTCACCGGCGAACGCGCCGTCCAGATCGACGACATGCAGCCACTCGGCCCCCGCCTGTGCGAACAGCGCGGCCTGTGCCGCGGGATCGTCGCCATAGACGGTGGCGCGCGCCATATCCCCCTCGGCAAGGCGGACGACCTGCCCGGATTTGAGGTCGATGGCAGGAAAAACGATCACGGCTTCCATCCTAGAAAACGCTGGAGAAGCGCCAGCCCGTAATGCTGGCTCTTTTCGGGGTGGAACTGCACTCCGAGGATATTGTCGCGCCCGATCGCGGCGGTCACCGGCCCACCATGGTCGGTAGTCGCCAGCACGCCGCTGCCCGAATAGGCGAAGCTGTGCAGGAAATAGGCCTCGCCCGGCTCGACCAGCGGGTGCGCGGCAAGCGGGGTCACATCGTTCCAGCCCATATGCGGCACATGCACATCGCCCGCCGGAAGCTCGCGCACCACGCCGTCCATCCAGCCAAGGCCGTCATGGCTGCCATGTTCCTCGCCACGCATTGCGAGCAGCTGCATGCCGACGCACACGCCCAGGAACGGCGCGCTCTGTTCGAGCACGCGGCGCTCCATCGCGTCCACCATCCCGGGAATCGCGCGCAGCCCCGCCGCACACGCGCCGAATGCGCCGACGCCGGGCAGGACGATGCGATCGGCCTTGGCCACCGCATCGGGATCGGCGGTCACGGCGATGTTGCTCGCTCCGGCGACCTTCAGCGCATTATGGACCGAATGAAGATTGCCCGCGCCGTAATCGATCAGCGCGATGGTCATGACAGCAACGGCGCCAGCGCGTCGGTGGCGAAGCTCGCCGCCATCTCGATCACGCTCGCGGTTGCTACGCCCGAGCTGACGAACGGGTCGGTCGCGGCAAAGGCCTCAACCTCGGCGCGATGGCCGCGGCACAGGATGATGCCGCCGGTGCGCGGCACCTGACGCCCCGCGATCAGCAGCAGCCCTTCGGCAAAACCGGCCTCCAGCCAGGCGACATGCGCCGCCATCTGCGCGTCGACCTGCTCGATCGGCGCGACGTAGCTCAAGGTGATGACACAGACCGGTGCAGCGTCGAGCCGCGCCATTACAGTGTCCCCTTGGTGCTCGGGATCGTGTCCGCCTTGCGCGGGTCGATCTCCACCGCCTCACGCAGCGCGCGGGCGAGGCCCTTGAACGCGGCTTCGGCGATATGGTGGTTGTTGCTGCCGTAGAGCGTCTCGACATGCAGCGTCAGCCCGGCGGTCTGGGCAAAGCTGTGGAACCAGTGTTCGAACATTTCGGTGTCCATCTCGCCCAGCCGCTTCTGGCTGAACTCGGTTTTCCACACGAGATACGGCCGCCCCGAAATATCGAGCGCGACGCGGGTCAGCGTCTCGTCCATCGGCGACAGCGCATCGGCGTAGCGGCGGATGCCCCGCTTGTCGCCCAGCGCCTTCGCCACGGCTTCGCCGATCGCAAGGCCGGTGTCCTCGACCGTGTGGTGCTGGTCGATATGCAGGTCGCCGACCGTCTTTACGTCAAGGTCGATCAGCGAATGGCGCGACAGCTGCTCGAGCATATGGTCGAAAAAGCCGATCCCGGTGGAGATCGTGTAGCTGCCGGTGCCGTCGAGGTTCACGGTCACATCGACCGATGTTTCGCTGGTCTTGCGGCTGATCGTAGCGGTACGCATGGCCGTCCCCATAGCGGTTGCGCGGGCAGGCGCAATCACCCCTGAACTTTGGTGAACGGCAAGAAATCTTGACCGCTCCGCTGGCGTCGCTAGGTCAGGGCATATGACCGGCAATGTACCCGACAGTTTGATTCCCTATGACGAGATCGTGCAGGAGGCTCTGCGCGCCGTCGTCGGCCGGGTGCTGGATCAGGTCGCCGCAACCGGCGCGCTGCCCGGCGCGCACCATTTCTACATCACGTTCAAGACGCGTGCGCCCGGGGTGGACATCCCCGACCGGCTGATCGAACGCTTCCCGGACGAGATGACGATCGTCCTTCAGCACCGCTTCTGGGACCTGAAGGTCGATGATAACCGCTTCTCGGTCGGTCTCAGCTTCAATCAGATCCCCTCGATCCTGACGATCCCGTTCGCTGCGATCACCGGCTTCCACGATCCCGCAGTCAATTTCGAGCTGCGCTTTCAGGCCGCCGAAGACCCCGACGGTCCCGAACCGCATGACGAGGCGGAGAATGACGAACCCCCCGTCGCGACCCCGGTCGAGGACGGGTCGAACGTCGTCGCGGTGGACTTCAAGCGCAAGAAGTAAGGCTTGCGTTTGCGGTCGCGCATCCCAGCTTGGGCGGGGATGATGGAGGCTGCATGACCGATACCCGGACCGAAACCGACTCGATCGGCGCGATCGAAGTGCCCGCCACCGCCTATTGGGGCGCGCAGACGCAGCGGAGCATCGAGAATTTCCCGTTCGGCCCGACCGAGCGGATGCCGATCGGCATCGTGCGGGCGCAGGCGGTCGTCAAACAGGCGGCGGCACGCGTGAATGCCAAGCACGGCCTCACGCCGGACATCGTCGCCGCGATCGAGGATGCGGCAACCGCCATCGTCGCCGGGCAGCTCGACGACCAGTTCCCGCTCGTCATCTGGCAGACCGGCAGCGGCACCCAGACCAACATGAACGTCAATGAGGTGATCGCCGGCTACGCCAATGAACGCCTCGCCGGGATGCGCGGCGGCAAATCGCCGGTCCACCCCAACGACCATGTGAACATGAGCCAGTCGTCGAACGACAGCTTCCCCACCGCACTGCACGTTGCGGCGGTGCTGGCGACGCGCGACGCGCTGCTGCCCGCGCTCGATCGGCTGACGGCGGCGCTGGTCGCCAAGGCCGAAGCGTGGGGGCATATCGTCAAGATCGGCCGCACCCATACGCAGGACGCGACCCCGCTGACGGTGGGGCTGGAGTTTTCGGGTTACGCCGCGCAGCTGATCAGCTGCAAGGCGCGGATCGAGGGGGCGCTGAACGGCAATCTGCGCAAGCTGGCGATCGGCGGCACCGCAGTCGGCACCGGCCTCAATGCGCCCGAAGGCTGGGCCGAGGATATGGCCGCCGCCATTTCCGACATCACCGGCGCCGCGTTCGAAAGCGCGCCCAACAAGTTCGAACAGCTCGCGGCCAAGGATGGCCTCGTCTTCTTCTCCGGCGCGCTCAACACGCTGGCGGTGGCGCTGACAAAGATCGCCAACGACATCCGCTTCCTTGGCTCGGGTCCGCGTTCGGGCTTGGGCGAGCTGTCGCTTCCCGCGAACGAGCCGGGCAGCTCGATCATGCCGGGCAAGGTCAATCCCACCCAGTGCGAATCGCTGACGATGGTCGCGGCGCAGGTGATCGGCAATCATCAGGCAGTGACCGTCGGGGGCATGCAGGGGCATTTCGAACTCAACGTGTTCATGCCGCTGATCGGCGCGAACGTCCTGCGCTCGATCCACCTGCTCAGCGTCGGGATGGAGAGCTTCGCCGAACGCTGCGTCGACGGCATGACCGCGAATGAGGACCGCATCGCCGAACTGGTCGAGCGCTCGCTGATGCTCGTCACCGCGCTCGCGCCCGAGATCGGCTACGACAATGCCGCCAAGATCGCCAAGTACGCGCACGAGAAGGGGCTGACTCTGAAGGAAGCGGGGCTTGAACTGGGCCTCGTCGATGAGGCAACCTTCGACCGCCTGGTGCGGCCCGAGGACATGCTCGGCCGCTAGGAAACAGGGGGAGGCGCGAAAATGGGTGCGAAGACACGGATTGCAGCAGTCACGGGCCTCGCGCTCGTCATCGGCGCGTGCGCCTCGAAGGCGCCTGCCCCGGTCGCGCCGGTCGCCACCACCACCGCCGCGGTGCCCGTTCTCACCGCCGCCGCCTATTTCGCCGCCGCCTCGTCGGCGGCGCTGTTCGCGGTGAAATCGTCCGAGCTCGCCATGCAGCGCTCGAGCGACCCCGAGGTGATCCGGCTGGCGAAGATGCGCAAGCGGAACGGGGAGGGGATCGGGGGCCAGCTGAGCTTTGCCGGACGGCGTCTCGACATGCTGCCCTCGGCGGCGCTTACCCCGGCCTACCAGGCCAAGCTCGACGCGCTCGCCCGCTCGCTCGACTTCGACCGGGCATACCTCGAAATGCAGGACGCCGAGGTCGACCAGACGCTGCGTCTTCACCGCAGCTTCGCCACCGGGGGCGGGAGTGCGACGCTGCGCCCGGTCGCCGAACTCGGCGCCGACCTCACCGCGCGCGAGGACGCCGCGCTGCGCGACTAGGGGGAACATCGCCGCCTGCCGTCCGCTGGGGTGGCATGTTGATCGATCCTCCCCTCGCCGATTCGCTCCTGCGCGGCGCGCTGCTCGCCATGATCGCGTTGATCTGGGTGGTGGTGCAGATCCGGATCGTCGGGCTGCGTTCGCTTTCCAAGATGACCAGCTTCGATTTCGTGATGACCATCGCGACGGGCTCGCTGCTGGCAGGAGCGACGCAATCGAAGGATTGGCAAGGTTTCGTCCAGCCCATGGTCGCACTCGCCGGACTGTTCCTCGTACAATATCTCTTCGCCAAGGGCCGCATATTGTCGGAAAGTTTCGAGCAAGTGATCGGCAACGAGCCCGTTATTCTAATTCGAGACGGATCGATCCTGAAGGAGGCGCTGGAACGATC
>JASBRX010000025.1 GCA_030149245.1 Sphingomonas bacterium
CTTCTCGCCCTCAAGGTCGAGGTCCATGAGCATGATCTTGACCGCTTCCGCGCCGATGCCGGCGGAGAAGGCGTCCTCGCCATATTCATCCTGCGCGTCGAGCAGTTCGTCCTCGGTCAGCAGCTGGAACTTCTCCAGCGGCGTCAGGCCCGGCTCGGTGACGATGTAGGATTCGAAATACAGCACGCGCTCAAGCTGCTTGAGCTGCATGTCGAGCAGCAGGCCGATGCGCGAGGGCAGCGATTTGAGGAACCAGATGTGCGCGACTGGTGCTGCCAGTTCGATATGGCCCATGCGCTCACGGCGGACCTTCGAGACCGTGACCTCGACGCCGCACTTTTCGCAGACAATGCCCTTGTACTTCATGCGCTTGTACTTGCCGCACAGGCACTCATAGTCCTTGATCGGACCGAAGATGCGCGCGCAGAACAGGCCGTCACGCTCGGGCTTGAACGTGCGATAGTTGATCGTTTCGGGCTTCTTGATCTCGCCGAACGACCACGAACGGATGCGGTCCGGGGACGCAATGCCGATCTGGATCTGGTCGAAGGTCTCCGGCTTGGCCACCGGGTTCGCGAAGTTGGTCAGTTCGTTCATTTCTTTTCGCTCCAGTTCCCCTCCCGCGTGCGGGAGGGGCTAGGGGAGGGCATGTCAGCTCCGGGAAAGTGCCTGTTTGACAGGCCCTCCCCCGACCCCTCCCGCAAGCGGGAGGGGAGAAGGGTGGCTTACTCCGCCGCCTCGGCCAGATCGTCGCCGTCTTCCATCGACTTGAGTTCGACGTTCAGACCCAGCGAGCGCATTTCCTTGACGAGCACGTTGAAGCTCTCGGGGATGCCGGCCTCGAACGTGTCGTCGCCCTTGACGATCGCCTCATAGACCTTGGTGCGGCCGACCACGTCGTCGGACTTCACCGTCAGCATTTCCTGTAGCGTATAGGCAGCGCCGTACGCCTGCAGGGCCCAGACCTCCATTTCGCCGAAGCGCTGGCCGCCGAACTGCGCCTTGCCGCCCAGCGGCTGCTGGGTGACGAGGCTGTACGGGCCGATCGAACGCGCGTGGATCTTGTCGTCGACCAGGTGATGCAGCTTCAGGACGTACTTGTAGCCGACGGTCACCTTGCGGTCGAACGCGTCACCGGTGCGGCCGTCGAACAGCGTCACCTGACCGCTCTCGTCGAGCCCGGCCAGCTTCAGCATCGCCGACACGTCCGCCTCGACCGCGCCGTCGAACACCGGGGTGCCCATCGGAACGCCGGCGCGGACATTCTCCGCCAGATCGACGAGCGACGCGGTATCGCGGCTCTTGATCTGATCGGCATAATTGTCGCCATAGACTTCGAGCAGCAGTTCCTTGACCGCTTCGGGGGCTTCGCCCGCCTGCGGGTTCGGATTGGCTTCGCGCCATGCGTCCAGCGCCTCGCCGATCTTCTTGCCCAGACCGCGCGCGGCCCAGCCGAGATGCGTCTCGAAGATCTGCCCGACGTTCATGCGCGAAGGCACGCCCAGCGGGTTGAGCACGAAGTCCACCGGAGTCCCGTCCTCAAGGAACGGCATGTCCTCCTGCGGCAGGATGCGGCTGATGATGCCCTTGTTACCGTGACGGCCGGCCATTTTGTCGCCCGGCTGCAGCTTGCGCTTCACCGCGACGAACACCTTGACCATCTTCAGCACGCCCGGCGGCAGCTCGTCGCCGCGCTCCAGCTTCTCGCGGCGGTCCTCGAACTTGTCCTTGATGCGCTTGACGGCCTCGTCATACTGACCCTTGACCGTCTCCAGATCACCCTGGACCTTGTCGTCGGCAACCGCGAACTTCCACCATTCGTGGCGGTCGACGCTGTCGAGCAGGTCCTGATCGATCTCGGCACCCTTCTTCAGGCCCTTCGGCACTGCCGTGGCGACCTGACCGATCAGCATCTCGCGCAGACGCGACCAGGTCGCGCGGTTGAGGATGTTGCGTTCGTCGTCCGAGTCCTTCTTCAGGCGCTCGATCTCCTCGCGCTCGATCGCCATCGCGCGCTCGTCCTTGTCGATGCCGTGGCGGTTGAAGACGCGCACGTCGACGACCGTCCCGGCAACGCCCGGCGGCAGGCGGAGCGAGGTGTCGCGCACGTCGCTGGCCTTTTCGCCGAAGATCGCGCGGAGCAGCTTTTCTTCCGGCGTCATCGGGCTTTCGCCCTTCGGCGTGATCTTGCCGACCAGAATGTCGCCCGGCTCAACCTCGGCGCCGATGTACACGATGCCGGCCTCGTCGAGGTTGCGCAGCGCTTCTTCACCGACGTTCGGGATGTCGCGGGTGATGTCCTCCGGCCCCAGCTTGGTGTCGCGGGCCATCACTTCGAACTCGTCGATATGGATCGACGTGAACACGTCGTCCTTCACGATCCGCTCGTTGATCAGGATCGAGTCTTCGTAGTTGTAGCCGTTCCACGGCATGAACGCGACGAGGACGTTGCGGCCCAGCGCCAGCTCGCCAAACTCGGTCGACGGGCCGTCGGCGATGATGTCACCGGCATTGACCAGGTCGCCCACCTTCACCAGCGGACGCTGGTTGATGCAGGTCGACTGGTTCGAACGCTCGAACTTCATCAGCGTGTAGATGTCGACGCCGCTTTCCTCCGCCGACACGTCGCCGGTGGCGCGCACGACGATGCGCGATGCGTCAACCTGGTCGACAATGCCGGCGCGCTTCGCCGCGATCGCCGCGCCCGAATCGCGCGCGACGGTCTCTTCCATGCCGGTGCCGACGAAGGGCGCTTCCGCCTTCACCAGCGGCACGGCCTGACGCTGCATGTTCGAACCCATGAGCGCGCGGTTGGCGTCGTCATTTTCCAGGAACGGAATGAGCGAGGCCGCGACCGAGACGAGCTGCTTCGGCGACACGTCCATCAGCGTCACCGTGTCCGGGAACGCCATCAGGAATTCGCCGGCCTGACGGGCCGACACCAGTTCCTCGACGAAGCGGCCCTCGGCATCGGTTTCGGCCGATGCCTGCGCGATCGTGTGCTTGGCCTCTTCCATTGCGGAGAGATAGACGACCTCGTCGGTCACCTTGCCGTCGATCACCTTGCGGTACGGGGTTTCGATGAAGCCGTACTTGTTGACGCGGCTGAAGGTCGCGAGGCTGTTGATCAGACCGATGTTCGGGCCTTCCGGCGTTTCGATCGGGCAGATACGGCCATAATGCGTCGGGTGAACGTCGCGGACTTCGAAGCCCGCGCGCTCACGCGTCAGACCACCCGGCCCAAGCGCCGACACGCGGCGCTTGTGCGTGACTTCCGACAGCGGGTTGGTCTGGTCCATGAACTGCGACAGCTGCGAGCTGCCGAAGAACTCGCGGACGGCGGCGACCGCCGGCTTGGCGTTGATCAGGTCGTTGGGCATCACCGTCGACACGTCGACGCTCGACATGCGCTCCTTGACCGCACGCTCCATGCGCAGCAGGCCGACGCGATACTGGTTTTCCAGCAGCTCGCCCACCGAACGCACGCGGCGGTTGCCGAGATTGTCGATGTCGTCGATCTCGCCCTTGCCGTCCTTCAGGCCGACCAGGGTCTTGATGACCGCGAGGATATCCTCGGTGCGCAGCGTCGTCACCGTGTCCTCGGCATCGAGGTCGAGGCGCATGTTCAGCTTGACGCGGCCCACGGCCGACAGGTCGTAGCGCTCCGGATCGAAGAACAGCCCGCCGAACAGCGATTCTGCCGTCTCGAGCGTCGGCGGTTCGCCGGGGCGCATCACGCGATAGATGTCGGACAGCGCCTGCTCGCGCTCTTCGGCCTTGTCGGCCTTGAGCGTGTTGCGGATCCACGGACCGGTCGAGACATGGTCGATGTCGAGCAGCTCGATCCGGTCGATGCCGGCCTTGTCGAGCTTTTCGAGGTTCTCGGCCGAAACCTCGTCACCGGCTTCGATATAGATTTCGCCGGTCGACTCGTTGATCAGGTCGAACGCGCTGTAGCGGCCGAAGATTTCCTCGGTCGGGATCAGCAGCGTCTCGAGACCGTCCTTGCCCGCCTTGTTCGCGGCGCGCGGGCTGATCTTCTGACCCGCGGGGAACACAACTTCGCCGGTCTTGGCGTCGACGATGTCGAACATCGGCTTCGCGCCGCGCCAGTTTTCGGCTGCGAACGGGATCTGCCAGCCATTGGGACCGCGCACATAGGTGACGGTGTTGTAGAAGTGGTTCAGGATCTCTTCGCTGTTCAGGCCCAGCGCATACAGCAGCGTCGTGACCGGCAGCTTGCGCTTGCGGTCGATACGGACGTTGACGATGTCCTTGGCGTCGAACTCGAAGTCCAGCCACGAGCCGCGATACGGGATCACGCGCGCGGCGAAGAGATACTTGCCCGACGCATGGGTCTTGCCGCGATCATGGTCAAACAGCACGCCCGGCGAGCGGTGCATCTGCGACACGATCACGCGCTCGGTGCCGTTGATGAAGAAGGTGCCGTTGCCCGTCATCAGGGGCATGTCGCCCATATAGACGTCCTGCTCCTTGATATCGAGGACCGAGCGGGCATCGGTATCGGGATCGACCTCGAACACGATCAGGCGAAGGGTGACGCGCATCGGGGCGGCATAGGTGATGCCGCGCTGACGGCATTCCTCGACGTCGAACTTGGGATGCTCAAGCTCGTAGGTCACGAAGTCGAGCTCGGCCGTGCCGGCAAAGTCGCGGATCGGGAACACGCTGCGCAGCGTCTTTTCCAGGCCCGAAACATAACCGATCGACGGATCGCTCCGCAGGAACTGTTCGTAGGATTCGCGCTGAACCTCGATCAGGTTCGGCATCTGCACCACTTCGTGCAGGTCACCGAACACCTTGCGGATGCGGCGCTTTGCGGTGCCGCTTTCGATCGCTTTGGTTGCCATGTGCTGTATTCGCCTTCTCAGCCTGAATTTCGCCCCGGTATCCGCCGGGACAGGCACGCAGACAGACGCGAAAAGGGCCGAGCGATTCCCTGCGTCGAAACGGGGAAAAACTCAGCCTCTCAAGCGTCTATGATACCCGTCCGGTCCATTCGTACGGCGCGCTGCGCGACGGCGTGCCATGTCCCGACCGGTCGGGGCAGAGGCGCGATATAGGCAGGGGAGGGGCCAGTGTCAAACGCGTGGGTGTTAAAGGCTTGCGGTGACAAGGCCCTTCGTCTAGCCAGCCCGCTCGCTGCCCCTGTGGCGAAATGGTAGACGCAGTCGACTCAAAATCGACCGCCGCAAGGCATGCTGGTTCGAGTCCGGCCAGGGGCACCAGAATTTCGGGCTACGCCCGAAACACGACCGTGCGCGCGCCATTGAGCAGCACGCGATCCTCCAGATGATAATGCACCGCCGTGGCCAGCACCCGGCGTTCGATGTCGCGGCCCTTGCGCACCAGGTCGTCGGGCGTGTCGGCGTGCGAGATCGCCTCGACATCCTGATGGATGATCGGGCCTTCATCGAGATCTTCGGTGACATAATGCGCGGTTGCGCCGATCATCTTGACCCCGCGCTGATAGGCCTGGTGATAGGGCTTGGCGCCCTTGAAGCCGGGCAGGAAGCTGTGGTGGATGTTGATGCACCGCCCGGACAGGAACGCGGCGAGATCGTTGGACAGGATCTGCATGTAGCGCGCGAGCACGACCAGTTCCGCGCCGGTCTCTTCGACGATCGCCTTGATCTGCGCCTCCTGTGCCGGCTTCGTCTCCGGGGTTATCGGGAGATGGTGGTAGGGAATGTCGCCGATCATCGAGGTCGCGAGCGCGCTGCGCGGGTGATTGGAGACGATTCCCACCACGTCCATCTTCAGCTCACCGATGCGGCGGCGGTAGAGCAGGTCGCCAAGGCAATGGTCGAACTTCGACACCAGCATCAGCACGCGGGTCGGGCGGGAATTGACGCGGAACTTCCACGCCATGCCCCAGTCGGCGGCGAGATCGGCAAAGCGCCCCTCGATCGCGGCCACCTCACCTGCGGGCGCGTCGAACACGGTGCGCATGAAGAAGCCGCCGGTGATCGCGTCATTATATTGCTGCGATTCGATGATGTTGCAGCCTGCAGCGGTCAGGAATCCCGCGACCGCAGCGACGATGCCCTGCCGGTCGGTGCAGTGGAGCGTAATGGTGCAGGTTTCGGTCATGCGCTCGGGTCCAGTCCTGTCGCTCGCGCATAGCTCTCGATCCAGTCGAGCGTGCGCGCGAGCCCGCCAAAGGGGTAGAAATGCAGTCGCACCGGCCCGTGCTCGGGCGTCAGCGCGGCTTCCAATATTGCGACGAAGCGATCGGGGCCAGCGCTTCCGATCAGATTGCCGAGCGACAGGCCATATTTGCGCAGCACCGCGGTCGAGGCACCGACCCCGCACAGCGCGGCATAGCGCATGAGCGTCTTGATCCCGGCCGGTCCCGGCACGCCCAGCCGCACCGGCGCGTCGATCCCGCGGCGGCGCAACTCAGCCAGCCAGCGGACCACGGCATCGGCGTCGAAGCCGAATTGCGTGACGATCAGCGGAGCCATGCCGCGTCGCGCGATCGCCTGGCATTTGCCGTCGAGCACCGCGAAGCACTCGGCCTGCGTCATGTTGGGATGGCCTTCGGGATGCCCGCCGACCCCGATCGCGCGGATCCCGCTGCGCTCGAATGCGCCCGTCGCGATCAGCGATGCGCTGTCGGCAAAGGGTCCGGCGGGGGTGGACGGATCGCCCGCGACGACGAAGCAGCGTTGAACCCCGGCCTGTTCGACCACAGCGGCCAGATAATCCTCGAACGCATCGCGCGATGCGATCCGCCGTGCCGAAAAATGCGGCATCGGCTCGAACCCCAGGTCGCGGATCGTCCGCGCGGCGCGGACTCGTGCGTCGAGGCTTTCGCCGGGCAGAAAGGCGATGGCGATCGGCGTTGCCGGCGGGATGCGCGACGCGACTGTGCGCAGGGGGTCGGCGTCCTTCGCGGTGATCTCGATCGAATAGCCGTCGATCGCCGAATTGGCGGGCCGCGACCAATTGGGATGGATGAGGGGAGGGGGCACCGGGTTCCTCGTCCTGAGTGGAGTTTTGCGTCTAGCGCGCGGACTCAAATTCGCATAGACGAATAATTCACGTATGCGGAATGAAGCCGACTTGTCCGAAGACCTGCTGATCCTGCCGGGATTGATGTGCGACGCGGGCATGTTCGCGGCGACACTGGCCGCGTTTCCGCAGGCGCGCGCGATCGACGATCATTATGGTGGTGCGGACAATATCGGGGCGATGGCAGAGCATGTCCTCGCCTCCGCGCCGACCCGCTTCGCGCTGATCGGACATTCGATGGGCGCGCGGGTCGCGCTGGAGCTGGTCGCGCGCGCACCCGATCGCGTCACCCGGCTGATGCTCGCCGATACTGGCGTGCATGGCGTGCGCCCGGGGGAAGCAGAGCAGCGCTATGCCCTTCGCGACCTGGGACGCCGTGAAGGATTCGATCGGCTCGTCGATGCCTGGCTTCCGCCGATGCTGGGCGAAGCGGCCCGCGCCCATGCCGCGCTGATGGCGTCGCTGCGGGCGATGTGCCTGCGCGCCGGGCAGGCGGTGTTCGAGGCGCAGACCGAAGCATTGCTGCACCGCCCCGACGCCGACGCCGCGCTTCAGGCGCTGACCTGTCCGGTCGCGGTCGTGGTCGGCGCGGAAGACCAATGGTCCACCGTCGATCAGCACCGCGACATCGCCGCGCGGATCGCGCGGGCAACGCTGCATGTCATCCCCGGGGCGGGCCACATGGCCCCCGCCGAACAACCGCAAGACTTCAACACCCTGATCCGGGAATGGCTCGCCATCCCCGCCACGACCCCAGCTTAGGAGAGGCACGACCATGACCGACAAGACGCTTCAGCAACTGCTCGACGAACAGGGCAATATCGTCGAATTCCTGCGCAATCAGCAGGTTGGCCCCAATGCCTATCCGGGCGTGCCGGCCGAATATTCCAACTGGCGCGACGAACAGCTGTCCTGGGCAAACACCGCCGTGCTGTTCAACCAGAGCTTCCACATGGTCGACCTGCTCGTCACCGGGCCGGACGCGTTCGAGATGCTGCACTATCTCGCGCCCAACAGCTTCAAGGGCTTCGTCCCCAACCGCGCCAAGCAATTCGCGCCGGTCACGCCCGACGGCTATGTCATCGGCGACGTGATCCTGTTCTACCTCGCAGACGAGACGTTCGAGCTGGTCGGCCGCGCGCCGTCGATCGAGTGGGTCGAATTCCATGCCGCATCGGGCAAATGGGACGTGAAGGTTGAGCGCGACGAGCGCACCGCCGCGCGCCCCGACAAGGATAATCGCCGCAACTACCGCTTCCAGCTTCAGGGCCCGAACGCGATGAAGGTGCTCGAAACGGCGATGGGGGCGACCCCGCCCGAGCTCAAATTTTTCCACATGGCGCCGATCACCATCGCCGGTGTCGAAGTGCGCGCGCTGCGCCACGGCATGGTCGGCCAGCCAGGGTACGAGCTGTTCGGTCCGTGGAAGGACTATGACACGGTCCGCAACGCGCTGATCGAAGCGGGCAAGGACTTTGGGCTGACGCTGTGCGGCGGGCGCACCTATGCGTCGAACACGCTGGAATCCGGCTGGATCCCCTCGCCGCTGCCGGCGATCTACACCGGCGAGTCGCTCGCCGACGATCGCGCCGGGCTGTCGGCCAAATCCGATGAGGCGGGCGCGTCGGGCGGCGGCAGCTTCGTGTCCGAGAAGATCGAGGACTATTACCTGACGCCGTGGGACCTCGGTTACGGCCACATGGTCAAGTTCGACCATGATTTCATCGGCCGCGAGGCGCTGGAGCGGATGAAGGACCAGCCGCATCGCCGCAAGGTGACGCTGGCGCTCGATACGCAGGACATGCTGCGCGTGATGAGCTCGATGCTGCAAAAGGGCGATCGCGCCAAATTCATCGACTTTCCGAGCGCCGTCTATGCGATGCACCCCTATGACGCGGTGCTCAAGGATGGCCGCCCGGTCGGCATCTCGACCTGGATCGGCTACACCGCCAATGAAGGCCGCTTCCTGACGCTGGCAATGGTCGACGCGGACGTGGCCGAGCCCGGCACCGAAGTGACCTTCGTGTGGGGCGAGCCCGATGGCGGCACGCGCAAGCCGACCGTCGAGCGGCACGTGCAGGTCGAGATCAAGGCGACCGTCGCCCCCGCGCCCTATTCCGAAGTCGCGCGCGATTCCTATGCCGAGGGCTGGCGCACGCGCGGGTGATGGGACGCAAATTCCTCCCCTGAGCTCGCTCAGGGGAGGGGGACCGCCCGCGCAGCGGGTGGTGGAGGGGCGGCTGCGCAGACAGCCGTGAACAGCTCGGCAAAAATACCGCCGCTTGCAGCGGCGGCCCCTCCGTCATTGCTCCGCAATGCCACCTCCCCTGCGGGGCAGGGGAGGAATAGGTTTGCCCTACGCCCCCGCGTCGATCGCGGCGCAGGCGGCGGTAAGGCGGTCCATGATCTGCGCCTGCGACTCCGCCGTGTAGCGCAGCTTGGGCAGCGCCACCGCGAGCGCGCCCACCGCAACGCCATCGATCCGCACCACGCGGGCAATGCCGCACACGCCCAGCGTGTATTCCTCGTCGGTCAGCGCGAAGCCGGTGTCGCGCACCGCAGCGATCTGGTCGCGCAACGTCGCTTCATCGGTGATCGTGCGCGGGGTGAACAGCGGGCGGAAGGATTCGGCAAAATAGCGCGCCAGCGTTGCATCGTCGAAGCTCGACAGGATCGCTTTGCCGGCCGCCATACAGTGCAGCGGCGCCCGCGCGCCGACGCTGACCGCATAGCGCAGTGCCTGTTCGGCGGTCTCGGTCACCCGCGCCTCGATCTCCCAATCGGTCGCGGTGAAGAAGGACGTGGTCTCGTTGAGCGACCGGCGCAGCGCGCGTACCTGCGGCGCCACGCGATCCTCGATCGACATGGCGCTGGCGGGCAGGCGCAGCCGGTCCAGACCTGCCCCGGCCAGGTAGCGGCGACCCTCGCGCCGCAGATAGGTCCGCTCGCACAGGGTGGCGAGCAGATAGGACAGGCTGCTGACCGGGATCTGCAGTGCGGCGGCAATGTCCTGCGCCGCCACGCCCGAAGGATTGCCGACGACATATTCGATGATGTCGAGCGTCCGCATCGCGGACTTGACTGTCGGCTGGGTGGATCTGGTCATTCGGCTTCCGTTGTTCAGAAGGTCAGACTACCCCGGCGTTCGGCAAATCGCCATCCGGCATCGGTGCGGATGAAGCGGTCGTGGAAGCTGCCGACCTTGGGCGGGCCGTCGCCGGTGAACAACAGCATCGCGGATTCGCCGATCGCGTGGTCGGCGTCGATCACGTCGATGACGACATTGGAACAGACATGCCGCGTCGTGCGCGCCGGGCGGGCGAGAAACGCGTCGAGGATCGCCGCACGCCCCGCAATCCAGACATCAGGCGCGGTCGGGCGGCTCATCCGCCCATCTGCGGCATAAAGGTCGGCGACCTCCGCCCAGCGCCCCGCATCGTTGAGATTGGCGTAGCGCGCGACCAGCTTGGCGCAGTCCGCGTCGATCGCGCGGGCGTCGTCGGGGGTCACAGCCGCGCGTCCGCCAGGTCGGCACCTTCACGCAGCGCACGCAGCTTCTTCCACGTCACCGCGGGATCGATCTTGCCATAGCCGGCAAAGGTGCCGAACCCGCAATCGGTGCTGGCGATCACCCGGTCCTTGCCCACGATCCGCGCATAGCGCTCGATCCGCTGCGCGATCAGCTCGGGATGCTCGACATAGTTGGAGCAGGTGTCGATCAGGCCGGGCGCGAGCCGTTTGTCGTCGGGCAGGCCGGCGTCGCGCCACACGGTCCATTCATGCTCGTGGCGCGGGTTCGCCGCTTCGAACAGGATCGTTGCCGGGCGCGCGGCGATGACGGTGTCGATCACCTTCTCCAGCGCGATGTCGCAATCATGCGGCCCCTCATAATTGCCCCAGCAGATATGCATCCGCATCCGATCGGCCGGGATGTTCGCGGTGGCGGCGTTGAGCGCTTCGACATTGGCGGCGGCGGTCGCCAAAAACTCCGCGTCGCTCTGGTCCTGAAACCCCGTGTGCCGCGACATCGCAAGATCGGGGCAGTCGAGCTGAAGGTCGAACCCGGCGGCGACGATCGCCTCATATTCCGGGCGCATCGCATCGACCAGATCGGCGAGATAGGCCTCATGCGAGGGGTAGTGGCGGTTGACCTGAAACGCCGTGATCAGGCCGGGCGAGGCGGCGTTCATGAACCCGCGCGCGCCATTACCAGCCTTGTCGAGCGCATGGCGGAAACGGCGGATGTCGTCGTGCAGCGGGTCGAGCGTGCGCAGTCGTACCGGGCCGATGCACGAAGCGCGGGTGAATTCCTGACTGCCCATGATCGCCGACAGCTTGCGCGCAAGACCGGGATGGGCGGCGAGGTCGGCGGCGGGGCGGCGGTCGATATGCCCGCCAAACCCCTCCAGCCGCTCGATCATATAGGTCGAATAGCCAACCTTCCCCAATTCGCCGTCGCTGACGATGCTGACCCCGCACGCGACCTGCTGCGCCACGGCGGCATCGACCGCTGCCTGCACGCGCGTGTCGAACAGCGCCGCGTCATAGGCCTCGCCCTTGTCGCGGGCGAGCAGCAGCGGCGTCAATTCGTCCCCGCGCGGAAGGCTGCCCACATGCGTCGTCGCGATCATCACCGTCTCCTTGTTCAACGATCCGGTGATGGCAGCGTTTCACGGATGTGCAAGCATCATATCCGCGAATTAGTCGGTGGAGCTGCGGATGAGGTCGATCAGCCAGCGCAGCCCGGGATCATTGCTGCGCGTCACATGATATTGCGCCATCTCCACCAAAGGGGGGATCGGCAGCGGCGGGGCAACGGCCACCAGCGGGAAGTTGCGCGCCATCTGCGCCGCCAGTCGCCCCTGGATCAGCGCGAGCCAGTCGGTGTCCTGCAACAGCCAAGGCAGCATCCCGAAATTGGGCGCGATCATCGCGACGCGGCGCTGGATCCCCATGCGGTCGAGATAGGCGTCGCCAAAGCTCGGCAGCCGCTCGTCGCCGATCGCGACATGGACATGGTCATAGGCCAGCATCGCCGCCAGCGTCGGCTCACCCGTCAACGCCGGATGCCCCGCGCGCCCGACCAGCCGGTATTCGTCCTCGAACAACCGCTCCGACGGCAATTCCGGGGTCACATATTCCTGCAGCGTAATCAGCAGGTCGATCCCGCCGCTTTCGAGCAGCTCGATCCGCCGCGGGCTCGGCAGCAACAGTTCGATCCGCACCCCCGGCGCGGTCGCGGCAAGGCGGGTGACGATCGGGAACAGGATCGACGTGGCGATATAGTCCGACGTCATGATCCGGAACGTCCGATTGGTCGTCGCCGGGTCGAAATGGCGCGAGGTCGCGATCACCCCCTCCATCGTCTCCAGCGCCTGGCGCACCTGCGGCAGCAGCGTCTCGGCGAACGGTGTCGGATACATCCGCTTGTTGCGTGCGATCAGCAGCTCGTCGCCGAAATAGCTGCGCAGCCGCGCCAGCGCGTTGCTCATCGCCGGCTGGCTGAGGTTCAGCCGCTCCGCTGCGCGCGACACGCTGCGGTCGCTCATCAGCGCCTCGAACGCGACGATCAGATTGAGGTCCAGTCCCTTGAAGCGCATCGCCGATCCATCATTGAGATCAATCAAAATGGATCAGAACTATAAGTTTTTCAATGTTCGCGACGGGCGCTAGGTCGTGCGCAACCAAATCTGGAGCAGGATGCATGAGCAGAGTAAGCGAAATCCGCTATGTCGGATATGCCGTCACGGCGCTCGAGGAAGAGCGCGCCTTCTACGCCGATGTGTGGGGGCTTGAGCCGGTTCCGTCGGACGACGGCATGACCTATTTCAAGGCGCAGGGGCATGACGAGCATCATGTCGTCCGGCTGCGCGAAGCCGACACCAAGCGGATCGACGTGATCGCGCTGGCGGCGGACAGCCGCGCCGATGTCGATGCGCTGCACGCCAAGGTCGCCGCCGCCGGGTGCCAGATCATCCACGCCCCGCGCGACCTGACCGCGCCGGGCGGCGGCTATGGCTTCCGCTTCTTCTCGCCCGACGGCCTGCCGTTCGAGATTTCGAGCGACGTCGCACGCGGATCGAGCCGCGAGATGCAGCGCTGGGACGGCGTGCCGCAGAAGATCAGCCACATCGTGCTGCACTCGCCCGATCATCAGGCGATGGTGAAGTTCTTCGTCGATGTGCTGGGTTTTCGCGTTAGCGACTGGCTGGGCGATTTCATGTGCTTCCTGCGCTGCAACAGCGCGCACCACCGCATCGCGATCCTGCCCGGACCCGCCTGCCTCAACCATGTCGCCTATGACATGCTGACCGTGGACGACATGATGCGCGGCATCAGCCGCCTGCGGAAGAAAGGCACCGACATCCGCTGGGGCCCGGGGCGGCACACCGCGGGCAACAACACCTTCAGCTACTTCACCACGCCGAGCGGCTTTGCGGTCGAATATACGTCGGAGCTGGAGGAGGTCGATTTCGAGACGCATGTCGACAAGGTGCATGTCCCCGGACCGACCGTGATGGACCAGTGGGGCGTCGGCGTCGGCGGCCCGCAGACCATGCCGCACCCGGAGGCCGATGCTGGCCTGTTTCAGGCGGCGGAGGTCTGATCGATGGCACTCTTCGAGTATTTTCCGAACTATATCTGGAACCTGTCGGTTGCGATCGCGCTGGAGAGCGGCGGACGGATCGGCGAGATTGTCGACATGTGCCAGCCGATCAAGGACGCCGCCGCGTCCGGGTCGGACGCAGGCACGCCGCAGTTCATGGCCAAATGGGTCGAGATGGGCGACAAGCTGATCGGCCTGGCGGACGAGGACGAGGCCGCCGGTCGCGGCTTCTCCGCCTCCGACAAGCTCGAGCGTGCATCGCTCTACCTGCTCGTCGCCGAGCGGATGCAGGGCCATGGCCATCCCGGCCGCGCCGAAACCTATGCCCGCGCGCTCGACACCTTTGCGCGTTCGACCCGGCTGGGGTCGATCAATCGCGAGCGGGTCGAAATCCCGCTCAGCACCGGCACCATGCCCGCGCTCTACACCCGCGCCGAAGGGCCAGGGCCGCATCCCGTCGTGGTCTATTGCAACGGCCTCGATAGCTGCAAGGAGCTGCTCTACTGGTCGCGCCTGCCCGAGGCTTTGGCGAAGCGCGGCATCTCGACCCTGTGCGTCGACCAGCCCGGAACCGGTGAGGCGCTGCGCCTTCAGAACCTGCCCGTCGATCCGCATAGCGAGAACTGGGCGAGCAAGGCGATCGACTGGCTCGAGACCCAGCCCGATGTCGATCCCAAGCGGATCGGCATGACCGGCATTTCGCTCGGCGGCCATTTCGCGCCGCGCGCAGTCGCCTATGAACCGCGTTTTGCCAGCGGTGCATGCTGGGGCGCGAACCATAATTGGGCCGAGGTGCAGCAGAAGCGCCTGAAGCGCGAAGGCGAGAATCCCGTCCCGCATTACTGGGCGCACGTGATCTGGGCGTTCGGTGCGAAGGACATGGACGACTTCCTCGCCAAGGCGGAGGACATGAACCTCAACGGCCATATGGGCGGGGTGAAGGTTCCCTTCCTCGTGACGCACGGGGCGAAGGACCGCCAGATCAGCGTCGATTATGCGCAGGACTGTTACGACCAACTGATCAACTCACCGCGCCGCGAATTGAAGCTGTTCACCGACCGTGAGGGCGGGGTCGAGCATGTCGGGGCGGACAATATGAGCTTCGGCCGCGACTATATCGCCGACTGGTTCGCCGACACGCTTGGCGGGAAGCTGTCCTGATGCGGCTCGCGACACTGCGGCGCGGCGGGCGCGACGGGACGTTGGTGGCGGTCAGCCGCGACGGCGCGCGGGTCGCGCCGGTTGCGGGCTATGCGACGTTGCAAGCTGCGCTCGACGATTGGGATGCGGCACAACCCGCGTTGCAGGCTGCGACTGAGGCAGCTGAAAGCGGGGAGGTTGTCCAGCCGGACGATTTCGCCGCGCCGCTGCCGCGCGCGTGGCAATGGCTCGACGGATCGGCCTTCGCCAATCACGGCGCGCTGATGCAGCTCGCCTTCGGCCATTCGCCGATCGAGACCGACCTGCCGCTGATGTATCAAGGGATGAGCCACGAATTCATCGCCCCGACCGCCGATGTGCCGCTCCCCAGCGAAGCCGACGGCATCGATTTCGAGGGCGAGTTCGGCGTCATCACCGGCGACGTGCCGATGGGCTGTTCGGCCGATGAGGCACTTGCCTATGTCCGACTGGTGGTGCTGATCAACGACTGGTCGCTGCGCGCGATCGCGATCCCCGAAATGAAGACCGGCTTTGGCTGGGTTCAGGCCAAGCCCGCATGCAGCGTCGCGCCGTTCGCGGTGACGCCCAACGCGCTGGGCGATGCCTGGCGCGATGGCCGCGTGCATTTACCGCTGACGGTCGAGGTCGATGGCCAATGGTTCGGCAACCCCAATGGCGCGGCGATGGGCTATGGCTTTCACGAGCTGATCGCGCATGCCGCACGCACCCGCTCGCTGCCCGCCGGCACCATCATCGGTTCGGGCACGGTATCGAACGCGGAGCATGAGACGGTCGGGTCGACCTGCATGTCCGAGCGCCGTGCGATCGAAATGATCGCCCATGGCGCGCCGCAGACACCGTTCCTGTCCTTCGGCAGCCGTGTCGCGATGCGGGCAGGCGAGGGGGTGTCGCCCTTCGGCGCGATCGATCAGCGCGTGGTGAAGGGGTAACTCCCAACATCCGTTTGTGCTGAGCCTGTCGAAGGGCCTCATCCCGCCCTCACTGAGCGCGGGACTGGCGCTTCGACAAGCTCAGCACAAACGGAGGTTAGCTGCCCTCAACTCCCGTCCGAAATCAGCGTCCCGCCATCGACCACGATTGTCTGGCCGGTGGTAAACCCACCCGCATCGCTGGCGAGATAAAGCGCGGTCGCCGCAACCTCGTCCGGCGTCCCCGCGCGACGTAGCGGGGTCATGCCCAGCCGCCGCGCGGCGCGCTCCGGGCTCGACAGGATCGCGCCCGCCCAGTCGGTCTCGATCAGCCCCGGCGCAATCGCATTGGCGCGCACCCCGGACGGCCCCCATTCGACCGCGAGGTTGCGCGCAAGCTGCGCCAACGCCGCCTTGGTCATCCCGTAATGCCCCAGCATCGCATTGCCGCGCAGCCCGGCGATGCTCGACAGCAGGACGATGCTCCCCCGCCCGCGCGCCGCCATTGCCGGGGCGACATGCCCGGTCAACCGCAGCGGATGGAGCAGGTTGATCGCATAGAGCCGCTCGCGGTCATCTTCGGACATCACGTGCAGTGGCGACGCCTGCCCCGCAATCCCGGCATTGCAGACGAGAATGTCGATGCCGCCCGTCCGCGCCTCGGCGTTCTCAGCGAGGCGCGCGATCGCCGCCGCATCGCCGACATCGGTCGGCATCGAGATGCCGCCCAGCTCTTCGGCCAGCGCATCGCACGCCGCCGCGTCGATATCGGCCAGCACCAGCCGCGCGCCCGCGCCCGCGAAAAGCCGCGCAATCGCCAACCCGATCCCGCGCACCGGCCCGGTGATCAGCGCGGTGCGCCCGTCGAGGCGAAAGGCGGCAAGGGGATCAGAGGTCGGCAAGCACCGTCTCCACCAATTGCGTCAGGCCGCCATCATGCCGAAAGCCAAGCGAATCCGCGCGCGCGGTGGTCAGGTCGGGATAGCTGCCGAATGTCGCGCGCGTTGCCGGGATCTCCTCGAACCGGATGCCCGACACATCGCCATGGCCCGCCAGTTCGGCGACCAGATCGCCGATCGTAACGCGCAGCGCGGGAAGCGTCACCGCCTCCTGCGCTGTCCGCTCGCCCAGTGCCGCCGCCACCAGATTGGCCGCGCAGCAGCGCACCGACATCAGCCAGCTGGCGGCGTCCACCGCAACCGGCACGCACAGCGGCGTTCCGGCCAACGCGGTGTGGAAGATGTCGCTGAGAAATGCCGATCCGAACCCGCCGGCTGCTGCAGGGCGCGCGACGATGCCGGGCAGGCGCAGCGCAACGCCGCTCACCGCGTCGCGCCGCACTGCATCGGCAAAGGCCAGCTCTACCATCCGCTTATGTGTGCCATAAACACTGGTCGGTGCCGGGACCGTTGCGTCGTCCACCGGATCGGGCAGCATGCCACCGAACACTGCGATCGACCCGGCGATCACCAGCCGGCGTCCCCGCATCGCCTCAATCAGCGCCAATGGCACATCAAGGTTGATCGCCCGTGACGCTTCGGGATCCCGCTCGGCAGCTCCGCCCGGCAGCGCTGCGAGGTGCAGCACCGCATCGACGCGCGGCGCGGTCAGCGCGGCGATCACCGCCGGGTCGGTCAGGTCGCCCGCAAGCGTCTCATGCCCATCGAGTCCCGCGACCTCCCGGTCGGCGAGGAGCAGTTCGACTTCGGGATGCCGCTCGGCAAGCTGGCGCACGACCGCCCGGCCGACGAACCCCGCCGCACCGGTGATCGCGAGCAACATTACCGCTTCAGCTCGGGCGCAAATTCGCCGTCGATCAGGATGAAGGCGATCCGGCAATTGGCGTCCGACCGGTTCGACCAGCCATGATTGGTGCCGCGCTGGATCACGATGTCGCCCGCGCGCACGGTGGTCTCGCCCTCGTCCATGATCAGGACCAGCTCGCCCTCCAGCACGATGCCGTAATCGATCGTCTCGGTGCGGTGCATCAGCGCGTGGCGGCTACCCTCGCCAGAATGCGCCGATGCGTCGCCCGCGCCGACCTCGGCGAAATGCGCCTGCGCCTCTTCGGGCGACATGGTGCGGATCTCGTCGCTCTCGGGCGGGATGTCGAGCACGCGGATGCGGGTGCCGCCCTTGGGCGGGGCGAGCTTGATGCCGTCCTCATGCGGTTCACCCGACGCGGCGTCGAGCAGGGCGGGGGTCGACTGGGTGTTCCAGATTTCGTGGAACATCGGCCCCGACGGTCCGCCGATCTGCTGCACGCGCGGCGCTGCGCCATCCTCCTGGATGATCGCGCGGCCGCTGGCATCATGGCCGGTAACAACGCGGCGAACGGGCTTGGTCATGTTCATGCTCCTTGAGTGGCAACGCCGCGACGCAGCAGCGCGATGACCGCACCGACACCAGCCGCAGCGGCATAGAAAAGAAAGACGCCCGACAGGCCGCCGAGCACGCCCGACAGCGCGACCGCGACGATCGGCGCGACGAACTGGGCGAGGAAGAAGGATCCGGTCCACACCCCCGTCCCGCGCCCGCGCGTCTCGGGCGGCAGGCGGCGCAGCACCCAGGCGAGCATCGTCGGGAGCATCAGGCCATTGCCGATCGAGATCACCACCGCGCACGCAGCGGTCAGCGCAAAGCTGGTCGACAGGCCGATCCCGACATAGCCGAGCGCAACCAGCGGCAGCCCGATCGACAGCAACGTCTCGCCCGACCAGCCCTTGAGCCGCCCGAACAGCATCGACCCCGCCATCACGCCGAGATTGGCGGCCGCACCTGCCAGCCCGATCGTGGCGGGGGAGGTGACCCCGGTCGCCTCGATCACCGGACCCAACTGAACGATCAGCGTGTAGAACAGCATCCCAATGCCGAAGGTGATCGCGACCAGCAGCGCGATACCCTGTGCCTTGCCCGCAGCGGCCGGTGCAGCCGCGGCAGACTTGGCCGGTTCAAACAGGATCAGCGCTGCGGCGAGCGCGACCGGCAGCGCCAGCAGATACAGCCAGAACGGCCCGCGCGACCCCAAAGCCTCGCCCAGCGCGCCGCCCGCTGCGATCAGCACGATCGCGCTGACGCTGGCGGTGGCGATCTGGATCGATACCCAGCGTTCGCGCCGCTCGCCGGTGAAGTAATCGCCAACCAGCGCCGTCGCGACGGTCATGATGATCGCCTCGGTCACCCCCAGCGCCACGCGCGCGGCGAGGATCATGCGCAGATCGTCGAGCAGCAGCGGCAGCAGTCCGAACCCGGCATAGCCGACCAGCGCGGTAATCAGCAGCCGCTTGCGCCCGAGCTTGTCCGACAGCCAGCCGGCGACCGGCGAAAACAGCGCCACGCACAGCGCCGGAATCGTCAGCGCCATCGGGACCAGCACCGCCGCGCCCGGCACGCCCGCGAACTCGCGCAGCAACAGCGGCAGCACCGGCACCAGCGCGATGATCGCCATGGTCGGCATCACCGCGGTGAGCATCAGGATCACGCCATGCCGGGTCGTTGCGTGCTGGGTCATGTCATTTCCCTCAGATCGGTTCCGCGACGACTTGGAACATCTCATGCGTCGCCTTGGCATTATCGACCGGCGGCCCCTTGCCGATCTGGCCCATGCAGATCGCCAGGCTGGAGCGGACGATATAGGCGCAGCGATCGAAGCGGCGGTTGCGGTAAGCTGTCAGCGCGGTCTCGACATCGTCATGGCGAACCAGCTCCTCGGCCAGCACCAGGCTGTCCTCGATCGCCATGCCCGCGCCTTGACCCAGATGCGGGGTGGTCGCGTGCACCGCATCGCCGAGCAAAGCGATCCGCCCGCGATGCCACTCACCCTCGACCAGCATGCCTTCGAGCGGGCGGTAGACGACGCCATCATCGTCGGTGACCAGTTCTGACAGTTCGCGGATATAGGGTGCGCAATTCGCCATCTTCGAGCGCATGACCGCTGCCAGCCCCTCACGCGGGTAGCGCGGATTGTCCGGCTCGGGCGTGGTGACATAGATGTACATCAGGCTTTCCGACACCGGCACCAGCCCGACGCCGGTCGGCCCGTTATAGACGTGCAGCGCGTCGAGATCGGCGGGGCGCGGCAGGTTATAGCGCCACACCGCCTGCCCGGTGAATTGCGGCCCCGCCAGTTCTGGGAACAACGCCGCACGCGTCTGTGAATAGACGCCATCGGCCCCGATCACGAGGTCGAAGCGGGCTTGCTCGCCATTCGACAGTGTCGCATCGACGCCCTTGCCATCGTCCCGCAGATGCGTCGCGGTGACGCCCAGCAGCACTTTCGCGCCGCTGGCGATCGTGCGGTCGCCCAGAATCTTGTGCAGCGCCGGGCGGGCGATCCCCATATTGGCGGGATAGCCGTCGACCAGCCGCGGGGTCGGCACGCGCGCGACCTTGACCCCCGTCGGCGTGAAAATCTCGACCGCATCGAACCCGACGCCGGATGCCACATATTCGTCGATCAGCCCGAGCTGCGCCATCGCGCGGATCACGTTCGATTGCTGGATGATGCCGACGCCATAGACCGACCAGTCGGGATCGCGCTCGATCACCGTGACGTCGAAGCCCTTGGCGCGCAGCGCGATCGCGGCGGTCAGGCCGCCAATGCCGCCGCCGATGACGAGAATGGTACCGGAATTCATGTCTGTTCTCTCAGAAACGGTCGAGATCGTTGGCGAGGGTGATCGGCCCGGCGAAGCGCGCGCGGACTTGCGCGATATAGCCCCGGGTGCGGACCGGATCGGGCGTGCCGCCGGCGAAATGGGTAATGACCACCGCCTTGACCCCGGCGCGCGCAGCGAGGTCGCCGACCGCCTCGGGCGTCAGGTGATGGGTGGACAGATGCTGCTCCAGCTTCTGCTTGGCCGGGGCCGGCATGTTCGGCGAGTTGCGCGCGACCGTGGCCATCGTCGCGGCCATGTCGATCATCTCGCTGACCAGCAAATCCGCGCCCTTGGCAAGCTTCTCCACCGCCGCGCTCGGCCCGGTGTCGCCGGTATAGACGATCGAGCGGCCGGGCAGGTCGAAGCGCAGCGACAGCGACTTGTAGTTGCGGTCCTCGACGCTGCCGGGCGCGAAGTCGTAATGGCTGTTCTGCGCCGCGGTCACGGTCATGCCGTCGACCGTCATCTTGTCGCCATCGGTCAGCTCGATCACGGTGACGGTATCGGCGGGCGGTGCCCAGGGCTGGCCCGGAATGCCATAGCCGACCCGCGCCGCCGGCTGCATCGACGCGACCATGCCCGCGACCAGCTCGCGCGTGCCCGGCGGGCCATAAACGGTCAGCTTTTCGGCGACATTGGTCTGGTTGCGCAGCCCCAGCACCGCCGACAGGCCGCCGGTATGGTCGGTGTGGAGATGGCTCAGGAACACCGCACGCACGCGGGGCAGCTGATAGCCCGCCTTGGTCAGCTGCTGCACCGTGCCGTCCCCGGCATCGACCAGATAGACGCGCCCGTCATGCACCAGTGCGTTGGCGGGCTGGGACCGGTCGCGGCTCGCCACCGGCCCGCCCATCGTGCCGAGCGTGATGAACGCATCGCCTTGGGGCGGCGTTTGCTGTGCGGTGGCGGGCGATGCCGCGAGTGCCGCCGCAACTGCCAGCTCCAGAAGCGACGCGCGCATCAGAAGTCGAACCCGACGCGGACGCCATAGGTGCGCGGCGGGCGCAGCGTGCCGACCGGGAAGTCGAGGATCGGGCGGGTGCCCGCACGTGCGAGCACTTCCTCATCGGTGAGGTTGTTGACGAAGCCGGTGACGCTCCACCCCTGCTGGCTGCGCAGCGTCACGAACGCATCGGCCATCACGAACCCGTCCTGCTTTTCTTCAGGGCGATAGTTGGAGTTCATGAAGCGGCTGCTCTCGATATTCGCCCGCGCTCCCGCGATGAAATCAAGGTCGCCGGTCAGCTCGAACGTCCGCTCATAGCCGACATTGATCGCCCATTCCGGCGAGTTGACCGTCGGCTTGCCCGAGCAGTCGATGTCGTAGAAGCGGGCGTTGTTGATCCCCGGATTGGCCGCGCGGCTGCCCAGCGTGGTGCAGCCCGTCGTGACCGGCGCGCCGGTCGGCGAAAAGTTCGCCGTCTGCAGGCTGTCATACTTGCCCTTGAGATACTGGACGTTGAGGTTGAACAGGTCGTTGCGGCTGGGCGCGAAGCGCGCCTCGAACTCGGCACCGTAAATGTGCGACTTGCCCGCATTGACGGTGATCGACCCCTGCGCAAACACGCCGCTGCCGGTCGGCACGCCGCCGACATAGGTGATCTGCTGATCCTTATAGTCCCAGTAGAACGCCTCGAAATTGAGCTGCAGCTTGTTGTCGAGGAAGCGGTTCTTCGCGCCGACGGTGTAGGCGGTCAGCGTTTCCGGGCGGAAGGTGTTGTTCGGCGGCTGCGCGACGAAGAAGCCGCCGGCCTTGAAGCCGGTCGCGACATTCGCATAGATCAGCGACGCCGGACCCGCGTCGAACTCGACGCCCGCCTTCCAGGTGAATTTCTCGAAGCTCAGGCTGCCGGTGAACGGCGCGCTCAGCGGCGGGTTGATCGGGCCGGGGAGGCCGCCCGACGCGGTCGAGGTCAGCTGCTTCTTGTCCTCGCGCGTGTACCGCCCACCCGCGACGAGGCGCAAGCTGTCGCTAAGGTCGAAGGTCAGCTGGCCGAACGCCGCAACGCTCTCGGTATTGAGGCGCGGGGTGAAGCGCGTGGTCGAGATATTGCCCTGGCGGAAGAAGTTCAGCGTATCCTGATTCTCGCCGAAGTAGAACGCGCCGACCACATAGCGCAGCTTCTGGTCCTCGTTCGACGACAGCCGGACTTCGACCGAGGTCTGCTCGGCCAGATCGGTGATGTCGCCGGCAAAGCCGGGGAGGTAGGTGCGGAACTTGACGTCCGACCGCCGCCACGCCGGCAGCACGGTCAGCGTGCCGAAGCCGAGGTCGCCGACCACCGTGGCGCTGACGCCATAGAATTGGTTGTCGAGGAACCCGTCGCTTCCGGCGAGCGCGACGCAGCCGCTGTTCACGAAATTGCCCGCGCCGCCGCAGAAGGGCGGAGCAAAGATCGTCGAGGCAAGCTGACGGACCGCCGCCTGCGCGCGCGGATCGGACACGCTCACGCGATCCTCCAGTGCCGGGACGGTATAGCGCGCCTCGGGCAACAACACCGCGCCCGAACCCTTGCCATGCTGGTTGTAATAATCGGCGACCAGAGTCATCGACCAGCGGTCGGACGGCTCGATCAACAGCGACGCGCGTACCGCCTCACCCTTGTCGTCGTCATAGCCGTCGGAGATGTATCCGTCGCGATCGACGATCTGCCCGGCGACGCGCAGCGCGACCGTGTCGCCGATCGGCACGTTGAGCGCGAGAAAGCCCTTCTTGCTGTCGTAATTGCCATATTCGAGCAGCGCCTCGCCGCCGAACTTGCCCAGGATCGGCTTCTTCGGAAGGACGTTGATCGCGCCGCCCGTGGCGTTGCGGCCATAGAGCGTGCCCTGCGGCCCCTTGACCACCTCGACCCGCTCCAGGTCATAAAAGACGCCGGCGGGCGCGGTCGGGCGGCCGACATAGACGCCGTTGAAGTTGAACGCGACCGCGTTCTCCGAGAAGGAGTTCTGCGAATTGGTGCCGACCCCGCGCAGGAAGAAGCTGGTCGTGCCGCCGGTCGGCTGGACGACGAGCGATGGAACGAGCTTGCCGAGATTGGCGGTTTCGGTGATGCCCGACTGGGCCAGATCGTCGCCGGTCACGGCGGTGACGGCAACCGCAGCGCGCTGCAGCGATTCCGACCGGCGCTGCGCGGTGATGACGATATCCTGAAGACCGTCGGTCTCTTCGGCTGCGGCCGCGGCAGCAGGTGCCTCCTGCGCAAACGCCGGAGCGGCATGGGCGACGAGGATCGCGGTCCCCGCGAGAAGCAATTTTTTCATCAGACAACCCTCCCTGGGCGCCGCTTCGATGAGCGCGCCTCTGCATTGAGGATGGTCAAAGCCGATCGATTATCATAACGATTTGTTTCTATGGTTTAGCACAAATGGAATTGATGGATGCGGCTCGATCAATTCGATCTCAACCTGTTGATCGCATTCGATGTTCTGATCGAAGAGCGCAGCGTCACCCGCGCGGCGGAGCGGCTGAATCTCACGCAATCGGCAATGAGCGCCGCGCTCAAGCGGCTGCGCGAGTCGTTTTCCGACGAAATTCTGGTTCAGCATGGCAAGCGCATGGTGCCGACCGCCGCCGCGCTGTCGCTTGCCCCCGACGTGTCTGCCGCGTTGCTCAACATGCGTGCGATCCTCGCCAGCGGCATGCGCTTCGATCCCGCCCAGTCTCAGCGCAAGTTCCGCGTTGTCGGCTCCGACTATATCACGACCGTGCTGCTCGGCCCGGCCTTGCGGCTGCTCCATAAAGAAGCGCCGCACATCCAGATCGAGATCACGCTGCCGCGCTCGGATATTCTCGAGATGCTGGACGATGGCGAGATCGACCTGCTGATCTCCCCCGAACAGTTTCTCAGCCCCGATCACCCGCGCGAATTGCTGTTCGAAGAGCGCCACGTCGTGGTCGGCTGTGCGTCGAACCCGGCGATGCAGCGTCCACTAGATGCCGAAACCTATTTCGCCAGCGGCCATGTCGCCACCAGCGTGTCACGCGACGGCACCTTCATCGACAATTATCTGCGCGGGCTGGGGGAGCAGCGCCGCGTCGAAGTGGTGTGCGCCGCATTCTCGCAGGTCCCGTGGATCCTGCCGGGAACGTCGCGGCTGGCGCTGATGCATGAGCGGCTCGCCAAGGAGCTTGCTCCCGTGCTGGGGCTCGTCATTCAGGAGCCGCCATTCCCGCTGCCGCTGATGCGCGAGATGATGCAGTTTCACAGTGCCCGCAGCATGGACCGCGGTCTGGCGTGGCTCTGCGCGCGGCTGAAGGCGGTGGGGCAGTTGGCGGATCACGGAACGCCTGCGGCCGTGTGACCTTTGCACCCCAAAGCATCGTGCGTTAAACCTGACCCACACGTCCGTTTGTGCTGAGCTTGTCGAAGCACCGCGTACCACGCTTGGTGGGAATGGCCCTTCGACAGGCTCAGGGCAAACGGCTGTAGAGCGATCCAGATTAAACGCGCGATGCTCTAAGTCGGGCGAAAGCTCAGCGTTGCGATCGCGCCGCCGCCGTCGCGCGGTGACAGGTCGAAACTACCGCCCAGCTGCTCGGCCAGCGTGCGCGAGATGCGTAGCCCCAGGCTCGTCGCTCCGGCGGACGTAAAGCCCGACGGCGGTCCCGCCCCGTCATCGGCAATGGTCAGCGTCACCGTTGCCGAATCGGCGCGCATCTGCACCGCGATCCGCCCCGTGTCGCGTCCGGCAAAGCCATGCTCGACGGCATTGGCGATGGTTTCGGCGACAATCAGCGCGACCGGGATCAGCGCATCCGGGGGCAGCATGATCTGCGCATCGACATCGACCGCCGCCGTGACGCCCCGCTTGCCCGCCGTCGCCAACACGTCCTGCACCAGATCGGGCAGCATCCGCTCCAGCGTCTGCGGCTCGCCGCTATGGTCGTAAAGCTGGCGCTGGATGCGTCCGATGGTCTGCAATTTGGTGGACGCGTCGCTCAGCGCCTGACGCGCCGCAGGGTCGCTGACGCTGCGCTGCTGCAAGGCCAGCACCGCACCCACCATCTGCAGATTGTTCGACACCCGGTGCTGCAATTCGCTGAACAGCAACTGGCTCCGCTCGGCCAGCATCTGGCTGCGCTCGCGCTCCGCGCGCAGCCGCGCGGTGCCGCGCTGCATCCAGTCGATCAGCAACAGGTCGACAGCGACCACGCCGACATAGAAACCCAGAGCCAGTCCCGCGCCGGGCGCGAGCGTCAGGCTCATCACCGGCGGGATGAAGAAATACCAGGCAAGCAACCCGCAGATTATTGCGGCGAGGATGCCCGGCCCGCGCCCGAACAGAAAGCCTGACAGCACCACTACCGGAAAGAAGGTCAGGAACGGAAAGCCCGGCGGAAATGCGTCGCCCAGCGCCCAGCGCGCGACCAGCCCGGTCAGCGACAGCGCCATTGCTGCGGCATAGCCCTGCCAGCGATGCGCGCGGGCAAGCGGAAGCCGCTCCAACAATCTGCCCGTATGCCCGTCCACGCCTGGTTCCCCCGGTCCACGCGAAAGCGCGGAACCTATCTTGGATCGAAAAAGCCTCCGAAGCCAGTGGCTCCGGAGGCTCTCGCTGTCCGATCCGGATCGCTCCGGAACGTGAACTTACTTGACGTGCTTCGCGATGTGCTTGTTCATCTCGAACATCGTCACCTTGTCCGCGCCGAAAATGGGCTTCAGCTTGTCGTCGGCCAGGATCTCGCGCTTGTTCGCGGGATTCTGGAGATCGTTCTTCTTGATGTATTCCCACATCTTGCTGACGATCTCGCTGCGCGGCAGCTCTGCGGTGCCGACGATCGCGGCGAGCTCAGGCGAGGGGGTGACGGGCTTTGCGATGCCGCCACGGGCGCCGCCGGATGCCTTCTTTTCGGCCATTCTATTCTTCTCCTTTGCGAGCCGACAACCCGATGCCGGCTCAAATCTTAGTCAGCGCCGACGGCTTGTGCGATGCCTCGCCACCATTGTCGCTGCGCACGATGTACTGCGGTTCTTCGCGCGATGCACGTACTTGATGCCCCTTGATGGTGGTATCTGACACTTGTTTGTGGAGAACTTCGCCCTTTGCGGTGCCTCCAGGGGCATTCCAGCGGACGCGATCGCCCTTTTTCAGCTTCTTGGCCATAGTCGAGTCTCCCGAGTCCGCCGCTCCGCGAGGGTGAACGCGAAAGGGGCGCGCCCGGTTTCCCGAGCGCGCCCCCTGCATTCCCTGGCGGACCCCGCAGGCCCGCCGGGTCGATCAGAAGCCAACCTTCGCCTTGACGCCGAAGAAGCGCGGCAGGCCCGGATAGGCGGCGTAGTTGCCGGTCTGCTCCGGCACCGCAAAGCCGGTGATGTGGTAATATTGGTTGGTCAGGTTCTCGACAAAGAACTCCAGGCTCTTCTTGCCGTCATTGGTCTGCACGCCCACCCGGGCGCCCAGCAGCGCATAGCCCGGATTGTACAGCGCGGTCCGGCCCGTGGTCGGGTTCGGATTGTTCGACGGAATGTTGACTTCGCTGTTGTAGCGCATGTCGACATGCACCAGCCCGCGGATGCCGCTGGTGATCTGCGGGGTCCAGGTCGTCGCGATCGTCACCGTATGCTTGGGCTGGTTGCTGACCTGACGGCCTTCCTGACCCTGTAGCGGCGTGCCGACGAAGTTGTTGTCGGCGTCATACTTGGCGTCGATGAAGCTATAGCCCAGGCGGAAGGTGAGCGGGCGCACCGGCTGGATGATCGATTCAATCTCGACACCCTTGCTGGTCGTGCTTTCGACATTCTGGACGACGAAGTTGTTGCCGCTGAACACCAGCGACTGAAGGTCGCTGAACTTCTGGTAGAAACCGGCGATGTTCAAGGTGAAGGCGCGGCCCCACTGGGTCTTCACGCCGATTTCATAGGCATCGACCGACTCCGATCCGAACGCCAGGTCGCTGGCCTGCGGACCATTGCCGCCGAGCAGGACGCTGTCGAACGTCGCCTGGTCCATATTGTAGCCGCCCGACTTGTAGCCGCGGTCATAGCCACCATAGACCAGAATGTCGGAATTCACCTTGTACGCCAGCTTGGCGGTGCCGGTGATCTTGCTTTCATCCTGGTCATCTGCGTAGCTGCCGTTGAACTCGGAGTTGATCGCCGGATTGCACGCCAGCAGGAACAGGTTGTTGAACAGGCCGAGCTGGCGCAGCAGCGTGGCATATTGCACCGCCGCCGTGTTGCCCGCGCGCACCTGGTTGAAGAAGGTGCAGCTGCCGGTGTTGTTGTTGACGGTCGCGGTGAAGTCCTTCTTTTCGTAGTTCCAGCGCGCACCCAGCGTCAGCGTCAACTTGTCGCTGATGTTGATGATGTTGTGCGTGAACAGCGCGAAGGCATTGGTCTTGACGCGATAGTCGTTGTTGTTGCCCTGACCGGCGGCAACGCCGGGCAGCGGGCTGGCGGCCAGCGCGGCGAGACCGGCGACCGGGGTCGGCGAATAGCCGAGCGCGTTGCAGGTCGCGACCGGAACGACGCCCGACGGGGCCGCGCCGACGGCGGTGCGGAAGCAGCCGACGACCGGAGCGAGCGCCGCGCCATAGGCGGCCTGATAGGCCGCGAGCGCGTTCGGCACGGCCGGGTTCAGGAATACCGCGCCCGGGGTCGGGGCGGTGCCCAGCGAGCCGAAGAACTGCACCGAACCGCCGAACGACGGGCCGGCCAGCGCGTTGAAGATCGAGTCGACATAGCGGTTGCCGTCATTGCCGACGCGGACCGTGTCATGAACCTTGTTGGTTTCGTTGAGGTAGAAACCGCCGACGAGCCAGTCGAGCGCGCCGCCGAATGCCGAACCCTGGAAACGCAGCTCCTGGGTGAAGTCGGTCAGCTCGTTGCGATAGCCATCGCGATAGGCGCGGTCGATGCCCGAGAAGTCGACATCCTGGTTCCGCAGCGCGCGCCAGTCGCGATAAGCGGTGATCGAGGTCAGCTTGATGTCGCCCAGTTCGGCGTTGATTTCCGCCGACAGGCCATAGTCGCGCACCCGCTCGCTAAAGTCGCGATTGGGCGATGCGGCCATGCGGCGCTGCTCGGGATCGATCGTGGTCGGAACGCCGTTCACGGTGCGGCTCGTGCCCTGGTACAGGCCGTCCAGGCCCTGCGCGCCGGCAATCCCCTCGATCAGCGGCGCGAACGCACCGCGCACGACCGAAATCGCGCCGCAGCATTGTTCGTCGGTCTCGTAATAGTCGGCGATCAGGCGCAGCGAGAAGGTCGAGGTGTCATACAGCGCCTGACCGCGCGCATACCAGCGATCGACATTGTTGAACGACCGGTCGGCATTGACGTCCTCGATATAGCCGTCGCGCTTGCGATAGCCGCCGTCGAGGCGCAGCGCGAGCTGGTCGGTCACCGGGCCGGTCACCGCGCCCTTCAGCTCGAACGCATTGTAATTGCCGTAGCTGCCTTCAAGATAGCCGCCGAGCTCGAATGCCGGCTGGGCGGTGAAGATCGACAGCGCACCGGCCGAGGTGTTGCGACCGAACAGCGTGCCCTGCGGGCCGCGCAGCACTTCGACGCGCTCAAGCTGCGGCAGCTCGGAAATCGCGACACCGGCACGCGCGCGGAACACGCCGTCGATGAACACGCCGACCGCCGGCTCGAAGCCCGGGTTGTCGCCCGCCGTGGTGATGCCGCGGATGTAGAGGGTGGTGCCGGTCGCCGACGACTGGCCGGTCGAGCTCTGCAGCGACGGCGCGAGCTGCTCCAGTCCGCGAATATCCTCGATGCCGGCATTTTCGAGCAGTGCGGCGGGGACCGCGGTCACCGCGATCGGCACGTCCTGCACGGTTTCGTTACGACGGGTCGCGGTGATGACGACCTCGTTACCCGACGCTTCTTCTTCCTGCGCGGCAGGGGCGGAGGCGTCCTGGGCAATGGCGGGAGTGGCCGCGATCAGCGCGAGGGCGGATGCGGAAAACAGCTGGAGTGTGCGCATGGGTCTCTCCTCTCTGGGTCCGCCGGGGGTGCTTCCCTCCGGGACCGGTCTTCTTGTTGTTGTTGTGTCACACGCTACCGTCGCTCGAATCCTTACGTCAACGTCAAATCACGCTAGGAATCCGGCGGAAATGCTTGCTATTTCCCGTTACGACACCGTTTGTTGCCCGGAGGCAACACAGCAGAGGCGCTTGCCGTAGCGTCACACCAAAAGGGATAGGGTTTCAGCCATTATGAGTTGCCATCACCATGAAGACCCTGCCGATGGCGGCCTTGCCGCGCCGACACCCAAGATTCCGGTGCCCGACGAGGTGGCTGACGCGGTCCGCACCCTGCTGCGCTGGGCCGGCGACGATCCGAGTCGCGAAGGGCTGATCGACACCCCGCTGCGCGTCGCGCGGGCGTGGAAGGAATATTGCCAGGGCTATGCCGAAGATCCCGCCTCTCATTTGAGCCGCGTGTTTGAGGAGGTGGGCGGCTATGACGACATCGTCCTGCTCAAGGACATTCCGTTCCAGTCGCATTGCGAGCACCATCTCGCACCGATCATCGGCAAGGCATCGATCGCCTATCTGCCCGGCAAGCACGTGGTCGGCATCTCGAAACTCGCGCGCGTGCTGCACGCCTATGCCCGCCGACTGCAGGTGCAGGAACGGCTGACCGCGCAGGTGGCCGATTGCATCTGGGACCATTTGAAGCCGCGCGGCGTCGCGGTGGTGATCGACGCCAGCCATGCCTGCATGACCGCGCGCGGCGTGCGCACCCCCGGCGTGTCGATGGTCACCAGCCGCGTCATCGGTACCTTCCGCGAGGATGATCGCAGCCGCAAGGAAGTCCTCGCACTGATGGGCTATTGATGCGCGCGGCCCGATCAAACCCCTTCATCTGTGCCCAAACAGCCGCTTGCCCTGAGCTTGTCGAAGGGCGGCACCCAACGCTGTCCTCGCAACGCCCTTCGACAGGCTTAGGGCAAACGGGCGGTGTAAGATGAGGATATTGGTCACCGGCGGCGCGCGGCGGATCGGGGCGGCGATCGTGCGCCGCCTCGTGGCCGACGGCCATGCGGTCGCGGTGCATCACCACGATTCACATGACGAGGCCGATGCACTCGCGGCCGAACTCGGCGTGGCGCTGGTCACCGCTGACCTCGCCGATGCCGCCGAGACCCGGGCGCTGATCGCCGCCGCCGCCGATGCGCTGGGCGGGCCGGTCGAGGGGCTGGTCAACAACGCCTCGCGCTTCGCCTGGGACGCGATCCCGCTTGCCGACTACAGCGGGCTTGATCGCCACATGCACATCAATCTTGGCGCGCCGTTGCTATTGGCCTCGGCGCTGGCGGCACAGGTCGGGCTGGGGGAGGGGGCGATCGTCAACCTGCTCGACCAGAAGCTCGCCAACCCCAATCCCGATTTCCTGACCTATACGCTGAGCAAGGCGGCGCTGGCCGAGGCGACCACCCTGCTCGCGATGCGGCTCGCCCCGCGTATCCGCGTCAACGCCGTCTCGCCCGGCCTGACACTGCCCAGCCTCGACCAGACGCCGGAGGAATTCGCCGCCGTCGCCAGCGCCAATCTGCTCGAACGCCCGGTCGACCTGTCCGACCTGACGGCGACGGTCGCTTATCTGCTTACCGCACGTAGCGTCACCGGCCAGAATGTGTTTGTCGATTGCGGCCAACGCCTGGTCAAGCGCGACGGCGACGTGATGTTCACCGGCAGGGACCGTCCGCGTGGCTGAATACACCATCCATCTCGACGGGCTGGTGGTCGAAATCGGGCTCGGCATCCATGATTTCGAGCGCGCCGCGCCGCAGCGGGTCGAACTGAACGTCGCGATGCGCTGCGTTTATGCCGCGCCACCCGCGGACCGGATCGATGCGGTTGTCGATTACGACTATCTGCGCACCGGCATCCACGCGCTCGCGGCCCAGGGCCATATCGAACTTCAGGAAACCCTGTGCGACGCGGTCGCCGCACTGGCGCTGTCCGCAGACCCGCGCATCGCCGAAGTGCGGGTGCGGTCGATGAAGCTTGACGTCTATCCCGATGCGCGTGTGGGATGCGAAGTGGTCCGGGGGCGTTAGCTTGTCGCCGAGGTCCAACGCATCCGTCCCCTCGCCCCTCCGCAGGAGGGGAGAGGGATGCGCAGACTTGGTCTCGCGAAGCGAGGCCCTAGTCGGAGCTGGGAGAGGGGTGGGCGGCTGCGACGCAGCCGCGCGGAGCAAAGCTCCGCTCTACCCCTCTCCAAGCTACGCTAGGCAGCAAGCTGCCAAGCTTCGCTATCCTATCCCCTATCAAGGGGAGAGGAGAAGAGGGATGCACGCCTACATGCCCCAGTTCGTTTGAGTGCCTACTCTTCATCCTCTGGAAGCATGAGATCATCGATTGGCTCCGCTGGCAGGTCTTCGATCGGTTCGAATTCCTCCGCGATCGGATCCAGCTCCGCCAGTAGCGCCAATAGCGAAAGGGAGGGCTTGTCATGATGGTCGTTGCGCATCCCGATGTCCTCCTAACGCATGTCGCCGCACTAAGCCCGTAACCACCTCAAGTCGATTAGCACTTGGACGATCCGCCCCCAACCCCTATGTCCGCACGGCCCGTCGTTCAGCGGCGGGCAACAAGGGGCCGTTTAACGGGTTTTCGCGTGCAATTGCTGCTGTTCCTCTCTGCGCTCCTCGCGAGCCTTACCGGTGCGATTGCCGGTGATCGCGACCTGCGCGGGTTTCAGCAGCGCAGCGACACCGCCATCTCCCGCACCGCCGAAACTGCAGTCGCTGCGGTATCGCGCGTCGCGGCCGCGGTCGTCAGCCGCCCCCTTGCCACCCGTGAAGCGCCCGTTGCCGCGCCCTTCGCGATCCACGATGCTCCGGCCGGCACGCCCGCCCGCCTGACCAGCGAACGCCGGCTCGAATAGCCGCGCAGGCCGCCGCGAACCTGCGGTCGGCATCCATTTCGCATTCGAATCGTTGGCGCTCGCAGACCGGGCGCAACCCCTGCAATTTCACACGACTGGAAATCATCATGTTCGGCGGCTTGGCCAAGTCCCTGTTCGGTTCGTCCAACGACCGGTATGTTCGTTCGCTCAACCCCATCCTCGCCAAGATTGCGGGCTTCGAACCCACGCTCAAGGCGATGTCTGACGAGGAGCTGGCGGCGCAGACCGTCAAGTTTCGTGAGCGGCTCGAGAATGGCGAAAAGCTCGACTCGATCCTGCCCGAAGCGTTCGCGACAGTGCGTGAAGCCGGCGTCCGCGTGCTCGGCATGCGCCATTTCGACGTGCAGATGGTCGGTGGTATCGTCCTGCATCGCGGCGAGATCGCCGAAATGCGCACGGGCGAGGGCAAGACGCTGGTGGCGACGCTCGCCACCTATCTCAACGCGCTGCCGGGCAAGGGCGTCCATGTTATCACCGTCAACGACTATCTGGCGCGCCGCGACTCCGAATGGATGGGTCAAATCTACCGCTTCCTCGGCCTGACCGTCGGTGTGATCGTCCCCAACCTCGCCGATCATCAGCGCCGCGAGGCCTATGCCGCCGACATCACCTACGGCACCAATAACGAATTCGGCTTCGACTATCTGCGCGACAACATGAAATATGACCGCGCATCGATGGTCCAGCGCCCCTTCGCCATGGCGATCGTCGATGAGGTCGACTCGGTGCTCATCGACGAAGCACGCACCCCGCTGATCATCTCCGGCCCGACCGACGACAAGAGCGAGCTCTATATCGGTGTCGACGCGATCGTGAAGCAGCTCAGCCCCGAGCTGTACGAGAAGGACGAGAAACAGAAGAGCATCGTCCTGACCGAGGAGGGGATGGAGAGCGTCGAGCGGATGCTGGAGACGGCAGGCCTGCTCAAGGGCGCCAACCTCTACGATTTCGAGAACACCCAGGTGGTCCACCACCTCAACCAGTCGCTGCGCGCCAACGTCATGTACAAGCGCGACATCGATTACATCGTCAAGGACGGCAAGGTCGTCATCATCGACGAATTCACCGGCCGCATGATGGACGGCCGCCGCTGGTCCGACGGCCTGCACCAGGCGGTCGAAGCCAAGGAAGGCGTCAACATCGAGCCTGAGAACCAGACGCTGGCATCGATCACCTTCCAGAATTATTTCCGCATGTACCCGAAGCTTGCGGGCATGACCGGCACGGCGGCGACCGAAGCGCCGGAATTCTACGACATCTACAAGATGAACGTCGTGTCGATCCCGACTAACGTCCCGGTCAAGCGCATCGATCAGGACGATGAGTTCTACAAGACGATGCAGGACAAGTTCATCGCCATCGCCCGCACGATCCGCGAGCATGCGGCAAAGGGCCAGCCGGTGCTTGTCGGCACCGTGTCGATCGAAAAGTCCGAACTGCTCAGCGAATATCTGACCAAGGAAGGCGTCGACCATTCGGTCCTCAACGCCCGCTTCCACGAGCAGGAAGCGCATATCGTGGCGCAGGCCGGCCGCCTGGGCGCGGTGACCATCGCCACCAACATGGCCGGTCGCGGCACCGACATTCAGCTGGGCGGCAACCTCGAATTCCGCGTCGAGGCAGAACTCGCCGACATGCCCGAGGGGCCGGAGCGCGACGCCGCGATCGCCCAGATCAAGGCGGAGATCGCCGCCGAGAAACAGCGCGTGCTCGAAGCCGGCGGCCTGTTCGTGCTCGGCACCGAGCGGCACGAAAGTCGCCGCATCGACAACCAGCTGCGCGGCCGCTCGGGCCGTCAGGGCGACCCCGGCCTCAGCCGCTTCTACCTGAGCCTCGACGATGATCTGCTGCGCATCTTCGGCCCGGACACGCTGTTCGCCAAGATGATGCGCAACAACATCGCCGATGGCGAAGCGATCGGCAGCAAGTGGCTGACCAAGGCGATCGAGACCGCGCAGAAAAAGGTCGAAGCGCGCAACTACGACATCCGCAAGCAGGTCGTCGAATATGACGACGTGATGAACGATCAGCGCAAGGTGATCTACGAACAGCGCGCCGACATCATGGACGCCGACACCGTCGGCGACGTGGTCGAGGATATGCGCGCCGAGACGGTCAACGACCTGGTCGGCCAGGCGTGCCCGCCGGAAACCTATCCCGAGCAATGGGATATCGAGGGCCTCAAGGCGCGTGTGCAGGAAGTGCTCGGCGTCGAGGCACCGGTCGAACAATGGATCGCCGAAACCGACGGGATCGAGCCCGAGGATGTCGAAAACCGCATCCGCGACCTCGCCACCGCGCGCGTGACCGAAAAGTCCGACCAGCTCGATCCCGAAACCTGGACCTCGATCGAAAAGTCGATCCTGCTCCAGAATCTCGACCATCACTGGAAGGAGCATCTCGCGATGCTCGACGCGCTGCGCCAGGTCGTCCACCTGCGCGCCTATGCCCAGAAGACGCCGATCAACGAATATAAGCAGGAAGCGTTCGCCATGTTCGAACGCATGCTGGGCGCGATCCGCGAAGACGTGACCCGCACGCTCGCCTGGGCCGAATTCCAGTTCCAGGCGCCCCCGGGCCTGCCCGAGCTGCCCGATTTCCTGACGACGCATATCGACCCGCTCACCGGCCTCGACAACAGCGCCGACTGGGACGCGGGCAGCGCCGGGCTGATCTCGAACGAGCTCCCCGCGATGCAGATCCCGCGCCCGACCGGTGAAGCGCTGGGCGATGATCCGGCGAACTGGGTCGGCCGCGTCAACCGCAATGCGCCGTGCCCATGTGGCTCGGGCCGCAAATACAAGCAATGCCACGGCGCGGTGGTGTGACCTGAATCACCCCTCCCGGAACGGGAGGGGGCGGGGGAGGGGCGCGCGTCTGCGCGCTCCAAAGACTCATTCCCAACCAAATGAAAAAGGGCCGCCCGAGACGATCGGGCGGCCCTTTTTCTTTGATCGTCACCCCCGCGAAAGCGGGGGCCCATCTCCCGGACTGTCCGTTTGCCGAACCGGTGCAATGCGCCGCTCGTGCAGGAGATGGGCCCCCGCTTTCGCGGGGGTGACGGTTAGACTGGGCGGTCCCCCGACCGCTCCCGTATGGGATCAGGCACAGGGGGCCATCCGATCACCGCGGGCGCGGCGGTGCGATTGACGTGCCGAGATTCTCCAGCACCTCACGCGCATTGAACGCGCGGACATTGTCGGGCTTGCGACCCTTGCCGATCACGATCTCGGCGCTCGCCTCATAGCGTTCGACCGTGCGGATATCGACGTCGCGGTCCCAGAAGGGATCGCCGCCCCACGGGCTCCAGCTGCGCCAGCCCCAGCGCGGGCCGTAATAGCGCCACGACGGACCCCATCCGCCCCATGGACCGCCAGCAAACGGGCTGGTGGTGGCATAGGTGCGCGATTTCTTCTCGGTATCGCGGTCGGACAGCACGAAATAATCGCCGCCGCGCTCCACCGTCAGCTGCGCCGCGCGATAGAGCAGGTAGCGCTCGACCGTCTCGCGCGACGTCATGCTGTTGCCGGCGAAGGTAACGCGAAAGCGATCGGATTCGATCTGCTCGTCCCAGTAGCCGGTGCGGTACGATCCGCTGCCGGTCGCGGGCTGATACGGGGTCGGGGTCGTGCAGGACGCAAGCACGCTGGCGCTGGCCAGCGCAAGCGCGACCGCCGCGATACGCGAGCGGCGGGCCGGGGTGGTGGACATCATCTTCCTCCTAAGCATCTCATATTGCGGCGAATCGTGCCGATGCTGCGACGATAACGTTCAGCACAGGCCAAATGTCCCTATGCTGAACGAAACGACAGAAACCTGCGCGGCGCAAGCGCTGCGTCGCGGCGTGGTGTCCTGGGCTGGAGGAAAGTCGCTGGCTCCCTGAGTAGGATTCGAACCTACGGCCGCTCGATTAACAGTCGAGAGCTCTACCGCTGAGCTATCAGGGAACGACAGCGAGGGCGCGCCTATACGAAGGGGTGTCGGGCAATGCAAGCGGGGAAAAGGGGAATTTTGTGCGGTAGCGGCGCGTCGCAGCGAGCCGCGCCAATTCCTCCCCTGCGCAGCAGGGGAGGGGGACCACCGCCGAAGGCGGTGGTGGAGGGGCGGCCGCGCAGACGGCCGTGAACAGCTCGGCAAAACTCCGCCCTCTACGGGGCGGCCCCTCCGTCAGCGCTGCGCGCTGCCACCTCCCCTGAGCAAGCTCAGGGGAGGAATTGGCCCCTCACGCAATAAACTGTTCCATCGTGATCCGCTCATCCAGCGCATGTTCGGGGTCGAACAACAGGGTCAGGTCGCGGTTGCGGTCGATCGCGATGTCGACCTGCGCCACGTCGCGCACTTCGCGCTGGTCGGCCACCGCGCTCACCGGCCGCTTGCCGGGGTCGAGCACGCGCAGCGAAATCCGCGTCTTTTCGGGCAGGATCGCCCCGCGCCAGCGCCGCGGGCGGAACGGACTGATCGGGGTCAGCGCGAGCAGCCGCGACCCCAGCGGCAGGATCGGGCCATGCGCCGACAGATTGTACGCCGTCGACCCCGCCGGCGTCGCCACAAGGATGCCATCGCACACCAGTTCGGGCAGCACGACGCGGTCGTTGACCCGCACCTCCAGCTTGGCAGTCTGGCGCGTCTCGCGCAGCAGCGACACTTCGTTGATTGCGGGGATGACGTGCGTCTCCCCCTCCATCGTCGTCGCGGTCATCACCAGCGGCGAGACCTTGAACGGCCGCGCGCGCGCGAGCCGCTCCTCCAGCCCGTCGGGCCGCCAGTCGTTCATCAGAAAGCCGATGGTGCCGAGGTTCATGCCGAACACCGGCACGATCCGCCGCCGCTCCAGCATCGCGTGCAGCGTCTGCAGCATGAAGCCGTCGCCGCCCAGCGCGACGACCATCTCGGCATCCTCGACCGGCACCCAATCGCGCCCGGCGAGCAGTTCTGCCGCAGCCGTCTCGGCCGGAGTGGTCGGGGAGGCGGCGAGCGCCCGGCGCACCATGCTCATCCGCCGGTCACGCTCATATGGCGCGAAACGGCGGGCGCAGCACCCGGCGCGACGTCGAACGCATGGCGCGCGGGCTTGCTCGCCAGCGCCGCGTCGATCGCATCATCGACCGCCGCCAGCCCGCCACCGCGGATCGCGGCCTTCAGATCGACCTGGTCGTCATGGCCCAGACAGGTGAACAACTTGCCCTCCGTGGTGAGCCGCACGCGGTTGCAGCTGTCGCAGAAATTACCCGTCAGCGGAGAGATCAGGCCCAGCCGCGCGCCGGTCCCGCCGACCCGCCAGTAGCGCGCCGGACCGCCGCTGTCATGGGCATCCCGGGTCAGGTCGAATTGTGCAGACAAATCTGCAAGCACCTGCGTGAGCGGCACGAAACGATCGGCGCGATCCTCATCGATTGCGCCCAGCGGCATCGTTTCGATCAGCGTCAGGTCCATGCCCTGTGCGCTGGTCCAGCCCAGCATCGCGGGGATCTCGGCGTCGTTCAGCCCCTTCATCGCAACCATGTTGATCTTGACCGTCAGGCCCGCCGCACGCGCCGCCGCGATGCCGTCCAGCACTTGGCGCACATCGCCATGCCGGGTGATATGCCGAAAAACCTCAGGATCGCGGCTGTCGAGGCTGACATTGATCCGCCGCACCCCGGCCTCCGCCAGCGCCGCCGCATGGGTCGCCAGCCGCGTGCCATTGGTGGTCAGCGTCAGTTCGTTGAGACCCTGGCCGACGCTACGCCCCAGCCGTCGCACCAGATCCAGCGCGTCGCGCCGCACCAAAGGCTCGCCCCCGGTCAGCCGGATCTTGGTCACCCCGCGCGCGACAAAACGCTCGGCAATCAGCGCGATTTCCTCCAGCGCCAGCAGCTCGCTGCGCGGCAGGAAGGTCATTTCCTCGGCCATGCAATAGCGGCAACGCAAGTCGCACCGGTCGGTCACCGATACCCGCAGATACCGGATCGCGCGGCCGTGCCGGTCCACAAGAGGCCGATCGCTCGCCATATGGAAAGCAGCTAAGCTGTTCGTAGCGCCGGGACAAGGCTTGCGTTAGGACTGCTGCCGATGACCGACGCCGCGCCCGTTTCAGCCACCCCCATGACCGGGCGCGACCGGCCACTGTTCCTGCTGTCGTTCCGCCAACGCGACGAGCTCGCAGGGCAGGCGGCGCGCGCGGGCTGGCGCGTCGTGGCTGCGCGGCGCGGGGAGGGGGCGGATCGCCGCTTCCTCGCCAGCGGCGCGGCGGTCGCGGTGGTCGATGCGCGCGGCTCGGTCGCCGAAGGGCTTGCCGCAGTCCGCGCCATGGCACCCGTCACCAGCGCGAACGGCGCGGCCTTGCTCGCGCTCGTGTCGCGCGACGATACCGCCCGGCTGGGCGAATTCTACGATGCCGGTGCCACCCACTTTCTCGCCAGCCCGATGCGTGAGGTCGAGTTCGTTCAGGCATTGCGCTTCGCTGCGCGCCACGCCCAGCGCACCGGGACCGACGCGACCCGCGCGACCGGGGAACCGCTCGGCTGGCGCTACGATCCCGCCTTGCGTTCGCTTCAGGTCACGCCAGCGCTCGCCTCGATGCTCGGCTTCACCGGTACCCCGTCGCTGCGCACCATGTTGCGGCATGTCGAGGCGGCGGATCGCGGGGCGATGCGCGGCGCGCTCCAGCGGCTGCGCGACGGCATCCAGGCGACCGCCTTCGCGCACGACCTGCCCGGTGCTGGTCGCGTGGTCGAGCATCTTCAGCGCGACGCGCGCACCGGCCGCATCCATGCCCTGATCGAGCGGCTGGGTGAGGTCGATGCCAGCGCGGTGGTCCGCGACGTCCTGACCGGCGTGCGCGACGATAGCGGAATGCGCCGCTGGATCACCCGTCGGCTCGATGACGCGCAGCCGGTCGGCGTGGCGCTGGTCGCGCTGGGCCGGTTCGACATGGTCAACACCGCCTATGGCCGCGACGCGGGTGATTCGGTGCTGCGCGCCGCCTCGACCCGCATCGCCGACGCCGCGCGCGCCACGCTTGGTCGCCGCGCGACGCTGGCGCGGATGGGCGGGGCCGAGTTTCTGGTCGCCGCCGAAGACGCCGACGCCGAAACGCTCGCCGCTGCGGCCAAAGGGATCGAGGAAGCGCTGACCCGCCCCTTCGTCATCGGTGACGCCATTGCCCCGGTCGGCGCGCGCATCGCCACCGCCACCGCGCGTCCCGGCGACGATGCCGCAGCCTTGCTCCGCCGCGCCAGTGAGACACTCACCGGCGACGAGGACGACCGTACCATTTCCCTCGAAACGCTCGCGGTCGATCTGCGCCACGCGATGGAGGCGGGCGAGATCGAACTGCGCCTGCAGCCGCAGGTCGCGGTCGCCACCGGCGCGATCGTCGGGGTCGAGGCGCTGGCCCGCTGGCGCCACCCCGACCATGGTGAGGTCGGTGCCGAAACCCTGTTCGCCGCCGCCGCCCGCGCCGAACTCGAACTCGCGCTGTCGGAGCATGTCCAGCGGCTCGCGCTGGCACAGGCTGCGCGCTGGCCCGCATCGCTCCGCCACTTGCGGCTGTCGGTCAACGTCACCGCCGCCGATGTCGCGCGCTCCGGGTTCGCCGACCTGTTTCTCGACTGGGTCGACAGCAGCGGCTTCCCGCGCGCGCGCCTGACGGTGGAGATCACCGAGGGCGGTCTGATCGACGATCTCGGCGAGGCCTCCCGCCTGCTCAGCGAGCTGCGCGCGGCCGGCTGCCGCGTCGCGATCGACGATTTCGGCACCGGCTATTCCAGCCTCGCCTATCTGAAAGCGCTCCCGCTCGATTACCTCAAGGTCGACCGGAAACTGACCCAGGACATCACCGGCAGCGCGCGCGACCGGATCGTCGTGCGCGGCGTGATCGACATGGCACGCTCGCTGGGCCTGACCGTGATTGCCGAAGGGGTCGAAACCCCCGAACAGCTCGATCTGCTGGCCAAAGAGGGGTGCCAAACCTATCAGGGCTATCTCTGCGCCGAGCCGCTGACCCTGCCCGAACTGATTGCATTGGTGGAACAAGCATGAACGACCCCCGCGACGCGACCGGCGTCTGGTATGGCCGCTATTTCGCGACCGGCTGGGACGTGCCCGAAAACAGCTTCATCGCGCATCTTGAGGAATTTGGCGGCGCGGTGGAGGGGGTCATCACCGAACCCGACGACACCGGCTTGTCCGAAATCCGCCGCGCCTTCGTCTCCGGCACGCGCAGCGTCGATACGCTCACCTTCACCAAGCAGTACGACCCATCCGGTCCGCTCGCGCACAGCGTCGCCTATTCGGGGCGCATCAGCGAGGACGGGACCGAAGTGACCGGTGACTGGCGCTTTTCGGGCTATCACGGCAGCTTCGTGATGAGCCGCGAGATTTTCAGCGCCGAGGAACTGGACGAAGACGCGGCGGTGGACGAAGAACTGCTGATCGAATTGGGGGACCCGGCGCCGCCCGCATGGCGCCTGTCACATGGGAGGGATTGAGATGATGAACCGCCGCGGCCTGTTCGCGACACTGGCGATGCTGCTGACCGCAGCCCTGCTCCCCACGCCTGCGATGGCCAAGGGCTTCACGTCCGACCGCATCGCCGTGACGGTGGAGGGGAAGGGCGCCGACGTCATCCTGATCCCCGGCCTGTCCTCATCCCCTCGCGTCTGGGCGGAAATGACCGCCGCGCTCCCCGGCTATCGCTACCACAAGGTGCAGGTGCGCGGCTTTGCCGGTCTCGACAAGGGCGGAAACACCGACGGTAATGTCGCCGCGCCGGTGGCCGAGGAAATCTCGCGCTACATCGCCGAGAACAAGCTCGGCAAGGTCGCCGTCATCGGCCATTCGATGGGCGGCACGATGGCGATGATGCTCGCCGCGCGTCACCCCGATCAGGTCGGCAAGCTGATGGTCGTCGACATGCTCCCCTTCCTCGGCGCGATGTTCGGCGGGCCGCAGGCAACGCCGGAGACGCTCAAGCCGATCGCCGATCAGATCATGAACGGGATGCGCAACAGCCCGCAGGACGCCTATGCCAAGCAGCTCGAAGGCACGATCGCATCGATGGTCGCGACCGAAAGCATGCGCGCGCCCGCGCTCGACGACGCGATGAAGTCCGACCGCGATGTCTCCGCCCGCGCCTATGGCGAGCTTGTCGTCACCAATCTGATGCCCGAGCTGGGCAAGATCACCGCGCCGACCACCGTGCTCTACGTCACGCCGAAGGGCGCCCCGGTCACCGACGCGCAGATGGACGGCTTCTACCAGGCGTCCTTCGCCCCGATCAAAGGCGCCAAGCTCGTCCGCGTGCCCGCGTCGGCACACTTCATCATGTGGGACAATGCGCCCTTCTTCCAGGCGCAGGTGAAGGCGTTCCTCGCGGCATGATCCTGACCTTCGCACTCGCCGCCGTCACGCTCGCCACGCTCCCCGCCATGGTTCAGGACGACACCCCCGACCGGTCACAAGACGTCGCCTGGCACAACAACCAGATGCGCGCGCTGGCCGAGCGTCACGGCGGCGCGGGCTGGAACGTGACCAAGAGCGGCCTGCGCTGGCGGCTGGTCGCGGGTGATGGCTCCAGCAAGCACCCCGGTCCGACCGATCGCGTCGCGGTGCATTATGTCGGCACCTTCGCCGACGGCACCGAGTTCGACAGCTCGATCAGGCGCGGCGTCCCCGCCGTCTTCCCCCTCAACCGCGTCATCCCCGGCTGGACCGAGGGCGTCCAGCTGATGGGCGTCGGCGACACGGTCGAATTCGCGATCCCCGCAGAGATTGCCTATGGCCCCAACGGCCGCGGCCCCATCCCGGGCGGCGCGACGCTGCTGTTCACGGTGGAGCTGCTGGGGATCCAAGGGGCGGGGGAGTAACTGCCCCCTCTCGTCACCCCGGGCTTGACCCGGGGCCCAGCTGCCTTTGTCAGGCAAGCTGATTGTAAAGGTCGCGCCACTCGGGATTGTCGCGCTCAATCAACGCGAACTTCCACTCACGCCGCCAGCGCTTCATCCGCTTCTCCTGCGCGATGCAGTCGCTGATATCATCGGCATATTCCGCCCAGACGAGCCGCTTGAGGCCATACTCTGCACAAAACGCGGAACCCTCACCACGGCGATGCTGATCGACGCGCGTCACGAGGTCCGCGGTCACCCCGACATACATCGTGCCGCGATAGCGATTGGCCATGATGTAGACCCAGCCGCCTTGACGTTCGTCGTCCATGGGGCGGTAGGGAAGAAGAAGCTGGGCCCCGGGTCAAGCCCGGGGTGACGATGGGGGGCGTGACGAGAGGGGAGGGCTAACACCCCTCACCCCAACGCCTCAAACGCCCCCGTCTCGAAATCCTCCGCCAGCATCGCCACGATCCGCTCCGCAACCACCTCCGGCGGCTTGACGCTCTCCGGCGCCTCGCCCGGATACGCCCGCGCGCGCATCTTGGTCCGCGTCGCGCCCGGGTCGAGCAAAGCCACCCGCACCTTGGTCAGGTTGCGCACCTCATCGGCATAGCTCAGCAGCAGATTTTCGAACGCCGCCTTGGTTGCCCCGTACAGGCCCCAATAGGCGCGCGGCTGGCGGCCGACCTTCGACGTCAGGCCAATCACGCGGCCCGCATCGGACTTGCGCAGCAGCCCGTCGAACGCCCCGATCAGCGCCGCCTGCGCGCTGACGTTGAGCGCCAGCACCTTGGCCACTTCCTTGGGATCGAACGCCGCGACTGCCGACAGCGTGCCCAGTGCGGCCGCATTCAGCACGAGGATGTCGAGCTTGCCCCAACGCTCCGCCAACGCAGCGGCCAGACGCGGGATCGAATCGGTCTCGATCAGGTCCATCGGCGCGATCGTCGCGCTGCCACCGGCGGCGAAAATCGCCTCCTCGACCTCTTCAAGCCCACCCGCCGTGCGCGCGGTCAGCACGACATGCGCGCCCTGTGCCGCCAGCGCGATCGCGGTCGCCGCGCCGATTCCCCGGCTCGCGCCGGTGACGAGCGCGACCCGCCCTGCAAGTGCCTGCTCGGTCATGGGTTCAACGCTTCTCGTCGAGCAGTGCGAGCTGGCCCACCGCCTGCTCGTCATGGTCGGTCAACTGGGTCGGATATTCGCCGGTGAAGCACGCGTCGCAGTACCGCGGCAGCACATCGCCACGCTGTGCCTCGCCCAGCGCGCGGTACAGCCCGTCGATCGAAACGAATGCCAGGCTGTCGGCCTTGATGAACTTGGCCATCCCTGCAACGTCATGCTGCGCGGCGAGCAGCTTGGAGCGCTCGGGCGTGTCCACGCCATAGAAACAGCTATGCGTGGTCGGCGGGCTGGCGATGCGCATATGCACTTCGGCGGCGCCCGCCTCGCGCATCATCTCGACGATCTTCAGGCTGGTCGTCCCGCGCACGATCGAATCGTCGACCAGGATGATCCGCTTGCCCTGGATCAGCGCGCGATTGGCATTGTGCTTGAGCTTGACGCCCAGCCGCCGCACTTCGGCGCTCGGCTGGATGAAGGTGCGCCCCACATAATGCGAGCGGATGATGCCCAGCTCGAACGGAATGCCCGATTGCTGCGCATAGCCGATTGCGGCGGGAACGCCCGAATCGGGCACCGGGATGACCAGATCGGCCTCGACCGGCGATTCGATTGCCAGCTCCGCGCCGATGCCCTTGCGCACGGTATAGACCGACCGGTCCCCCGCGATGGAGTCGGGGCGGCTGAAATAGACCCATTCGAAAATGCACGGGCGCGGCGCGATCGCGGTGAAGGGGCGGATCGAGCGCATCGCGCCGTCCTTGACGATCACCAGCTCGCCCGGCTCGACATCGCGCAGATAAGTCGCGCCGACCACGTCGAGTGCCACCGTCTCCGACGCGAAGATGAAGCTGTCGCCAAGGCGACCCATCACCAGCGGCCGGATGCCCAGCGGGTCGCGGCACGCGATCATGCCTTCCGGCGTCATGCAGATCAGCGAATAGGCGCCCTCGACCTGCTTCAGCGCGTCGATGAACCGGTCGAGCAGATCCCGGTACCCGCTGGTCGCGACCAGATGGATGATCGTCTCGGTATCCGATGTCGACTGGAAGATCGAACCGCGCCGGATCAGCTCGCGGCGCAGATGCATCGCGTTGGAGATGTTGCCGTTATGCGCCACCGCGAACCCGCCGCTCGCCAGCTCGGCATAGAGCGGCTGGACGTTGCGCAGCGCGGTCTCGCCGGTGGTCGAGTAGCGGACATGGCCGCACGCGACATCGCCCGCCAGCGCGCGGATCACCTCGTCGCGGTCGAAATTCCCCGCGACATGGCCCATCGCGCGATGGGTATGGAAATGCGCGCCGTCAAAGCTGGTGATGCCAGCCGCCTCCTGCCCGCGGTGCTGCAACGCATGCAGCCCCAGCGCGACAAGCGCGGCGGCACCCTCGGCACCGGAAACACCAAACACGCCACACTCTTCGCGCAGCTTGTCGTCATCGAACGGATTTGTGGTCAGCATCGGCCCTTCGGGGGAGTCGTTGGTCGATCCGCGGCCATATAGGCAGTCGATCCGGCTTTGTCGCCTGTTTGTCACATCAAATCCGGGATCATTGTGTTTCCCCGTAGGTTGGGGAGGGGGAAAGGAGATCGCAATGGCCAAGGACCACGGACCCCAGATCAAGGACGACAAGCTCTACGAAGACCTGCGCAAGGACGGCGCCTCCAAGGAAAAGGCCGCGCGCATCGCCAATGCCAAGGCGGAAGGCTCGCTCGATCACAAGGGCACCCGGCTCGAGGATCGGACGAAGGAAGAGCTGTATGACGAGGCCAAGGAGATCGGCATCGAAGGCCGTTCCGACATGACCAAGGACGAGCTGATCGACGCGATTCGGGATCGGTGAGGCACGCAAATCCTCCCCGTGCCGGGGAGGATTGATTCACCCCAATCCCCACCCTGTTCGCCGCAATCGATGACACATCGATTACATAATCGATTTCCTCACTCGCACTGACCGCTTTATCCCGTTTCCCGGTTGAGCCTGGCTTCGATAGCCTCGCACCACACCAACGACACTAGACGGAGGGATTCCCACATGGACGCGAAAACCGGATCGATCGACGGCGGCGGCTGCCCCGTGCACGGCAATGGCGGAGTCCGCGCGCTGCTTGGCCGCACCAACAAGGATTGGTGGCCGGAGATGCTGGCGACCGAAATCCTCAATCCCAACGGCCCGTCCAACCCGATGGGCCCCGACTTCGACTATGCCGAAGCCTTCAAGCAGCTCGACTATGCGGCGCTCAAGGCGGACCTTACCGCGTTGATGACCGACAGCCAGGACTGGTGGCCGGCCGATTACGGGCACTATGGCCCGTTCTTCATCCGCATGGCATGGCACGCCGCCGGCACCTATCGCACCGCCGACGGACGCGGCGGCGCCAATAGCGGGCAGCAGCGCTTCGCCCCGCTCGACAGCTGGCCCGACAACGGCAACCTCGACAAGGCGCGCCGCCTGCTCTGGCCGATCAAGCAGAAATATGGCCAGCACATCAGCTGGGCCGATCTGTTCATCCTCGCCGGCAATGTCGCGATCGAATCGATGGGCGGCCCGGTGTTCGGCTTCGGCGGCGGCCGCGCCGACGTGTACGAACCCGAGCGCGACATCTATTGGGGCAGCGAAGACAAGTGGGTCAATGAGGGCGTTCAGACCCGCATCGCCCCCGAGCACGGCATGCACGAGTTGGAGGGCCCGCTCGCCGCGATCCAGATGGGCCTCATCTACGTCAATCCCGAAGGTCCGGGCGGCAACCCCGATCCCTTGCTCTCGGCACGCGACATGAAGGCGACGTTCGAGCGCATGGCAATGAACCATGAGGAAACCGTCGCGCTCACTGCCGGCGGCCACACCTTTGGCAAGGCGCATGGCAATGGTGACGCGTCGCTGCTGGGCGCTGCCCCGGCCGGCGGCGACATCAGCGCGCTCGGCTTCGGCTGGGTCAGCAGCCATGAGAGCGGCGGCATCGGCGAGCATACCGTGACCAGCGGCATTGAGGGATCGTGGGTCAACACGCCCACGCAATGGTCGGAGAATTACTTCCGCCTCCTGCTCGACTATGACTATGAGCTCGTCCACTCGCCTGCCGGCGCGCAGCAGTGGCAGCCGATCAACCAGCGCGAAGAGGACATGGCGCCGGCGGCGTGGGATCCGAACATCAAGGTTCCGACCATGATGACCACCGCCGACATGGCGCTCAAGATGGACCCGGAATTCCGCGTCATCAGCGAGAAGTTCCGCAACGACCACGAAGCGTTCAAGGACGCCTTTGCCCGCGCCTGGTTCAAGCTGACCCATCGCGACATGGGCCCCAAGGTCCGCTATCTCGGCCCGGAAGTGCCCGAAGAGGACCTGATCTGGCAGGACCCGATCCCCGCCGGCACCATGCCCAGCGATGCGCTGGTCGCCGAGGTGAAGGAAAAGATCCGCGCGAGCGGCCTCACCGTCAGCCAGCTGGTCAAGACCGCCTGGGCCTCGGCCAGCACCTATCGCAAGTCCGACCATCGCGGCGGCGCCAATGGCGCGCGCGTTGCCCTCGCCCCGCAAAAGGACTGGGAGGTCAATGAGCCGGAGATGCTGGCCAAGGTGATCGACACGCTCAACGGCCTGCGCGGCAGCATGTCGCTCGCCGATGCAATCGTCCTCGGCGGCGTCGTCGGCCTCGAGATGGCGGGCGCCACCGACGTCCCCTTCACCGGCGGCCGCGGCGACGCGACGCAGGAGCAGACCGATGTCGAGAGCTTCGAGTGGCTGGAGCCGGAGGCGGACGCGTTCCGCAACTATCTCGGCAAGAAGAAGCTGGCGGTGAAGACCGAGGAAATGATGCTCGACCGCGCGTCGTTGCTCGGCCTCTCTGTCCCCGAAATGACCGTGTTGATCGGCGGCCTGCGCGTGCTCGGCGCGAATCACGGTGAGCGCGGTCACGGCCACTTCACCCACCGCTCGGGCCAGCTGACCAACGACTTCTTCGTCAACCTGCTCGGCATGACCAATGTCTGGAAGGCCGCCGAAGGATCGGACGATCAGGAATTCATCGCAACCGACCGCAAGGGCGGCCACGAAACCTGGCGCGCGACCCGTGCGGACCTGATCTTCGGCTCCAACTCCGAACTGCGCGCGGTCGCCGAAGTCTATGCCGAGAACGGCCATGAAGAGAAGTTCAAGCGCGACTTCGTGGCGGCCTGGACCAAGGTGATGAACGCCGACCGCTTCGATCTGAAGGCGTAAGGCCAGTTCTCCTTCTTCCCCCCTCCCGCTTGCGGGAGGGGCCGGGGGAGGGCCTGTCCATCAATGCAGACGGCCGCGACGGGACAACCCGCTCGCGGCCGTTTCCGTTCCCCCGTTGGCACTCCCGCCGCGCCCCGATACACTCCCACCCATGGAATCGATCGGCGGCGACCTCAGCACCATGGCCCCCCGGCCATTCCCCGGCCCCCAGCTGGACGCGATCCGCGCCATCTCCACCACCCGCCATTACCAGCCCGGAGACATCGTGCTCGAAGCCGGCGCCCCGCAGGACCGCTTCGTGCTGGTGGAGGAGGGTGAGATCGAGGTCGCCGACCCGGTAACAGGCGGTCGGCTCATGCCCGGCACCATCGGCCCCGGCCAGTTCATGGGCGAACTCGCCTTCCTCAACGGCGGCCCGCTCACCCTGACGATGCGCGCCAGCGTCCCCACCCGCACGCTCGAAGCCCCGCGCCCCGACATGCTCCGGCTGATGAGCGCGGTGCCCGAGATCGGCGACCATATCCTCACCGTCTTCTCCGCCCGCCGCCGCCGCATTTTCGAGGCGGGCGACAGCAGCCTCGTCGTGCGCGGGGCCGATCGCGACCCCGCCGTCGCGCGCGTCGCCAGCTTCCTCCACCGCAACCGCATCCCCTTCCATGAGGAGGCGGAGGGCGAGCCGCAGGTCAGCTGGTCAGGCCATCCGATCCCCGATCCCACGCCGCGCGCCGTCGCCAGTCATCTCGGCCTCGACCTCACCGCCAGCTCGACCGAGCCATTCGACCTGCTGATCGTCGGCGCCGGTCCCGCCGGGGTCGCCGCCGCCGTCTATGCCGGATCGGAGGGGCTGCGCGCGCTGGTGATCGAGGATTGCGCGATCGGCGGACAGGCCGGGACCAGCTCGCGCATCGAAAATTACATGGGCTTCCCCACTGGTATCTCCGGCGCGGACCTGACCTTCCGGGGTCAGGTTCAGGCGATGAAGTTCGGCACCTGCTTCGCCATGCCGCGCCGGGTCGAGGCGCTGGCCCGCCGTGACGACGGCTTCTGCGCCACGCTGGACGGCGGTGAAGAGCTATGCGCCCGCGCCGTGCTCGTCGCCACCGGCGTGCAATATCGCCGCCTGCCGCTCGACCGGCTCGAAGCGTTTGAAGGCGCCGGCATTTATTACGCCGCGACCGAGATGGAGGCGCGGCTGTGCGCGCAGACCGAGGCGGTCGTCGTCGGCGGCGGCAACAGCGCCGGGCAGGCCGCGATGTACCTCTCGCGCGTCGCCAAGCGCGTCCATGTCGTCGTGCGCGGCGCCAGCCTCGCCGACACGATGAGCGCCTATCTGCGCGAACGGCTCGAAGCCGACCCGCGCATCACCATCCACACCCACAGCCAGCTCGAACGGCTCGACGGCGACGCCCATCTCGAACGCGTCGTCTTCGCCGGCCCATCGGGTAGCCACGCCGTCGACTGCCGCGCCCTCTTCATCATGATCGGCGCCGCGCCCAACACCGACTGGCTCTCGGGCCTGGTCGAGCTCGACCATCACGGCTTCGTCCGCACCGGGCGGGACGTCGGCGGATCGTCGAGCTATGCCACCTCCTGCCCCGGCATCTTCGCGGTGGGCGACGTCCGCTCAGGATCGGTCAAGCGCGTCGCGAGCAGCGTCGGCGAAGGGTCGGTCGTCGTCAGCGCGATCTGGACCCACGTCAACGCGCCGCCAGCGGGCGAGGTGGGGATCGGGGGATAATGGCGATCCACTCTTCTTCTTAGCCCCTCCCGCTTGCGGGAGGGGTAGGGGAGGGTCTTCTTCTTCTTCTTCTTCTTCTGCTTGTCCGCTGCACATCGCAATTGGACAGCCGCCTCGCCACGGCCTAGCCACCCCTAAACGATGTGAGAATGCGACTGCGCGGCACACTGATCGGCATTGCCGCCGCCCTGATCGGGATCGCAGCCCTGTGCGCCTACGCGTTCGCCCAAACACCACGCCGCGATCCCATCGAGCCGCTAACCGACCGCATCATCGTCGAAAAGTGCGCATCGCATGACGTTCCTCAAGGACGGGCGGGTCGTCAAAACCTATCGCATTGCGCTGGGGCGCGGTGGCCTTGGCCCAAAGACCCAGTCCGGCGACAATCGCGTGCCCGAAGGCATCTACCGCATCACCGGTCGCAACCCGAACAGCGCCTATCACCTGTCACTGCGGATCAGCTACCCGACGCCATCGCAGGCACAGGCCGCCCGCGCACGCGGCATCGATCCGGGCGGCGACATCATGATCCACGGACTTCGCAACGGCCTTGGCTGGATCGGCGCGCAACACCGGCGGATCGACTGGACGCAGGGGTGCATCGCCGTGACCAATGCGGAGATCGAGGAAATCTGGCGCACCGTGCCGGACAATGTCGTCATCGAAATCCGGGCGTAAGCGGATCCAAGGCTGCGGTTGACTGCGCAGGTCGTCGCCCGCAGCATCCGCGCCATGAACACGGACAAGACATATCGGTGTGACGGGGCTCGGGCGCTGGCTTGCCTTGGCGGCCGCTGCCGGTATGGTCCTCTTCTCCATTCCGCTGATCGTGTCGAACGTCGCGGCGGACTTCATCGGAGCTGCAATTGAGGGCGTATTCTGCGCCGTCATCGCCGTCGCAGCGAGCCAGTTGGATCACCAAAAGGCAGCGGCCGGCCGCAGTTGACGCCAGTCGTTCCGCGCCGTCAGTTACCTTTGGCGGTCGAGCCAACCCTGCGCCGTTCCACGGTCTCGGTCCCGGTCCGCTTCTCCGTCACTCCGTCTTCACGCCTGATCTCGGTTCGGATCGTTTTCACCCGCTTGCGTGCAATACCTGAGTCGTCGGTTTCCCACGTCACCGTGATCGAACCCGTCACCTGCTCGCCCGCGTGCTCGCGCAGCGCTGCCTCCAGACTGACCGGCGTCCCGCTGATCTGACCAACGACCATAGCGGTCTCGGCGCGGTCATGGCGAACCTTGTCGGGATCGATGGGGACGGTGGCACTGAACGCGCTCTTGCCGGTCTGAACGATCCGACCATCCTGTGCTGCGCGCGGATCTGAATAGACGCCGCCCTCGCGCACGATCTGCGCAGCCGGATCGAGTTCGACCGTTTGCGCCACAATCTCATGCGGGTCACATTCGATGCGGATTGCGGTCCAGGTAAAGATCCAGCGTCCACAAATCGACCGGTCCCATTTGGCCGCCTTCAACCAGCCATCGAGGCGTGCTTCGAGTTCGGGGGCGTTAAGGAGCCGCCGGGACCCGTCTGATGCCTTGAAAATACGCGCGGGCAACTGCCATTCGCGCGCCCGGTCCTGCGATGTCGCGTCGGGCGGCAAGTCGTATTCCAGTTCGACTCCGCCATCGCGCACACTGACGACACGTTCGATCAGAGCCGTGTGGCCCCTTGAGTTAGCGGACGATCCGTCGCTGGATGTTTCGCTTGTCTGGTAGCTTTGCGTGAGTTCATAGCGGTCGCCAGCTTGCATCGCTTGCGCAAATGCGGGCGCCACTCCTGCAAGCAGCATCGCGGCGCCAGCACCAAAGACTGCCAGGTTCATTGTCACGGACATGCCCGCGCAGTCTTCGGCTGGCAAGCCGGATCAGCAGGCCCCAACCGCCAACCCCACCCCACCCCGCGCCGCCGCCCGCCGCGCCACCACAAACGCAGCCGCCACCATCACCACGCCCAGATACCCGACCAACAGCGAATCCAGCGCCATCACCGCCCACACCACCGCCGGAGCCTTGCCCACCGCCACAAACGCCAGCGCATAATGCGCGACCATCAGCGGCAGCATCGCCAGCAGCGACACGATCACCGCATAGGGATAGATGCCGCCCGTCAGCCGGATCGATCGCACAAAGCCGATGCCGGGGTTGCCCGCCGCCGCCGCAGTCTTCCACGCCGATAGCAAGGGCTCGAACAACAGGCTGACCAGCAGGCTCAGGATCAGCACCGCCGCCGCGACATTGCCCTCGATGCCCGCCGCATCGGCGATCAGCGGCCCGTCCTGCACCAGGATCAGCCAGAACAGGCTCCACGCCATCACCGGCACGAACAATCGCACCGCCACCGGATCGATCCGCCGCGCCGCAACCGGATCGTCGCCGAATACCAGGAACCGTGCCGCCCAATATCCGGTCAGGAACAGCGCGATCACCTTCGCATGGCCAATGGCCAGCCGGAGCAGGTCGCCCTCCGCCGCGCGCATCCCTGCCATATCGACATACATGCCCGCGCGGATCTCGACCGCATGCTGGACCATCTCGACCGCAACCGGGATCAGGAACAGCAGCGGGCAGAGCAGGGCATAGCGGCCCGATCGTACGAACACTTCAATCAGATCGCGGCCCATCGTCATTCCCCTTCGTCATAAGTCAGGATGTCGCCCGGCTGGCACTCCAGCGCGCGGCAGATCGCGTCGAGCGTCGAAAATCGGATCGCCTTGGCCTTGCCGGTCTTGAGGATCGACAGGTTGGCGAGCGTGATGTCCACGCGCTCGGCCAGTTCGGTCAGCGTCATGCGCCGCGCATGCAGCACATCGTCCAGCGTCACGCGGACCGTCATCAAACCGTCCCCTCGATCTCGTCCTGCATCGCCGCGCCCTGCTGGAACACCCGCGCGAGCACGAACAGCAACAGCACCGCAAGCCAGCCGGTGAGCGAGAATTGCCACGCCATCACCTCGCCCGTCGCCGCGCTCAGCCGCGCCGCGACTACCGCAAAGCCCAGGTCGAGCAGTTGCAGCGCCAGCACCGCCCAGGCGACCTGCCGCAACCGGTCGGCATTGACCGGCGCAAACGGGGTCCCGGCGCGCACCGTGTCGATCATCGCGATCAATCGCGTAAAGATCAGATGCACCGCCGGCGCCGCCGCGAGGCCGATCGCCAGCACCGTGAGCATCGCATAGCGCACCGTCGCCGCCTCGTCCCCAAACCGCGCGACCAGCGGTCCCGTGATCGCGTCCGGTGCCAACGCCACTGCCACGCCGACCAGCACGAACATCGCAGCGGCGATCCAGTTGAGAATGAGCAGGGCGAGCATGAGCCGTCGGGTGAAGATCAACATGGCGAGTCTCCGTGAATTATTGATATTCGATAATTCATTCATCGAAAAACGGCAAGACAATTTATCGTTTTGCGATAAGGGGTGGCGTTGCGATCGCATGGATGACGCCCGCGCCGCGCTCGGCTAACACCGCGCCATGACCGATTGCCGCGACTCCACGCTCGACCTGAACCCGAACTATGACGCCAACGGCCTGATCACCGCCGTCGCGACGCACGCCGCGACGGGGGAGCTGCTGATGCTCGCGCACATGAACGCCGATGCGCTGGCGAAGACGCTCGAGACCGGTGAGGCGTGGTTCTGGTCGCGCAGCCGCCAGCGCCTGTGGAAAAAGGGGGAGAGCAGCGGCCACGTCCTACGCGTGGTCGAGGCGCGGATCGACTGCGACCAGGACGCACTCTGGCTGAAGGTCGACCCCGCCGGGCCGGCGTGCCACACCGGCGAGGCGAGCTGCTTCTTCCGCCGCATCGAGGGCGGCCGGCTGGTGCGCGGGTGAGGGCAGGGCGTGTCCCAATTCCTCCCCCAGCTTGCTGGGGGAGGGGGACCGCCGCCGAAGGCGGTGGTGGAGGGGCCGCCCCGCAGAGGGCGGAATTTTGCCGAGCCGTTTCGGCCGTCTGCGCGGCCGCCCCTCCGTCAGCACTGCGTGCTGCCACCTCCCCTGCGGGGCAGGGGAGAAATTTGACTGTTGCCGCCGCCCTCCTCGTCGCCGCCTGCTCCGGCAACGGGCCGCAGCCCGGCGCGTCGCCCACACCCCCTGACCTCGAATCCGCCGCGATCGAACGCGGCATCGTCCGCGACCCCAAGGCGAGCGACGTCACCGGCCTCTATGCCCGCGACACCGACCGGCTGTGCGTCGTCCCCGACGGCACCGCCTACCGGGTTGGCGCCTTCGTCGATTATGGCGACAAGGTCAGCTGCACCGGCCGCGGCACCGCCGCCCGCTCCGGCTCCACCCTCGCGATCACCTTCACCGGCAAGAACGGCGAAACCTGCGCGTTCGATGCCAAGTTCGACGGCGACCGCATCACCTTCCCCGCCAACGTCCCCGACGCCTGCGCCAAACTCTGCGGCCCCCGCGCCAGCTTCGCCGCGCTCGAAGTCGAGCGCCTTAGCGAATCCGCGGCGGAGGCCGAAGCTCTCAGAAGCGCTGAGGGAGTCAGACTCTGCGGAGGTTGACGTTAACGTAAGGTCAGCGTAAATCGACTCGCATGGCAACGAAACTGAAAGCCGTCGCCAGCTTCGCCCCGATCGAAGCGCGGCCGGACAAGGAGAGCTTTTCGATCTCGGACCTGTGCGCCGAGTTCGAGGTGACCGCGCGCGCGCTGCGCTTCTATGAGGACGAAGGGCTGATCAGCCCCGAGCGCCGCGGGCTCCAGCGCATCTATTCGCACCGCGACCGCGCCCGGCTCGCCTGGATCCTGCGCGGCAAGCGCGTCGGCTTCAGCCTGGCCGAGATTCGCGAGATGATCGACCTCTACGACGTCGGCGACGAACGCCGCACCCAGCATCAGGTCACGCTCGACAAATGCCGCGCGCGCATCGACCTGCTGGAACGGCAAAAGGTCGATATCGACGCCGCCATTGCCGAACTCGACGATTTCATCGCGGTCCTCGAAGGCCGCGCCGCGCCGATCAAATGAATCACTAGCCCCTCCCCTTCAGGGGAGGGGTTGGGGTGGGGCCTACCAGTCTCACCGAGACCGTCATGCCTGGGGCGAGGCCCCACCCCCAACCCCTCCCCTGAAGGGGAGGGGCTCAAGAAGGAAGAGAAGATGCCCCGCTACAATCCCCCCGTCCGCGACACCCGTTTCGTCCTCGACCGCGTGCTCAAGATCGACCGCTATGCGAACCTCCCCGGCTTCGCCAACGCGACCCCCGACACCGTCACCGCGGTGCTGGAGGAGGGCGGCAAGTTCGTCGCCGAAGTCCTCTTCCCGATCAACCATAGTGGCGACCAGCAGGGCTGCACCCGCCACCTCGACGGCAGCGTCACTACCCCCGACGGCTTCAAGGAAGCGTACCAGCAGTTCGTCGACTCCGGCTGGGGCACCCTCAGCGCGCCGGAGCAGTTCGGTGGACAGGGCATGCCCCACGTCGTCTCCACCGCGTTCCAGGAGTACATGATCTCCGCCAACATGGCCTTCGCCATGTACCCCGGCCTCACCCACGGCGCGATCGAGGCGCTGCTGGCCAAGGGGTCGCCCGAGCAGCAGCAAACCTACGTCCCCAAAATGGTCAGCGGCGAATGGGGCGGCACGATGAACCTGACCGAACCGCATTGCGGCACCGATCTCGGCCTCATCAAAACCCGCGCCGAGCCCAACGCCGACGGCAGCTGGTCGATCACGGGGACGAAGATCTTCATCTCCTCCGGCGAGCATGACCTGACCAGCAACATCATCCACCTCGTCCTCGCCAAGACCCCGGGCGCGCCGGAGAGCAGCAAGGGCATCAGCCTGTTCGTCGTCCCCAAATTCTTCGTCAACGACGACGGCAGCCTCGGCGACCGCAATGCCGTCAGCTGCGGCTCGATCGAGCACAAGATGGGCATCCACGCCAACTCGACCTGCGTGATGAACTATGACGGCGCGACCGGCTGGCTGGTCGGTGAGGAGATGAAGGGCCTCGCCGCCATGTTCATCATGATGAACGCCGCCCGCCTCGGCGTCGGCCTTCAGGGCCTCGGCATCGGCGAAGTCGCCTATCAGAACGCCGTCCAATACGCGCACGACCGGCGTCAGGGCCGCGCGCTCACCGGCCCCGCCGAGCCCCAGGAAAAGGCCGACACCCTCTTCGTCCACCCCGATGTCCGCCGCATGCTGATGGAGGCCAAGGCGATGACCGAAGGGCTCCGCGCCCTCTGCCTGTGGGGCGGCCTCCAGGTCGACCTGTCGCACAAGGCGGCGAGCGAGGAGGAGCGTCAGCTCGCCGACGACCTGATCGGCCTGCTCACCCCGGTGATCAAGGGCGTCGGCACCGACGCCGGCTACCGCATCGCGACCGACAGCCAGCAGGTCTATGGCGGCCATGGCTACATCGCCGAATGGGGCATGGAGCAATATGTCCGCGATGCCCGCATCGCGATGATCTATGAAGGCACCAACGGCGTGCAGGCGATGGACCTGGTCGGCCGCAAGTTGGCGCAAAATGGCGGTCGCGCGGTCCAGACCCTGTTCCGCATCGTCACCGAAGAGGTCGCCGCCGCCAAGGCCAAGCCCGAACTCGCCCACCTCGCCGAAGCGCTCGAAAAGGCCAATGGCCAGCTTCAGGCCGCGACCATGTGGTTCATGGCCAACGGCATGAAGGACCCCAACCAGGTCGGCGCCGGAGCCTATTCGTACATGGAGCTGATGGGCACCGTCGCGATCGGCCTGATGTGGCTCCGCATGGCCGACGCGGCTGTGCAGGCACTGGCCGAAGGCGACGACGAAGCCGAAGGTGGTCGGGCGTTCTACGAAGCCAAGCTGGTCACCGCCCGCTTCTACGCCGACCGCATCATGCCCAACGCCGGCGCGCTCCGCCGCAAGATCGAAAGCGGCGCGGAGACGATCATGGCGCTGCCGGTGGAGGCGTTTGGGGTTTGAGGGGAGGGGGCGGGCGCGAGTGGATTAGCCGCCCGCGCCTTGCTCAACCAGCCATTCTCCGAAAAGATCGAGCCTGTGTGACCAAAATACGGCGACGTTCTTATCCAATAGTTGCTTAACGTCGGACGATTTGACGACACCTTGCAGCAACGCTGCAGGCTTGACGAAATTTCCCCAATGATCCTTCCACGACGCGGCTTTCTTCAGCACGTCGTTGATGCGTTTCACGGAGTTGGTTTCGTCATTCGTCACCTTGCATTCGATTGCCAAGACAATCGCACCTTCCAAACCCACGGCGATATCGACCTCGGCTCGTCCAACATTCCCGCTTGCGAAGCGGGCCTTGTGCATAAACTGCTTGGAATTCAGACTACCCTGCGCATCAATCAGTGCTGACGGCACTTTCTGCCAGCCGAGCGCCTGAAGCTTGTTGATAATCGCAACCTCTTGCTCAAGTGCCAGTCGGTTGCGTCTAGCGGTAGCGACTCGCTGCGATGCGATCAAAGGCGAGACTGCTAGGAGTAGTGCGCCCAACTCTCTGTATGTTGGTGATCGTCCCGTCATCAGCCAGGGTGCCAGCCGTTTTGATCGCCACTCCAACAGCTTGTCGGCCACTACATCAGCGACGTCGGTATTGATTGAGGTTCCCGTTTTCTCAGAGCTTTTGGGCCATACGGGGCAGATCAGTTTAAACTGATCTTGGCTCGTCGGCGGCGCCATCAGATGCCGAAACACAAGCATGTGGCTGCCGGATTGTTTCAGCGCCGCCGGGATATCGCGCAAGCAATCGGACGCCCTTAACGCTTGAATAATAACGGCGCGCGCCTCTACCAGTGCCTCGCGCCAGTCAGCGGCGCGATCCGAAGCGATCAAACTGTCCTCGTACAGTTTGCGCGCCTCTAACCGGAGCGCCTCGTGCGCAGCCTCATCCAGCAAACTGGCCACCCGCCACTCGACGACGGCGATCAGGCGCGGCCCGTCGCGACGGGCCGTTTCGCCGCTCTTCGCGTTCGGTATACCTGATCGCAGCTGCCAGCTTCGGTTCCAACGGCAACAATTGTGCTCCTACAGCAGGCATGGCGTCCCAAGACGCTTCGATATGCTTGCGCAAAGCGCGTCCTATTTGCTCCGACAGCAGCGGGGGAACAGCGTTGCCGACCAGCCGGTAGATGTCGGTTCGCTTCCCGACGAATATCCAGTCCGCAGGGAATGTTTGAATTGCTGCGCACTCTCTCGGAGATAGGCGGCGTAATCCCAGTTCAGGGTCGATCACCCAGTCCTGTTGCTGATTGGCCGTTACAGTACGTGCAGGGATGCTTGTGTCCGCAACAAAAGCGCCCTGCTTATATCCCCAGTGCCCACCCGGTCGGGTTGTTTCGCGCTTTCCGGGGCTCTTCACGCCGGAACCCGGCTTCAAATCGCGAAGCTGTTCGAGAAGCTTTTCATTGGGGCGAATGATTTCATCGGCTTTCGGTTTGCCTACAGCTTCCAACGCTTTCTGCATTGGAACCCACGGTCGGCTCGGGTCGGCCTTCGAGCGACTAGGTTCGGGGAAGCTGAGTTCGTCGCCGATGCGATAGCCGAACACAATGAGCCTCACGCGCCGCTGAGGCACGCCATAATCCGCAGCATTGATAAGTTTGACTTGAGTTTGGAAGCCGGCGGCCATCAACTTTTCGCGGATCAAGGCCAACGCCGATCCTGGAACACCATCAGGCCCACGCGCCGTCAGCAATCCCCGCACGTTCTCGAACATCAGCCAACGAACACCCAGTTCGTTGGCGATACGCACGAAATCATCGAACAATCGGCCGCGTGGGTCCTGCCAGCCCTTCTGATGTCCTGCACTGCTCCACGACTGGCATGGGGGGCCACCCACCAGAAGGGGAATATCGCCACGCCGCGCGCCCACTTTCGCCAAAATTTCCGAGCCGGTCGTTACCGAAACGTCTCCACGCTCAATAAGCGCGCCGTCGAAATGACCGCGACGCGCATTTTTGTTAGCGATCAGCGTATCGTAGGCCGCATTGTCGATGTCTGAAGCGTAAAGGCATTTCAGCCCCGCTTCCTCCAGGCCGATGTCGAGTCCACCAGCGCCGGAGAACAGCGAAACAAATCCGATCTGTCGCATTCTCAGCCCCTTTCTGGCGTCGGTATCATAAATCCCCGAGCTTGCAATTGCCGGTCAGCGCGTCCGTAGTACGTTTCAGGAACGTTCCGTAGTTGTTCTACCTGCACATGTCAAATGCGGATAATTATATTATTTAATATCAGAGATATAACCTATATGGTTTTTCTCCTTTCCTACAGCCCCCGTTCCGGCATACCTAACCGGTCCTCTGCATCGCATCAGCAAAGGACCGGCAGACATGAACGCTTTCACCGCGCCAGAACCGGCGCCCCCAAAGACCTCGACCTACGCCCCCGCGACCTTCAACCACGCCGCCTTCCACGATCTCGAACCCGGCGTGCCCGATGCCCAGCGTTACGACGGCTGGACCCCCGAAAAGCAGAAGCGCTTCCTCACCGCCCTCGCGCGCGGGCATAACGTCACGCAGGCGTGCGCTATCGTCGGCATGGCGCGCTCGACCGCCTATGCCCTGCGCGACAGCGCGCGCGGCGCGGCCTTTGCTTTGGGGTGGAAGGCGGCTCAGCTGCGCAGCCGCGATTGCCTCGCCGACGAACTGATGGACCGCGCCTTCAACGGCGTGCGTGAATCCGTCACCGGCGACGATGGCCGCATCACCACGCGCCACCGCTACGACAATCAATTGGCGTGGAAGATGCTGAACCGGCTCGACAAGCGCGCCGACGCCGCCTGTACCGATACCGACGCTGCCGCCGTGCGGCTCGCCGCGGCGGACTTCGAACAGTTTCTCGATCTGGTCGAACACTCCGCCGCACCGGGCCGCGCCGGCCTGTTCCTCGCCGCGCGCTTCGGGGCGGCGGGGGTGGCGAGTGAGGACGACCTCGCCCCGATCCGCACGCTCGCCCGCGCCGATCGCTGGCTACGCACCCATGTCGACGCGGGCGCCGCCGTCCCCGCCACCGACCTCGACCCCGCCGACCGCGCGACCTGGACCGACGAACAATGGCGCCGCGCCGAAGCCATCGGCCTCGTCGCCCTCGCATCCGAAGCCCCGCCGCAGGAGGAGGCTGACAGCCCGGCGGACACACGCGATTTTTGTCCGGTTCGTCCGGATATCGAGGATGACTATCACGGCTCGGTCTGGTGGTGCGACGATGCGCGCGGCTGGCGCATCGATTTCCCGCCACCCCCCGGCTTCGATGGCGACGAGGAGGGCGACCCCCTCGATGAAGACTATCAACGCGACCTGACCGAGGAAGAGGAAGCCGCCGTCACCGCCGCCGACGCCCGCGAACGCGCCGAACTGATCGCCGCCGGCCTCACCGCCCGCGAAGCCTGGCTCGCCAAGACCCGCCGCGCGGCGGGGGAGGGGGTCGACAATCCTCCCCCGCCAGGGGGAGGTGGCACGCGCAGCGTGACGGAGGGGGAGGAAGGGAATGCCGATGAGGGTCCATCCAATTCCTCCCCTGAGCGTGCTCAGGGGAGGGGGACCGCCGCCGAAGGCGGTGGTGGAGGGGCGGCCGCGCAGACGGCCGGTGAACAGCTCGACAAAATTCCGCCCTCTGCGAGGGCGGCCCCTCCACCCCCGCTGCGCGGCGGTCCCCCTCCCCGAGACAAGCTCGGGGAGGAATAGTTCGCCACCCCCTTGAGCCTTTCGCCCACCCCGCCATAACAGGAGGATGCTACTCCCGGACACGCCGCTAAACCCGCTCGAACATGGCCAGCTCAAGGCGATGCGCCTGTCCGCCGCCGTCTTCTGGACCATCGCGACGCTCGTCTCGATCGGCCCGGGTTTCGGCCTCAGCACCGCGTTCGACTGGTTCCCGATCTGGCTGCCCACCGCCGTGATCGCGCCGCTCGGCCTGTGGTCGGTGCTGATCGCGACCCCGGCGCGCTGGCGGCGCTGGGGCTGGGCGTGGACGGGGAAGGAACTGCACGTCGCCTCGGGCTGGCTCGCCCGCCGCCACACCATCGTCCCCGCCGCGCGCGTCCAGCATATCGACGTGACGCAGGGGCCGGTCGAGCGGATGTTCGGCGTCGCCACCCTGGTGCTGCACACCGCCGGGACCGCGAACAGTGAAGTCGATCTGCCCGGCATCACCCGCGAAACGGCAGAGGAGATCCGCGACGCGATCCGCGACCAGCTGACGGTCGACCCATGGTGAGCGAGGAACTTGAGGACCACGGACCGCGCCGCGTCCATCCGCTGACCGTCGTCATCTGGTTCCTGAAAAAGGCGCCACAGAATGTCCTCGGCCTGCCGGCGATCATCGGCGTCACGTCCGGCCGGGGCCTCGGCTGGATTGCGCTGGCAGCGGTGGGGATCGGTGTCGTCAGCCTGGTGTGGACGTGGATCAACTGGCGGCGCTTCACCTATGAAGTGACCGACAGCGAGCTTGTGATCGAACGCGGCCTGTTGAACCGCACCCGCCGCTCGATCCCGTTGGAGCGCATCCAGGACGTCGGCATCGAACAGGGGCCGCTGTCCCGCATCTTCGGCCTCGCCGAAGTCCGCGTCGAAACCGGCGGCGGCGACAAGGACGAAGCGGTGCTGGACAGCGTGTCCCTGTCCGAAGCCGCCAGGCTGCGCGGAGCCCTGAGAGGGGCACCGGCGCGACCGACAGTCGGACTGGATGCTGGCGAGGAAGCCCCGCCGGTCGAGGACACGCTGACCGACGTGTTCGCGATGTCGCCGGGCCGGCTGTTGCTGCTCGGCCTGTTCAGCTTCTCGCTGGTCTGGATCGCCGCCTTGGCCACCGGCATCCAGTTCCTCGGCGACGCCATGGGCTTCGGCTGGGACGAAATCGCCGACATGGCGAAAAGCGCCCAGGGCGAGGTGCAGAGCCGGCTGAACTACTCCACCGGCTTCGGCCTGTTCGGACTGGTGGTGGTGCTCGGCGTGATCACCGGGGTAGCCCGGACGGTGCTGCGCGAATGGAACTTCAAGCTGCGCGCCGGAATAGGGAGGTTCCGCCGCACCAGAGGGCTGCTGACCCGCAGCGAAGTGGTGGTGGCGATGCGCCGCATCCAGCTCGCCCTGATCCAGCGCGGCCCGTTCCGCGGCCTGCTCGGCTGGAACGCCCTGAGCGTCCAAACCCTCGGCGGCAGCAACGACCCCAGCGGCCGCCAGGTCCTCGCCCCGCTGGCTCGGGACTATGAAGTGGCGGGTATTGTCGCCAGAGCCGGCCTGCCCCCGTTCGAAAGGCTACCCCTCCGCCCCGTAGCCCCGGCCCACATCCTCCGGGCCCTGGTGCTGGCAGTGCCGCTCCCGCTGGCGGTCATCGCCGCCGCCCTGCTGCTCACCCCCTTCGCCTGGCTAGGCTTGATCCTGACCCTCCCGCCAGTCCTTACCGCCCTGCTGCAACGCCGCTACCACCGCTACGCCCTCCGCTCCGCCAGCCTGCAAGTGATGCGAGGGGTGTTGGCGCAGCGCGACTGGATCGTCCCGGTCGAAAACGTCCAGGTCGTGACCCTCCGTCAGGGCCTGATCCAGCGCTGGCTGGGCCTCGTCACCGTCGAAGTCGACACCGCCGGAGCCGGCATGGGCGCAACTCCCGCCGTCGTCGATGTCGCCGCCGAGGACGGCGCAACCCTGGCCCGCGACCTCGCCGCCGGGATCAGTTGATGGCCGGGGTCGCCGCCGGAGTAGGGGAGGGGGCAGGTTTCCGCCGAACCCCGCTCAGCACCTCCGGAGTAGGCGATGGAACCGGCGCCGGAGCCACCGCCGCCGCAACCGGCGTCCGCCGCATGCATTGGATCGGGCTAGGCCGCTTGAACTCCCCGCAATTCCACAGCGCCTTGCCGAACCCCTGATCCTTGTCGCGCAGGTAGCTGAACGACATCGCCTCGATCTGCGCCGGGGTCAGGCTGGCCCCCACCGCTGGCACCTTGGCCCGATCGGTCCAGCCCAGAAACTTGCAATAGGCCCGCTCGCCACAAGTCCGGATCGCCAGCGCCGCAAAAGCATCCGCTCCCATCGCCTTGTCGAGCGCGACATGAAAACTGTCGCCCCCCGCCGCCACCGGCTTAGGCACCGCCGACTCCGGAATGGTCTCCGGATCCAGCATTGCCGCCGGATCGACCACCCCGGCCAGCGCCACCTCACCACCACCATGGAAAGGCGACAACGCCGCCAGCTTGGCCACCACCGGCTCGACCCCGGCATAACCCCGGCGAAAAGCCGGTGGCGTGCCCCACCAGCCGGTCCAGCGGAAGAACAGGTGCGTGTTCACCTCCGCCACCTTGTCCAGGCTCGAGCTCCAATAGGGCACGACCCAATCGGTATGGTAATGCGTCGAATGCCCGACCTTGGCGAACACCGATCCGGTGAGTGCCTGCCGCGCGATCGTCTGTGCCCGGCCCCAGGCGGCGGGGGAGGGCGTGCGCCGCATCGCGCCGTCACAGGTGAAGGTGAACTGGCATCCGGTGCGCCGCTCCTGCCCCTGGAACACCACGCCGCACACCGATTTGGGGAAAGCGGGGTGACGCATGCGGTTGAGCACGACCTGAGCCACCGCGCGCTGGCCGACCGGATCGTCGCCCGCCTCATACCAGGTCGCGGCGGCAAGGCAGTCGACCGCGCGCCCGAAATCTTCCGCCCCGGCGTTGAGGATCAGCGGACGGGCGGCGGGATTGGGGTCGGTGGAGAAGGGGATGGCGGCGTTGAAGGCGCGCGCATCGTCCATCGACAGCGCGGCGAGGCGGACGGGCTCGACCTCGGGCAGTTCCGCCTTGGGCACCACGCGCTTCGGCCGCGAAATCTCGGCGAGCACCGGCGCAGCGGCGGGCGGCGCGGCGAGCAGCACCGCAGCCAGCGGCAGCGCGATAGCCGACAGCGCAATCGCCGCCAGCGCGATCCACAGGCCCGGCGCAGGGCGGGGCGCGGTTACCGGAACGGGAGATGGGGTCACAGGGAGCGCGCGGTCCTTCAGCGGCTAAATACCAGCGGCGCTGGCCTCCGCCCTTTAGCGCAAGACGAACGCGCGGCAAACCGCGCCGTTCACTCGGGCCGTCGAACCGCCTCAGTTCAGGGCCAGAAGCCCGTCGCCTCGCACAGGTCCCACTGGTCCGCCACCTTCATCCGGCAGCTGCTGTCGACTGCGTTGCAGCGCGCATATTCGCGTTCATAGCGCTTGAAACAGCTTTCGAGCGCCTTGGCCTGTGGCGCGCCAGCGGGTTTGACCCCGGTTTGGACTAGCCGTGCGTCAGCCGCGCTGGCTGAGGGCGCAGCCGCCGCTGCGACCTTTGCCCCCGCCGCTCGAACAGACGATGCTTGCTCGCTTCCGAACACCATCGGCCACGCCAAAAAGATTGCCAGCATCACGCTGACGCAGATCATTGCATTCCGCACGATTTCCCCCCGGAATCCGTGTTCCCCGACTCAGCGCAGAATATCCGTTTTGGGACGGAATGCGAGTCTTTCAGGCCTCCGGAAGGAAGTCAGGCACGCTCAAATAGCGCTCACCTGTATCATAATTGAACCCGAGCACGCGCGTGCCGGCCGGAAGGTCTCCCAGCTTCTTGGCAATCGCCGCCAGAGTCGCGCCCGACGAGATGCCGATCAGCATTCCTTCCTCACGCGCCGCGCGGCGGGCGAACTCCTTGGCATCCGCCGCATCGACCTGAATCGCGCCATCGATCGCGTCCGTGTGCAGGTTCTTGGGGACAAAGCCCGCGCCGATGCAGTGGATCGGGTGCGGGCCGGGCTGGCCGCCCGAAATGACCGGCGACAGCTCCGGCTCGACCGCGAACACCTTGAGCGAAGGCCAGTGCTTCTTGAGGGTCTCGGCGACGCCGGTGATGTGGCCGCCGGTGCCGACGCCGGTGATGATCACGTGCGGAGGGCTGTCGGCGAAGTCCTTGAGAATCTCCTGCGCCGTGGTGCGGACGTGTACATCGACATTGGCCGGGTTCTCGAACTGCTGCGGCATCCACGCGCCGGGGGTCGATTCGACGATCTCCAGCGCGCGTTCGATCGCGCCCTTCATCCCCTTTTCGCGGGGCGTCAGGTCGAAGCTCGCGCCATAGGCCAGCATCAGGCGGCGGCGCTCGATGCTCATGCTTTCCGGCATCACCAGGATCAGCTTATAGCCCTTCACCGCCGCGACCATCGCCAGACCAACGCCGGTATTGCCGCTGGTCGGTTCGACGATCGTACCGCCGGGCTGCAGGCTGCCATCGGCCTCCGCCGCCTCGATCATCGCCAGCGCGATGCGGTCCTTGATCGACCCGCCAGGATTGGTGCGTTCCGACTTGATCCACACCTCGGCATCGGGGAACAGCCGGGCCACGCGGATGTGCGGGGTGTTGCCGATGGTTTCGAGGATCGTGTTCGCCTTCATGCCTTGATCTCCTCTGGCGCGGGATGGTCCAACGATGCGGGCGGATCGAAGGTCCGCGCGCGCCGCAATTCGGGGAAGATACGCGCCCACAGCGCGGTTACCAAGATGGCAGCGATCCCGCCGCCCACGGTCGCGACGACCGGGCCGATCAGCGAGGCGAGAAAGCCCGAGCGCGCCTCACCCAGCTCGTTCGAGCTGGAGATGAACAGGGTCGAGACCGATCCGACGCGCCCGCGCATTGCGTCGGGTGTATGGAGCTGGATCAGCGAGGAGCGGACATAGACCGATATCATGTCGAACCCGCCCAGCGCGATCAGTGCGACGATGGAGACGAGCACGGCGGGCGCGAGCTCGCTGCCGATCATGCTTGGCCCGAACCAGCGCGTCATCAGCGGCCCGGCCCAGCCGAACACCGTGGTCGCCGCGCCGAAGCCGATCACCGCCCACAGCATCTTGACCCCGACATTGGTCTTGAGCGGACGCCAGGACAGCACCACCGCCACCGCCACTGCCCCGACCGCCGGTGCCGCGCGCAAATGGCCAAGGCCATCCGCGCCGATCATCAGGACGTCGCGGGCATAGATGGGGAGCATCGCGGTGGCACCGCCCAAGAGCACCGCAAACATGTCGAGCGAGATTGCGCCGAGCACCAGGCGGTTGCGGCGCACATAGCGTAGCCCTTCGATCATTTGCATCAACGGGTTGCCGACTTTCGCGATCGTGCTCCGCGCCACCGGGGTGACCAGCAGCATCATCACGAAGGCGACGCCGAACAGCGCGGTCGCGACCCAATAGGGGACGGCGGGGCCGACCGCGTAGAGATAGCCGCCCATCGCCGGGCCGCCGATCGACCCGACCTGCCACGCCAGCGCGCTTAGCGCGATCGCGGTCGGGAGCGAAGCGGCAGGGACGAGGTTGGGGGCGAGCGCCTGTTGCGCCGGGCTGATGAACGCACGCGCGACGCCGAGCAGTGCGGCGATTCCGAACAACGCGGGCAGGGTGATCGTGTCGGTCTGCGTCAGCCACGCGAGCGCGGCGGCGCAACCCAGCTCCAGCGCGATGGCCGCGCGTACGATCCAGCGCCGGTCGAGCCGGTCTGCAACCCAGCCGGTAACCAGCGTGAGCGCGAGCAGCGGAAGGAACTGCACCAACCCGACAAAGCCGAGCTGCAACGCCGCTTCGCGGATGATCATCGTCGCGCGGGCGATGTCATAGACCTGCCAGCCGATGACGACGACCATCGACAGCCCGGCAAGCGTCGAGGCGAGCCGCGCGATCCAGTAGACGCGGTAATTATGGATGGAAAAGGGGTGGGCGGCCATGCGTTCCTGTCCGGCCGCCGGTCCCGATGACCAGCGGACGGACCGCCCTTAGGAGGTCGCGAACGCATCGCGCAATGAAGTTATCGTTGCGCGTGGCGTTCGCGACGGTTGGAGCAGGTCAGGCGAGCGAGACGTCGGCGACCTTGTCCTGATAATCGGCCTTGGGGTCGGAACCGAGCAGCATCTTGAGGCCTGCAAATAGGCTGTTCTCATTGAGCCAGATCTGGCCATGTTCGGTGTCGAGCCGGAGCAGCTGCAGCTTGGGATCGTCCTTGCCGCCTTCATACCAGGCCGCGATGAGCGGGTTCCAGAGCCGGTCGATCGTGGCGCGGTCATTTTCTGCGACCAGATTGCCGTGGATCGTCGCCCACAGATCATGCCCCTTGGACACGAAATGCGCCATCGCACGGTTGCTCTCGCTCAGCGCGGCGACCAGGCTGTTGTCCTTGGTCGTGAAGAACCAAATCGGGCCGCCGTCCTGGCCGTCCTCGCGTAGTGCCGTCATCGGCTGGGCATGGCCGTCGCGCGCGCCGTCAAGGCCGAGGAAGAGGGTGCGGTCGCTGTCGAGCGCCGACCAGAATTTGTCGGCAAGTTCCTGTGGGGTCGGCATCGTGCTGCTCCTGATTGTTGGGATTGCAGCGGGAACGGACGATGCCGCGGCGCGGTTCCGTCGGCTGGATGCTACCCCAAGTCAGACGGCGGCATGCGACCGCGAATATAGGCGGTGCCGGGATGGTCCATCGGAAAGCCGCACTGCGCCAGCCGCCCGATCAACTGACGGGCGCGATCGGCGAATGTGGCGCGCCCGGCGGAGGCCAATGGCGCACCGGCCGCGCGCAGACCTGCTCCCGACCGGAGCAACAGCCCGCGATCGACCAAGGCATCGATATTGCGCGACGTGGTCGCATAGGGCAGCCCGAGCAGGCGCGCAGCGGTGCTGGTCCGGATCACTGGATCGCTCGCCCCATCGGGCCGGCTGTCAGCAAGGCGGCCATGCGCCCATTCGATTGCCAGCAGCAGCGCGAGGCGTGTGAAGTTCTCCTCTCGCTTGCCGTGGCTTTCAACCGCGGCGAGAAGCAGGTCGAGCGCAACGCCCACCCCGGATCGCGGATCATAGGTGATATCGCCGCCCGGTGCGGGCAACGCAAAGCCGCTACGCGCCAGATCCTCGACCAGCTGGACGAGCAGGTCGTGGCAGCTGTCGGTGAACCGAGCGATGCGCGGCTCGACGATCGCCTCGACCGTTACCGACAGGCCGCTCGGGGACCGATCGATCAGACCTTCCTCGATCAATGCGGTCGCGTGGCGCCGGGTCGTTTCAAAGGGCCGCCCAATCGACGCGGCCAGCGCATTGATGCTGACCGGTCGCTTGCGCCCCGGCGTCTGGTCGAACGGGCCACAGGCGCGCGCGGTTGCAGCAAAGAGGATCGCGCTGTTGAGATTGCCAAAGGCATTCAGGGCGTGCGCCAGACTCGACACGGCAAAGCCGAGGATGTGCTGGTCGAACCCGGGCCCCCATAGCGGAGCCGATCCTTCAAGCTGCTTGCTGGGCCTAGACAACATGGCCGCAGTGCCGGTCGATGCATGTAGAGTTCGCACGCAACAAAGCCACTATTTCCCCCAAACTGGGGGGAAGTAAGGGCGCTCTGCGGCAAGGGCGCAACGCGCCTGCTACTCATTTTGCGCGTCGAATGGCGTTGCGGTCAGGAAATCGGCGGAGTTGCGACCCAAAAGTCACATCGAGTCGCGTTGCGCCGGATGGGCGCGCTTCGCCGATGTGACCATATTGGTGCAATCTTGCCGGACGCGCGGAACCGGGGCGCGGTGAAATCCACGCCCCGGCCCGTATCAGGCATAGGCTGCTTCGCGCACCGGCACGGGCGGCAACCGGTCGCCCAGACCACCGAGCGGACCGACGACCAGCCGCCGCATCGGCTGCCAGAAGGCCGACAGCGTCAGCAGCGCCGATCCGATGACCAACGCCGTCAGCGCCGCGCCCAGCTCGACCGCGCCTGCCGTCTGGAGCAGTGCGTACATGGCGTAGAGCACATAGGCGAGACTGGACACGAGCAGTGCGCGGCGGTCAACCGCCAGCGCGACGATCGCGAACCCGACATAGAGCAGCAGCACGATTGCGGCGATGCCCGGCTGGACCGCGCCGTCGAACACGCCGAGCATCTGAAAGATCGGATGCGCGATCATCGGTGCGGCGGCGAGATGCAGCCAGAAGGCGACATCGGCGCGGCGCGTCTTGCGCTCACGGTCGGACATGTCCCAGCGCATCGCGAACAGGAACATCAATACGCCACCGACCAGCACGATCGGCATGGCCCAGTCATGGGCAGCGGGAAAGGCGATCATGATCAGCGCGATCAGCACGCCGATCACCGCCGCTGCCCCCGCCGCAACGGTGATCGGCACCATGAACCGCCGCCAGTGAACCCATGCCGCCGCCGCAGTGGCGAGGCCAACGGTTGCCGCGATTGCCGCGCCAACCTGCCGCGCCAGCATCTCATTGTTCGGACCGATCGTGCGTTCCAGCCATTCGACATTGTCGGCGACGACGCCGACCAAGGTCGCCGCGATGCCGCCGACAAAGGCGAGCAGCAGCAGGATGCTGGGCAGCGCCATACGGCGGACGCGCGTGAAATATTCGGCCAGTCCCCACGCCAGCGCCGCGACCGCGATGCCGCCGAGCCAGGGCTTGATCTCGCCCCCGATCCAGGCGACCGCGACCAGCATCAGCGCTGCGGCAATCGCCACGAAAATGTCGTTGAAGCCGGTCAGCAGCCGAAAATGCTCTTCATCGGCAATCGGTGCGGAGCGCATCGACGCGATATGGTCGCGGAATGCAGCGGCGGCCTCTGGGCTGATCGCCCCGGCCTCCACCGCGCTGTTCAGATCCGTTTCGCTATACATGGCAGTCCCTCCTGTATGGGAGAGACTGCCATAAGTGTATTAGTGATGCAATACGGCATAGGGGCGGCCAATTTTCTCCCCTCGCCCCTCCGCAGGAGGGGAGAGGGTTGCGCAGACTTAGGTCTTGCGAAGCAAGGCCTTAGTCGGAGCTGGGAGAGGGGTGGGCGGCTACACAGTAGCCGCGCGGAGCGAAGCTCCGCGCTACCCCTCTCCAAGCTACACTAGGCAGCAAGCTGCCAAGCTTCGCTATCCTCTCCACTATCAAGGGGAGAGGACAAAGAGATTACCCCTGCAGTTTGGCCATGATCGTCATCGCCTGCTCCCCGCCCGACTTCGGCACGATCTCGCCGGTGCGGTCGGTGATCTGCGCCCAGTGGGCGGCGACGCCTTCCGGGCTCATGTCGGCGTCGCTCAGCCGCACGCCCTGCGTCAGCGTGACATAGGCGGCCTGGAACACGCCCGCGCCCGCGCCGACGATGGCGTTGGTCGGTGCGTCTTCGCTGACCAGAAACAGTGCGGCCGGAGCGACGCTTTCGGGGGTGAACGCCTTGAACGCGGCTTCGGGGAAGATATCCTCGGTCATCCGCGTCCCCGCAGTGGGGGCAAGGGTGTTCACGCGGATGTTATACTTGGCACCCTCCAAATAGAGGGTCTTGGTCAGCCCGGCGAGGCCGAGCTTTGCGGCGCCGTAATTGGCCTGTCCGAAATTGCCGTACAGCCCGGACGATGACGCCGTCATCAGGATGCGGCCGTAATTCTGCTCGCGCATGGTGGCCCACACCGCCTTGGTCGCATTGGCCGATCCGTTGAGGTGGACGTCGATGACGAAGCGGAAATCCTCCGGCTCCATGTTCGCGAAGCTCTTGTCGCGCAGCACGCCTGCGTTGTTGATCAGGATATGGACGCCGCCCCATTTCTCCTGAGCGCGGGCGACCATCTCCTGCATCTGGGCATAATCGGTGACGCTGCCGCCATTGGCCATCGCCTCGCCGCCAGCCGCTTCGATTTCCCCAACCACGCGCTCGGCTGCATCGGATGCACCGCTGCCATCGCGCGACCCGCCCAGATCGTTGACCACCACGCGCGCGCCGCGCCGTGCGAGTTCAAGCGCATAGGCCCGGCCCAGACCGCCGCCAGCGCCAGTGACGATCGCGACGCGGCCTGCAAAATTGATGCTCATATCCCTCTCCGCATTGACGTTTCCGTCAAGCTATGCGGCGGGTCGGCGCGGCTGGCAAGCGGGGAGGGGGCGGGTCAGACCCGCCCCCGACCGGTCAACCGCCGCGCTGGCGGCAATTGTCGTACTGGCCCTTCTTGCAAATTGGATATTCCGCCAACGGCGCGGGCGCAGGATAGGCGACGTCCGGCGCGGGCGCTTGCTGGAACACAACCGTCGTGCCCGGTGCGACCGGGGCCGACAATGGCGGGGTTGCGGGCTGATAGCCGCCGACCGGATCTTCGGTTGTCGCGGCCGTCGTGGCAGTTTCGGGCGCGGCGGGAGCAGGGGCCGCCATGTCCTGCGCGGCTGCGGTGCCGGCCACCGCAAGCGCGGCGGCGAGTGCGATCAGCTTCATCTTCGTTCTCCTGACATTGTTACGCTTCGGAGCGAATTGCTCGGCCTGCCAACGCGTCAGGAGAAGAATCTTTCCGGTGTGGCTCGGGCCGCCCGATTACTGCCCTGCGTCGAGCGAGTAGCCGGCCGAGCGCACCGTGCGGATGATGTCGGGGCGGTTGCCGATATTGATCGCCTTACGCAGCCGGCGGATATGGACGTCGACCGTGCGGCTTTCGATGTCGCTGTCATGGCCCCACACCGCGTCGAGCAGCCGCTCGCGCGAGAAGACCCAGCCCGGATGCTCCAGAAAATGCTTGAGCAGGCGGAACTCGGTGGGCCCGAGCGGCACCACTTCGCCGCCGCGGCGTACCTTATGACCAACCGTGTCCATTTCGATGTCGGCATAGGTCAGTGCTTCCCCGGCCAGTGCCGGGCGGACGCGCCGCAGCACGGCGCCGACGCGTGCAACCAGCTCGCGGGGAGAAAAGGGCTTGGTCACATAATCGTCCGCGCCGGTTTCGAGACCGCGGACGCGATCTTCTTCTTCGCCGCGCGCCGTGAGCATGATGATCGGCACGTTCGCGGTCTCGCTCATCCGGCGCAGGCGGCGGCACACTTCGATCCCCGACAGGCTTTCGACCATCCAGTCGAGCAGGACGATGTCGGGCGGCGATTCCTGCGCGAGCAGCAATGCCTCTTCGCCATCGGGCGTGTGGCGGACCTCGAAATCCTCACGGCGGAAATGATAGGTGAGCAGCTCGGCAAGTGCCGCATCATCCTCAACCAACAGCATGCGGGCGCGGCTCATCTCAGGCCTCCGGAACCTCGACCGTGTCGCGCTCGGCCATGTAATTGCCAGTTGCGGCAAAATAGACCATCTCGGCGACATTGGTCGCATGGTCGCCGATCCGCTCGATATTCTTGGCGACGAACAGCAGGTGTGCGACCTCGCTCACCGTGCGCGGATTTTCGACCATATAGGTGACCAGCGTGCGGAAGATGCTGTCGTAGAAATCGTCGAGCCGGTTGTCGCGCTCGACCACCCGGATCGCGGCCTCGGCATCGCGCGCCGAAAAGGCGTCGAGCACGTCATGCACCATTTCGCTCGCCATCTGCGCCATGGCGGGCAGGATCGAGATCGCCTCGATCCGGTCGGCGCCGGGGGTGTGGACCAGCGGCACGCGTTTGGCGATGTTCTTGGCGTAATCGCCGATCCGCTCGACGACCGCCGCGATCTTGAGCGCGGCCACCACTTCGCGCAGATCGTCCGCCATCGGCGCGCGCAGCGCAATCACGCGGACGGCGAGCTTCTCGACCTCCGCCTCGATCGCGTCGATCGCCTTGTCCTTGGCGCGGACGTCTTTCGCCAACGCGGTATCGTTGCGGCTCAGCGCCAGCATTGCATCGGCGATGGCTTCTTCGGCAAGGCCGCCCATCTGCGAGATCAGCGCACGCAGATGCTTGATATCCTCGTCGAATGCCTTGACCGTATGTTCGTGGCCCGTTGCCATCTCAGCCGTACCTTCCGGTGATGTAATCCTTGGTCCGCTCCTGGCGGGGTGCGGTAAAGATCTGGTCCGTCTCGCCATATTCGACAAGCGTGCCGAGATGGAAGAATGCGGTGCGCTGGCTGACGCGTGCGGCCTGCTGCATGTTGTGGGTAACGATCACGATCGCATATTTGCCGCGCAGCTCGTGGATCAGCTCCTCGATCTTTGCGGTTGCGATCGGATCGAGTGCCGAGCAGGGCTCGTCCATCAGGATCACTTCAGGGTCGACCGCGATCGCGCGGGCGATGCACAGCCGCTGCTGCTGGCCGCCCGACAACGCCGTGCCGCTGTCCTGCAGCCGGTCCTTGACTTCTTCCCACAGACCCGCGCGCTTGAGCGAGCGTTCGACAATCGCGTCCATGTCGCTGCGTGAGCGCGCCAGGCCGTGGATGCGCGGGCCGTACGCCACGTTTTCGTAAATCGATTTTGGGAAGGGGTTGGGCTTCTGGAACACCATGCCGACGCGGGCGCGCAGCTGCACCACGTCCATCGACTTTTCGTAGATGTCCTCGCCGTCCAGCGTGATCTTGCCCTCGACGCGCGCGCTGGCGACGGTGTCGTTCATGCGGTTGAGCGTGCGCAGGAAGGTCGACTTGCCACAGCCCGACGGGCCGATGAACGCGGTGACATTCTCCATGTCGACATCGATCGACACGTCGCGGATTGCCTGTTTCTCGCCATAGAAGACGTTGACGCCGCGCGCCGACATCTTGGGCGCGGCCCCGGCCCGGGCGGGCGCGGCGCTGTCGGCGGCGGTGCTTGCGTAATCGACTTGGGTCATCACCAGCGGGTCTCGAATTTGTTGCGAAGATAGATGGCGATGGCGTTCATCGCGAGCAGGAAGATGAGCAGGACGATGATCGCTGCGCTCGTCTTTTCGACAAAGCCACGACTCACCTGATCCGACCATAGGAAAATCTGCACCGGCAACACCGTCGCAGGATCGAACACGCTGCCCGGCGGGGTGACGATGAACGCCCGCATGCCGATCAGCAGCAGTGGGGCCGTCTCGCCGAGCGCGCGCGCCATCCCGATGATCGTGCCGGTCAGGATACCGGGCAGGGCGAGCGGCAGGACGTGGTGAAACACCACCTGAATCCGGCTCGCGCCGATGCCGAGTGCGGCATCGCGGATCGAGGGCGGCACCGCCTTGATCGCGTTGCGGCCGGCAATGACGATGACCGGCATGATCATCAGCGCCAGCGTCAGACCGCCGACCAGCGGCGCGGAGCGCGGCAGGTGGAGGAAATTGAGGAACACGGCGAGGCCAAGCAGGCCAAAGATGATCGACGGCACTGCGGCCAGATTGTTGATCGACACCTCGATCAGGTCGGTCCAGCGGTTCCGCGGCGCATATTCTTCCAGATAGACAGCGGAGAACACGCCGATCGGAAAGGCGATCAGCAGCGTCACCAGCATCGTCAGCAGCGAGCCCTTGAGCGCACCCCAGATGCCGACCCCGGTCGGGTCGGTCGCGTCGGAACCGGTCAGGAAGTCGATGTTGAAGCCCTGCGTCAGCGTGCCCTCGTCGCGCAGCCGGGTCGCGACCTTGACGACCTCGGGATCATTCACGTCCCCCTTTGCGGCCAGTGCGATCGGCGAGGATGCAGGGACGTCGATCGTGGCGCGGCCTTGCAACAGTTCGGGCCGGGCCTTTAGCTCATCGCGCACCGCTACCCAGGCGCTTTCGGAGATATAGTCGGTGCCCTCCGGCCCGAAAGCGGCAACGGCGGCATTGGCGACAACGTCGTTCAGCCCTGCGCTGGCGAGCGCCAGGTCGGCACCCTTGCCGCGCAGCTGCTCCGGCGTCACCTCAAGCGCAGCAGCCTTGAAGTCGATCGGCAGCGCGATCTCGGCGCGCTGGAACCCGCCGATCCCTTGCCACAGCATCGTGACGAGCAGGAAGGCGAGGAAGCTGGCCGATCCGATGACCGCCGCCAGCCCCCACATGCGGAAGCGGCGCTCCTTGGCATAGCGGGCGCGGATGCGCTTTTGCATCGCATCGGTCTTCCAGCCGGTTGGGGCCGCAGTCGCGGGCTCCTCGTTGCTGGTCGGCAGCTGCGGGATGAGGGTCTCACTCATAAGCTTCGCGATACTTTTTGACGACGCGCAGCGCGACGATGTTGAGGACGAATGTAATCATGAACAGCGTCAGCCCGAGCGCGAACGCGGCGAGCGTCTTGGGGCTGTCGAACGCGGTTTCGCCGGTCAGCAGGTCGACGATCTGCTTGGTCACGGTCGTCGCGCCTTCAAACGGGTTGAGCGTGATGTTCGCTGCGCCTGATGCCGCCATCACGACGATCATCGTCTCGCCGATCGCGCGGCTGACCGCCAGCAGGATGCCGGCGACGACGCCGGGCAGGGCGGCGGGGATCAGGACGCGCTTGATCGTCTCGCTGGTCGTCGCGCCCATGGCGAGCGACCCATCGCGCATCGCGGTCGGGACCGCCGCGATCGAGTCATCGGCCATCGACGAGACGAATGGGATAATCATGATGCCCATCACCAGACCCGCCGACAGCGCGCTTTCGGCCGAGGCGAACTGAAAGCCCAGCATCACCGCGAAATCGCGGATCAGCGGCCCGACGGTGAGCGCGGCAAAATAGCCATAGACCACGGTCGGCACGCCCGCGAGAATCTCAAGGATCGGCTTCATCCACGCGCGGAAGCTGCGCGGGGCATATTGGGTCAGGTAGATCGCACTCATCAGGCCAAACGGGATCGCGATGATCATCGCGATGACCGCGCCGATGAAGAAGGTGCCCCAGAACAGTGGCAGCGCGCCCAGATTCGCGCCGGGATCGTCGGCGCGGATCACCTGCGGGCTCCAGTTCAATCCGAACAGGAAATCGGTGACCGGCACGATCGAAAAGAAGCGGACGCTTTCGAAGATCAGCGAGAGGAAGATGCCGAGTGTGGTCAGGATCGCGATCAAGGACGCGATCAGAAGCGTCATCATCACCGCCCGCTCGAACTTGGTCCGAGCGCGAAAATCGGGCTTCACCTTGGTGAAGGCGAATGCCCCGAACGCGAAGGCAAGGATCAGCGCGAGCGCGGTGCCGATCCAGTTGTAGCGGGTGAGCGCGGCCGCATAGGCCGGCGCGAGCTGCTCTGCGAGCGGATAAAACGCTCCCTGGCTGCTCCCCTCGGCAAGGCTGCGCGCCTCGTTCAGGATCGTCTCGCGCTCGAAGCCGAAGCCCGGAAGCTGCGCAGCGACCGGGCTGGAGAGCGCGGCTTCGGTGACCAGGATCGGGCTGACATTCACCCAGATGGCGATGAAGATCAGCGCCGGGACGACCGCCCAGGTGGCGACATACCAACCATGCTGGCTCGGCAGGCTGTGCAGCGATTTTGCGGGCAGCCCGCGCGCCATGCGCGCGGCGCGCGCGCGTGCCGTCAGCCAGCCGATCAGCCCGAGGCCGAGCACAAGGAAGAGAAGTGCGAAGACGTTCACCGGTCAATGCCGCCTATCTGGATGAGGTGCGTTACAACGGATCGGGCTATTCAGGGGCGCTGCTCAAGGTCGCTGCGCTGCATCGCGCGACCCTGGGCGATCGTCTCGCTCGACTTGGTGCGTGCCGCGTCGGACGATGCGATCATGCCGCGCTTGGTCAACGGCCCGCCGGGTTCCCACATCTTGGTATATTGGGCGAGGAATTCGTTGATCCCCGGCACCGCCTTGAGATGCTGCTTCTTGACGTAGATGAACATTGCGCGCGCGCCCGGATACTGACCCGAGGAAATCGTGGCATACGTCGGCTCGACGCCGTTGATCGGCACGCCCTTCAGCCGCGACGCGTTTTCCTCGAGGTAGGAATAGCCGAACACGCCGATGGCATTGGGGTTGGCGGCCAGTTTCTGGACGATCAGATTGTCGTTCTCGCCCGAGTCGACATAGGCACCGTCCTCGCGCACGCGGGTGCACAGTTCGGTCGCCTTGTCCTTGTCCTGCTTCTCGATCGCCTTGACCTCGGGATAGGCCTCTTCGCAGCCGGGGTGCATGATCAGCTCATGCAGCGAGTCGCGCGTGCCGCTGGTGGCGGGCGGGCCCATGACGGAGATCGGCACCGCTGGCAGCGACGGGTTGATGTCCGACCACAGCTTGCTCGTATTGGGCTTGCCCATCGGGTTAGCGGCGAGCGCGCGATAGGCTTCTGCCAGGGTCAGCTTGATCTTGGGGCCGCTGGTCGATTCGGCCAGCGCGATCCCGTCCATGCCGACCTGAACCTCCAGGATATCGGTCACGCCATTGCGCTGGCACAGGTCGAATTCCGACGCGGTCATCCGGCGCGAGGCGTTGGTCATGTCGGGATGCTGCGGGCCGACCCCGGCGCAGAATAGCTTCATGCCACCGCCGGTGCCGGTCGATTCGATCACCGGTGCCTTGAAGCTGCTCGAATTCACGAACTGCTCGGCGACCATGGTGGTGAAGGGATAGACGGTCGAAGAGCCCACGATCTTGATCTGGTCGCGCGACGCCTGACCCCCGCCGCCGCAGGCGGACAAGACCAGCGCCGAAAGCGCGATCAGTGTGAAACTGCGCATCGTGATTCCCCCCGGCCGTCTTGCGAGTCGCGCGACAGGGGCCGGTCCCGCCCGCGCTGGCCGTCTGTTGCAGTTGCGTGACGCTATGATGACATCGTCCCAGGAATCGGTGCGACGGGCAGCAGAATCGTGACCGCCGTGCCCTGACCGACGACGCTGGTGATGTCGAGGCGGCCGCGATGCCGCTCGACGATATGCTTGACGATCGCAAGGCCAAGACCGGTCCCCCCCGCGGCGCGGCTGCGGCTCGAATCGACGCGATAGAATCGCTCGGTCAGGCGGGGGAGGTGCTCGGGGGCGATGCCTTCGCTCTCGTCGCGCACGCTCAGGCGGACCATCGCCGAATCGGTTGCGTCCAGCGATACGGTCACCGGCGTCCCGGCCCGACCATATTTCATCGCATTGCCGATGATATTGTGCAGCAGCTGTGACAGCTGCACCCGATCACCGCGCACCGCAGGCAGATCCTCGACCGACAGCGCGATGTCCGCAGCGCGCGCCGGAGCGAGCGCGGACAGCTCGTCACGCACCTGCGCGAGCAGCGCGGCGAGATCGACGACATCGTCGGGCGCGCGATATTTCTCCGCCTCGATCCGCGACAGTGAGATGAGATCATCGATCAGCCGCCGCATCCGACGTGCTTCGTTATCCATGACCTTGAGGAAGCGGGCGCGCGTTTCGGGATCGTCGGCAGCGTCCTCAAGCGTCTCGATAAAGCCGAGGATCGAGGCGAGCGGGGTGCGCAGCTCATGGCTGGCATTGGCGACGAAATCGACGCGCATCCGGTCCGCGGCATGCGCGCCGGTGCGGTCGCTCAGATGGACAACCCGCGCGCCGCCGGACAGTGCGCGCACGCGCATCTCCCAGCGCTGGTCGCGGGTGCCAAGACCGACCAGGTGGATCGGGCCGCCGGGGGCGCCGTCGACCGGATTGAGCAGCCGTTCGGCCGCCGCGGGGTGCCGGATCGCAACGCGCACATCCTCGCCCAGGATATGTTCGCCGAGCAGCGCGCGCGCCGCGCGGTTGGCCGCCGCAACCCGCTGCGCCTCGACCAGCAGCATCGGTTCGAACACCGCCTCGATCGCTTCGGCGACGCCGGCTGGCGCGGTGCTGACGGGGTCGGGGCCCGGAATTTCGTGGGCCGGCTCCTCCGGCGGGGGTGAGGCGATCAGTGCCGCGAGGGTCGCACCGACCAGCGCGATTCCGCCTGCTTGCGGGCCGGCGGTGATCCACGCAACGATCGCGGTGACGAGAACCGCGATCAGCGCGGCAAAGGTGCGGGGGTTGGTCAGGCTGGGCATGGCCCCCTGCCTAACCGATCATGCGTGCGATTCACACTTGTGAAAGGCCGTTGTGCGAGGGAAGAACGGATATGGCCGACACGACGCCCCCCAAGGACGGATCGCCGAACATCCCGAGCCGCCGTGCGCTGATGCTCGGCGCGGCGAGTGCGTCGGCGATCGTATCGATCAAGCCTGCGCTGGCGCAGACGGCGGGATCGGTGCTGAATTGCGAGATTGCGGTGCCCGACGCCGGGCGTGCGGGCAACTACATCGCGGCCGACGGCTCGCTGGTCCCGGCCGGCACGCCCGGTGCGTTCCCGCCCGCCGGCCGCAACTTCAAGGGCGAAGAGGTCAAGCAGGCGCTGAACGGCGCGAACCTGCCTGGCACGACCTATGACCAGAGCCGCGCTTACACCAATTACATCCGCCGGCTGCAGCGCGGTACCAGCGGCTTTACCTGTTTCGCATCGCTTCAGATGCCGCGCGGGTAAGGTTTTTTCAGTGGTGCTGACTGGCGGTGCCGGCCCCCCCCCCCCACCCCCCCCCCCCACAAAACAAAGCCTAGGGGGGGCGGGGGGGGGTCGGGGGCCGGCGCCGCCTTCGCTCAGCTATGCTGAGCGACAGAGACGTGACCCGGTATCGCGCCGCGCCCGCCGCGACGCTGCGGATCGAGCCGCTCGATGCGCTGACGCTGATCTATCACCGCGCGTCGGGGATTACACATCTGGTGGATTCGCCGGTGCCGGAATTGCTGGAGCTGCTGGCCGAGCCATTGACGCTGGATCAGGCGCTGGCGGCGCTGTCCGAGCGCTTCGATCTGATCGATCCGGATCGTGAAGCACTCGCGGCGCGGATCGACGAGCTGGTGGCGTCGGGTCTGGTGGAACGCTTCTGATGCGCCATTCCACCACGCTTCGCATCGGCACGGTCGGCTTCCGCATCGGCAGCGACTGGCGCGCGCCGATCGCGGTGCTGGACGACCTCTACCGCGACTATCCGCAGCCACGGGACGGCATTCCCGATTTCACCGTGCGGCTGTTTGCCGCGCGTCCGTGGCGGCGCTGGCTTCGTCCGGCGGTGCATCTTGGCGGCGATTTCGTGATCCCGGAGGCGGCGCCTCTACCACTCGCGCAGGGCGTGCTGGCAGCGGAAATGGCGATGAATCTGCAGATGGCGCTGGGCCAGCGGCGTTACCTGTTGCTGCACGCGTCGGCGGTCGAGAAGGACGGCCGCGCGCTGGTGATGACCGGGGAGAGTGGGGCGGGCAAGTCGACGCTCGCCGCATTGCTGATGGCGCGCGGGTGGCGGCTGATGGGGGACGAGTTCGCGCTGCTCGATCCGGCGACGGGAATGCTGCACGGCTTTCCGCGCCTGATCAGCCTCAAGAATGAGGCGATCGGGGTGATGGAATCGGCATTGCCCGATGCGCGCTGGGGGCCGTTGCTGAAGGGCACCCCAAAGGGCGACATTCGCCACCTCGTCCCCGACGCGCGCGCAATTGCCGCGATGGATGCGCCTGCGCGACCGGCGCTGATCCTGTTCCCGGCGTTCGGCCATCAGGTCGCCGAGCGCCCAGTCGAGCCGAGCGAGTGTTTCGTGCGGCTGACGCAAGCATCGACCAACTATGTCGCGCTGGGCGAAGCCGGGTTTGACGCGCTGACCGGGCTGGTGCGCGGCGTTCCAGCGCGGGCGATCGACTATCCCGACACCGACGGTGCGATTGCGCTGGTCGAGCGGCTCTGGGGAGAACTGACGTGAGCGGCGCGCTGGTCGCCCGCGCTCTGCGCGATCCGGCGTCGGTGCTGGCGCTGGACGCTGCGGGCTGGACCGCGCTGTTGTGCGCGGCGCGGGCCGAGACGCTTATCGGGTCGCTGGCGTATCGGGTTGAAGGGCTGGAGATCCCCGAGGCGGCGGCGCGGGTGTTGGCAGACGCGCGCGCGGCGGCGGAGCAGGGGCGGATGGCGGCGCTGTGGGAAGCGGAGATGGCGCGGCGTGCGCTGGCGCCTAGCGGGATGCCGGTGGTGCTGCTCAAGGGGACCGCCTTTGTCGCAAGCGGCCTCGCGGCGGGGCAGGGGCGGCAGATCGGCGATCTCGACATCCTCGTGCCGCGTGATCGGATCGAGGAGGCAGAGGCGCTGCTGCTTTCCGCCGGATGGGAATGGGTCAAGCCCGACCCCTATGACGACGCCTATTATCGCCGCTGGATGCACGAGCTGCCACCGCTGATCCATCGGACACGCGACCGGATGATCGATGTCCACCACACGATCCTGCCGCTGACCGCGCGTGTGACGCCCGATGCAGCGGCGCTGATCGCCAGCGCGGTGCCGCTGGGCAATGGGCTGTCGGTGCTGCCGCCCGAGGGGATGATCGTGCATGCGGCGGCGCATCTGTTCGCGGACGGCGACCTGCAGGGGGGACTGCGTAATTTGTGGGACATTCACTGCCTGCGCGGCGAGTTTGGCGGGATGGAGTTCGACCTCGCCCTCGCGGCCTGCGCGGCGCAGCATGGCCTGACGCGGGAGGTCGAGCGGTCGTTGCGATTATCGGCTTATCTGTTTGGCGAAGGGGCCGCGGTGACTCTGGCAGATCGAGTCTATGTCCGCCGCCTGCTCGCGCGGGACGGCTGGGGGCAGCGCACGCGCAAGCTGACCGAATCCGCCTTTTACCTGCGCGGCCATTGGCTGCGCATGCCGCCGCTCATGCTGGCGCGGCACCTGTGGACGAAGTGGCGGAAAGGCTATCGCCCAGCCGGATAAGCGTTGGCACGAGTTCGCCATAGCCGTCGATCACGGCATCCGCGCCGAGCTCCGCGACCGGCTGCATCAGGAAACCGAAGCTGACCGCGATGCTCGGGATTCCCGCATTCTTCGCAGCCATGATATCGTAGATCGAATCGCCGACAAAGGCCGCGCGCCCGCCGCCGCAGCGGGCGATCATCTCGTGGATCGGCGCGGCGGCCGGCTTGGCATTGCCGCGCCCCATCGTGTCGCCGCCGATGACGCAGGCAAAGCGGTGGTCGATCCCGACCTCCCGCACTAGCCGGGTCGCGAACTGCTCGAACTTGTTGGTGACGATGGCGAGCTTCACCCCGCGCGCCTCCAGATCGTCCAGCGCTTCGGTCAGCCCAGCGAACGGCACCGTGCCATGCGACAGATTTTCGCCGTAGAACTCCAGCAGCGCCGGATAGGCCCGACCCATGACGTCTTGGTCATAGCCGCCCGATTCCTCCAGCCCATGTTTGAGCATGTTCTTCGCCCCGCCGCCGATCATCGTCCTGATCCGGTCGGGCGCGAGGGTGGGGCGATCCACCAGCGCAAGCGCATGGTTGGTCGCGGCGAGCAGGTCGGCGCTGGTGTCGAGCAGCGTGCCATCAAGGTCGAACCCGACGATATCGAACGGAAAATCGGTCATCGCGCTAAATGCCGGTGCCGCTATGGAAATTGCAACATGATCGTGGCAGGGGCGCGGCTCAGGGGAGTTCACATGACCAAGCCGATCGCCGCGATCATCCTTGCCGCCGGAAGCGGGACGCGGATGAAGTCCGACACGCACAAGGTGCTGCACCCGATTGCCGGCCGACCGATGCTGCTGCACCTGACCGACGCCTTCACCGCGGCGGGCGCAGCGGAGAAGGTGGTGGTGGTCGGCGCGCGGCGTGAACAGGTCGAGGCGGCGGTCGCGCCGCTGGGCGTCAAAATCGCACATCAGGCCGAACAGCTCGGCACCGCGCACGCCACGCTGATGGCACGCGACGCGCTGGCCGGGTTTGACGGCACCGTGATCGTCGCGTTCGGTGACACGCCCTTCCTGTCGGCGCAGACCATCGCGGCGATGGCGGCGCGGCTCGACGCGGCCGATGCCCCGCGCGTGGCGGTGCTCGGCTTCCGCCCCGACGATGCAAAGGCTTACGGCCGGATCATCGCCGATGGCGACGGCGCCATTGCCAAGATGGTCGAGTATAAGGACGCGAGCGAAGCGGAACGCGCAGTCGATCTGTGCAATTCCGGGGTGACTGCTGTGCGCGCGGCGGACCTGTGGCCGCTGCTCGACCGGGTCGGCAACGACAATGCGGCGGGCGAATATTATCTCCCCGACATCGTCATGCTCGCACTGGCCGATGGCGACCGCGCGGTGGTGGTCGAAACCGACGCCGACGAGGTGATCGGGATCAACAGCCGCGCCGAGCTGGCCTATGCCGAGGACCGTTGGCAGACCGCCCGCCGCGCAGCAGCGATGGCCGATGGCGCAACGCTGATTGCACCCGACACCGTTTGGTTCGCGCACGACACGAAGCTGGGCCGCGACGTCACCGTGGAGCCAAATGTGGTGTTCGGCCCCGGTGTGACTATAGCGGACGGCGTCACCATCCGCGCCTTCTGCCATATCGAGGGTGCGACGATCGCGACCGGCGCAGAGGTCGGCCCCTATGCCCGGCTGCGCCCCGGCACGATGCTGGGCGAGAAGAGCAAGGTCGGCAATTTCGTCGAGACCAAGAAAGCGGTGCTGGGCAAGGGTGCCAAGGCCAACCACCTCACCTATCTCGGCGATGCGCAGGTGGGGGAGGGTGCCAATATCGGCGCGGGGACGATTACGTGCAACTATGACGGGTTCTTCAAATATCCGACGGTGATCGGCGCAGGCGCGTTTGTCGGATCAAACAGCGCGCTCGTCGCGCCCGTGAGCATCGGTGACGGCGCAATCGTCGGCGCGGGTTCGGTAGTGACCAAGGATGTTGAGGCCGACGCGCTGGCGCTGGTCCGCCCCGAACAGACCGCGCGCGTCGGCTGGGCGAAGCGGTTCCGCGCGGCGATGGCGGCACGAAAGGCAGCGAAATGAGCGACATCTACGAAGGCAAGCCGTTTCTCCGCCTGCTCGACGCGTACGTCCTCGACGCCATCGGCGAACTGGATGCAGAGAGCGACGCGGCGCTGACCGCGCAGGAATCCAGCTTCCACGCGATGTTCGGCGCAACCGGCAACTGGCGCAGCATCGTGGTTCAGCGGATGCAGTTCCCTGACGGCATGGCGGGCGCGATCAACGAGGTTTGGACCAAGGGCCGCGCGAAGTTCATCGCCGCCCAGGGCCATGAGCCCGACCCGGTCGAATTCATGCGCAGCTTCGTTGATACCAACTTCCCGCATTGACATGATATCATGATATGATATCGGTATATCAATGACCCGCATCCTTGCCGATCTGCCCGATGAGGACATCAAATGGCTCGACCAGCGCGCTGCCGAGCTGGGCAAATCGCGCGCATCGGTTCTGCGGGAGGCGGTTGCGGCGTACAAGGCTGAGGCACCCCAAGACTGGCTGGAAATCGGGTTCGGTGCGTGGAAGGATCGCGATGATATCGGTGACGCCGTCGAATGGCAGCGGCGCGAGCGGGCGTCGTGGACCCGACCTTGGGACGATGACTATGAAGAGGTGAAGGCCGAGTTCCCGGATTTGTTCGATGCCGAGGATGATCGCCAGCGCCAAATCTATCTCGACATGAGCAAGGGCCGTTATCCAGAGCCGAAGAAGCCCGCCAAGTGAGCGGATTTTCGTTCGATTCGAACATCCTGATCGACGCGCTCAAGGGCCTGGAGCCTGCGCGCGACGAACTGCGCCGCGCGACGTCGGGCGGCGCGCGCGCGTGGATCAGCCGCATGGTGTGGATCGAAGTGCTGTCCAAGGGATCGGGGGAGGGCCTCCGCCGCGCGGAAATTCTGCTGTCGGGCTTCGGCATCGACGAAATGGACGTAGAGATCGCGACCCGCGCCGCCAGTCTGCGTCGGGAACGTCAGCGGTTGCGCTCGCCCGATGCCGTCATCCTAGCCACCGCGATGCTGCGCGGTCGCGTCCTTGTCACCCGTAACACGAAGGATTTCCCGGCCAATATGCCGGGCATCCGCGTCCCCTATACCCTCTAGAGTCGAGAGCAGACCCCATGTGTGGAATCGTTGGAATCCTGGGCCGCGAAGATGTTGCCGACCGGCTGCTCGACGGCCTCAAGCGGCTCGAATATCGCGGCTATGACTCGGCCGGCATCGCCACCATTGTGGACGGTGGCATTCAGCGCCGCCGCGCTTCGGGTAAACTCGTCAACCTGGGCAAGGTGCTGGCCGAGGACCCGCTGCCCGGCCATGTCGGAATCGCGCATACGCGCTGGGCAACGCATGGCGGCCCGACCACCAGCAACGCCCACCCGCACGCGACGGGTGAGGTCGCGCTGGTCCACAATGGCATCATCGAGAATTTCAAGCCGCTGCGCGAGGAACTGCTGGCGCGCGGACGCGTGTTCGAGAGCGAGACCGACACCGAGATCGTCGCGCATCTGGTGAGCGAGCAGGTCGAGGCGGGGCTCGATCCCGTCGCGGCGGTCAAGGCGGTGCTCCCACGCCTGCACGGCGCCTTCGCGCTCGCCATCCTGTTCCGCAGCCATCCCGACATGCTGATCGGCGCGCGGCTCGGCTCGCCTTTGGTGGTCGGTTACGGGGAAGGGGAGACCTATCTAGGCTCCGACGCGCTCGCGCTCGCACCGCTGACGCAGCGCATCTCGTACCTGGAGGAAGGCGACTGGGTCGTCCTCACCCGCGACGGCACACAGGTCTATGACGTCGAGAATAACGCGGTCGAACGCCCGATCGTCAATTCGGGCGCATCGGGCCAGCTGATCGACAAGGGCAATCACCGCCACTTCATGGCGAAGGAGATCTACGAACAGCCGATCGTCGTCGCGCAGACGCTGCGCGGCTATCTCCAGCGACTGGAAGAGGAAGTGACGCTTCCGATCCCCGAATTCGACCTGTCCGCGATCCGCCGCGTCACCATCGTCGCGTGCGGCACCAGCTTCTATGCCGGGATGGTCGCCAAATACTGGTTCGAGCAGTTCGCGCGCGTCGCGGTCGACATCGATGTGGCATCCGAGTTCCGCTACCGCGCACCGGTTATGGAACCGGGTGGCCTCATGATCGTGATCAGCCAGTCGGGCGAGACCGCTGACACGCTCGCCGCGCTGCGCCACGCCAAGGCGGAGGGGCAGACCATCGCCGCCGTCGTCAACGTGCCGACGAGCACCATGGCGCGTGAGGCCGACCTGTTGCTGCCCACCCATGCCGGGCCGGAGATCGGCGTCGCATCGACCAAGGCGTTCACCTGCCAGCTCGCGGTCCTTGCCGCGCTCGCCGCCAACCTCGCCAAGGCCAAGGGCCGGATGACGCGCGAGGAGGAGAAGGAGATCGTCCTTCACCTCGCCGAAGCCCCGGCCGCGCTCAACGACGCGCTCAGCCGCGACGAGGCGATCGAGGCGATGGCCGGCAGCGTCGCGGGCGCGCGCGACGTGCTCTATCTCGGGCGTGGGACCGATTATCCGCTGGCGATGGAAGGGGCACTGAAGCTCAAGGAAATCAGCTATATCCACGCCGAGGGCTATGCTGCGGGCGAGATGAAGCACGGCCCGATCGCGCTGATCGACGAGAACGTCCCGGTCATTGTGATCGCACCCAGCGGCCCGCTGTTCGAAAAGACCGTCAGCAACATGCAGGAAGTGCAGGCGCGCGGCGGCAAGGTCGTACTGATCTCCGATGCTGAAGGGATCGCAGCAGCGGGCGACAACTGCCTCGCGACGATCGAGATGCCCCGCGTCCACCCGCTGATCGCGCCGATCGTCTATGCGGTGCCGGTGCAGTTGCTGGCGTACCATGTCGCGGTGGCGAAGGGTACGGACGTCGACCAGCCCCGCAACCTCGCGAAGTCGGTCACGGTGGAGTAAGCTCAGCGGGGGCGCCAACCCGCCCCCGCTGCCATCGTTATTTCGGCATCCCGCTATACCCAGCCGCCTTGCGCAGTTCGGCGGCATCCATGACATAGCCGTCGCTGACCACGGTGACGACGCGGCGCAGCGCGCCCAGCTCGGTCGAGGGGTCGCCGTCGACCAGCACCATGTCGGCCTCCTTGCCCACCGCGATCGATCCGGTCCGTTCATCGACACCAACCACGCGCGCGGGGACGATGGTCGCGCTCTGCAGCGCTTCGGCGGGGGTGAACCCGGCCTGCTGGTAGATTTCCAGCTCGCGGACCAGTTCGATGCCCCAGCCATCGGTGCCCGCGACCACCGGTACCCCGGCCTTGTGCAGCCGCCCGACCAGTTCGACCATCTTTGCATAGCTCTTGCGGTAATCGTCCCGCGTCAGCCCCTCGACCAGCGGATAGCCGCCGCTGGTGAAGGCCGACCGCTCGATGACGGGCGAAATGATCCCCATATAGGGGGCATAGGCCGGATGCGGCGTGCCGCCGTCCTGGGTCAGCATGCCCTCGAAAATGACGATGGTCGGATCGACCACGGTCTTGCGCCCCGCCAGATCGGCGACGAAGCCGGTCATCAGCGGCGCGTTCAGGTCGACATCCTTGAAGTAGCGCGCCGGCCCTTCCATTCGCTGGCGGGTATTCGCCTTGTCGATCACGTCCTTGGGCATCGACTCCATCACCACGAAATTGAGATGGGTGAGCTCGTCATAGCCGGCGGCGACCGCCTCGCTCGGCTTCATCGTCGCCGGGACATGGCCATGAACGTGTAGCCCCAGTCGGTGTGCCTCGGCGGCCGCGGGCGCGATCCACGCTGGGTTCATCGAGGTGTAGAATTTGACGCCCCACAGCCCGGCCTGCTTGATCCGGCGGACGGTGGCGATCGTCTCCTCGACGCTGCTGACCACTTCCGCGCCCTGTGCGGCCAGCGGATCCTTCTTGTCGATGATGACCGAGATGAACGGCTCGCCCATCAGCAGCGTGCCGTCGCTGCGCCGCTTGGTCGCCTCGACCGCGCGGTCGAAATTGGTGCCGGGGCTGCGAAAGCTGGTGATGCCGTTCGCCATGTTCGACAGCACGCTCCAGTCATCGCCGATATGGAGATGGCTGTCCCAGATGCCGGGCACCAATGTCTTGCCGCGCCCATCGATCGTGCGCGCGCCGGCGGGGGCCTTGAGCGAGCCCGCGGCGCCGATCGCCGCGATCTTGCCATCCTGCGCCAGCACCGCGCGGTCGGCCAGAAATACGCCCTTGTCCGCGTCGAACAGGCGGACATTGTCGAACAGCACCGGGGCCTTAGCGGCGGGATCGAGGAAGCGCTTGGCGATCGTCGTCACCGCCTTCGCGGTCTCTGCGTCCTGCGCGTCGCGCAGCTGCTTGAGCGCGCCCTCATATCCCTTCGGAATCACCGAGATGAAGCTGATATCGGCGAAATAGCGCTTCTTGTCGTCCAGCCAGACGGGGATGGGGGAGGGCAGGATGCCGCTGATGAAGGCGAGCTGGACGGTCTTGGGCCCGCCTGGCCCCTGGATAACCTGCGTACCGCCGAAGGTCATGCGCCCGCGTCCGCCGGGGAGGAATCCGACGCCGGCATCGCCCGCCGCCGCGAGCGCATCAATGATCGGCGCTGAGGCGATGCCGACCCCGCCCGCCGGGATGTACCATCCGCCCGCCGCCGCTTCTCCGGCATCGGTCGCGGTCTTCCATGTCGCGCGGCCATTGGCGACGCGATACTCCTCCGCCGCGTCGCCCGACATGGTGACGCCGCGCACCGTCAGCGCCTGAATGCTGCCGTCCTTGGCGAAGGTCGTCACCTGATCCATCTCGGTGATCCAGCCGCGCAACTCCTGCGACCAGCGATAGGCGACGCGCCCGTCCGGCAGCTGCCAGCGCCACTGGCTGCCATGCTGCCCGGCTTCGGATACGACGACATATTCGGCGGCATCGGCCGGGGGCTTGAGCAGGTCCTCCTTGGGAACCGGCTTCGACTGGGTCGGCGGGGCGGGATCGGGGTGCCGGTGCGCAAAGGCCGGAGCAGTTGTTGCCAGCAGTGCCGCGATCAAGACCATGCGCATCGTGCTTCTCCCCAAATGACGGACATTTGGTGGGACAATCGCGCGGCGGATGCAAGCTGGAGCGGGTGAAGGGAATCGAACCCTCGTCGTGAGCTTGGGAAGCTCCTGCTCTACCATTGAGCTACACCCGCGAGGCGCGCCGAAATCGGGGGTTTGCGCGGCATTGTCAAGCCGGATCGCGTCATTGCGGTGCCGGCGCAGCAGCGGTTGTATCGCTAATCTGGCCTTATCCAGTTCCGGTGACGCTTCGCTAGCGATGTTGTGGGTAACCTATTGCCGGGAGCTATAGGGCCGGAGCTGGAGCTGCGAGCACTCTTTCTTCGGTGAACGCATGCTCGCGGGAGCACTGCCCGTGACCGTCGATACTGTGTCGGAACCGACGCTGCACGCTGGCGAAGATCGCCGCGCTGACGAACGGATGACCACCTTGTTTCAGGTCGCACGCCTGCTGACCGATCAGGGCGCGCAGCATCTTTGCCTGATCCGCAACATCGGGTCGGGCGGCATGATGCTCGAACTCTACGCCCCGCTCGAACCCGGCACGCGGGTGCGGATCGAGCCCAAGGTGTGCGATCCCGTAGGCGGGGTGGTGCGCTGGGCGCAGGCGGGGCAGGCGGGGATCGCCTTTGACGCGCCGATCGACGTGCACAACTATTTGCACACCCATCATGTGCTGCTCCCCGACCAGCTGCCGCGCTGTCCCCGCGTGACGACGCAACTCCGCGCGCGGTTGCGGATCGGTGCGGTCTGGCATCTGGTGCCGCTCATCGACCTGTCACAGGGCGGCGCGAAGGTCGAAACCGACTTGCCGGTGGAACTGGGGCAGGGGGTGGAGATCGACATTGCCGGCATCGGCACGCTGGGCGCGCATGTCCGCTGGGTCCGCGGTGAGCGGATCGGGCTGGTCTTCACCAGCGCGCTGCGGCTGGCGCGCCTGGCGCAATGGATCGCGAGCCACGGCGCGGAAGCCGGGAACGTCCGCGCCGCGTGATCGCGCTCAGTCGATCGTGCGGCCAAGCTCGCGGTTGAGCCACAGTGCTACCAGCGTGCCGACGGCGCCGGACAGCAGATAGGCACCCGCCGCGAGCAGGCCGAACTCGGCCGACAGCCACAATGCAGCGAGCGGCGCGAAGCCCGCGCCGAACAGCCAGGCAAGGTCGGAGGTCAGCGATGATCCCGTATAGCGGTGCCGCTGCTGGAAGCTGGCCGACAGCGCGCCGGATGACTGGCCGAACGACAGGCCGAGCAAGGCAAAGCCGAGCAGCATGAACGCCGCTTCGCCTGCCTCACCCATTTCCAGCAGCTGCGGCGCGAAGCCGCTGAACGCGGCGATGGCGGCGGCGGTGGCGGCGAGCACGGTGCGGCGCCCGACCCGGTCGGCCAGATAGCCCGATGCGATGATCGCGCCGACGCCGAGTGCCGCGGCAACCGCCTCGATCGCGAGGAAGCGGACCGGCGATTCCTCGGTGTAGAGGAACACCCAGGACAGCGGGAACACGGTGACCATGTGAAACATGGCAAAGCTCGCCAACGGGGCGAACGCACCGAGGATGATCGTGCGCCATTCCGAGCGGATCGTCTCGGTCATCGGCGCGGGTTGCAACTCGCGTCGCTCGAACAGGGTCGCATATTCGGGGGTCACCACGATGCGCAGCCGTGCGAACAAAGCCACGACGTTGATCGCAAAGGCGACGAAGAAGGGGTAGCGCCAGCCCCAGTCGAGGAAATCCTGCGCGGGCAACGCGGCGATCAGGAACATGAAGAGCAGGCTGGCCACGATCAGGCCGAGCGGTGCGCCCAGCTGCGGCACCATCGCATACCAGCCGCGCTTCCCCTCCGGCGCATTGAGCGCGAGCAGCGAGGCGAGGCCGTCCCACGATCCGCCCAGCGCCACGCCCTGGCCCATGCGGAACAGTGCGAGCAGCAGCGCCGATCCGACGCCGATCGACGCATAGCCGGGGAGGAAGGCGATCGCTGCGGTCGACCCGCCGAGCAGGAACAGTGCGATGGTGAGCTTTGCCCCGCGACCATAGGCGCGGTCGATTGCGGTGAAGATCATCGTGCCCACCGGCCGCGCGACAAAGGCGAGCGCGAAGATCGCGAAGGACCAAAGCGTTCCCTGCAGCGGATCGAGATGCGGAAACACCAGCGACGGGAACACCAGCACCGACGCGATGGCATAAACGAAGAAGTCGAAGAATTCGGACGTGCGCCCGATGATCACGCCGATCGCGATCTCGCCGGGGGCAATCTTGTGCCCGTCGCGCGGACCATCGCTATTGACCGCCCGTGCGTCGCGTTCGGCTTCGGTCGTGGGGACGGTCTCGGCGGTCATTCGGTCATCCTGCATATCGGCGCGCGGGAGTCGTCGGACTTCCGGCAGCGTCAACGCCCTGCGCTATTATGCGCCTCACGGGGATTGGACAAAATGTCCAATGGGCGGGTCCGACCGGTAGGCCTAGGCGGCGGATCATGGCCCAGAAACCGTCCCGAGTCCGCCGCCTCAGATCGATTGCCGCGCTGTCGTTGCTGCCCCTGCTTGGCGGCTGCGGGTTGGTCGTCCTCGACCCTGCCGGAGAGGTCGCGCGACAACAGGGCAATCTGGTGATGATCTCCACCGCCCTCATGCTGCTGATCATCGTGCCGGTGATGGCGCTGACGGTTTTTTTCGCCTTCAAATATCGCGCGGCGAACCAGGACGCGACCTATGATCCCGATTGGGACCATTCGACTCAGCTGGAGCTGGTGATCTGGGCCGCGCCGCTGCTGATCATCATCTGCCTTGGCGCGCTGACCTGGGTCGGCACGCATTTGCTCGACCCGTACCGCCCGCTTGCCGCCGCTGAGGCCAAGGGGCCGGGCGCTCCCGAGACCGACCGCGAAAAGCCGCTGGAGGTTCAGGTCGTTGCGCTCGACTGGAAATGGCTGTTCATCTACCCCGAACAGGGGATCGCCACGGTCAACGAGTTCGCCGCGCCGGTGGATCGCCCGATCCGCTTCCGCATCGCGTCGTCCACGGTGATGAACAGCTTCTACATCCCGGCGCTGGCAGGCCAGATATACGCGATGCCGGGCATGGAGACCAAGCTGCACGGCATTTTCAACGAAACCGGCAATTTCGTCGGCTTCTCCGCCAATTATTCGGGTGCCGGCTTCTCCAACATGCGCTTCGCCGCCAAGAGCATGGAGCGCGGCCAGTTCGACGCCTGGGTGGCGCAGGTGAAGGGCAATGCCACGCCGCTCGACCGCGCGACCTATCTCAAGCTCGAAAAGCCGAGTGAGAAGGAGCCGGTGCGCCGCTTTGCCCAGGTCGAGCCGAACCTGTTCGACCGCGTCGTCAACCTGTGCGTCGAGCCGGGCAAGATGTGCATGCACGACATGATGGCGATCGACGCGCGCGGCGGGCTGGGCCTTGCCGGCACCTATAATGTCCGCGACCTCGCCTATGACAAGTTCGCCGCGCGCGGCACGCTGCCGACGCTCAACACCCGCTATGTCGCCGCCGTCTGTACCACGCCGATGGTGCCGATGACCGGTCCCGATCCCAAGCCGGTGGACAGCGCCCCGCTGACCGGCGCCGGCCTGTCGCGCGTGCGCCAGTCGACCCCGCCGGTCGCGCGTACCGCGATGACCGACATTCCCGCCCTTCCGGAAAGCTGAGCAAGCCCGTGTCCGATCCCATTGCGCATCCCGCCCCGTCGGTCGATCCGATCTTCGGCCGCCTGTCGCTCGACTCGATCCCGCTGCACGAACCGATTCTGATCGTCACCTTCGCGGTGGTCGCGATCGGCGGCATCGCGATGCTGGCGCTGCTCACCAAATATCGCCTGTGGGGCTATTTGTGGAAGGAGTGGTTCACGACCGTGGACCACAAGAAGATCGGGATCATGTACATGATCCTGGGCCTGATCATGTTCCTGCGCGGCTTTGCCGACGCGATCATGATGCGGTTGCAGCAGGCGATGGCGTTCGGCGGGTCCGAAGGCTATCTGAACGCGCACCATTACGACCAGATCTTCACCGCGCACGGCGTGATCATGATCTTCTTCGTGGCGATGCCGTTCATCACCGGCCTGATGAACTATGTCGTCCCGCTCCAGATCGGCGCGCGCGACGTCAGCTTCCCGTTCCTCAACAATTTCAGCTTCTGGATGACCGCGGCGGGCGCGGCGCTGACGATGGTGTCGCTGTTCGTCGGCGAATATGCGCAGACCGGCTGGCTCGCCTATCCGCCGCTATCGGGGATTACCTACAGCCCCAATGTCGGCGTCGATTATTATATCTGGTCGCTCCAGATAGCGGGCGTCGGCACGACCTTGTCCGGCATCAACCTGATCGTCACCATTCTGAAGCTGCGCGCGCCGGGCATGGGCCTGATGAAGATGCCGGTGTTCACCTGGACGTCGCTGTGCGCCAACATCCTGATCGTCGCCAGCTTCCCGGTGCTGACCGCGGTGCTCGCGCTGCTGACGCTCGACCGCTATCTCGGCACCAACTTCTTCACCAACGACTTCGGCGGATCGCCGATGATGTATGTGAACCTGATCTGGATCTGGGGGCACCCCGAAGTCTATATCCTGATCCTGCCGCTGTTCGGCGTGTTCAGCGAAGTGACCTCGACCTTTTCGGGCAAGAAGCTCTTCGGCTATACCTCGATGGTCTATGCGACGATCGTCATCACGATCCTGAGCTACCTCGTCTGGCTGCACCATTTCTTCACCATGGGATCGGGCGCGAGCGTCAACAGCTTCTTCGGGATCACGACGATGGTGATCTCTATCCCGACGGGCGCCAAGCTCTTCAACTGGCTGTTCACCATGTACCGCGGCCGCATCCGTTTCGACCTGCCGATGATGTGGACGGTGGCCTTCATGCTGACCTTCGTGGTCGGCGGGATGACCGGCGTGCTGCTCGCGGTGCCGCCCGCCGACTTCGTGTTGCACAACTCGCTGTTCCTGATCGCGCATTTCCACAATGTCATCATCGGCGGCGTCCTGTTCGGCCTGTTCGCGGCGATCAACTATTGGTGGCCCAAGGCCTTCGGCTTCAAGCTCGACGTCTTCTGGGGCAAGATCAGCTTCTGGTGCTGGGTCGTCGGCTTCTGGCTCGCCTTCATGCCGCTTTATATCCTGGGCCTGATGGGCGTGACCCGCCGGATGCGCGTGTTCGACGACCCGAGCCTGCAAATCTGGTTCGTGATCGCCGCCATCGGTGCAGCCGTCATCGCGGTGGGGATCGCCGCCATGCTCGTCCAGTTTGCGGTCAGCATCTGGAAGCGCGACGAGCTGCGCGACGAAAGCGGCGATCCGTGGGGCGGCCGCACGCTCGAATGGGCCACCAGTTCGCCGCCGCCCGACTATAATTTCGCTTTCACGCCGGTGATCCACTCGCTCGACGCGTGGCACGACATGAAGACGCGCGGTGCCGAGCGCCCGGTCGGCGGCTTCCGCGACATCCATATGCCGAGCAACACCGGCGCCGGGATCATCCTTGCGGGGATCAGCCTGGTGATGGGTTTCGCGCTCGTCTGGCATATCTGGTGGCTCGCCGCGCTGGGCTTCGTCGGCCTGGTCGGCGGCGCGATCGCCCACACCTTCAACTACAAGCGCGATTTCCATATCCCCGCCGCGACGGTGGCCGAGGTCGAGGATGCGCGCACCCGCCAGCTTGCGGCGGCCGGAGCCTGATCGATGAGCAGCACCACCATCCCCGCCGCGGGCGAAGCGCCCGCCTTCTACGAACTCGACGAGCATCCCCATCCCGAAGGGCACAGCACGATGCTGGGCTTCTGGATCTATCTGATGAGCGACTGCCTCATCTTCGCGATCCTGTTCGCCTGCTATGCGGTGCTCGGCGGCAATTATGCCGCGGGACCGGCGCCCAAGGATCTGTTTGACCTGAAACTGATCGCGCTCAACACCGCGATGCTGCTCTTTTCGTCGATCACCTATGGCTTCGCCGTACTCCAGATGCAGCAGGGTAAGGTGAAGGGGACTCAGTTCTGGCTGGCGATCACCGGCCTTTTCGGCCTCGCCTTCCTGAGCATCGAGCTATACGAGTTCCACCATCTGATCGAACTTGGCGCGACGCCGCAGCGCAGCGCTTTTCTGTCGGCCTTCTTCACGCTGGTCGGGACCCACGGGCTGCACGTGACCTTCGGGATCATCTGGCTGGTGACCCTGATGATCCAGCTCGGCAAGCATGGGCTGATCGCCGCGAACAAGCGCCGCGTAATGTGCCTGTCGATGTTCTGGCACTTCCTGGACGTCGTCTGGATCGGCGTCTTCTCGTTCGTCTATCTGCTCGGAGTCCTGAAATGAGCGCCGCCAGCCACGACGCCCACCACGCCCACGACGAGCATG